>CANQGT010000009.1 GCA_947623505.1 uncultured Clostridia bacterium | reverse complement strand
GACTTTCAGTCGGCGAGCCAGTAGGCGGCCCTTTTAGGGCCTGTGCAAACCACCCGTTCAACGGGTGGTTATGATTTAATTTCAGCATAATTTATTTAATAATTTCAATCCATTTGCCGTTTTCCTCAACGATAAAGGATTCCGTGACGGTATCGTCAAGAAAAAGGCGCAGCATACTTTCCATTCTGAACGCAAGGGGCATATCCGCCAGTTTATCAATTGGCGCCCAATATACCTTTCCTTCATCTGACGATGCGAGATCGCCCTCGTATCTGTCCGCCCTGTAGACGAGCACAACATATCTGCCTTTACCTTTTTCCGTCCAGTTTCTGACGCCGCAAAGGTGCAGACCGGAAACGGTAAGCCCCGTCTCCTCGCGCACTTCCCTCACAACGGCGTCGGTAAAGGATTCGCCTTTTTCAACATGTCCGCCGGGAAAAGCGATCCCGGGCCAAAAATCAGAATTGCGCTCCTGTACCACCACATTGCCGTTGCCGTCGCAGATCATACACATATTTGTAAAAACCGTTTTTTCATACCGATTCATTTATCGCTTTCCTCGTCAACGGGATATTTCAAATCGTCTTTAGTCCAGTTTTCTATAATTTCAAGAAACGATTTTGCCTCTTCTTTGGCCTGAAGCAGATTGTGGTCGGTGTAATTGCCGCACTCCTTAGCCGTCGCGCCGGGGATAGTTCCCCAATAATCGGCGATATACCGAAAAGCCTCCTTTATAAGCTTTATTGAATAGCCGTCCGTAAGCGAACGGGTGAGAAAGTAAAAGCCCGTGCGGCAGCCCATGGGGCCGAAATAAATTATATTGTCGCCGAATTCGGTGTTGCGCACATAGGTGGCAAAAATATGCTCTATGGTATGTATAGCGGCGTTTGTCATCACGGGTTCCCTGTTGGGCTCTCGCATACGGATATCATAGGTGGTTATATCATCGTCGATTCGGCTGATATAGATGCCCTTTTTTAATATTTTGTGGTTTATCTGAAAGCTCGGTATCGTTTTCATTCTTTTTCAACTCCTGTTAAAAATGATATGCTTTTTGTGTTTTCTTTGCCCGAAACGCCCTCTTGCCATTGCCGAACAAGCAGCAGGGCGTCCTTTTTTGCAGTGTTATACAAATCAAAAAAGCTTTCCCGCCGCAGTTCGCCGGTGAAAGGCGATCGCCATATTCCTCTGTTTATATTAACATATTTTTCGGCTGTTTCCAAGTCGTTTGTGCGAAAGAATGATGAAATCCTGTAATTTTTCGTAAAAGGCGCCGCTAATTTTTCAATTACGGACACGGCTTTAACTTTTTCGGAATTCGCGTCGATCAGCAGTTTTTGAGCGTTTTTCATATCGTCTATGGCTGTTTGAGCCTCTTTTGGCGGCACTCCGGAAATATATGACACCGCTTTTGCGCACTGCTCCTTTTCGTCTTCGGAATAATCAAGCAGCGCCGCCGTGTCAAAGCCTTTTGGGCGCTTTTCACCGAAATACCTGCTTATCATAAGCGAATCAAGGGAATATTCAACGGTATTGTGAGCGCAGTGAGGATTTTCTTTTTCGTTCCTTTGCGTTATCCTGTTTTGCAGAAAGTAAACGAACGGGTGGCATATCCTGTCAAGCGAATAGTGAAGTATAAAGCCAAAAGCGTAACTTTTGGCAACGCTTTTGTTTTCGGCTGTTTCGCAGTATTCGTAAAGTTTGTCAAAAAGCAAGGCGGGATCGGCGCGGTGCATTGCCGAACCGACTTTTCTGAGCGTTTTTCCGCTTTGCCAAGGCAGCGCACGGTGAAAGAAAAATATATCCGGCCCCTGAGCGCCTATTAAAAGAGCGCTTTTATTCAGTTTAATATCCGCCGTTTTTTGCAGTTCCTCAGCAAGTTCAAGGGCAAAAACGCAGTGTGTGGCAAACGCCGGCATTTTTTCACTTCCTTTATATTTTTTCGGCCACGGCGTTGAAATCGGCAGGGAATGTGCACGATATATGCATCTCTTTTCCGCTTATCGGGTGGGTGAAATATATGTCCTTGCAGTGCAGAGCCTGCCTGTTTATGCGCTCGTCGGCGCTGCCGTAAAGCGTGTCGCCCAAAAGCGGCATACCGATATGGGCAAAATGCACCCGTATCTGATGCGTCCTTCCCGTTTCAAGATTTATTTTCAGCAGCGAAAGGCCCGCCCCGTGTTTTATCACTTCATACCGTGTAACCGCCCGCTTGCCGCCGTCGCCGCAGCAGCGCTTAGTCGATTTCTCGCTTATCTGCCTTATCGGCGCGTCAATAACGCCTTCCCCCGAAAGCTCGCCGCTGATTATGGCGTAATAATCTTTTCTGACCTTGCCGGCCAGCTTTGCCGCCGCAAGCTCGTGCTTTGCGATTAAAACTATTCCCGTGGTGTCTCTGTCAAGCCGATAGACGGCGCGAAAGGCGGCGTTTTTGGGCATATGAGACGCGGCGGCGTTTGAAAGAGCGTCGCCACGGTGCTTTCCGCTTTCGTGAACGGGCATAAACGGCGGCTTGTCCACCGCCAGCAGATCCTCGTCCTCATAGAGAATACATATTCCGTTGTCTGAAGGAGAAGGCATATTCCCTCTGTTTTCGATTGAAACGCACAGAGTGTCCCCAATGTGCAGTCGGTCGATCACGCGCGCGGGAGAGCCGTTCAGCGTTATTCCGTTTTCGGTCTGTTTAAGCCTTCGCAAAAGGGTAACGGAAACGCCGAAATCATAGAGATAATACTTTATTTTGCGGCCGTCGTCCTTTTCGCCTATTCGCAGATAAATCTTTCTCATATAAATCAAGTATATAATCGGTTAAAAAATATTTCAATGCTTTTGATGATATTATATCAAAATTCACGGCGGCGGAAAATATTCCTGCAAAACTTTTTAAACTTTGTATGGACTTTTTCTTTCGTCTGTGTTAAAATAACGCCACGGTGAAAATAAAACCGAAAAAACGGTCTGACGGAAAGCGCCCGATGCGGCTCTGCCCGAAAGCGCGCATAATAAGCTGTTTGCATAAGCTCTGCCGCGCTCTTTGGGCGCGGCTTTCGTTTTGCCGAAAGGAGAATGAAAATGGCTAAATACGATCCGAAATCAATGAAGGCGGAGGAATTTATCAACCACGAGGAGATACTCGATACCCTCGCCTATGCCGACGAGCATAAAAACGACCTTGAGCTGATAGACAAAATCATCGAAAAGGCGAAGGAGAGGAAAGGGCTTTCCCACCGTGAGGCAAGCGTACTGCTCGCCTGCGACGACAGGGAGAAAACCGAGGAAATATACGACCTCGCTGAGCAGATAAAAAAAGATTTTTACGGCAACAGAATAGTTATGTTCGCGCCTCTTTATCTTTCCAACTACTGCGTAAACGGCTGCCTATACTGCCCTTATCATCAAAAAAACAAGCATATTCCCCGCAAAAAGCTTACTCAGGAGGAAGTGGCAAAGGAGGTTATCGCTCTTCAGGATATGGGGCACAAGCGCCTTGCGATAGAGGCGGGCGAGGATCCCGTGAACAATCCCATAGAGTATATCCTTGACTGCATAAAAACGATATATTCCATAAAGCATAAAAACGGCGCCATCCGCCGCGTAAACGTAAATATCGCCGCCACCACGGTTGAGAATTACAGAAAGCTCAAGGAGGCGGGAATAGGCACCTATATCCTATTTCAGGAGACTTATCATAAAGCGAATTACGAGATTCTGCACCCCACGGGGCCGAAGCACAACTATGATTACCACACCGAGGCTATGGACAGAGCCATGGAGGGCGGCATAGACGACGTGGGCATCGGCGTTCTTTTCGGGCTTGACAAGTACCGCTATGAGTTCGCGGGGCTTCTTATGCACGCGGAGCATTTGGAGGCCGTCAACGGAGTGGGTCCGCACACGATAAGCGTTCCTCGCGTCAAGAAAGCGGACGACATAGATCCCACGGAATTTGACAATTCGCTGAGCGACGAGATGTTCTGCAAGATCGCCGCCTGCATCAGAATTGCCGTCCCCTACACGGGTATGATAATTTCCACAAGGGAAACGCCCGAGGTAAGAGAAAAGATAATCCGTCTCGGCGTAAGCCAGATAAGCGGCGGCTCAAGGACTTCCGTCGGCGGATACTGCGAGGAGGAAAGGCCGCACGACACGGAGCAGTTCGACGTGTCGGACAACAGAACGCTCGACGAGGTTGTAAACTGGCTTATGCGCGCGGGCTACATACCGTCGTTCTGCACCGCCTGCTACAGAGAGGGCAGAACGGGCGACCGCTTTATGAGCCTTTGCAAATCGGGGCAGATACAAAACTGCTGTCACCCAAACGCGCTTATGACGCTTAAAGAATTTCTTATGGATTACGCGAGCGAGGATACGCGCAGGATAGGCGAGGAGCTTATCGAAAGGGAAATAGACAATATCGGCAAGGAAAAGGTTAAGGAGATCGTGCGCGAACGCCTTGTGAAGATAGAAAACGGCGACCGCGATTTCAGATTTTGATATAGCTGAGGGGAGTCGAACCCGATAAGTCCCACGGCGGTTCTTTTTGGTTATTTTTCCCCTTTTCTTCTTGGCGGGCGTAAGCCCGCCTGCGTCGAAAAAAGCAAAAATCCCTCAAAAACTCCTCGCCGTGGGATGCAAAGCAGTTTTTGCGGTGAGGATTTTTGCAAAGACAATGAAAAACGCCGAAGTCAATACTCGCGTATTGACAAGGGGCTTGAAGCGGTATTTGCGTAAATAAGCCCGCAAAAACCTTGTTGTGTTCGGCTCCCCTCAGCTATAATTAAAAAACACCTGTATGATACATCATACGGGTGCTTTTTTGCATTGAATGCGATTAAATTATAAATCATAGCGTTGGCGCTCGGCTAAAGCCGAAACATCTTCTTTTTTATTTTTCAAACGACACGATTATACCTTCGTTTGAAGCGTAAAGCGAGTTGAGACCGCTGCATTTCAAAATCACAACATTTGAGAAACCGCAATTTTCCCTTATCATATCGGCAAATCTGTTTGCCTTTTCCTCACAGCATACATGGCTTATTATCACGGTTTTGCCGCTCAAATCACTGCCCTGCGTATCCTTGGCTATCAGGGCGGCCGTTTTTGCGAGTATTCTGTTTGTTGTAAAATCCTTGCCCGCTATGGAAATATTGCCGTAATCCGTTCGGTGGCCTATCAGCTTTACGCGCAGCGTCTCGATTATTTTCGCCCCCACATTGTAAAGCCTGCCGTTTCCCTTGAGCGCGTCCATGCTCTCAAGGCAGAAATAAAGTCCGCACCCGTTTACGCAGTAGTCCTCAACCTTGCCGACGATTTCTTCAAAGGGAGCCCCCGCGTCGGCAAGCGCTTTTATTTTATATGCCATAAGAGTTTCAAGCCCCGACGTTGCAAGCGAGTTGAAAACGTGAATGTTTTTGCCGCTGTCGGGATGCTCTTCTTTGAAAAGCTGAACTCCCTGCAAGGCGCTGTTGTAGCAGCCGCTGAGTTTGTCCGTAATAGTCATTAAATAAACGTCGCTTTCATCGCCCTCGCAGGCTTTCGCGAACGCCTCGGGGGAGGGACAGGCGGATTTCGCCAGCACCTTGCTCGACACCATTCTTTTGATAAAATCATCCTGATCGAAATTTTCATCATCGGTGACGAAGTAATCTCCTATCTGAAGCGTCATCGGAACAACCTCAAGGCAGCTCCAGCTTTTCATCTCCTGAGTCAGATCGCAGCAGGAGTCAACAACAATTTTATAAGCCATATCAATTTCCTTTAATCAATTTATAAATTTATTATAAACTGAAAAGGGTTTTCAGTCAATAAAAAAGACAGAAAAACAACTAATTGTTATCTGCCTTTGATTATCGCTCTATTTTTCAATGAATTTCCGCGCCGCTTTTATCTGCGCCTCAACGCTTTGGGGCGACGGGCCTCCCGGAGCGAGTCTGCATAAAACGCATTTTTCAAGATTTATCGCGTCATAAACGCCCTCGTCAAACAGAGAGCAGACCTTTTTGTATTCGTCAATGGCAAGCGTTTCAAGAGTAAGGCCTTTATCTATGCAAAGCGCCACAAGCTCGCCCACTGCCTTGTAAGCGTCGCGAAACGGCAGCCCCTTGGCGACAAGGTAATCGGCGCAGTCGGTGGCGTTGATAAAGCCCCTCGCGGCGGCGTTCCTCATATTTTCTTTAAGCACGGTCATCGTTTTTATCATAGGGATAAAGGCGGTGAGGCACATTTTAACGGTGTCAACAGCGTCGAATATCGCCTCTTTATCCTCCTGCATATCCTTGTTGTAGGCAAGCGCGATGCCTTTCATAACAGTTAAAAGCGCCGTGAGATCGCCGAAAACGCGCCCGCTCTTGCCCCGTACAAGCTCCGCGATGTCGGGGTTTTTCTTTTGCGGCATTATGGAGGAACCTGTCGAAAAAGCGTCGTCAAGCTCTATGAATTTGAATTCCCAGCTGCACCACATAATTATCTCTTCCGAAAACCGTGAAAGGTGCACCATTATTATGGAAAGCGCGCTCGCAAGCTCAATGCAGAAATCGCGGTCCGATACGCCGTCAACGGAATTTTGTGAAATTCCGTCAAAGCCCAACAGCCTCGCCGTCTCCTCCCTGTCGATGGGGTAAGTAGTTCCGGCAAGCGCTCCGGAGCCGAGCGGGCAGATATTCATTCTGCGTCTTGCGTCGGCGAGTCTGTCAATATCCCTGCAAAGCATCGAAACATATGCCATAAGGTGATGTGCAAATGTTATAGGCTGCGCTCTTTGCAGATGAGTGTAGCCCGGCATTATTGTAAGCGTGTTTTCGCCCGCCCTGTCGCAAAGCACGGCGATAAGCTCCTTTATCATATCGGAAACGGCGTCGATTTCTTTTCTCAGACAGAGGCGAATATCAAGCGCCACTTGATCGTTTCTTGAACGCGCCGTGTGCAGGCGTTTGCCCGTCTGCCCCAAACGCGCCGTGAGCTCGCCCTCAACGAATGTGTGAATATCCTCGGCGTTCAAATCAATTTCCAAAGCGCCGCTTTTAATATCCTCAAGTATATTTTTAAGCTCGGCGGTTATCTTTTCGCTTTCGCTCTTTTCGATTATCCCAGCGTCGCCCAGCATCCGCGCGTGAGCGATGCTGCCCGTTATATCCTCTTCATACATTCGGCTGTCAAAGCCTATCGAAGAATTGAAATCGTTTGTCTCCTTGGCAAGCTCTTTTTTAAATCTGCCTTTCCATAACTGCGCCATAGCGGTTCCACCTCTTTAATATAAGCCTCGGGCGAACAGCGAAGTCCGCCCGAAAATTTTAATTTTTGTTTTCTCTTTCCGCGTCAAGTATCGCTTTGACCTTGAGCGGCAGACCGAAGAGATTTATAAATCCTGCGGAATCGTTCTGATTGTAAACGTCGTCCGCGTCGAAGGTGGCAAATTCCTCGCTGTAAAGACTGAACGGCGAGGTGACGCCGACATTTATAATGTTGCCCTTGTAGAGTTTTATTTTAACATCTCCCGTAACTCTCTGCTGAGTGGAGGCGACAAAGGCGGAGAGCGCCTCTCTGAGCGGGGTGAACCATTGGCCGAAGTAGACGACCTCGGCGAATTTTTGGGCGATGAGGAATTTGTAATGCTGAGTCTCTCTGTCAAGGCAGATCTGCTCAAGCGTCTCGTGCGCTTTATAGAGAATGGCTCCGCCGGGAGTTTCATAAACGCCGCGGCTCTTCATACCCACAAGCCTGTTTTCAACCATATCAACAAGCCCGCAGCCGTTTTCGCCGCCAAGCTTATTCAGCTTGTTTACAAGCTCAACGCTGTTCATTTCAACGCCGTCGACAGCGGTGGGAACGCCCTTTTCAAAATGCAGGGTGAGATAAGTCGCCTTGTCGGGCGCTTTTTCGGGAGAAACACCCATTTCAAGAATTTCGTCATATTTCGGCTCGTTTGCGGGATCTTCAAGATCAAGCCCCTCGTGGCTGAGATGCCAAAGGTTTTTATCCTTTGAATAATTCGTCTGTCTGTTTATTTTAAGAGGGATATTGTGCTTTTCGGCATACTCTATCTCCTCCTCGCGGCTTTTAAATTCCCAAGTTCTCCACGGGGCGATTATCTGCATTTCGGGAGCAAAAGCCTTTATCGCAAGCTCAAATCTTACCTGATCGTTGCCCTTTCCCGTGCAGCCGTGGCAGATCGCGTCGGCGCCCTCGGCTTTGGCTATTTCAACGATTCTTTTGGCGATTATCGGGCGTGCGAAAGCCGTTCCGAGCAGATACTGATTTTCATAAACGGCTCCCGCCTGAACGGTGGGAATAATGTAATCATCAACAAATTCCTGCTTTAAATCCTCGATATAGAGCTTTGAAGCGCCCGTGGCTATCGCCTTTTCCTCAAGACCGTCAAGCTCAGTTCCCTGGCCGACGTCGCCGCTCACCGCGATCACCTCGCAGTTGTTGTAGTTTTCTTTCAGCCACGGAATTATTATTGAAGTGTCAAGTCCGCCGCTGTAGGCGAGAACAACCTTTTTGATTTCTTTTGCCATATCTGTTTATCTCCTTAGAAATTTTACTGATAATCATTATATATACGCCTCGTCGCATAGTCAAGCAAAAAGACAATGTTTGTATAAAAATACAAAATAATCAAAAAATATACAAGAAATGTGTATATTATTACATAATTTATGTATAAAACCGCTCTCCCTTTGCATAAAGGAAAGAGCGGTTTTGATTTTTACGCGAGTATCCTGCCCATCAAAACGCCGTGAACGCTGGCCATCATAAGCCCTCTCGTCCAGCCGCTCGAATCGCCGAGGCAGTGCAGACCCTCAATATTCGTGTTGAAATCGGTGTCCATTTTTACACGGTTTGAATAGAATTTCAACTCCGGACTGTAAAGCAGCGTCTCCGCGCCCGCGAAACCGGGTACAACGTGATCCACCGCCTGAATGAAATTGATTATGTTTATCATCGCTCTGTACGGCATCGCGGCCGTTATGTCGCCCGCCACGGCGTCAGGCAGAGTCGGCCTTACGTTTGAGCGCGAAAGCTCCTTTTGCCAAGTGCGCTTGCCGTCAAGAATATCGCCGAAGCGCTGAACGAGGATATGCCCCGCCCCAAGCATATTCGTAAGCTCGCCCACCTTTTGGGCATACGCTATCGGCTGATTGAACGGTTCGGTGAAATTATGCGAGCACAGAATCGCTAAGTTTGTATTGTCGCTTTTAAGCTCCTTGTAGGAATGGCCGTTTACAACGGCAAGGTCGTTGTCGTAATTCTCCTGAGCCACAAAGCCGCCGGGATTCTGGCAAAACGTGCGCACCTTGTTTTTGAACGGCTTCGGATAGCCGACGAGCTTTGATTCGTAAAGCACCTTGTTTATTTTTTCGATAACCTCGTTTCGCACCTCTACGCGAACGCCTATATCCACCGTTCCGGGCTGGTGGGCTATACCGTGGTCGGTGCAAAGCTGCTCAAGCCAGTCCGCTCCGCGCCGTCCCGTTGCCACAACCGTGTGTTCGGCAAATATTTCACGCGGGCCGCTTTTATCCGTCACTCTTATGCCGAGGCATTTTTCGCCGTTAAGTATAAGGTCGCTGCACTGGCTGTCAAACATTATCTCTATGCCGTTTTGAAGCAGATATTTTTCTATCGAAAAATAAAGCTCCTGCGCCTTTTCGGTGCCGAGGTGGCGTATGGGGCAGTCAACCAGCTTCAGCCCCGCCTGTATGGCGCGTTTCCTTATCTCTTTCACCTCTTCGGAATTGCCCACGCCTTCAACGTGCGTGTCCGCCCCGAATTCAAGGTATATTTTATCGGTGTAATCTATCGTATCCTGCGCGAGCTCTTCGCCGATAAGAAGCGGAAGATCGCCGCCCACTTCGTATGAGAGGGAAAGCTTACCGTCCGAAAAAGCGCCGGCGCCTGAAAAGCCCGTTGTTATATGGCAGTACGGCTTGCAGTTCATACATTTTCCCGTGACGGTTTTAGGGCATTTCCTGTTTTCCACCGATTTGCCTTTTTCAACGATTATTACGCTCTTTTTTGAGCCTTTTTTTATCATTTCCAAGGCCGTGAATATTCCCGCAGGCCCCGCGCCGACTATTGCCACGTCGTATTTTTTCATAAATCTTCACCCGTTTTTCACAAAAAAGAGCCGTCATTGCGTTCCGTTGGACTGAGGAACGCCCGGCAGCCTTAAATAATATATTCGTCCCGTTTTGATATTACCATAACTTCATACACTTGTCAAACGGCATTTTATGTGATATTATTTTATTGAATTTTTTCGGGCGGTGAAAGATTATGAAAGAATATAACGCTTTACAGTACGGCGCGGTGGGCGACGGCAGAGCGAACGACGCGTTCGCGATTCAGCACGCGATAGACGACTGCTTTCAAAACGGCGGCGGACGTGTGGTTTTGCAGAGCGGCCACGTTTTTTACAGCGATTCGATAATGCTCAGGGCAAACGTCGATCTGCATATCCAAAAGGGCGCCTCGATTAAAGCCACCTCGAATATAGACGGATATATCCGTCCGAACAAGTTGATAAACGATCCGAAAACGGCGCTTATCGGCAACCCCGTCACCGGCAAGCCGAGTTTCGTTTTCATTTATGCCTATGAGGCGGATCACTGCTCAATAAGCGGCGAGGGAACAATAGACGCTAACGGCCATGCCTTTGTTCAGAGAAAGGACAGGTATTACGTTACCGGCGATTTTTACCCGCGCCCCACGGCGATTTACGTTGAAAAGAGCGATCACGTTACATTTAAGGATTTCACCGTTGTTGACGCGCCGTTCTGGACTCTGCACCCCGCCGGGTGCGACGATGTGCTTATAAACGGTATAAGAATACTGAACGATCTTGACGTGGCGAACAGCGACGGTATTGATCCCGACCACTGCTCAAACGTGCGCATTCTCGGCTGCCATATCACCTGCGCCGACGACTGCATATGCCTCAAAGCCTCCAAGGGCAATTCCGAGTACGGCCCTACGGAAAACATAATCATAGACGGCTGCACTCTCGTTTCCACCTCCGCCGCGATTAAAATCGGCACGGAGGGAGTGGGCGACTTCAGAAACATAATGGTTTCAAACTGCATAATCAGCCGCTCAAACAGGGGGCTTTCCATTCAGATACGCGACGGGGGAAACGTTGAAAATGTCTCCTACTCAAATATAATTATCGAGACGCGCCGCTTCTGCCCCGATTGGTGGGGAACGGCCGAGCCCGTGACGATTACCACCTTTAACCGCGATGAAAACACAAAAAGCGGCAGTATAAAGAATATAAGATTTTTCAATATAACGGCAAAGGGCGAAAACGGCGTGCTTATTCACGGAAACGCCGATAATATCATTGAAAATATTACATTTGAAAACTGCGATATTGAACTTTCCAAAACGAGCAAATGGGAATGTGGGCTCTATGATCTGCGCCCCTGCCTTGACTGGGGAGTGGAAAGGTACGACAATTCGGCGTTTTTCATCAGATACGCTAAGGATATAACGATTATGAAAACAAAAACCCACTGGGGGAACCTCTGCCCGTCGTATAAGCACGCTATAGACGCGGAAAACGTTGAAAATCTTGAGCTTCTGCGTTTCAGCGGTCAAAGCGTTTCACCCGATGTTGAGGATTTTAAGCTCAATAACGTCCGCCTTGTGAAATGATCTCGGCCGATTGTTCCGAAAGAAAACCCGCACCGACGGCGGTGCGGGTCAATTTGCGCTTTTATACGATTTTATTATTCTTTCAACAATATCCTTCTGCTCCGCGGTAAGCGCCAGCCAATCGTTGAAAAATTCCTTTTGCTCTTTTGTGAGATATATCGGGGATTCGTCTGAATCGTCGCAGAAAAACTGAGCCAGCGTTATGCCCAGCCCCGCGCATATCGCCTCAACGGTGGGTATTGTCGGCGCGGTGTTTCTGTTGAAAAGATTTGAGAGCGTGCTCTGCGAAAGACCGCTGAGCTTGGCAAGCCTGTATTCGGTGATGTTTTTAGCTTTCATAAGCTCCTTTATTCTCGTTTTTGCGTCCATAAAATACACCCCTTTTGAATTTATTTTACTATTATATTGAACGGTAATATAGTTAATATCCGTATTGAAAAAACTACCGTAGAAAAAATTACTTTTATTAAGTGTTGACAATAATACTCAATTAAGTTATAATTATGCTGCGCAATAAAAATAATTGTGTTTAAAGCTCAGGCTCCCCCACAAAGCCTTGCTTAACGAGGCCGTCCGCTTTTTGCGGGCGGCCTCAGACTGTCGATAAAGCGGTCTGAACCGCGCCGATAAAATAAATATATTTGTGTTATCTGTATCGCAGATAAAAATGCAGCCGGTATAATTTTTTATAACAACCGCATTGAGAAAGCCGCTTGAACGTCGAATCCAAGCGGCTTTCGGCGCTTTGACGCTCGGCGTTTTCCGCCGCAAAGTCATATTAAAATTCGAGCCTTTAGTTTATAATTATTTAATTTTATATTTTCTTGATTTCCCGCCGAATATGTATTATCATATAGTGGAAACTATGGTATTGGTGGAAGTATGTATGAAAATTCTTGTGGCGGGACTCGGCCTTATCGGCGCGAGTATAGCCAAGACTTTGAAGAAAAATACGGATCACTTTGTTCTCGGCTGGAACAGAACGGAGAGCGTGACGCGCAAGGCGCTTGCGGACGGCGCGATCGATGAAACGGGAAGCCTTGAGGAACTGATACCCCAAGCGGATATAACGATAATCAATTTCTATACCGACGCGATAGTGCCGTTCGTGCTGGAGCACAGGGAACAGTTCAAAAAAGGCAGCATCGTTACGGACAGCTGCGGAATAAAAACCAAAATATGCAGAGCTCTTGAAAAAGAGAATTTTAATTTTACATATATAGGCGCGCACCCGATGGCGGGCCGCGAGGTTTCGGGCTATGACGCGAGCCTTGCCACGCTCTTTGACAACGCCTCTTTTATCTGCACACCCACCAACGCGCCGAAATCAAAAACAGACACGCTTATCGAACTCGCTAAGGAGATGGGCTTTGCCCGCACGGTTGTGACAACGCCGGAGCATCACGACGAGATGATAGCGTTCACGTCGCAGATAGCCCACGTGCTTGCCTGCTCATATGTTTTAAGCCCCCTCGCGCCTCAGCACACGGGCTTTTCGGCGGGCTCTTACAGGGACGTTTCCCGCGTGGCGAGGATAAACGGCGAAATGTGGAGTGAACTGTTTATCGCGAACAGGGAGCCGCTGATAAGAGAAATAGACGATCTTGTCGGCAATCTTGAAAAATTCAGAGAGGCTATCGACGGGCAGGATACTGAAACGCTGCTTAAAATGATGCGCGAGGCAAACAGGATAAAAGAGGAAATAGGCTGATGAAAAAACTGACCGTGAATGTGGGCAGTCCCTATGATATTCTTATTGAAAAGGGCATAATGGGCGACTGCGGAAAATATATAAGAAAAGTTACGAACGCCAAAAAGGCGGCAATTATAAGCGATACGAACGTTGCCCCCCTCTATCTTGAAACGGTAAAAAAAAGCGTCGAGGGCGAGGGCTTTAACGTTTTTACATATGTTTTTCCGGCCGGTGAGATTTCAAAAACGACAGGCACGGTTATAAAAATAGTTGAGTATCTTGCCGACCGCGCCCTTACAAGAGGAGATTTGGTAATAGCCCTCGGAGGAGGGGTGTGCGGCGATATGGCGGGCTTCGCGGCGGCGATATATTTGCGGGGCATAAAATTTGTGCAGATACCCACCACCCTGCTTTCGCAGGTGGATTCTTCGGTGGGCGGAAAAACGGGCGTTAATCTGCCGCAGGGCAAAAATCTTTGCGGCGCGTTTCATCAGCCCGCTCTCGTGCTTATCGATCCCTGCGCCCTCGATACTCTCAATGAACATTATTTCAGAGACGGAATGGGCGAGGTTATAAAATACGGCTGTATAAAATCGCCGGAGCTTTTCAACAGGCTCAGCGAGGAAGATCCAAGGAATTTTATTGAAGATCTTATTTTTGAATGCGTTGATATAAAGCGCGGTATTGTTGAGCGCGACGAAAAGGAAAGCGGCGAGAGAGCTCTTTTGAATTTCGGGCACACGGCAGGCCACGGCATAGAAAAATTGGGAGGCTTTACCGAAATATCTCACGGCGAGGCGGTCGGTATAGGTATGCTTCTCATAAGCGAGGCAGGCGAAAATGCGGGGCTTACACAACGCGGAACAGCCGAAAGAATAAAAAAATTGCTTGAAAAATACGGTATGAAAACAAAATGCCCGTATCCGCTTAAAGACGTTGTCACGGCTATGGGCAGCGATAAAAAGCGCACGGGCTCGTCCATAAAGCTTGTTTTGCTTAAAGAAATCGGAACGAGCTTTATCCATACGGTGGAAATTGATAAAACAAAGGAGTTTTTCGGTATATAATATGAGCAGGGTGTTACTCAAAAATTCACGCCTTGAGGGAACGGTTTTGCTGCCGCCGAGCAAATCGGTGGCGCACAGAGCGCTTTTGTGTTCATTTCTCGCGGGCGGGGGAAAAGTTGAGCCGATAATCGCCTCAAAGGATATGGAAGCGATGAAAAACGCCGTTTCGGGGCTTGAAAAGGGCGATAAAACGATAGACTGCATCGAATCGGGCAACACTCTCAGATTTACTCTGCCCGTTGCCGCGGCGCTCGGCAAAAGCGTCACATTTACGGGCTCGGGCAGGCTTCCCGAACGTCCCATCGGCGATTATCTGCGTCTTTTTGAGGAGCATGGGGTAAAATGCCTGTCGGCGGGCGGAAAGATACCCGTTTCGATAGACGGCAGGCTTTCGGGCGGCGTTTACGAAATAGCGGGCAATATAAGCTCGCAGTATATATCCGGGCTGCTCTTCGCGCTTCCGCTTTTGCGGGAGGACAGCGAGATAGTTTTGACTACCCCGCTTGAGAGCAAGCCCTATGTTGACCTTACCGTAAATGTTTTGCGCGATTACGGAATAGAGATAACCGAAAACGAAAACGGATATTCCGTAAAGGGAAATCAGCGATATAAAAAAAGAGATTATCATATTGAGTCGGACTGGTCGCACGCGGCGTTTTTCCTCGCCGCGGGAGCTGTCGGCGGCGATATCGCGATATGCGGGCTCAATCCCGGTTCGGCTCAGGGCGATAAGCAGATAGTCGATATTTTAAAGCGTTTCGGCGCGGATATTGAGTTTTGCGGCGAAAGCGTAATATGCAGAAAAAGAGAATTGCGCGGCATAAATGTTGATGTAACGCAGATCCCCGACACCGTTCCCGCCATTGCCGTTACAGCGGCGTTTGCGCGGGGTGAAACGGTGATAACGGGCGCGGGGAGACTTCGCCTCAAGGAATCGGACAGAATAGAGAGCGTTGTCTCAAATCTTAAAAAGATGGGCGTAAACGCCCGCGAAACGCGTGACGGTATGATAATTACGGGCGGCGAGATCAAGGGCGCGGAGCTTTGCGGATTTAACGATCACAGAATCGTAATGGCGTTCAGCGTCGCGGCGCTTTTCGCGCGGGGAGACACCGTTATAACCGACGCGCAAAGCATAAACAAAACGTATCCCTCATTCTTTGAGGATTACAACAGACTCGGAGGAAAAGCCAATGTCATCAGTGACGGGGAATAAAATAAAACTTTCCGTTTTCGGCGAAAGTCACGGCGAGGCGATAGGCTGCGTTATCGACGGTCTTCCTGCCGGAATAAAACTGAACGCCGCAAAAATCTCAAGGGAAATGCTCCGCCGCGCTCCCGGCAGAGATAAAACGGCCACGCAGCGCAGGGAGGACGACGCGCCGCATATAATAAGCGGTATCCTTAACGGCATAACTACCGGAGCGCCGCTTGCGGCGATAATAGAAAATACTAACGCGAAAAGCGGCGATTACGGCAATATTTCCGCGATCCCGCGGCCGGGCCACAGCGATTATCCCGCGTATGTAAAGTTCGGCGGATTCAACGATATAAGGGGCGGAGGCCATTTCAGCGGCAGGCTCACGGCGCCGATAGTTTTCGCGGGCTCGGTAGCGAAGCAGATACTTGACGAAAAGGGCGTTAAAATAGGCGCGCATATCGCGGAAATGGGCGGAGTGAGCGACGAAAGATTTGATAAAAACGATATTTCCGCAAACCTGCTTGAAAGACTTTCCGAAAGTTCGTTTTCACTGATCGACACGAAAAGGGAAACCGATATGCGTGTGGCAGTTGAAAACGCGAGGCTTAGCGGCGATTCGGTGGGCGGAATCATTGAATGCGCCGTAATCGGTCTGCCCGCGGGTGTGGGCGGAAATATATTCGATACGGTCGAAAGCCGCCTCGGCGCGGCGCTGTTTGCCGTTCCCGCTGTAAAGGGCGTTGAATTCGGAGAGGGCTTCGGCTTCGCTAAGATGACAGGGAGCGAGGCAAACGACTGCTATGAGATAAAAGACGGAAACGTTCGCCTGCTGTCCAATCATAACGGAGGCATTCTCGGCGGAATAACCGACGGCGCGCCGATCGTGTTTTCCGTGGCGGTAAAGCCCACTCCGTCGATCTCGGCTCCTCAGAAAAGCGTTGATTTGAAAACGATGACAAACGAAACGCTTGAGATAAGGGGGCGCCATGATCCTTGCATAGTGCCGAGAGCCGTGCCTGTTGTCGAGGCGGTTGCCGCTCTGGTGATGCTTGATATTATTTCGTGATGATATAGGGAAATTAAAAAATATGGATTTACTTGATTTAAGAAAACAGATAGACGATATAGACGAAGAAATGATACCCCTGCTTATAAAAAGAATGGAGATATCTAAGCGGGTGGCGCAGTATAAGGTCGAAAGAGGGCTGCCCGTTTTAAACGAAAAGCGCGAAAGGGAAATTCTTGACGACGTTCATAAAAAATGCGGCGAGCACGGCAGCACGGTGGCAACGGTTTTTGCCGCGATGATGGACGCGTCCCGCGCCCTCCAGCATAAGATTATGGGCGGAGGGCAGGAACTTCGGGATACGGTAAGCTCCGCCATAACGAACGAGGAACTCACGGAAAGCAAAGGCACGGTCGCCTGCGCGGGAGTTTACGGCGGAAACACCGATATGGCGGCGAGAAGACTTTTCCCTAATGGGCAGATAAAATACTGCAAACGCTTTGAGGATGTTTTCGAGGCGGTGAACAAGGGCGAAACGCAGTTTGGAGTAATACCGATAGAAAATTCAACTGTCGGTTCCGTCCACGAAACTTACGACCTTGTTATGAAGTATAAATTCTTTGTTATCGGCTCCTATTCTCTTGAGATTCATCACCATCTCTGCGCGCGCGAGGGCGCGGAGTACGAGAATATAGAAAAGGTTTACAGCCATCCGCAGGCGCTGGCGCAGTGCTCCAAATTCTTAAACGATTTCGGCTTTACCGGCGTCAATTATTCAAATACGGCCGCCGCCGCCAAATTTATTTCCGAAAGCGGCAGAAACGATATTGCCGCGATATGCCCCGCGGAAGCGGCAAAAAAATACGGCCTGAAAATTCTAAAAAAGGAAATTCAAAATATAAGTAATAACAGAACGCGTTTTATTGTGATATCAAAAAAGCTTTTGATAGAGAAAAACGCCGATAAAATTTCCCTTATTTTTACTATTCCCGAATCCCATAAAACAGGTTCGCTTTACAGGGTGCTCGGCAGATTTTCGATGGCGGGGCTGAACCTTACGAAATTGGAGTCGCGGCCTATCGGGAACGGAGATTTCAATTATTATTTCTACGCCGATTTAATGGGCAATACAAAGGATGAAACAACCATAGATCTGCTGTGCGCGCTTTCGTCGGAACTGCCCGAATTTAAATTTTTGGGCAACTATCACGAATATTGATTTTCTTCATATTAAATCAACGGTAAAAAGGAGGCTTAACGGGTGAAAAAATCAAAGCGTTACCAAACCGAGCTTATTTCGGTTGTTATAATTCTTGTAACGGCCGCGCTGCTCGTGTTTCTCTCCGTTTGCCTGTATAAGCAGCCGAGCCTTACCGTAAGATTTGACGCCATAATAAAATGGCTCGCGAATCTTGAAAGCGCCGTTATCGGGCTTGATACAAAGTTTGAGGTGCTTATGTGCATTTTCGCTTTGTATATCGCGAAATGCCGCCTTCCTCTGCCGCTAACCTTTTTGTGCGTTATTCCGGGCGCCGTTTTTTCCACACCAACCGCGCTTATCATAAACGCCGCCGGAATTTCGATATATTATCTTGTTAAATATTTTGAGGGAAGCTGGATGGGCGCGGGGCTCATCACCGTCATCCTAAACGCCAGAAGAGCCAGATTTTTAAAGGAATGGATACTCTTTAAGGGCTCCGGAAATCCTTATATTCTGCTTGTTTCCCGATTTGTGCCGTCGATCCCGCCCGCTATGATTTCAATACTTTACGGCTCAATGCACTATGATATAATCAAGTTTTGGGCTCTCAGCGTTCTCGGTTTTTCCCCTATGATGTATATATACACAAGGATAGGGGCGGAGATATTCAATCCGTTTTCAAAGCAGTTCATAATTCTGCTTATAATAATCGTTTCGGTAACGGGAATAACGAGTCTTATTTTCAATATTTTCTTCGGAATAAAATCTCGCCAAATGACGCAGACGCTTTTGCTCTATACTCAGCAAAAGCAAAAATACAGAATAGTATTGTAAAAAATAAAATCCGTTATCCGTCCGGAAATCGGCGGGTTACGCATTTTGATTTCGGCGCGTGTAAAATCCGCCGGAAATGGCTTTGTAAAAATATTGATGTTCGGGCTTTGAACCGATTAAACGGCCGGCGCTGAATGCGCGGTGCTGAAAGGAGAATAAAATGAAACCACAGGAATACATTGACGCCATCGCCGCGGGAGAGAAAGACGAAGAACTGAAAGCCGTTTACGTGCTTGACAGCGCCGTTGAGCTTCAGAGAACGCGCTACATAAACACGATAAGGGAGTTTATCGGCATTTTCGGCGGAGACAGGGATGTGATAATAACCTCTGCTCCGGGCAGAACCGAAGTGTGCGGCAACCATACCGATCACAATAACGGAAAGGTGCTTGCCGCGTCGGTAAATCTGGACGCCATCGCCGTTTGCGCCCTGAACGAAAGCAACACGGTGAGAGTGCAGTCGATCGGGCACGCGATGAATGTAGTTGACCTCGATAAGCTCCTGCCGGACGAGGCAGAATTCGGCCATTCGACCGCTATGGTAAGGGGAGTTGCCGCCAAAATTAAGGATATGGGCTACAGCGTAGGCGGTTTTGACGCGGTGACCGCGTCGGATGTTATGGGCGGCAGCGGTCTTTCCTCGTCTGCGGCGTTTGAGGTGCTTTTGGGTACCAGCATATCTTATCTTTTTAACGACGGAAAGATAAGCCCCGTTGAAATAGCGAAAATAGCGCAGTACAGCGAAAACGTGTTTTTCGGAAAGCCGAGCGGTCTGCTTGACCAAACGGCTTCGTCCGTGGGAACTTTCGTTACGATAGATTTCAAATCAACCGAAAATCCCGTTATCAAAAAGGTCGATTTCGATTTTTCGGCAAGCGGCTATTCGCTTTGCATTGTTGACACGGGCGGCAGCCACAGCGATCTTACGGACGATTACGCCGCGGTAAGAGGCGAAATGGAAAGCGTTGCCGAGGCCATGGGCAAAAGCGTTCTCAGGGAGACCGATTACGGCGAGTTCAAAAAGGCGCTTCCCGAGCTTTTCGGAAAGGTAAGCGAAAGGGCGCTGCTGCGCGCGTTCCATTTTTACAATGAGAATATACGGGTTGAAAAGGCGGTCGAGGCCCTTGAAAGCGGAAATTTCGACGCGTTTAAGGAAATAATCATCGACAGCGGCAGATCCTCGTATATGTATAATCAGAATGTTTATTCTCCGTCCAATCCGACTTCGCAGAGACTTTCGCTGGCGCTCTGCGTAACGGAGGATATTTTGAAAGGCAAAGGGGCTTACCGCGTTCACGGCGGCGGCTTCGCGGGCACGATACAGGCTTTCGTTCCGAACGAAATGCTTGACGAATATAAAGCGGCGATTGAAAGCGTTTTCGGAGCGGGAAATTGCCATGTACTTATAATTCGCCCCATCGGCGGGACAAAAGTAATGTGACGGAGGAAAAAATGAAGTACGTATTTATTGAAAATCCAATAGCGGGAACAAAGCAAAAGCAACTGCTTTTTAAGGAAGTGCAGTCGGCGTTTCGTTGGAAGGACGGCGCCGAAATGATAATCGAGGAAACGGAGCACAGCGGCCACGCCAAGGATATAGCGAGACGGTATGCCGAGCAGTACGGAGACAACTGCGTTATAGTTACCTGCGGCGGCGACGGCACCGTTCACGAAGCGGCGAACGGTCTCGCGAATACGCCCACTCCGCTTATGATTCTGCCTTTCGGAACGGGCAACGATTTTTGCAAAAAGCTTTACGGCAGTAAAAAGCTCGATCCTTTGAGAATAGTCAAAGCCTTCGGCTTACATACGGGCGATCTGAAATATAAGATAAAGCCCATAGATCTTATTGATTATAACGGCGAAAAATGCATAAACGTAATGAGCTACGGACTTGATACGAAGGTTGAAACCATCGGCAAAAAGCTGGCGGACAGAGTCAAATTTCTCGGTCATCAGGCATATAATATCGCCATTGTTCCATGCATTCTCGGATCGCTGAAATACCAAATAAACGCCGATCTTGACTGTATAGATTCCGAGGGCAATCATTACAGCATTAAAGGCGAACCTCTCGATTACACGCTGTTCGCAATATGCAACGCCAGCTACTACGGCGGCGGCTTCTGCCCCGCCCCCAATTCAAAGTTGGACGACGGAATACTCGATTACGCCCTCGTAAGTCCCGTATCTCTTGCCGAGGCGCTGCCGCTTATTCCTAAATATAACGCGGGCACCGCCGAGGGCGCGTCTGATAAGATAAGATGCGGTCAGATACTCGGCGGCCGCATTTGGTCAACGGACGGCAAACCGCTTCTCGGTAACTGCGACGGTGAAAATTTTGATTACAGCGAAGTGAATTTTAAAGTGGAAAAGCATGCGCTCAATTTGTGCTTTTTAGAGGAGGAAAAAAACGATGAAGGCTAAAAATATCGCAAAAAGAATAATAATCTGCGTAATTGCCCTGATTTTGGCAGCGGTTTTTGCGTTTGGCGTTTTTTTCATCTTCTATAAACCGACGGTGATTTTTGACGCCGAAAATCTTACCGGCAACGTTACCGGCGGAGCCACGGGCTTTCTTTACGGCATAGCGGAGGACGGTGTGCCGTCTTACAATATGGTTGAAAGTATTGATCTCACCTCCCTCGCGACGAAAACACAGGGCGGTCTTCAGCACCCGATAGGCGAGATGGGCGACGTGGCAAAAGAGGCCATGGCGGGAAAAGACTGCAAGTATCTTATCGTTTATCTTCAGGATATGTATTCCACTTGGTATTATGATGAGCAGAATATAACGGAAATGAAAAAGTCGGGTAAATATGACTGGAAAGAATATATAACCTCCGTCTTTTTCCCGATGATTGAGAAAACTGTTGAGGAGATAAAGGATTCCTATTATCACGACAGGATAGTTTACTGCCTTTATAACGAATGCGACAACGGCGTTTGGTTCGGCCCATGGGTGACGGGCGACGACGGCAACGGCTGGAACGATTTCGGCGACGAGGGCAGGCAGAACTTCTATGAAGCCTGGAAAATGACTTACGACTATGTGCGTTCGCTCGATCCCAACGCGCTTATCGGCGGGCCGGGATATATGGATTACAATCTTGAAAAGAGCGATGGATTTCTTAAATATACTTCCGAAAACAATTGCGTGCCGGACGTTATGATTTATCACGAGCTGGGCGAATATTCCATATATCATTGGCAGGCTCACGTAAACGAATTCAGAGCGACCGAGGAAAAATACGGAATTTCCGCCGATACCCCGATAATTATAACCGAGTACGGAAAAATGGAGGATAACGGAAATCCCAATACTATGGCGAAGTACATTACCCAGATAGAGACCTCAAAGGTATATGCCGACCAGGCGTACTGGCTGCTCGCAAATAATCTTTGCAGCACCGCGGCGGATTACAACACGCCCAACTCGGCTTGGTGGGTATATCGCTGGTATTCGGAAATGGACGGGCAGACGATGAATATCACGATGCACGATCTTTTCCATTCCGATTTGGGCAAGGCGATTAAAGAAAAAAGGGAGCTGCGCTATAAGCAGTTTCTCGCGATAGGTTCTTTAAGCGATGATAAGGACGGTATAAAAATACTTGCCTCCGGAGCCGATTACAGCGGCGCCGTCAAGGTGAAGAATCTGAAAAACACCGCTCTTTACGGCAAAAAAGTGTGCGTAACGGTAAGCGCCGTTTCATTCCAGGGGATTGAGGGCAAGGTCTTCGCGCCCGAGGTGCTCGAAACTTATACTGCGAAATGCGGCTCAAGCATAAGCGTAAATCTGAACGATATGAATTCCGACACCGCTTATTTTGTTGAGATAAGAGAAGCGAACGACGGCGACGTTTACAGTGAAGGCGAAAATCTTTACACCCGTTACGAATTTGAGCAGGGCACGCTTCTCGGAAACGCCTATACGTACGACAGCGCTTATGCCACCACCGGCGAAATTGCGGGAATGGTAGGCGGAATGGAGAATGAGGGCGACGGCGTGGAGATAGTTGTGGACATACCCGACGACGGAAGCTATGATTTTACTTTTGTTTACGGCAATTCAAACGACGGGCCCGTAGATGAAAACGGCCGTCAGGATCCGAATGACAGAACGCATACTTATGTTAATATGAGCATCGACGGGCAGGAGAGCGTAATAGCCTTTGAAAACACGGTAAGAAGCGAGCTCACCTCGTCAAAAACCGTGACTCTCGAACTGAACGACGGCAGAAAAAAGCTTCGCCTTACGCATAACGACGGCACCTATGTGCTCGATTCTCTGCTTGTGAGAAAAACTCAGCCCAATGCCAATATATATGTTATGCCGGACAGTGAAAGATCCGATGATTCTCTGAGCTCTTTCCTTGCCGTATCTCCCGCGGACGGATATTACGATTTAAAAACCGATAAAAACGTAAGCCTTTCGCTTGACGGCGCTCCGGCAGTAACCGAGGCCGACGGAAAGGCCACGGTATTTCTTCGCAGAGGGCTGAATTACATTGACGTTTCGGCTCCGGAGGTGTCGGAAATGACGATAAAGCCGTCCGTAAAGCAGGCGTTTCAGATAATTCTCGACGCGAACGACGCAAAGCTGAGCGGCAAGGCGTATATAGACGCAAGCCACGCTTCAAAAACGGATTATATAGGCGGGATCTCGTCCGAGGGCGGCTCCGCGCGGTTTGACGTTTCGGTTCCGGAAAGCGGAATATATAAAATGACTGTGCTTTACGCGAATAATCACGAAAACGGCATTCACAGCTATAATATCGATCTCGTTGAGGATTTCATAACCCTCGGAGTAAACGGAAAAACACGCAACGAGTATTGCAGAAACACATACAGTTGGGACAATTTCACGACCGTCACTTTCAATATTGAGCTTAAAAAAGGCGAAAACGTTTTGACGTTTTCAAACGACGGCTCAAACAAATTCAACGGTATGGAAACGCACGCGCCCAATATTGCCGAGGTGGTAATAAGCGAAGCGCAGGCTTAAAACCGTAAAAGTATCTCAAAAGGGTTCGGCTTTTGCCGAGCCTTTTTCAGACTGTCGATAAAGCGGTCCGAACCGCGCCGAGAGAATAAATATGCTTGCGTTATCGGTATCATCTACAAAAATTCAGTCTGTATAATTTTTAATAGCTACTGCAATGAGAAAGCCGCTTGAATATCGAATTCAGTTCCGTTTCTCGAAGTCTGCCTGCGTGTAGAAATCTGTTCCCCTGACTTTTTCAGCGTGCGCTTTTTCCGTATTACGGCAAAAAATCGCGCAAATACCGAAAAAATCGGGTAAAAGCTATTGACAAAATATATATGCGGTGTTATGCTGAATTTGTTGCTGTACTGCTTTTTATAGTACGGTGGCGCGAATTGTGGGGGAGATCATATGTTTACAATTGACGTAAATGGCCGAGATCCTATTTATATTCAGCTTGAGAAAAATATAATCAGATATATAAATCTCGGCGTTTATGAAAAGGACAGTATGCTTCCGTCGGTCAGATCGCTTGCCTGCCGGCTCGGAATAAATCCCAACACCGTTGCGAAAGCCTACAAAAGTCTTGAAGCGGGAGGGGTTATTTACACAAAGGCCGGCAAAGGCGTTTTTGTAAAAGGCGGAGCGACCGGCTTGGAGCAGGTGCAGAAATCCGCCGTTGCGAAAGCGAAGGCGGCGCTTTCGGACGCTAAAAATTCAGGTGTGCCTAAGGAAAGCGTTCTGGCTATCCTAAATGATTTATGGGAGGAATAAATTTTGATTGAGATAAAAGGCTTATCAAAATATTTCGGTGAAACGAAAGCGCTAAACGATGTTTCGTTCTCCGTCGGCGACGGTTCCATTTTCGGCTTGATAGGTTCAAACGGAGCCGGAAAAACCACATTGCTCAACGTTCTTTCGGGCGTCTATTATCCCGATGGCGGCAACGCTTATCTTGACGGAAGAACGCCGTTTGAAAACCTCGCGGTAAAAAGCGAAACGGCCTATATTTCCGATTTTCCTTACTTTTTTCCGGGCTCAACGGTGGAAAGTATGGCAAAGTATTACCGCTCGATCTATCCTTCGTGGAATGAGGAAAAATTCGCGTATTTTAAATCGGTGTTTCCTATAAACGCGAAGCAGAAAATTTCCGCTATGAGCAAGGGTATGCAAAGGCAGAGCGCAATAATGCTTTCGCTTTCATATATGCCGAGATATATTCTTTTTGACGAGATTTTCGACGGGCTCGATCCCGTTATCCGCGAGCTTGTGAAGAAAATTCTGATAGATTACGTTCAGGAAACGCGGGCTACCGTAATTATCGCCAGCCACAATCTCAGAGAGCTTGAGGGCTTTTGCGACCATATAGGGCTTCTTCATCTCGGCGGTATTCTGATGGAAAAGGATATAGACGGCGAGTCGATGGGGCTTTTCCACGTTCAGTTTATTCTTGAAAATCAGGAGGATATGGAAAAAATAAGGGAAAAGCTCAATATAGTTAAAGAAGTTCATCAGGGAAAAATGACTCAGCTCACGGTCAGGGGAGAGAGCGGTGAGATACAGAGCGTTATCGATTCGTTTAACCCCGCGTTTTCCGAAACGCTTCCGCTTACGCTTGAGGAATTGTTTATCAGTGAAATGGAGGTGGCCGGATATGACATCAACAAATTCTTTGAACAGTAAAAGCAGATTTTTGCCGCAGTTAAAGGAAGTTTTCAGGCGAAACATCGTTATGTGCGCAATTTTTCAGGCGTTTTTCGCCATAATTTCTTTCGGGCTTACTTTTCTTTGCTTTCAAATGTGCAAAGAAATTCTTGACAATGCCGTTGAAGGCTATACGATAGATATTACATCCCAACTTAGTTTTTATTTTTCGCTTGTATATTTGTTGTTCGGCGCGTTATCATGGCTTTTCCCCTTGACGGCGAATATGTACCGCGAAATATTCAGCAAGCGCTCGTCGGTATTCTATTTTTCGGTGCCCGTAAAAAGAGAAACTTATTTCAACGCCAACATACTTTTCGGTATAATCAATATAGTGCTCTCGTTCGTCTTAACGTCAGGTATTTCGCTGGCTTTCATAAAGTCAAGCGCTCTGTTTCGCGCCGGCTCCGTAACGCTTGAAACCGGAAAATTCATAGGCGTGCTCGCGGTTTGCGCCTGCGGACTTGCCGCTTTATTCGCAATCCTCGTTTTGTGCGCCGTGATTTCGGGCAGAATGTGGCATTATGTTTTGTTTGCGCTTATAGCCGTTTTCTCTCTTCCGAGCGGATTTACGGCGTTGACGGCGTATATAAATTCCATATGGGGCTTTGATTTGGGCGCCGATTATTCGTGGATAGTTTCTCCTTTCGGATTTTTCGTCAATATTGCCAATGAGGGCGGATTTATAAAATATATAATCGCTTCGCTTGTTCAGTTTGCCATAGCATATGCCGTAGGTCTTGCCGTTTTCAAAAAGAGAAAATCGGAGATCGCCGAAATCTCCGTTTCGGGTAATGCGGTTCCGATTATTCTGATTGTTATCTGCCAGTTTTCCTATGCCGTCAGGGCGATAGGCGTTTTCGGCGGAGGTTATATAGGAATACCCGCCGCGATAGCGGCCGCGTTGATCGTCACGATGATTTTGAGCGCAATTTTCTACAAAAAGGCATTTACCAAGACCACTGCAAAATGCTTCGCGTGCGTTGCCGCCGCGAGTCTTGCCGTCTGCCTGTGCGTTGAGCTTATTCCAAGGATCGGATATATAAGCAACGTTCCGCAGGCAAGCGATGTGGAGAGCGTTACGATAGACGAAAATATAAATTCATCGGATGACTTTTTATCCGATCTCATATTTATGCCGTTAGGGTTTAGCGATTACACGGATTTTGAAATTCCGCTGAATACCTTCACGTTTAAGAGTGACGACGCCAAGGAAAAGGTAGAGGCTCTCCATAAAAAAATAGTGGATCAGGCCACAATAGATAATTACGGCAGCGAGGATTATAATTGGTACGGCGGGTATTCATTCGCTCTTACCTATAATTTAAAAGACGGCTCAACGCTGAAGAGAACATATTCCGTTGCCGCGAACGATATTCTTTTGGAATTTGCCGATTTGATGCAGACGAGGGAAGCGCTTGAACAGCTCCCGATTTTGGGAAATATAAACGATGAGGATATACTGTTTATCGGTATAGACGATTATTCCGATAATTGGCAGTTAAATTCCGAAACGGTATACGATGAATACGAATTTGTTAATCCCTCAAGCAGTTTTGTTAAGCTCGGCGAATATGACACGCTGCGTGAAAATATAATCAAGGATATGCTTAACCAACCGAAAAAGTATTTTCTTGATTCGCTGGCATATATCGAAACCGATTTTTCTCAGGCGATAGACGTTTACAATTATTTCGGGGAACTGAAATCGTATGATGATTTCAGCGAATCCGAGCTTGATGATTTCTTTAACAGGGATATAGAAAATCTCGGACTTAGCTCCGATTGGGAAATAATCGTATATTATTATTCGGGCGACGTTACGGACGAGATGAAAAAGAAGCTTGACGGGATGACGCCGAAGGAATTGGTTGAATACGACATTAAGCAGAGCGGTTCCGAAACGGTGTACGGCGGCATATGGGTATTAAACGAAAACACGGTTTATCTTAACAGCAAGACGGATAAAAACACGGTGGCTTATCTTAAATCGGTAATGTAATCCTAAGCTATACGCAAAAATCCCCGTACTTTTGCACGGGGATTTTTCTGTAATATAACTATTTCAAAAGAGCAAAGCCCAGATCCACGGCGCCGTTTAAAATTCTTGAGGTTTTGTGCATTCCCGCCGTTTCCGCGAACCAAAAAAGAATGAGCGCAACGAGGATAAGGATTATAAGAACTTCTTTTTTCATTGCCAAGCCTCCTTCGCCACTAATAATTATAAACCTTTTTGAAAATAAATCAAGTTGTTATTATCATTTGTCAAAAAATTATCATTATATGAAATTTTGTATTGAAAAAATTCCTTAACTGTTTTATAATACTAACTAATTTGAACAAACGGGGGAATATTTTCATGCTTATGAATACTCTTTCGGCTTCCGCCTCCGGCGGTTTTGCGGATTATATTAAAAATGTGGACTGGACCGAGGTCGTAACGGTAGTTGTTGCCGGCGTCGGTATAGTTCTCGCCGTACTCATAGTTCTGATATTGGTTTTCAATATTTTCGGCAAGCTCGTTTCCGGTATGGAAAAGCGCGCCAAAGCCCGCTCGGCGAAAAACGCGCGAAATCAGGAACCGAAGCCTGTAAGCGCCGTTCCCGCCGCGCCCGCAAAAAGGCCCGCCGGTCGTATCGGCGCTGCGCCCGCTCCGACGGTTGAAACCGGCGTCACCCCCGAAACCGTTGCGGCCGTTACCGCCGCGATAACCGCGTTTGAAGGCTCCGACCGATTTGTTATTTGTTCGGTAAAAAGGAAAGACGTCGGCGGCAGGAACCCTTGGGCAAGAGCGGCAATAAACGAAAACACAAAGTCATTTTGATAGGAGGAGGCTTGCATTATGGCTATATTGGAGGGCGTCTGGGGCGCCATTTCGGATATATTCCAAAACAGCGGATACGCATACTTCTTTACGGAGGGCGGCTGGAAAAATTTAGTTATGATCCTGTTTGCCTTTCTCTTTCTGTTTTTGGGCATCAAAAAGGGTTTTGAGCCGCTTCTTATGGTGCCCATCGCGTTCGGTATGCTGCTTGCGAATATTCCGGGCGCGAATCTCGCGGTGCAGTATCACGATTTGCAGGGCTTTATAGACCTTGTTGCCGGCAGACTGACCGACGAAGCCACGGGCGCGGTTTTAACGCCGGGCTTGATGGATTTTCTGTATTTCGGCGTTAAAGCGGGTATTTATCCTCCGCTGATATTCCTCGGAATAGGCGCGATGACCGATTTCTCGCCGCTTATCGCGAATCCCTCCAGCTTTATTCTCGGAGCGGCCGCGCAGTTCGGCATATTCTTTACTTATGTAGGCGCAACGCTTTTGGGCTTTACGGATAAGGAATCGGGCGCTATCGCAATAATCGGCGGTGCTGATGGCCCCACCGCGATATTCGTAACGGCCATTCTCGCCCCCGCGTTGCTCGGCACCATAGCCGTGGCGGCTTACTCATATATGGCGCTTGTGCCCGTTATTCAGCCGCCGATAATGAGAGCGCTGACAACTAAAAAAGAGCGCTCGGTCGTAATGGGTACGCTCCGCCCCGTTTCAAAGCTTGAAAAAATACTGTTCCCGATAATGGTCACGGTAATAGTCGCGCTTTTGCTTCCGGACGCGGCAACGCTCGTCGGTATGCTGATGTTCGGCAATCTGCTAAAGGAAAGCGGCAGAACGGAGCGAATCGCGAAGGCGGCGCAGAATGAGCTTATGAATATAGTTACAATATTGCTCGGCGTTTCGGTAGGCGCAACAACAAGCGCGCAGACCTTCCTTACCGGAAAAACAATACTTATCGTTGCTCTCGGGCTTGTTGCCTTTGCGGTCGGAACGGCAAGCGGCGTTCTTTTCGGCAAACTTATGTATATAGCCACAAAGGGCAAGGTAAATCCGCTTATAGGCTCCGCGGGCGTATCCGCCGTACCTATGGCGGCGCGCGTCAGTCAAAAAGAGGGGCAAAAGGAAAATCCCGCGAATTTCCTGCTTATGCACGCTATGGGTCCGAACGTTTCGGGCGTTATCGGTTCTGCGGTGGCGGCGGGCGTTCTTTTAACGCTTTTGCGCTGATCGGGCAAAAAACGGCAAATTCAAAAGGGTGTCTCGGACACCCTTTTTCACTCTAAAAAGCAGGTGAACTTATGGCTTTAAATGAAATGCAACGGCAGGCTGTGGAATGCACCGAGGGGCCCTTGCTCGTACTCGCGGGCGCCGGCTCGGGAAAAACCACGGTGCTTGTAAACCGCGTGAGATACATAATTGAAAAGGGGCTTGCGCTCCCTTGGCAGGTGCTTGCCATAACCTTTACCAATAAGGCGGCGGGCGAGCTGAAAGAGCGCCTTGTTAAGGCTTTGGGAGAGGAAGCAAACGAAATTTGGGCGTTCACGTTTCATTCCTGCTGCGCGAGAATGCTGCGGCGTTTCGGCGAAAGGCTCGGTTATACGGGGCATTTTACCATTTACGATACGGACGATCAGCGCCGCGTGATGAAGCATTGCCAAAAATCTCTCGGCATAAGCGATAAAATTTTAAATCACAAATCGATAATCAACGAGATAAGCGCCGCGAAAGACAGCCTTATCGGCGTGAAGGAATACAGAGAAAGCTCCGCGAACGATTTCAGAAAATCAAAAATCGCCGATTGCTATGAGCTCTATCAGAAAGAGCTGCTTAAAGCGGACGCGATGGATTTTGACGATATTATTTTTAACGCCGTGCGCCTGCTTGAAGAAAACGGTGACGTGAGGGAGCATTATCAAAAGCAATTCAAATACGTTATGGTAGACGAGTATCAGGACACTTCTCACGCTCAGTATGTGCTTGTTTCGCTGTTGGCGGGCGGATATGAAAACATCTGCGTTGTGGGCGACGACGATCAAAGCATTTACCGTTTCAGGGGCGCGACCGTTGAAAACATTCTTTCCTTTGAGCAGCGCTTCAAAAACGCAAAGGTGATACGCCTTGAGCAGAATTACAGATCAACTCAGAATATTCTTGACGGCGCGAACGCCGTGATTGCAAACAATAAAAACCGCAAGGGCAAAAATCTTTGGACGGCCGCGGGAGCGGGCGAAAAAATAATCCTGAACACGGTAAATAACGAAAACGAGGAATCGTCGTTTATAGCGCAGGAAATACTCAAAAACGTTGAAAACGGCAGGAAAATGAGCGACCACGCGATACTTTACAGAATGAACGCGCAGTCAAGAAATCTTGAAATAACTCTCACAAAAAGCGGAATACCGCATAAAATAATAGGCGGCAACCGTTTCTTTGACCGCAGGGAAATAAAAGACATCGTATCGTATTTTGCCGTTGTCAACAATCCCGCGGACAATGTGCGTCTTCAGCGTATCCTCAACGTTCCGAAGCGCGGTATCGGCAGCACGATGGCGGCGAACGTTATGGAAATCTCAACGGGGCTCGGCATATCCGCCTTTGAGGTGTGCGAGAGAAGCGATGAATTTCAAAAAACCCTGCGCTCCGCGCAAAAGCTTAAGGATTTCGCCGCGTTGATAAGGCATTTTCAGAACTTCTTGAATGACGGCGCCACTCTTACGGAACTTCTTGAGGAGATAATCAAAGAAACCGGATATTTTGAGTATCTCGCGGAGGACGAGCCGGAGTCGGCGGAGGACAGGAAAAACAATATAAACGAACTTTCATCGATGTTTGAAAATTATATTCAGGAGGACGGGGATTTTGAGCTTTCCGACTTTCTTGAGGATGTGGCTCTTGTCTCCGATATAGATTCGTATAACGAAAATGAGGACTGCGTCGTGCTGATGACTCTGCATTCCGCAAAGGGGCTTGAATTTCCCGTTGTTTTCATATCGGGAATGGAAGAGGGAATATTTCCGTCGAGCCTTTCCGTATACAGCACGGAGGATCTGGAGGAAGAACGCCGCCTTGCCTATGTGGGAATAACCCGCGCGAAGGAAAAGCTGTATCTTATAAACGCGCGCACCCGAATGCTTTACGGCACAACGGGCAGAAATATGATCTCCCGATTTATAAGGGAGCTTCCCGAAAGTGTTACTGAGGACATAACGGCAGACGTTTATTCGCGCCAAAGCCCCGTGTCCGTCGGGCGCTTCGGGCGTTCGGGAGCGGAAACGATCATAAACCGTTCAAGTTCTTCCGCCGCTGGGAAATTCGGGCAGGTAAATTCTTCTCCGTCAAATACGGGAACGGTTTATTCCGTGGGAGATACGGTGCGCCACAAGACTTTCGGAACGGGAATAATCATTTCCGCGTCCGCTATGGGCAACGACACTCTGCTTGAGGTCGCGTTTGACAGGGCGGGAACGAAAAAGCTTATGGCGAATTTCGCTAAGCTTGAAAAAATATAAACACAAAAAATTTATCCGCAGCCGGCAGGCTGCGGATTTTTTAATCCGTTCAAAACGTTATATTTTATGCGCGCGCGGGCCGAATATCTAATTGCCGCGGTTGTTATTGCCGTTGCCGCAATTATCGTCGCCGCAATTATCGTTGCCGTCTCCGTTGTTGTCGCCGCAGCAGGAGCAAGGGCCCGAATTGTCTCTCTCGGGCGGGAAAAATTCGTCAACGGGGAAATCGATCGAGCGGAAAGTGTCGCAGGGGCTCTGAGTGTTGCACTGGCATTCTCTTTCCGGTATGCAGTAATCGTAGGCGGGAATAAGCATCTGAACGTCACGCTCCATCTGAACGATGCTGAAAAGCCCGAGGGTAACGAGCACGGCTTTAGACGCTCCGGCGCTTGGAATATTGTCGGAAACGTTGTTGAGTATGGACTGCGGCAGAGACGAGTTTACGGCAATCGAGCAGTCGCACGCGTCTATAACGCAGGTTGAGAGGATAACGGGATCTACCGCCTGCACCTTCGCGGTGGGATTAGAGTAACGCGGCGCTTCGGGGCAGTCCGTTTCCTCGTTGATGAGGTTTGAATTAAATACCTTTACGCTGCCCTCGGAGCCGTAAAGAATGCACTTTTTTGTGAACTGCGCAAAGCCGAGCGCCACTTCCGGCGCCGTGCAGGGCGATACATAGGTATCAAATCCGAGTCTGAAATAGAAGGTTATGTCAACGCTGAAATATCCTCTGTTGAACGGAACCTCCTCCACGTCGATTGATACCGCCGCGATTTCGCATTCACGCGTTTTTACCGTTACCGCTTCGTCTATGAGACGCTGGCTGCGGCTGAAAAATGTAACTCTTAAATCTTCCAGGCAATCCTTTGAAACACAGCTGTCGTAAATTCGGCTCGTGTCTATGCAGACCGCTTCATTTATCTGTCTTTCGCCGTTATTGAACAACGAACTGTCAGCCATTAAAAAAACTCCTTTACAGAATATTTGAAGTAAACTTCATATCATTCTATGAGGGAGTTTTGATATTGTTAATCAAATACGGAATATGTTCTTCGGTAAAGTGAATTTATGCGCCGAAAATATTCCGCGTCCAAGCCGTTTATTGTTTCCCGCGTGGTGCGAAAGCGCCAGTTTTTTTCCGGCACTCCGGGAATATTCATTCTCGCGTCCGCGCCGAAACCGCACATATCCTGAAAAGAGATTATCGCCACGTTTGACGCGCTTTTCCAAACGGCCTCAATTATTTTTCGGCAGCTTTCGCTGCGGTATCCGCCGTCGCCCCAGTTTTCGCCGTCAAATCCGCAGTAATCAAGCGCGAAACGCCTTTCTCGCTCGGAGGCTTCCCAAAGCCAGCCGAGCAGCGTGTTGTTGTCGTGTGTGCCAACGTAATTTATGCTGTTTTTTTGCGCGTTGTGAGGCAGATGAGCCGAATCGGCGTCGGGATCAAAGCCGAACTGAATTACTTTCATTCCCGGAATGCCGGTTTTTTCAAGCAATTCCACAACGTCGTCACCGCAGCAGCCAAGATCCTCCGCGATTATGGGAGCGTCGAGAAACGCCTCAAAAACCTTTCCGAAAAAGTCGTCTGCCGGCCCCTTTCTCCATTCGCCCGTTTTGGCCGTCTTTGAATCGGCGGGTATTTCCCAATAGCTCGCGAACGCGCGGAAGTGGTCTATCCTTACAATATCGTATGTTTTCAGCGCCGTTTTGATACGCGAGAGCCACCACCCGTAACCGTCTTTTTTCATTTCTTTCCAATCGTATATCGGATTACCCCAAAGCTGGCCGTCTTCGCTGAAATAATCGGGCGGCACTCCCGCCACCTTTTCCGTTTTCAGAGTTTTTTCGTCTATGAGAAACAAATCGAGATTAGACCAAACGTCAACGCTGTCCATAGCCACATATATAGGCATATCGCCGATAACGGCAATGCCCTTTGAATTTGCGTATTTTTTTATCTCAAACCACTGGCTGAAAAAAACGTACTGAACGAATTTCCAGAAATCAACGGATTTTTTGTATTTTTCGGCCGCTTTAACGCAGACGCCGTAATGCGAGTGCTCCGGGCTCCAATCGCGCCAGTCTCTGCCGTTTTCAAGCTCCTTTACCGCCATATAAAGGGCGTAATCTTCGAGCCATGGGTTTTCGTCGGCAAATTTACTTATATCGGCGGCGGTTTTTTCGCCGATATTTGAAAACGCGGTTTTTAGCGTCTTCAGCCTCTTTTCAGCGGCAAAAGCGTAATCGGCGGTATATGGCGAACCACCGTAAATGTTTTCGTCAAGGTCTCCTTTTGTTATAAGTCCGTCGTCGAAAAGGCGTTTAGGATCGATAAACATAAAATTCCCCGCGAAAGCGCTCGGGGAGCAGTAGGGACTGCCGGACGGATCGGTGGGGTTGAACGGCAGCACCTGCCAGTAAGTGAAGCCCATATATTCAAGCCGGTCTATAAAATCCTTTACCTCGCCGCTGAAAACTCCCACTCCGTAGGGGGAGGGCATTGAACTGATATGAAAAAGCACGCCCGCGCCTCTTTTTTTCAGCATATCATCACCTCGGTAATGAAAATTTTATCACTTGGCGGCGCCGAATGCAACAGTATTTTCTTGCCGCTGAAATTTGCCTTTTTTATTATATTTATTTAATATATTTTATAATTATCTGTTGAATAACGCGGATTATTTTGATATAATCTAAATAATATGGGTAGGTATGCCGGACGGCAGGGAGAGCGCAATGGACGGAGAAAAAAGAAAAACCGCCGTGATAGATGAAAAGGAAATACGGGAGCAGCGGGTTTTTTCCGAAAAGGTGCGCGGCATTCTTCGGAAAAGGTACGGTGAAAAGCCGCTCGCGTGCGTTGTGACGTTCGGCTGTCAGCAAAATCTTGCGGACAGCGAGCAGATAAAAGGTATGCTCAAAGAGATGGGCTACGGCTTTACGGACGACAGGTTTGGGGCTAAACTGATAATTTTCAACACCTGCGCCGTCCGCGCCCACGCGGAGGACAGGGTATTCGGTAATATCGGTATGCTCAAAAATTACAAAAGCGAAAATCGGGACGTTGTAATCGCCTGCTGCGGATGTATGATGCAGCAAAAGCACGTCGCAGAGCGGATTGAAAAAAGCTTTCCGTATATCGACCTCGTTTTCGGCACCCACGTTATTTACAGACTGCCGCAGCTTATATACGGAGCTCTTACAAAAAGAAAAAGGATATTTGAGATACCCGATACCGACGGCGCGATAGCCGAGGGCGTTCCCGTGCTGAGGGACGGCAGCAAAAGAGCGTGGCTGCCGATAATGTACGGCTGCAACAATTTTTGCTCATATTGCATAGTGCCGTATGTAAGGGGGCGCGAGCGCAGCCGCGAGGCGGACGTTATAATCGGTGAGGCGAGAGAGCTTGTAAAAAACGGCTGCCGCGAAATAACGCTTCTCGGGCAAAACGTAAATTCCTATGGCAAGGATCTCGCGCCGAGAGTGAGCTTTTCGCAGCTTCTTCGCCGTTTAAACGAAATAGACGGCGATTTTCGCATCAGATTTATGACGAGCCACCCTAAGGACTGCACGAGGGAGCTTATAGAGACAATGGCCGAGTGCTCAAAGGTGGCAAAGCACCTGCACCTGCCGTTTCAAAGCGGGAATGACAGGGTGCTTAGGGCTATGAACAGAAGCTACGACAGAGAGAAATATCTGAGCCTTGTAAACTATGCCAAGGAGCTTATGGGCGACGCGCTTTCCATAACCTCCGACGTTATCGTGGGTTTTCCGGGCGAGACTTACGATGAGTTTAAAGACACGCTTTCCCTTGTTGAAGAGGTGAAATTCACTTCGCTTTTCACTTTTATCTATTCACCGAGAAAAGGCACGCCTGCCGCCGAGATGCCCGATCCCGTCTCCGCCGAGGAAAAGGGCGTATGGTTCAGGGAGCTTACGGAGCTTCAGGAAAAAATATCGGCGGAAAATATGAAAAAATACGCCGGCAAAACCTTTAAATGCTTTGTTTACGGAAAAGGCAAGCTCGGAGATAATTATGTTGCCTCAAGAACGGACGGCAATTTGATTATAGAATTTGAGGGTGGAGAAGAGCTTATCGACACCTTCCAAAACGTAAAAGTAACAGAGCCCCTCACCTATGTGCTGAAGGGCGAGAAAGAGAGGAATTGAATTATGAGTCTGGAATCAACGCTCAGAGAACTCGGAAAGGAAATTCAAAAGGATCCGCGTTTCGCCGCGCTTCAGGCGGCGGCCGCCGTAAATGACGCGGACGAGTCGCTTCAGTCGCAGATGCAGGAACTTCAGCTGCTGTCGCTCAAATATCAGCAGGAGGCCGGCAAGGGCGACGACGCAGACAAAAGCAGGATAGCCGAGCTTCAGGAGCAGTATCAGAAGCTTTATGAGGAAATAATGCAAAACTCAAATATGCAAAAATATTCCGAGGCCGCCTCCGAAATGGAGGGAATGGCGCAGTATATAAGCAAGATGATAGGGCTGTTTTTCGACGGTCAGGATCCCGAAACCTGCGAAATACCGCCTGAAACCTGCACGCACGATTGCAGCACCTGCGGCGGTTGCCACTGATTGAGCAAAAAATGATGATCGAGGAGGAAAAGCAATGGCAGCAAGCGGTCTGTCGCCTATGATGGCGCAGTATTTCGATATAAAAAGTCAATATCCCGGAACGCTGTTGTTTTTCCGACTCGGTGATTTTTATGAGATGTTTTTTGACGACGCGAAAATCGCCTCGGAGGAACTCGACCTTGTTCTCACGGGCAAGGACTGCGGGCAGGACGAACGCGCGCCTATGTGCGGCGTGCCGTTTCACTCCGCGGATACTTATATCGCGAAGCTTGTTTCAAGAGGCTATAAGGTGGCCATCTGCGAGCAGACGGAGGATCCGAAGCAGGCGAAGGGGCTCGTCAAAAGAGATGTTATAAGGATCATAACGCCCGGCACCGTGATAGAAAGCAATATGCTTGAGGAAGGGGTAAACAACTATCTTTGCTCAATATTCAGGGGCGATAGCGAAACGGGTCTCTGCTTCGCGGATATATCGACCTGCGAATTTCATATCACGGTAATAGACGGCGAAAACGCCGAAGAGCAGGTTATAAATCAGCTTTCCGCTTATCAGCCGAAAGAAATTCTTATAAATTCCCGCGCGCTCGATTTCACGAAGGCGGCGAAATTTATAAAATCAAATCTTAGTGCCGAACCTCAGCTTTTGGACGATATTAAATTTGATTTTGACATTGCCGCGAATCTTGTTTTGGAAACGCTTAAAAAAGACGAGATAGAAGCGCTCGGGCTCGGCCACAGCAAATCGGCCGTTTCCGCGCTCGGCGCGGTTATAGATTATCTTAAAGAGGTTCAAAAGAAAAACGAGATCGAGGCTCCGTCCGAAATCGATTTCTTTGATGAAGACGAGTTTATGAAGCTGGATATGAGCGCGAGGCGTAATCTTGAGCTTACGAAATCAATGATGGGCGGCGAAAAAAAGCATTCGCTTTTATGGGTGATAGACAAAACAAAAACCTCTATGGGCAAGCGTATGATGAGACGCTGGCTCGAAAGGCCGCTTTTGTCGGTTTCAAAAATAACGAAGCGCCAAAACGCCGTCGGCGAGCTTGCCGACGATACCGTCAGGAGGGACAGGCTGAGGGATTCCCTTTCGGGCGTAAAAGATATTGAGCGGCTTATGACGAGGATAGCCTACTCAACGGCAAACGCGAGAGAGCTTAAAACCCTTTGCGGCACGATAGGCAGGCTGCCCGAGATAAAAAAAGAACTTTCCGCATCTTCAAGCGCGCTGCTCAAAGAGATAGATTCAAATATCGATCTGCTTTCGGATATAGAGGAGCTTATAGAAAAGGCGATAGCTGACGATCCGCCGTTCACAATGCGCGAGGGCGGAATGATACGCGAGGGTTACAATTCAGAAATAGACGAGCTTAAAGCCATTATGGCGGACGGCGCGGGGGTAATAGCTTCGATAGAAGCGAAGCAGAGGGAGCTTACCGGCATTCCGAAGCTCAAGGTGGGTTACAACCGCGTTTTCGGTTATTACATAGAGGTCACAAATTCATATAAAGAACTTGTGCCCGAGAATTATATAAGAAAACAGACTCTGACAAACTGCGAAAGATATATAACCGAGGAACTGAAAGAGCTTGAGGGCAAGATTTTGGGCGCTAAGGACAGAGTGGCGGCCCTTGAATATGAGGTCTTCTGCTCCGTTCGCTCCGCGGTTGCCGCGGAGGTCGAAAGATTGCAGAGAACGGCAAAGGCGCTTGCGACTCTTGACGTGCTTGCCGGTCTTGCGCAGACAGCGGTGGCAGGCAATTACGTCTGCCCGCAGCTCAACACAAAGGGCGTTATTGATATAAAGGAGGGCAGGCACCCCGTAGTCGAATCTCTTCTTGACGGCGCGCTTTTCGTGCCGAACGACGCTCTGCTGGACAAGGCCGAAAACCGATGCGCAATAATAACCGGCCCGAATATGGCCGGTAAATCAACGTATATGCGCCAGATAGCGCTCATAGTTCTGCTTGCCCAAATAGGTTCGTTTGTGCCCGCGAAATCCGCGAATATAGGGATTGTTGACGCTATATTCACAAGGGTCGGCGCCTCGGACGATCTTGCCACCGGTCAGTCCACCTTTATGGTGGAGATGAACGAGGTTGCCTCAATACTGAAAAACGCCACGGAAAACAGCCTGATAATTCTTGACGAAATAGGAAGAGGCACTTCAACTTTTGACGGAATGAGCATTGCGGGGGCCGTGCTTGAGTTTGTGTGCAAAAAGAAAACGCTCGGTGCGAAAACCCTGTTTGCCACGCATTACCACGAGCTCACCGATATGGAAGAAATGCTGGACGGCGTTAAAAATTATTCCGTTGCCGTTAAAAAGCGGGGCGACGATATAACCTTTCTGCGCCGGATAGTCAGGGGCGGAGCGGACAAAAGCTTCGGCATAGAGGTCGCTAAGCTGGCAGGAGTGCCCGAACCCGTAATAAAACGGGCAAAAGCTCTGCTTAAAGAGACCGAAAGCAAAAAGATAGATATAAAATTTAAGGCCGATAACGCCGTTGAGGAGGAAGAAGAGGATATTCAGTATAATTTCTCCGTAAACGGCAAAAACGAGATTATAGAGATACTTAAAACAACCGATATAAACACCGTTACGCCTATGGAGGCCTTGCAGATTCTTTACGACCTAAAGAAAAAGTCGGAGGAACTGTAAAGGTCGGCATAGCGGAAAGAGAGGTGATTTGAATGCCTAAAATAAACGTACTTCCAAAGGAGATTTACAGCCTTATCGCCGCGGGCGAGGTTGTGGAGCGCCCGATGAGCGTTGTTAAGGAAATGATAGAAAACTCGTTGGACGCGGGCGCGAAGCATATAACCGTTGAAATAAAAAACGGCGGTTCAACATATATACGGATAACGGACGACGGCTGCGGTATCGCGAGGGAGGACGTAAAAAAGGTATTCCTGCCGCATGCCACCTCAAAAATATCAAAAAGCGAGGATCTTGATTCCATATCCACTCTCGGTTTCAGGGGCGAGGCTATGGCTTCAATAGCGGCGGTGTCCTCCGTTGAACTGCTCACAAAAACGAATGATGAGGATACGGGAACGAGATATGAGATTTCGGGCGGCGAGGAGATTTCGCTTTCGGACGCGGGCTGCCCAAACGGCACCACGGTTATCGTAAGAAATATTTTCGGCAACGTGCCCGCCAGAATGAAATTTCTTAAAAAAGACGTTACCGAAGCAAACGCCGTTCAGGGAGTTACGGAAAGGGCGGCGATATCCAATCCCGCCGTTTCGTTCAGATTTATCCGCGACGGTCGGCAGGCGCTGTTCACTTCGGGAAACGGCGATATGAAAAGCGCCGTTTATTCCGTTTACGGCGCAGAATTTTCAGACACTCTTATTGACGTTGATTATTCTTATGAGGGAATGAGAGTTTACGGCTTGGTAAGCAGCCCGCACCGGTCACGCAAGAGCAGGGCAATGCAGTTCTTTTTCATAAACGGCAGATTTGTTAAAAGCGCCACCGCCGTTGCCGCGTTGGAGCAGGCTTATAAAAATTCGATTATGACGGGGAAATATCCCGCCTGCGTTTTGAATGTGGAGCTTGATTCAAAACTCGTTGACGTCAACGTTCATCCCGCAAAAATAGAAGTCCGTTTTGTTAATGAAAGGCCGGTTTTCAATCTTATTTTCTATGGCGTAAAAACGGCTTTGGAAACAAAGGATACGGTTAAACAGGGCAGCTTTTCGGCGGATGAAAAGCGTTTTGCTCAAAGCCCTGCCGCCGTAGTAAAATCCGATTTCTTTAAAAAAGGGGAAAAGCCTAATCAGCTTCGTTTTGCCGTAAACGATACGGCAAATCCGTGGAAGCTCGAATCGCCGCGAAAGCCGATATATCAGTCGGACGGCGGGGAAAGCGTTCGCAAAACGGCCGGTATAAAACTCGATATTTTCGGAAAGAACGCCGAAACAAGGAAAGGTCAGCCGAAGCGCGGCGCGCCGGATATTCTTTTTGAAGAGGAAAAGGAAGAAAAAACGGAACCGGCAGCGGTTATTGACGAAAAGGACGCGCCTCCGGTTTTCAAAATCGTGGGCGAGGCTTTTAAAACTTACATAATAGTTGAAATCGAAAACGACCTTTATTATATAGACAAGCACGCGGCTCACGAACGGATGAATTACGAGCGCCTCAGGGCTCAGTCGCAGATAAATTCGCAGGTCTTGCTCAGTCCGGCGGCGGTAAAGCTCTCTGCCGACGAGTATGCCGTTATAATCGAAAATCTGCCGCTTTTGGCAAAGTGCGGATTCGCCGCTGAGGATTTCGGCAACACCTCGGTGCTTGTAAGGGAAACTCCGGCCATGCTGGACGGGGCGGATATAAGCGATTTGATAATCGAGATAGCGCAGAAACTGCTTGAGCATAAAACGGATATAGAGCCCGAAAAAATGGATTGGATATTTCATTCCACCGCTTGCCGCGGCGCAGTCAAGGGCGGGGATAACACCTCCGATTACGAACGGGAGCTTTTCGTTAAAAAACTGCTTTCCATGCCGAATATAAGATACTGCCCTCACGGCAGACCTGTTATGATAAAAATTTCAAGGCACGAGCTCGAAAAGCAGTTCGGAAGAATACAGTGATGAAAACAAAAATCATAGTTGTAGCCGGACCTACCGCGAGCGGGAAAACGGCTCTCGGCATTGAAATAGCCAAAGCGGTCGGCGGCGAGATAATATCCGCCGATTCCATGCAGATATATAAAGGTATGAGCGTTGCCACCGCCGCTCCCACAAGGGAGGAACGGGCTCAGGCTCCGCACCGCCTTACGGAATTTCTTGAAAGAAACGAAAGCTTCTCCGTATCGGATTTCTGCCGCCTCGCGGGCGAAGCGGTAAAGGATATAACCGAAAAGGGCGCGGTGCCGATAATCGTCGGAGGGACGGGGTTGTTTATTGACAGCTTTGTTGACAATATTAAATTCACGCCGGCGCAGACCGATCCCGCCCTGCGCGAAAATCTTATGAAAAAAAGCGCCGACGAGCTTTACGGCGAGCTTTGCGCCGTTGATCCCGAATCCGCGCGCGGCATTCATAAAAACAATAAAAAAAGAGTGGCGAGGGCGCTTGAAATATACTATTCTTCGGGCTGCACCAAAAGTTTTCAGAATGAAAATTCGCGTCTTGAGGAAACTCCTTACGAAACGCTGTATTTCGTAATAGGCTTTAAGGATAGAGAAAAGCTCTATCGGAGAATAAACCGCCGTGTCGATATTATGCTTGAAAACGGGCTTGTTGATGAGGCGCGCCGCTGCCTTGCCGAGAAAGGCGCAAATTCCGCTCAGGCCATCGGCCACAAGGAACTGAAGCCTTATTTTGACGGTGAGGCAAGCCTTGAAGAAGCGGCGGAAAACCTAAAAAGAGAAACAAGGCGCTATGCCAAAAGGCAGATCACTTGGTTCAAAAGAAGAAAAAACGCGGTTTGGCTCTATGCCGACGCTGACGGCGTGGATATTGTTCAAACGGCGATAAATAAAAGCAGGGAATTTTTAAACTATGGCTGATAAAGTTAAACCGAAAAAAGGCTCGGGCCAAAACCTTATAATGTTGGGGATAATAATCCTTATCCTAATTTTTGTCGCCGTGGAATGTATAAGCGTGATGAGCGTAAGTCTGAAGACTCAGACCGCCGAGGTTGCCACCGTTTACGACGCCGTTGAAACGCGCGCGCTGATAATCAGGGACGAAAAGCCCGTGCAAAGCAAAAGCGGGGTTGCCGTCGCCACGGTATCGGACGGCGAAAAGGTCAAAAAAGGCGGAAATATCGCAATGATGTTTTCATCGGCCGAAAACGCTCAGAATTATTCAAATTATCTTGAGCTTGAAAAGGAACGTCAGCATTACATAGATATGATAAACGTTTCCGTAGGCAGCGTTACGGACGTCGAAACTTTAGAGGGCAATATTCTTTCAAGCGTAAACGGATTTATCCGCAGCGCCGCCCGCGGAGAGATAAGCGCCGCCGAGGATTGCGGCAGCAAGCTGAGCGATTATCTCACCAAAAGAGAAATGCTTATAAACGAAAATATCGATTTTACCGAAGTTTTGAAAGAAATAAACGGTAAAATAAGCGGGATAGACGTTAATTCCTGCAAGCCTTCGGATTACATAAAGGCAGAGAATTCGGGCTACTATTCAAAATACACCGACGGCTGCGAGGGGCAGTTCGGCTATTCCGAAGTAAAGGATTTGGATGTAAACACGTTCAACGGTTATCTTGAAAAGGCGCTTTCGGTCAAAGGCTCCGTAAAGGGCGGCGGAAAAATAATCGGCAGCTTCGTGTGGTACTTGTGCTGCGTTGTAAATTCTCAGGATTTGGAGGGGCTTGAAAACGGCGATTCCGTTCAGGTATATATAAAATCTCTGGATAAAACGATAAAATGCAAAATAGAAAAAGGGGCGGGCACCTCCGCGGCTTCCGAAAACACGCTTCTTGTTTTATCCTGCAACGAGATGAGCAGCGAATTATCCGCTTTAAGGCTTGAGGATATAGAGATAAGAGTCAAATCCTACACCGGCGTAAAGGTCAGCCCGTCGGCCGTTCACGAGCTTGACGGCAAAAAGGGCGTTTACGCGCTTGTGTCAAATATCGCCAAGTGGAGGCGCGCCGATATACTTTATACGGGCGAGGATTATGTTATCCTCAGCTACGGCGACAGCGAAATATCCGGCGGCATAAAGCCGTATGACGAAATAATTATAAGAGGAAAGGATGTTCACAACGGAAAAGTTTTTGCCTGATGAAGAAAAGCTTAAAGCGGTAGAGGAAAATTACAAAAGAGTGCTTGACGAGGTGCGAGAAAGCGCCGTTAAAGCGGGGCGCGGCGAAAACGACGTTCGCCTTATGTGCGTTACTAAAACCGTGGAGCCTGTCTATATAAACAGGGTTTTGGCTCTCGGCGCGGATCTTATAGGCGAAAACCGCGTTCAGGAGTATCTTTCAAAAAGAGACAGTCTCCGTTTAAACGGAGTTGAAAAGCACCTGATAGGCCATTTGCAGACGAATAAAGTAAAAAGCATAGTCGGCGAGGCGGATATGATAGAATCCGTTTCGTCGCTGAAGCTCGCAAAGGAAATATCAAAGATTTCGGTCTTGAAAGGCGTTGTCACAAATTGCCTTGCGGAGGTAAATATAGGAAAAGAGGAAAGCAAAAGCGGCATTTTTGCCGAAGAGCTTGAGGATATTCTCTATGAGATATCGACGCTGCCGGGCATAAAAATCAAAGGACTTATGACGATTCCGCCGATTTGTGAAACCGAGGCGCAGGCAAGGCGTTATTTTGCCGAAATGAGGCAATATTTCATTGACATTAAAGGCAAAAAAATAGATAATGTAGATATGGATATTCTGTCCATGGGAATGAGCGGGGATTACAAAGCCGCCATTGCCGAGGGCGCGGATATCGTCAGAGTCGGCTCCGCCGTCTTTGGCGCAAGAAAATATGTTTAGGAGGCGGAATATGGGTTTATTAGAAAAATTCACCGATATTTTCAGGGAAAGACCTGATGAAGATTTCGATGATTTTTATGAGGATAATTCTTCCGGTTACGAAGTTCCTCACGCGGCAAAGCAAAATCGTCGTGCAAGAAACGTCAGTGTTCCGAAGGAGGAAAAAACCGAAAGATTTCATCGCTATCGTACCGATTCGGATAAGGTTGTAAGCATTCATACCACCGCGCAGGTGCAGGTTGTGCTTGTTAAGCCCGAGCAGTTCAGCGAAGCGCAGGGTATTGCCGATAATCTGAAGATGAAAAGAACGGTCGTGCTGAATCTTGAATCAACGAACCGCGATATAGCAAGGCGTATGCTTGATTTTCTGAGCGGAGTGGCCTATGCCGTTGAGGGTTCAATAAAGAGAGTGGCAAACAGCACCTATATAATAACGCCTTATAACGTTGATGTGCTCGGCGACGATATTTTAGACGAGCTTGAGCAAAACGGAATGTTTATGTAATATTTTTGGAGGGGAAGAATATGATAACACCAAATCAGATAAAGGAAAAAAAGCTGTCTACATCAGAGCATGGTTATGATATAGACGAAACAAACGCTTTTATTGATGAAATAGCGGAATCATACGCCGCCGTTTACGCTGAAAACAAGGAACTTTACAGAAAGATGGAGATCCTTGCGAATAAGATTGTTGAATACAGGGCGGAGGAAGACACGATAAAGGAAACGCTTATCACCGCCCAAAAAACCGCCGGAGAGATTTCAAAGGAAGCAAAGGAAAAGGCGGAAAAGCTCATTTCCGACGCGCGCGATTACGTGGCGAAGCTCACAAAGGAGAAAACGGACGTCGCGAACGCGATAGCAACCGAGGCCGAGAAAAAGGCAAGCGGCATACTCAATACTGCCAAAGCCACCGCAAACGGAATAATAGCTCAGGTAAAGGAAACCTCGGGCGAGCTTATCTCAAAAGCCAAAGCCGAAAAAGAGGAGCACGAAAACCTTGCCTCAAAGCTCAAAGAGGAATCGAGAGCGTTCAAGGCAAGCCTTATTTCTCTGTATGAGGACGAACTGAAAAGGCTTAAGGAAATGAAAGACGCCATTATTCCCACTTCGGCCGAGGCGAGCGAAAAGCTTGACAGCATCGTTGCCGATATGGAAAAAATGGAGCCGTTCGACGAGGAGACCGCCGACGAAGCCGAAGCGGATCCGCAGGAAACCGAAGAAACGGCTGAGCCCGTCGAAGAACCCGATGATGCGGACGAGGTTGAGGAGATAGAGGAAATCGAGGAAGTTGAAGAGAGCGTGGAAGCCGAAAACGCGGGTGAAACAGAGGAAACGGAAGAAATATCCGAAATTTCCTCAGGTGACGCCCAAATAGGCGGCGTTGACGTAAAATCCGCCATAGACGCTTTTACCGCCGATGAAATAACGCCGATAGAGGGATATCCCGTTACCGAAATAACGGAGGAGCCCGAAATGGAGGATATTGAAAGCTCGCAGAGCGGAGATCTTCCGTTTGAAAGCTTTTTCAATGTAAAGCACGGCGACGAGAGAACGGACGAAAAGCTGAGCCTTATTCCGCCCGATGATTATGAGGCGGATGACGACGATGACGACGATCTGAAATTCCGCGGATTTTTCAAGAAAAGAAAAAAATAATATACATATATTGTGCGGAATTTTCCGCATAAAGGAGACTCTGTAATGGACTATAAAGAAACGTTAAATATGATGAAAACAGACTTCCCGATGAGGGCCTCTCTGCCTCAGCGCGAGCCTGAAATACTTAAAAAATGGTACGAGCACGATCAATACAGGCAGCTTATGAAGCTCAACGAGGGGAAGCCGCTCTTTGTGCTTCACGACGGCCCGCCTTACGCTAACGGCCCTATCCATATCGGTCACGCTCTCAATAAGACGCTAAAGGATTTTATTGTGAGATACAAGAATATGACGGGCTTTAAATCGCCCTATGTTCCCGGCTGGGATACGCACGGGCTTCCCACCGAACTCAAGGCGAGGAAAACCGCCAATATCACGGCCGACAGCAATATTTCCGATTTGGAGCTCAGAAAGATATGCCGTGAGACGGCTCTCGGCTTTGTTGACGTTCAGCGCGAGGGCTTCAAACGCCTTGGCGCTATCGGCGAATGGGATAATCCCTATATCACCCTCACAAAGGATTTTGAGGAGGAGCAGATAAAGGTATTCGCCTCAATGGCTTCAAAGGGGTATATCTACAAGGGCTTGAAGCCCGTTTACTGGTGCGCCGACTGCAACACGGCTCTTGCGGAAGCCGAAATAGAGTACGGCGAGGATCCCTGCCATTCCATTTATGTTAAATTCAACGTAACGGACGATCTTGGCAAGCTCACCGCAATGGGGGCCGACCTTTCCAAAACGTATTTCGTTATATGGACTACTACCACCTGGACTCTGCCGGCAAACGTCGCGATATGCGTGGGCCCCGGTTTTGAATATTCTCTCGTAAAAAGCGGAGATGAATATTACGTTATGGCAACCGATCTTGTTGCCGCCGCGATGAAAGCAAGAGGCGCCGACGATTATGAGACCTGCGGGGTTATCAAGGGCTCGGAGCTCGAATATATGAAATGCGCTCACCCGTTTTTGGATCGCACTTCGCTCGTAATAGTCGGCGATCACGTTACTCTTGAAAGCGGCACGGGTTGCGTTCACACCGCGCCCGGTCACGGCGTTGAGGACTTCGTCGTATGCAAAAACTATCCCGAGATACCGGTAATAGTTCCCGTGGACGCAACGGGGCATCTTACCGAAGAGGCGGGGCAGTTCGCCGGTCTTTCAACCGAGGAGGCAAACAAGCCCATAGCCCTGCACCTTGAAAAAACGGGCCATCTTTTCGCTCTTGAAAAAATAGTTCACCAATATCCCCATTGCTGGAGATGCCATAAGCCTGTTATATTCAGAGCCACTTCTCAGTGGTTCTGCTCAGTTGACGATTTCAAGGATGCGGCTATAAAAGCGTCCGAGAGCGTTAAATGGTTCCCCGAATGGGGGAAGGACAGACTTCAGTCTATGATAAGAGAACGCGCCGACTGGTGCATCTCGCGCCAGAGAAAATGGGGCGTTCCGATTCCCGTCGTTTACTGTAAGGAATGCGGCAGGGAAATTATTGACAACGACCTTATGATGAAGGTGTCAAAGATATTCGGCCGGGAGGGTTCGGACGCGTGGTATGCCCACGACGCGGAGTATTTCCTGCCGGAGGGCTTCAAATGCCCGCACTGCGGCTCTCAAAAAGGCTTTGATAAGGAAACGGATATTATGGACGTTTGGTTCGACTCCGGTTCCACGCACGCCGCCGTATGTGCTAAAAGGGATTATCTGAAACGCCCCGCGGACGTTTATCTTGAGGGCGCCGATCAGTACAGAGGCTGGTTCCAATCCTCGCTGTTGACTTCGGTGGCGGGAGGCGGCGGAGCGCCGTTTGAGCAAATCATAACGCACGGCTGGACTGTTGACGGAGAGGGCAGAAAAATGTCCAAATCCCTTGGAAACGGCATTGATCCGCAGGACATCATTGAGCAGTACGGAGCCGATATTTTGAGACTTTGGGTTGCTTCTTCCGATTATCACGCCGATATTCGCATAAGCCCCGAAATTTTGAAACAGCTTTCGGATAATTACAGAAAGATAAGGAATACCGCCCGTTTCTGCCTCGGAAATCTCTATGATTTCGATCCCGATAAGGATATGCTTGAAAACGATAAGCTGGAAGAGCTTGACAAGTATGCCCTTATGAAGCTGGACGAAGTTATCGTTACCGCGAGAAACGGCTATGAGATTTACGAATATCACACGGCCGCCCACGCGATACACAATTTCTGCGTTGTTGATATGAGTAATTTTTACTTCGACGTTCTGAAAGACAGGCTTTACACCTCTCTGCCCGAATCGCGGACTCGCCGCGCGGCGCAGACGGTGCTCTATAAAATACTTGATTCCCTTACCCTCCTTCTGACTCCAATTCTTGCCTTTACTTGTGATGAAATATGGCAGTATATGCCGCACGATAAATCAAGAAACGCCGAGTCTCCACTCTTCAATGAAATACCGAAGGCGGAATTTATCGAAACGGATAAGGCGTTTATGGAAAAGTGGGAAAAGATACACGCCGTGCGTGTTGACGTGCAGAAAGCGCTTGAACTCGCGAGAAACGAAAAGACGATAGGAAAATCCCTTGAGGCCAAGGTCGTTTTGGGTGCTCAGGGCGATCTTTACGGTTTTCTTAAATCCGTTGAGGCCGAATTGCCCGAGATCTTCATCACCTCCGCCGTTGAGGTTACCGAAGAAATGCAGGAATTTGACGGCGATGTGGACGGACTCACCGTTAAGGTTTCGAGAGCGGACGGCGGCAAATGCGAACGCTGCTGGAAATTCTCTACAACCGTGGGAGAAAACAGCGAGCATCCCGAGCTTTGCGCGCACTGCGCCACGGTAATGGCTCAAATGGGAAAATAAAAGATTTGTTTTAGGGGGCAGGCTTCCTGCCCCTTAGTTTTTAAAAGGGCTGCCGAAAGGCGGCGGAAATTTTGCCGAAAGGCGGCGGTGTTTTGCATAAAAAGAAGCATATATGGTGCGGTGTAATGATAATTCTCATTGTCGCTTTTGACCAAATAACTAAATTTTTCGCCAAAAGGTATCTTCTCGGCGGCGATCCCGTGCCCTTTATCAAAGGCGTTGTTCAGTTCAGATACGCCGAAAACACCGGTATGGCGTTTTCGCTTTTCAGCGGGGCAAGGTGGCTCTTTGTGGCTCTTACCGTTTGCGTATGCGTTTTTGCGCTTTGGTATCTGTTTTCAAACAGATGCTCCTCATTATGGCTTTACTGGAGTGTCGGCGTAGTCGTTTCCGGCGGGATAGGCAATCTTATAGACCGCGCCGCGAACGGCTTTGTCGTTGATTTCATAGAGCCCGTTTTTATTGATTTCGCCGTGTTCAATATAGCAGACTGCGCCGTTACGCTCGGCGGAATATCACTGGCGGCCTGCCTTGTTTTTGATATTTTCAAAAAGGAGAAAAAAGATGAGTGAAGCGCTTATATTTGACGTTTTTGCGGATATGGCGGGCGAGAGGATAGACAGGCTCGTCAGCGAAACGTGCCGCGGTATGACGCGCTCCGCCGTTGCCAAAATAATAGAAAAAGGCGGCGTTTCGGTAAACGGACTTACCGTATCCAAAAATTATAAATGCAAAGCGGGCGACAGTGTATCGGTGACCGTTCCCGAGCCTCGGCCTCTTGAGGCAAAAGCGCAGGAGATACCGCTTGAAATCATATATGAGGATTCGGATTTGCTTGTTGTGAATAAGCCGAAAGGAATGGTCGTGCATCCCGCCGCGGGAAATTACGAGGGCACTCTCGTGAACGCTCTGCTCTATCATTGCGGCGATTCGCTGAGCGGGATAAACGGCGTTATACGGCCGGGAATAGTCCACAGAATAGATAAGGACACGTCGGGGCTTCTGATAGTCGCAAAAAACGACGCGGCGCACGCGGGGCTCGCGAAACAGATTAAAGAGCATTCCTTTGAGCGTGCATACGAATGCGTTGTTTACGGAAATGTTAAGGAGGACGGTGCGACGGTGAATCTGCCGATAGGCAGGCACCCGAAAGAGCGAAAGAAAATGGCTGTCACATATAAAAATTCAAAAAACGCGATCACGCATTACAGCGTGATAAAGCGTTACGGCGATTACACGCATTTGAGATGCGTTTTGGAAACGGGAAGAACTCATCAGATAAGGGTGCATATGGCCTATATAGGGCACCCGATCGTCGGCGATGCCGTCTACGGGCCGAAAAAGGTGCACAAGGGGCTGAACGGGCAATGTCTGCACGCCAAGCATATAGGGTTCGTTCACCCAAGGACGGGCAGGTGGCTTGAATTTGAAAGCCCTTTGCCGAAATATTTTACCGATTTTCTAAATTCTATTGACAAATCATAAAAATAAGTTTAGTTTATTACAAACGAAAGGAGTGGCTGATATGGAAAAGACCTTTGAAAACTGGCTTGTGATTTCCGATATAGACGGAACTCTCAACAATAAATTCAGGCAGCTTCCCAAAAGAAATTATGCGGCAATAAAAAAATTCACAGATCTCGGGGGAAATTTCACCCTTGCCTCAGGCAGACTTACGTCAAGTCTCAAAAGAAATTATGACAGAGTGCCCTGCAATCGGCCCGCGATTGTGCTCAACGGCGCGGGGCTTTACGATTTTTCAAAAAACGAAATGATATGGCGCTCAACAATAGGCGATAAGGGGCAGGATTTTGTAAGGATAGTTATAAAAAAATATCACGAGGTTTTCAAAAGCCTCGACGTAGGCATTTATTTTGACGATTTCGTGTATATCGTAAGAAGCGGCGCTTTCGGAAAAGGCACTATGAAGATAGACAAGGCGCATTATAAAGTGGCGAGTATCGACGAGGTGCCGAGAGAGGGGTGGATGAAAGTTATTTTCTGGGGATTTCCCTTTATGATAGATTCCCTGCGCAGGCTTATCGACCGTTCCGATATTAAGCACGACGTTAATTTTATGGCGTCATCGCCTTACAGCATAGAAATGCTCGCGAAAAGAACGCACAAGGGCTTGGGAATAACAAAGCTTGCGGATATGATAAAGATAGATAAAAGCCATATAGCCGCCATAGGCGATTATTATAACGACTATGATATGCTTAAAACGGTTGGGCTTCCCGCGTGCGCGGGGCAGGCGCCGAAGGCCATACATAAGCTTTGCAAATTTGAGGCGTGCCATTGCAACAGGGGCTGCGTTGCCGATTTGCTGGAATATATTATGAGCGGCAAGGCTGAGGAAGATATGATTTCGGGGCAGCAGGCCCAATAACGAAAAGGAGAACTCAAAATGATAATAGGCGCGCATCTCAGCGCTTCAAAGGGCTACACCCATATGCTGGAGGAGGCTCTCTCGATAGGGGCGAATACGTTTCAGTTTTTCACAAGAAATCCAAGGGGCGGCAAAGCGAAGGATATAGATGAAAGCGATGTGAAAACCTTTCTTGAAAAATCGAAAGATGCCGGATTCGGCGTGATTATCGCTCACGCTCCCTATACGCTCAACTGCTGTTCCGATAAGCCGGAAACACGCCGATTTGCGCTTGAGACCTTTGCCGATGATTTGAAAAGAATGGAATATACCCCTCATATGCTTTATAATTTTCATCCCGGCTCGCACGTCGGGCAGGGAACGGAGAGGGGCATTGAGCTTATCTGCGAAACGCTGAACTCCGTGCTTTTCGAGGATATGACCACAACCGTAACGCTCGAAACCATGGCCGGAAAGGGCTCCGAAATAGGCGGCAGATTTGAGGAACTTCGCAGAATAATAGATTCGGTGGAGCTCAAAGACAAACTTGGCGTTTGCCTTGATACCTGCCACGTAAGCGACGGCGGATATGATATAATAAACGACCTTGACGGCGTGCTCGGTGAATTTGACAGAGTTATAGGCTTGGAGCGCTTGAAAGCGCTTCACCTTAACGACAGTAAAAATCCCGCCGGCGCGCGTAAGGACAGGCACGAAAAAATAGGTGAGGGCTATATCGGTATTGAGACTTTTGAAAAAATAGTAAATAACAAATATCTGAAAAATATTCCGATGTTTCTTGAAACGCCGAATGAGCTTGACGGCTACGCGAAAGAAATCGCTTTGCTTAAAAGTCTTGTAAAAGATTAAAAAAACCGCCGTTATTCCACTGTTGGTGGAGATTTTCTAACGGCGGTTCATTGAATATGAACGGTTTTTGGCGCTATGCTTGACTTGAGGTGATGATATGGATTCAAAAAAAACGGGCGCCTTTATAGCCGCGCTCAGAAAGGAGAAAGGCTATACCCAGGCGAATCTCGCGGAGCTTTTGAATATCAGCAACCGCACTGTCTCAAAGTGGGAAAACGGCGACGGATTTCCCGATATAACCATCTTGCCCGATATAGCATCGGTGTTCGGAATAACGGTTGATGAGCTTTTGGCAGGAGAAAGGGCGGTAAAAGAAGAAACGGCGCAGATTAAGGTTACCGAGATAGAAAATAAGGATAATTTGGTAAATATTTTTAAAATTTGCTTTGTCATCGCGCTGTTTCTTGCCGTATTCGCGCTTGTGCTCGGCACTGTAACGGAGATTTACTGCATATGGGCTTTTCCGATTTTGTTTTACACCCATTGGGAGATAATTTTCGTGGCCGTTTCGCTTTTTGCGATGATACTTTCCGGCCTCGTTTTTTCGGTGGGAGTAACAAGGCTCGGAGTTTCATATAATAAAGATGAAATAAAGCGCTTGGCGGGCAGGAAAGGGCTCGTTCTTATCGGTATATCGGCGGTTTTCCCGCTTTCGTTTATCGCGAGACTGCTCAATTTTTCCGTTTTTAAGAGTGCGCTCGCGCCTCACCTGTTTCCGTTTGTGATGGCGTTTTTGGTTATAGCCTCTTTGGCGGCGCTAAAGTATGCTTATGATAAAATCGTTTAAAGGAAAATTCCGCTTGAAATTCATATTGTTGTCTCTCGGAGTGTTTCTCCTTTTATGGTATATCGCTCCCCTCGTTTCAAACATCTTGAATATAGGCAATATCGTTGGAATAATCGCCTGCGTATTGATAATACTTTTCGCCGCGTTTTACGATAAGCTGCCGGCGGGATTTATTAAGGGCGCTCTGATTTTCGCGGCGGCGGTTCTGATTATCGTTGCGCCTATCTCGTTTAATATGGCGAGCTACGCGAATTACAAAACAGACGACGGCGCGAAAACCGTTATAGTTCTCGGCTGCCAAGTAAACGGCGAAAGGCCGAGCAGATTTTTGAACGACAGGTGCAAAGCCGCCGCGAAATATCTTAAAGAAAATCCCGAAGCCGTGGCTGTCCTTTCGGGCGGGCAGGGGCCCGACGAGGGTATCAGCGAAGCGCAGTGTATGGAAAACGTGCTTATAGATATGGGAATAGACGGCAGCAGGCTTATAAAGGAGGATAAATCCACAAGAACCTCTGAAAATATTGAATTTTCAAAGAATATAATTGACGAGCGCAATCTTTCGGGGAAGGTCGTTATAGTCACAAACGAATTTCACGAATACAGGGCAAAGCTCATCTGCGAAAAGCAGGGCTTGGAATTTCGCTCCGTTTCCTGCAAAACGCCGTTTTATACTTTTCTCACCTATTACACGAGGGAGCTTATGGGCATAGTTCTTGAGCTTTTAACAGCGTAAAGTTTTGATTGACGGCGCATTATTAAGGAGTTTGTAAAATTATTATGAAAAAAATGATTTCGGTTTTTACGGCGCTTTTTATCGCGCTGGCTTTGGCGGCTTGCCAAGGCGGAAATGTCGATGCCGTTGAAACGGTGGAGTGGCAGGCGTCTGAAATATATACCGATGATGAAATTGAATCGGCTTTAAAAACAGTGAAAAATTATTTTTCAAGGGAATTTGATGGCTGCACGCTCACAAAGCTCCGTTATTCCGGCGATGATCATGCCAATGAGTTTAAAAAATGGGCGGAACAGTATAATTCTGATGAAGCCATAGTGATTTATTCGGATTTCGATGTTGATTCTTCCGGCGGTGACGGCTCGCTTATGCCTGATTCCACTTATACCGATTGGAATTGGATACTCGTAAGAGATTCCGGCGGAGCTTGGCGGCATGCTACCCACGGTTACGGTTGAGCCGATTTTTCCGCTTTCCGCGCACCGTTTACGCCGCAATACTGTAATAACGGAGAAAATGTTTGAGGAAAAAATCCATGAAAAAAATAAGAATGTCAAGAGAATTCGCCTATTTGGCGGGGCTTATGACAATGCCGTTCGCGGTCGCGTTTACCGTTAAGGCCGATCTCGGAATGTCTATGATAGCCGCGCCCACCTACATAATAAGCCAAAAAGTCTCGTTTTTAAGCTACGGAACGGCGGAATATATCGTTCAGGCTCTGTTTTTGATACTTATGTGCGTGATAATAAAAAAAGTGCGGGCGGCGTATCTTACCTCGTTTTTAACCGCGCTGATATACGGCGCGATACTCGATTTTGCCGTATATATAACGCGCGGCATTCCCGCGAACTCAATGCCCGTAAGGATCTTGCTTTTTATTGCGGGTATGGTGATGACGTCTCTTTCCGTGGCGTTTTTCTTTAACACGTATCTTGCGCCGTGCGCCTATGATTTTTTTGTAAGAGTGGTGGGGCGTGAAAAAAATCTTGATATGCGAAAATGGAAGCTCACATATGATTTTCTGATGCTCATTTTTTCTGCGGCGCTTTCACTTGCGCTGTTTCACAAATTTATCGCAATAAACGTAGGCACGCTTGTAATGGCGCTTTGCAACGGTAACCTTATTTCGTTTTTCTCGAAAACAATGCAAAAGCATTTCGAGTTTTTTGACAGGTTCCCGCTTGCGAAATATTTTGAAAATTAGGAGAACACGATGAAGTCAATAGGTGAAATGAACGGTAAAATTGCCCACGGTCGGAACGGTATTTCAATTGAATTGCCGCGAAACACGCTTTATGACGCGGAATGGATTTTTTTTGATATAGGTTCCACTCTTGTAGACGAAAGCGAATGCTATAAAGACCGATATGAAAAAGCCGTGCGGGGAAGCTCGGTATCGCCCCTTGAATTTGAGCAAAAGGTGATTGAATTTTCGCGGCAAAACAAAAAGGGCGACCACGAGGCTGTAAAGCATTACGGCTTTACACTACCGAAATGGAATAAGGAACTTGAAAAACTGTATCCGGATACAAGAGAGGCGCTGAAAAGACTTTGCGAAAAATACAGACTCGGAATAATAGCCAATCAATCGCCGGGAAGTAAAAAGCGCCTTGAGGATTGGGGAATCCTCGAATACTTTGACGTTGTCGCGGCCTCCGCGGAGGAAGGCTTCGCTAAGCCCGATGAAAGAATATTTTTAAGCGCTCTCAAAAGTGCGGGCTGTTTGCCTCAAAATGCCGTTATGGTAGGCGACAGGCTTGATAACGATATAGCTCCGGCAAAAAAATTGCTTATGAAAACGGTTTGGATAAAGCGCGGTTTCGCAAAATACAATAAAGTGGGCGGCGTTTTTGAAACGGCGGATTACACGGTAAACGGCCTTCTTGAGCTTTGCAAGCTGATGGGCTGCTGAAACAGATAATACAGACAATTTATTTACATAAAAAACCGCAAACGGATTTTTCCGCTTGCGGTTTCGTTATTTTACCGTTCAGAATCTGTTTCTCGCGGTATATGTTGTGTGAAGAATATGATGCGCTTTTTCGCTGTTTGGAGCGCCGAAATATTCATCGTAAATCATTTTGATAACGGGTGATTCGTGAGATTTGCGAAGTTCCATTGAAGCGTCCTGATCGTAAATCGCCTTTGCTCTAAGCGACTTTACGTCAACGCTGTTTTTAACGGAATCTCTCTGAATCGGCTGGCCGCCGCCGTTGATGCAGCCGCCGGGGCATGCCATTATCTCTATGAACTGGTAGGGAGCTTCGCCGTTCTTTACCATATCGCACAGCTTGCTCGCGTTGCCGAGGCCGCTTGTTACGGCAACCTTTATTTCGTTGCCGGCAACATTGTATGTAGCCTCGCGTATCCCTTCGATTCCTCTTACCTCAACGAAATCGGTAGCGGAGAAACTGCCGTCGAGCATATAAGCCGCGGTACGAAGCGCCGCCTCCATAACGCCGCCGGTCGTGCCGAAGATAACGCCCGCACCGGAAGCGGTCTCAAACGGGGAATCAAATTCCTCGTCGGGAAGCTGCGCGAAGTCGATTCCAGCGCTCTGTATCATTATCGCAAGCTCGCGGGTAGTGAGAGCAACGTCTACGGTGCCTTTCATTTCCTCTCTTGTTACCTCAAATTTTTTCGCGGTGCAGGGGATTACCGAAACAACGTAAAGATCCTTGGGGTCTATCCCGTTTTTCTCGCAGTAATAAGATTTGAGAAGTCCGCCGAACATCTGCTGCGGCGATTTGCAGGTTGAAAGGTTGGGCAGTAATTCGGGATAATAATGCTCCGCGAATTTTACCCAGCCGGGGCAGCACGAAGTGAACATTGGTAGCGGCTTGTTGTTCTTTATTCTGTCCACAAGCTCGGAAGCCTCTTCAAGAATGGTGAGATCCGCCGTAACGTCCATATCGAAAGCGGCGTCCGCGCCGAGCCTTCTGATCGCTCCGGCAAGCTTTTTCTCAACGTTAGTGCCTATCGGCATATCAAATTCCTCGCCGAGAGTAACTCTTATCGCGGGAGCCGTAAAGAATACCACCTTTTTGTCGGGGTTGCTGATATTTTCCCAAATCTCGGAAATATTGTTTTTCTCATAAAGAGCGCCTACGGGGCAGGAAACAACGCATTGACCGCAGCCAACGCAAGCGGCTTCGCCGAGAGGTCTGTCAAAAGCGCAGCCTATCGTTTTGTTATGGCCGCGCTGACGGGGGCCGATAACGCCGATATTCTGCTTGCTGCAGGCGGCAACGCATCTCATGCAGTGAATGCACTTGTTGTTGTCTCTCACAAGGTAAGCCGAGGAAGTGTCCACAGGCTTTACAACGTCCGTTGACGGGAAACGATCCTCATCCACGCCGTATTCCTTACTGAGCTTTTGAAGCTCGCATCTGTTGGAACGAACGCAGGAAAGGCACTTTTTGCGGTGCTCCGAAAGAAGAAGTTCGATAGTCGTTTTTCTTGACTGACGAACCTGAGGAGTATTTGTCCAAACCTCAAGCCCTTCCGAAACGGGGTAAACGCACGCGGCAACAAGACCTCTTGCGCCTTTTACCTCAACAACGCATACGCGGCAGGCGCCTATGCAGTTTATGTCTTTAAGATAGCAGAGCGACGGAATATCTATATTGGCCTTTCTCGCGGCCTCGATTATTGTAGAACCCTCTTCTGCCTGAACGGGAATACCGTTGATTTTAAGATTTACCATTTTCTTCCCCTCCTTACTTTTTAACAACTGCGCCGAAGTGGCAGTTGCTCATACAAAGACCGCACTTGATACATTTATCGGTGTCAATTACGTGGGGTTCTTTTACCTTGCCGGTGATAGCCTTTACGGGGCAGTTGCGCGCGCAAAGCGTGCAGCCGCGGCACTTGTCGGCGTCAATGGAATAGGACAAAAGCGCCTTGCAGACTCCGGCGGGGCATTTTTTATCTTTGATATGGGCGATGTATTCGTCCTCAAACGCGTTCATCGTTGAAAGTATCGGGTTTGCCGCGGTCTGGCCGAGCGCGCAGAGCGAAGATACTTTCATATGGTTGGCAAGCTCTCTAATCCTGTCAAGGTCTTCCATTTCACCCTTGCCCTCGGTTATCTTTGTAAGATAATCAAGCAGCTTTTTCGTGCCTATGCGGCAGGGTGTGCATTTTCCGCAGCTCTCGTCAACGGTAAATTCAAGATAGAATTTGGAAATATCCACCATGCAGGTGTCCTCGTCGAGGATAATCATACCGCCCGAGCCCATCATAGAGCCTATTTTCGTAAGATTGTCGTAATCTATCGGCACATCGAGATACTTGGCGCTTATGCAGCCGCCGGAGGGGCCGCCTGTCTGCGCGGCTTTGAATTTCTTGCCGTTCGGAATACCTCCGCCTATCTCTTCTACTATCTCGCGGATAGTGGTGCCCATGGGAACCTCAACAAGGCCGACGTTGTTTATCTTGCCGCCGAGAGCGAACACCTTGGTGCCCTTTGAGCCCTCGGTGCCGATTGAGGAATACCACTTTGAGCCTCTGAGGATTATCGGGTTTATGTTTGCGTATGTTTCAACATTGTTAAGAATGGTGGGTTTGCCGAAAAGACCCTTGATCGCTGGGAACGGCGGACGGGGGCGTGGCTCGCCTCTGTGGCCTTCTATGGAAGTCATAAGAGCCGTTTCCTCTCCGCATACGAACGCGCCCGCGCCGAGACGGATGTCTATATCGAAATCAAATCCCGAACCGAGAATGTTTTTGCCGAGAAGTCCGTATTCCCTCGCCTGATTTATGGCTATTCTGAGCCTCTGAACCGCGATGGGGTATTCGGCGCGGACATACACATAGCCCTGCTTTGAGCCTATCGTATATCCGGCGATAGCCATAGCCTCTATAACGGAGTGCGGATCTCCCTCAAGAACGGAACGGTCCATAAACGCGCCGGGGTCGCCCTCGTCGGCGTTGCAGCAAACGTATTTCGTGTCGTTCTCCTGAGCCATAGCGAACGCCCATTTGCGCCCCGTGGGGAATCCGGCTCCGCCTCTTCCTCTCAGGCCGGCGGCAAGGAGCTCGTCAATGACCTCCTGAGGTTTCATCGTCGTAAGCACTTTCGCGAGCGCGAAATACGCGTCAGACGCGATAGCCTCCTCTATATCTTCGGGATTGATAACGCCGCAGTTGCGAAGCGCTATTCTCATCTGCTTTTTGTAAAAGGCCGTTTCCGAAAGCGGAATGGTTGAACCGTCTGTATGTACCGTTTCGGAGTAAAGATATTTTTTAACCGGTTCGCCGCCTTTAACAAGATGGCCGGCCACTATTTCGGGAACCTCTTTTGCCGTTACCTGGCTGTAGAAAGAGCCTTCGGGATAAACTATCATTATCGGGCCGAGCGCGCAAAGTCCGAAGCAGCCCGTTTTAACGATGAGAACATCGTCTATGCCGTTTGCCTTGAGCTCTTTTTCAAGCGCCGCGATTACCTCGGCGGAATTGGAAGATGTGCAGCCGGTACCGCCGCATACAAGCACCTGCTTTCTGTAATCGGTGTGCTCGGCGAGCTTCGCGCCCTCCTCGGCAACAAGTCGGCGCACCGTTACGAGATCGTATTTCCTTTGCTTTATCTGCTTAAGTTCTTCAACTGTCATTATTCGGCACCTTCTTCCTTATATTCTTTAAGAATTCCGGCGATCTGCTTCGGGTCAACTTTGCCGTAGACCTTTTCGTCTATCATAATAACGGGAGCAAGACCGCAGGCGCCCACGCATCTGCACGTGTCGATGCTGAATTTCCTGTCGGGAGTGCATTCTCCGGCCTTTATGCCGAGCTGACCTTCGATTTCCTCAAGCACTTTATCAGCGCCTTTAACATAGCAGGCGGTGCCGAGGCAAACGGAGATCCTATGCTTTCCTTTTGGATTGAGATTAAACTGGCTGTAGAACGTGGCTACGCCGTAAACCTCAGAGAGGGAAATTTTAAGCGCGTCGGCTATTTTAGACTGAACCTCGATGGGGAGGTAGCCGTAAATTTCCTGCGCGTCCTGAAGCACGGGCATAAGCCTGCCGGGAACGTTTTCATAATGCTTGAAAACGGCGTTAAGCTGCTGCTCCTGTTCGGGAGTACCCTCAAATTTAAGAGCTTCCATACATATCCTCTTTTCCTTGCGTAATATTATGCGATTATTTCACACGCCGATATTATACAGTAAATCAAAATAGAAATCTACCTTAAATTAAAAAAATTTTAAGATATATTTATATAAAATATTGGGAAAATTTTGTAAAAAATTACTAATTAAACAGCGTTTGTTTATGTATTTGAGAAAATTTTTATATTTTTCTTTTCTTTCCCTCCAAATCGAGAACGATAACCGCGCAGCCGAGCGCCATAAGCACTGCGAGGGTGAGATTTAAGCTGAAAGCGGCGGGCAGACCTTGAGCCGAATTTGAAAAAACAGATATTTCCGTAGGGAAAACAGTCAAAAGCAGGCGGCATATCCCGTAAGAAAAAAGCGCGTGAACCACCCGCCATATGAAAAAGTCTCCGTAGCTCATATGTACGCTTTTGATTATGGCAAAAAGCTGAAAATGAATGCAAAATCCCGCAAACGCAAGCAGCGCGGCAAGCTCCGGCAGTGAAAAAAGCGCTCCGTCCTCAACGACGCCGCCCGTTATCTCAAGCAAGGGCTTTGCCGCTTCGGGAATTTGAAGCACGGCGCACAAAGCGGAAAACAATATTATGTAAGCCGATATGTTGAATACGGATTTTACGGACGAGCTCACCGCCTCGCTCAGCGCCGAATAAAACGGCAGAGACGAATAGCCGTTGTGCGAATTTTTCACTTTTTCCGCGCCGAACGAGGATATTACCGCGGCGGCCAGCGCGGCAAGCGTATCCGAGGCGAAAAGTATCAGCCCCGCTCGTTCGCTTTTAAGAACGACCGCGCCTACCGTCGTTATTATAAACGCGGCGCCGCCGTTTACGTTGAAGCGTAAAAGCCTTCTGGCCGTTTTATCGTCTATGTCCTCGCTTTGATACAGACCTTCCGTTAGAAGCGCGCCCGTGGGATAGCCGCCGACAAGTCCGAATAATATAGCCGGCCCCGCGGTTCTCGGCAGGCGCAGCACTTTTTCAGTGAACGGGGCAAGCAGATTTTGCACCGAAAGCGAAGCGTTTGATTTCATAATAAGATTGAATATCATAAGCAGCGGCAGAAGCGCGGGCGCAACGGCCTGCGCGGCCATTTCGAGCCCGTGTTTGGCTCCGTCCTTCGCCTGAACGGAAAACGCGATAAGCAGCAGCGCCAAAAGCGAAAGAACGGCAAAGCTGAGGCTTTCTTTTTTTATTTTCATAATACCACCTACTTAAATCATATAAATTAACGGTGATTTTATGAAAAAAATTTCGTTGCGAGAGCTTACGGAGTTCCCTCTCGAATATTACACGGGAGAGCCTCATCTTGAGATAATAGGAAATTTTGAATGCGTTGTTGACGGGCTCAAGTCCATAGTTGAATACACCTCGGGCAGAATAAGGCTGAATATAGGAAAGCGCGCCGTAACCTTTACAGGCGAAGGGCTGCATATAAATTCCTTTACGCCTCAGGGAGCGGTCGTTCAGGGCAATATAATGTGCGTGGAGTTTTCCGATGCTGATTAGTTTTTTCAGGTGGCTTTTCGGATATGTCAAATTCAGCTACAAAGGCGGATTTCGCGAGGATTTTATAAACGATTGCTATTCTGCGGGTGCGGAGCTTAAAAATCTACGTGAGGAAAACGGCGCCCTAACCGCCGAAACAAGGATAAAAACGTATAAAAAGCTCCATAGGCTTGCCTTTGCCCACGGCGGCAAGGTGCGGATATTGAAGAAAAAAGGGCTTGCCTTTCTGCTCTCGCCGCTTAAAAACAGGTGGGGGCTTTTGACAGGCGCGCTGTTCGCTGTTTTTTTCATATCGTTTATGGGAGGCTTTATCTGGAATATCACGGTTACGGGCAGCAACAGGGTAAACGACGTAAAAATAGTTGATTACCTTGCTCAAAACGGTTTTAAAATCGGAACGCGCTGGTCGGCGACGGATAAGGAACGGCTTGAAATTTCAGTAATGGCGTATTTTGAGGACGTGGCGTGGATTTCCATAAACAAAATCGGCTCTACCGCGCTTGTTGAGATAGACGAGACGGTGGACAAACCGGAAATGTCCGAAAAAAAGATAACCAACGTAAGGGCCGCGCGCGACGGCGTTATAGTCGGCGTAACGGCTCACGGCGGCTGGCCGGCCGTAAAAAAGGGAGACGCCGTCACAAAGGGCGATCTGCTTATTTCGGGTGTCCGCGAGAGCGAAGTGGACAAAAAGAATCATTACGCGCACGCAAGCGGCGAGGTGCTCGCGCAGGTGAGCGAAACAGTAAAACTGAATGTGAGCCGAAGGCAGTCGAAAAAATCGTATCTGTACGAAAAAGAGTACAAAACGCTGTATTTTTTCGGCCTTAAAATACCGCTGTATCTGAAAAAAGACGAAAGTGACGCCGAAAAAGACGTAAAAACCGAATATCTTGTTATAAATTCCTACCGTCTGCCGCTGGGAATAATCACGGAAAAGGCTGAGTATTACAAAACCGAGGAAAGGCTTATAAGCGATAATGAGCTTGAAGCGCTTGCCAAAAACGCTCTCGAAAAGGAAAAAAAGGAGCGCTTCGCGAACTGCGAAATACTTTCCGAAAAGGTGGAAATCAAAACAAACGACGACGGTTGCGTATTGACTGCCCGTTATTCCTGCGTTGCCGATATAGGCGAGGAAAGCGAAATTTTGTTTGACGGCAAATAACTCCTTGAAATGCTCTCTTTCTTATGCTAAAATAAGAAAATAAAACACAGGGAAGGGAGGCTGCTTTATGCAGATGACTTTCAGGTGGTTCGGCACGAAGCTGGACACCGTTACCCTTGAGCAGATAAAGCAGATACCGAACGTTGTCGGAGTCGTTCCGGCTCTTCACGATCTGCCCGCGGGCGAGGCGTGGAGCGAAGAGAGAGTGCGCGCCATGTACGACGAGATAACCGGCGCCGGACTTACTATGGAATGTATAGAAAGCGTAAACGTTCACGAGGATATAAAGCTCGGCCTGCCGTCAAGGGACAAATTTATAGAAAACTATAAAACATCTTTAAGAAATCTTGCGAAAGTCGGCGTAAAATGCGTTTGCTATAATTTTATGCCCGTTTTTGACTGGACGAGAACCGATCTCTATATGCCTCTCGGCGACGGCTCCACCTGTCTTTGTTACGACGGAAAGCAGGTTGAAGGCAAATCGCCCGAGGATATGTTTCGTGAGATAGACGACAATTCAAACGGCTACGCGATGCCCGGCTGGGAGCCCGAAAGAATGGGCGAAATCAAAGAGCTTTTTGAAAAATACAGGGGCATAACCGAGAGGGATTTGTGGGATAATCTCAAATATTTTCTCGATTCGATACTGCCCACCTGCGAGGAATGCGGCATCAAAATGGCGATCCACCCGGACGATCCGCCCTGGGGCATATTCGGCCTGCCGAGAATAATCACGGGCAAAGGCGCGCTGAAAAAACTTCTGACAATGGCGGACAGTGAATGCAACGGCATAACTCTCTGCACGGGTTCGCTCGGCGCAAGCCCCGAAAACGATATTGTGGATATTATAAAAGATCCCGTTATTTCAAAGCGCATTTATTTCGCGCATCTGCGCAACGTCTCCATAAACGACCGTTGGTTTAACGAGACCTCCCACGAAAGCAACGCGGGCTCGCTTGATATGTACGAGATAGTAAAGGCGCTTCAGGAAACGGGCTTTGACGGATACGTCCGCCCCGACCACGGCAGAATGATATGGGGCGAGGTGGCGCGCCCCGGCTACGGACTTTACGACAGGGCGCTCGGCGTGTGCTATCTTAACGGCTTATGGGAAGCCGTTGAGAAAAGCAGAAAGGAGAAATAAAGATGATTCACGAAAATCTTAAAGGCAGAGTTGCCGTTGTAACGGGCGGAGGCGGAGTGCTCTGCGGCGCTTTCGCGAAGACCTTGGCGAAGCAGGGCTGCAAGGTAGCGGTGCTCGACCTCAACGAAGAAGCCGCGAAAAAATGCGCCGATGAAATAAAAGCGGACGGCGGCGAAGCGTTGGCGGTAGCCTGCAACGTGCTGGAACCGGAATCCATGCAAAAAGCCCGCGATATAATAGCCGATAAGCTCGGCACCTGCGATATACTTCTGAACGGCGCGGGAGGAAACAATCCGCGCGGCACGACAACGAAGGAAACGCTTGAGAAGATAGACCTTGTGCGAAAGGACGAAAATATAAAAACCTTTTTTGACCTTGATCCTCAGGGGATAAGCTTTGTTTTCAATCTCAATTTTCTCGGCACGCTTATACCTACTCAGGTGTTTGCCCGAGATATGGTCGAAAAGGAAAACGCCTGTATAGTTATGATAACGTCGATGAACGCCTACCGTCCGCTAACCAAAATTCCGGCTTATTCCGCGGCAAAGGCTGCGGTAAAGAATTTTACGGAGTGGATGGCGGTGCATTTCGCGCCTATGGGTATTCGTGTAAACGCCATTGCTCCCGGGTTCTTTTCAACAAAGCAGAATGCCGATTTGCTTTGGAAAAAGGACGGCTCGCCCACCGAAAGAACGGGCAAGATACTTGCCGCCACGCCGATGAAGCGGTTTGGCGACGCCAAGGAACTCGACGGAGCGCTGCTCTTCCTGTGCGATGAGGATTACAGCGGATTTATAACGGGCGTGAGCATTCCCGTGGACGGCGGCTTCAGCGCTTATTCGGGAGTATGAAATATTTCGGCGGCTTTGGAAATTATTTTCCGAAGCCGCTTCAGACTGTCGATAAAGCGGTCTGAACCGCGCCGATAAAATAAATATGCTTGCGTTATCGGTATCACCTACAAAAATTCAGTCTGTATAATTTTTAATAACTACTGCAATAAGAAAGCCGCTTGAATATCGAATTTAAGCGGCTTTCGGCAACTCTACCGTACCTATGTACGCCGACGAATTGCCGAAAGGCGAATTCGGTTCCGTTTCTCGAAGTCTGCCGGCGTGTAGAAATCTATTTCCCTGACTTTTTTCTACACGCTGCGGCGGCTTTGGAAATTATTTTCCGAAGCCGCTTTACAATTATTGCTTATTTAATTTTCAAGTGGTAGAATAATAAAGTAAAACATTAAGTAAAATAAAATTAAGAGAAATGAGAGGAAGAGCATTATGTTATCAAACGGAGCCGTAACGGCTGTTATCGTAATTGTAATTGTCGCGGTTGTGATTATTTTGGCTGTCTATATCGGTTCAACCTACAATTCGCTTGTAAAAAACAGAAACGCGGTGGAGGAAGCCTTTTCAACAATGGACGTTTACCTGAAAAAGCGTTGGGATCTTATTCCGAATATCGTTGCGTCCGTTAAGGGCTATGCGAAGCACGAGGCGGAAACGCTCGAAAAAGTCATAGCCGCGAGAAACGGCGGTTATCAGGCTCTTTCCGATGAGGAAAAGCTTGAGGCGAACGCCGAGCTTTCGAGAGGTCTTGCCGCGATAAACGCTTTGGCGGAGAGGTATCCCGATTTAAAGGCGAACGAGAATTTTCTGAATCTAAACGGTCAACTTCAGAAAACCGAGGAGGATATAGCAAACGCAAGGAAGTTTTACAACGCCGTTGTTAAGACATACAACAACAAGGTGGAAATGTTCCCCTCAAGTATAATCGCCTCAATGTTTAAATTCGCAAGAAAGCAAATGTTTGTTGTGGACGATGCCGCCGAGAGGCAGGCCGTTAAGGTGGAATTTTGATGAAATCGCTTAAAAAAGCCGCTTTGTTTTCGGCTGTTCTTATCATCGTTCTCTCGTTTTGCGAAATCGCCTTCGGCAGTGAAGAAACTTCCGTTAAACACGGCGACTATTCTTATTATATAACCGATTACAACGTAAGCATAGATGTGGGTGAAGACAATACGCTTGCCGTAAAAGAGAAAATTTCCGTATATTTCAACGTGCCGAGCCACGGCATTTTCAGAAGTATACCGTTTTCAGGATATATTGAAAGGGAAGACGGCACGTCGGCAAGAATGAACGCGCACGTGCGCGACATTGCGGTGAGCGAGGTTGCCGACGTTTCTACCCGTGACGGGAAATGTGTTATCCGTATAGGCGACGAAAACAAAACCGTTTCCGGCAGCAGGGATTACACGATTTCATATAATTACGTTATCGGAAAGGATACGGGAGAGGGCTTTGACGAGCTTTATTACAACATAATAGGGACGGAGTGGAGCACTTATATCGATAACGTCGCGTTTACCGTGAATATGCCTAAGGAATTTGACGAAAAGAAGCTCGGCTTTTCCGCCGGAAGATACGGGGAGGCCGGCACTGAGGATATAGAATATTCGGTAAACGGCAATCGGATAAGCGGCCGGCTTACAAAGGAACTTTCGCCTTATCAGGGCCTCACCGTAAGGCTTGAGCTGCCGGATAATTATTTCTATTTCAATTATGCCGCGTACTATGCCAAGCTCTCGCTCCTCGTGCTTATTCCCGCTTTGGCTCTTGCCCTTGTTATAATTTTTTGGGTAAAATTCGGCAGAGATAAAAAAGTTGTCGATGTGGTGGAATTTTATCCGCCGGAGGGTATGAGCAGCCTTGAGGTGGCATATTGGTATAAGGGAGCCGCCTCGCAGGAGGACGTTATCCCGCTTCTTATTGAGCTTGCTAACGAGGGCTTTGTTGAGATAACTCAGGATAATTACAAAACGGAATCCGGAAATATGAGCGATTTTATAATAAAGCGCGTTAAGGATTACGATGGCGACAACAAATATAAGCGGATATTTTTTGACGGCCTTTTCAGCGACGGCGCCAAGTATAAAACCTATAAGACTGATTTGGAAAACAGATTTTATATATACGTCGAAAGAATTTTGACGGATATAAACGCCTTGGATAATAAGGTCAAGGTCTTCGGTGAAAAATCCCTCAATATGCGCTTTTTCGGCTGGGCGTCGGCAGTCGCCGCTCTTTTGGTTTCGTTTTTCATCTCGAGCCGCATCATCGGCGGCACGGAAAAATATGTCTTTTTGCTTATCGGCTCGCTGATTTGCCTTTGCGCCTTTATATTCGCGTTTTTCATCAGGCAGAGAACCGATAAGGGGCACGAGATATTGCAAAAAATAAACGGCTTTAAGATATTTCTTGAAAAAGCCGAAAAAGAGCGTCTTGAAAAGCTCGTTTATGAAAATCCCGAATATTATTACGATATTCTTCCCTACGCCTATGTTCTCGGCGTGTCGGATGCCTGGACTGAGAATTTCGAGGGCATCGCCACGCAGCCTCCGGGGTGGTATTCGTCAACGGGCGCCGATTTCGGCAACATAACTTGCGCGGTATTTTTAAACAATATGCTCAGAACGGCGGCAGTGTCCATGACTTCACAACCGCATCAGGATTCCGGCGGTTCATTTTCCGGAGGCGGAGTTTCCGGAGGGGGAGGTTTCTCGGGCGGAGGATTTTCCGGCGGCGGCTTCGGCGGCGGCGGAGGCGGACGCTGGTGATATTCGACGGGCAAAACCGAAATAAATTTAACGAGAGGTGCTGTTTATGAAAGAAGTAAATATCAGAGACGTAAAGGAAAATTTCATTAAGCTCATATCCGACGATTGGGCGCTGCTCACCGCCAAGGACGGAGACGGCTGCAATCCGATGACGGTTTCGTGGGGCGGAGTCGGCGAGCTTTGGGGCGCCGATACCGCAACCGTTTATGTGCGCGAAAGCAGATATACCAAAACGCTTATCGACCGTGAAGATTATTTTTCTCTCTGCTTTTTCGGGGATGAATACAGAAAAACGCTTTCGTTCTGCGGCTCAAAAAGCGGCAGAGATGTCGATAAGATAAAGGAAACGGGGCTCACTCCCGTATATGACTGTAAAGCGCCGTATTTCGCGCAGGCAAAGTTGGTGCTCATCTGCAAAAAAAGAGCAAAACTGTTTCTTGACGAAAGCGGCTTTATCGATAAGAAAATATCCGAAAAATGGTACTCCGACAAAGATTTTCATTATATCTATTTCGGAGAGATAGAAAAAGTATTGATTTCGGAAGAATAATAGTTTATAATAAAACTCAGTAGGCTTGCATTCTTAACGTAGCGTATGGGCCCTGTGCGACGGGATGCTACGAACCTTGTCAGGCGGGGAACCGAGCAGCAATAAGTGGATTATTCTGTGCGCCGCAGACAAGTCTGTACGTTACGTTAAGAATGCGGGCTTTTTTGTTAAAGGCGAATTAAAGGAAGTGGGAAACTTGTATCAGGTGTTATACAGAAAATATCGTCCAAAGGTATTTTCCGACGTTTACGGGCAGGATCACGTTACGTCAACCCTTATAAACGAGATCAAAGAAAACAGAATTTCCCACGCCTATCTTTTCACCGGCTCAAGGGGCACGGGCAAAACCTCCTGCGCGAAGATACTCGCAAAGGCTGTTAACTGCGAGCATGGCGAAAACGGCGAGCCGTGCAACGAATGCGAAATATGCAAAGGTCTTGATTCCGGCGCTATCTATGACGTTATAGAGATAGACGCCGCCTCAAACAACGGCGTTGATAATATCCGCGATTTGAGAGACGAGGCAAATTACACGCCGTCGCGCTGCAAATACCGCGTTTATATAATCGACGAGGTGCATATGCTCTCAACGGAGGCGTTTAACGCTTTGCTGAAAACGCTTGAGGAGCCGCCCGCCCACGTTATATTCATTCTTGCCACAACCGAGGTGCATAAGCTTCCCGCCACTATACTTTCACGCTGCCAGCGCTTTGATTTTAAGCGGATACAGCCGGAGACGATGGCCGTAAGGTTAAAGCAGGTGGCTGGCTATGAAGGCATAGAGCTTGACGACGACGCCGCGATACTGATTTCAAGAATAGCGGACGGAGCTTTGCGAGACGCGCTTTCGATACTCGATCAGTGCGCCGGCAGGAACGGCCGCGTCGATTCAAAGCTTGTTTCGGAGATAGCCGGTATTGCCGGCAGGGAGTCGCTGTATGAACTCTCAAACGCCGTTTGCGATCAGGACGGCGCCGCGGCGCTTGAAACGATAAGCCGCCTGCATGCCAACAGTTATGATATGGAGCGCCTCTGCGTTGAAATGATAAATCATTTCAGAAATTTTCTTATTGTAAAAACCGTTGAAAAATCGCGCGGGCTTATCATCTGCACGGACGATGAATTTGAAACGATACGGGAAAGCGCGAAAAAATTCACTCTCGCGAAGATAATTTTTGCGCTTGATCTTTTCCAAAATACGCTTACGGTTATAAAGGGCGGGGCAAATTCAAGGATAGAAATGGAAATGAGCTTTATAAAGCTCTGCAATCCTAAGCTGGACGTTTCAAACGATGCTTTGCTCGACAGGATAGAGGCTCTCGAACGCGCGATAAGAAACGGAGCGTTGCCCGAAAAAAGCGAAAAACCGCAGTCGGATGAAAGCGAAAAACCGGTTATAAACGAGCGGGAGACGGCAGGCGGCGAAGAAAAGCCCGCTATAGAAGAGAAAAAAGAGGAAAAGGCGGAGCTCGCGCCCCGAAAAGTGGCGGACGGAGCGCAAAATAATGAAAATTCGGAGCAAAATCAGCAGATGCGCGAGTTTGAGCAGTGGTCGGAGCTTATGGATATACTCTTCAAATCCGACCTGATGCTTTATGGATTTTTGGACGGAGCGAGAGGATTTATAAAAGGCGATTTCTTTTTGCTGGACAGCCAAAATCCCTCATTGCGTGATTTTATAAGGATTTCCGATCATTCAAAGGCTTTGAAGCAGGCGCTTTTTGAGTTGACGGGCAGGCAGTTCAAGCTCGGGCTGTTCGCGAAAAAAGACGGTACGGTCGCGAAAAAGGATCCGCTTGAGGAATTTATCGCGAAGGCCTCCGCCGGAAATTTGAATATAAAGGTTGAATAATTTTTAAAATAAAGGAGAAAAATCTATGAAAGCAAGACTTCCGCAGGGAATGGGCGGCGGGCCGCAGAATATGCAGAATATGCTCCGCCAGGCGCAGAAAATGCAGGAAAATATCGAAAAAAAGCAGGCAGAGCTTGCCGATAAGGAATATGTCGTTTCCTCCGGCGGCGGTATGGTCGAGGTCACCGTAACGGGCAAGCACGAGATAAAAGCCATCGGTATAAATCCCGAGGTCGTGGATCCCGAGGACGTTGAAATGCTTGAGGATATGCTCGTTGCCGCTCTCAACGAGGCGATGCGGCAGATTGAAGAGGAATCTGAAAGAGAACTGCAATCGGTAACCGGCGGACTCAATATACCGGGACTGTAAAAACCGCTTAAAAAAGAGTTTATAACAGAGGAAAAGCAATGGCATATAATTTGGCTCCGCTTCAGAATTTGATAGATCAGTTTGAAAAAATGCAGGGTATAGGTCACAAGACTGCTCAGCGTATGGCGTTTTATGTGCTTGGGCTGAGCAAGGAGGAGGCCGAGGCTTTTGCGAACGCCATTACCGAGGCGCACGAAAAGATAAAGCAGTGCAGAATATGCTGCGATTTGGCGGACGATGAGCTTTGCCCCATATGCAAGAGCGACGGCAGGGATAGGAGCGTTATCTGCGTTGTTGAGGATCCGCGTGACGTGGCGGCGATAGAGCGCACGCACGAATATAAGGGAACTTACCACGTTTTGCACGGTGCGATTTCGCCGATGGATAATATCGGGCCTGATCAGATAAGAATAAAGGAACTGCTTGCGCGCCTTGGCGACGGCACGGTTGAGGAGGTAATTATGGCCACAAATCCCACCGTTGAGGGCGAGGCGACGGCCATGTATATCAGCAAGCTGCTGAAGCCCATGGGTATAACCGTTTCAAGGCTTGCTTACGGCGTTCCCGTCGGAGCGGACCTTGAATACGCGGATGAGGTCACTCTTTCAAGGGCGATAGAGGGCAGAAGTTTGATATGATTTATCGGAATATCCGATTGTGAGGTGATCGGCTTGAAAAACGATGACGTTCAAATCGTCGCAAGAAATAAAAAAGCTTATCACGACTATTTTGTTTTGGAAACTTACGAGGCGGGGATAGAGCTTTACGGCACGGAAATCAAATCCGTCCGCGCTTCGCGGGTGAATCTGAAAGATTCCTTTTGCAGCGTGGACGACGGCGAGATGTTTGCGATAGGTATGCACATTTCACCCTATGAACAGGGCAATATTTTCAACCGCGACCCGATGAGAAAAAAGCGCCTCTTGCTCCATAAGCGCGAGATAATGAAGCTTTTCGGCGAGAGCCGACAGAAAGGGCTTAGCATAGTGCCGTTGCAGCTTTATATAAAAAGCGGCAGGGCAAAGCTTGAGATCGGGCTTTGCAAGGGCAAAAAACTGCACGATAAGCGCGAGGTCGCCGCGAAAAGAGACGCCGAAAGAGCCATTGAGCGCGCCGTAAAGGAGCGCTGAATAATATAAGGGGATGAAAGGATTTCGACTGGGATTTGGAATCTCGGTAAGCATGCAGCGGGGCTGAACCGCTTTAAAATCAGCACTTAAAATTAACTGACAACAATAAATCAGTAGCTTTGGCTGCTTAATCGCGGCCTTCGTTCTGTCCGCGAGCGCCACGGCGCGGAACAGGGCGTCGACTCAGTGGCGAACATGAACGAAAGCTCGGTCCGGCTTTCGTCAGGTATCAGGGCCTACCGTAACGAAAGGGCTGTCTGCCGCCGTTTCGCGAGGGGAATCTAAAATAACAGACTAAGCATGTAGAAAGCCTTGAGGATGGATTTCAGGACGCGGCTTCGATTGCCGCCATCTCCACCATATAGAATGTGAGCCGGTTATCATTGATAACCGGCTCATCAGTCTGTCAAAGAACCCCTGTTTAGATTAGGTAAAAGCAGGGGTTTTGTCGTATTTTGGGGATAAGAAAGAGAGC
>CANQGT010000008.1 GCA_947623505.1 uncultured Clostridia bacterium | reverse complement strand
CACTCGTCCTAGAAAATGTCTCAACTGGCGTTCTCCTGCTGAAGTCTTTTCTGTTGCACTTGCTTGACAATCTGCCGGTGCCGAACGAATGTGAGGCGGAGGGGTTGTGCATATGATATTCCTTATTGCCTCACCTGTGTAAGGGGAGGTGCCGAGCGGATGCGAGGCGGAGGGGTTGTAGCGTTCTGTAACAATAGCGTTATTGTAACTAACCAACCCCTCAGTCTGCCTAACGGCAGACAGCTCCCCTTACACAGGAGAGCCAAAGGAGTTAAAGAACTTATATGCCAAAACAAGCCTTCCCTGTGTAAGGCTGTGGCAAGCGAACAATCCCTCCACCCACTGCCTCCCCTGTGTAAGGGGAGGTGCCGAACGTATGTGAGGCGGAGGGGTTGTAGTGTTAAAATAGCGTTATTGTGACTGACCAACCCCTCAGTCTGCCTGCGGCAGCCAGCTCCCCTTGCACAGGAGAGCCAAAGGAGTTAAAGAACTTATATGCCAAAACAAGCCTTCCCTGTGTAATGGAAGGTGACGAACAAATGTGAGGCGGAAGGGTTGTAGTGTTCTGTTACAGCAACGTTATTGTAACTGACCAACCCCTCAGTCTGCATAAATGCAGACAGCTCCCCTTACACAGGAGAGCCAAAGCGGTAAAAGAGCGTATCTGCAAAAACAAGCCTTCCCTGTGTAAGTCTGCGGTAAGCGAACAATCCCTCCCACTGCCTTCCCTGTGTAAGGGAAGGTGTTGAGCGTTAGCGAAACGGAAGGGTTGTAGTGTTCTGTTACAGCAACGTTATTGTAACTGACCAACCCCTCAGTCTGCATAAATGCAGCCAGCTCCCCTTACACAGGAGAGCCAAAGCGGTTGAAAATTATATCGACAACCCCTCAGTCTGCCTGCGGCAGACAGTTCCCCTTACACAGGTAAGCCAAAAAGGTTGGAGATTGTATCAAAACCCATCGGTTTGTTTTGCGGCATCCGGTTTCCCTTATATAGGGAGCCGGATTTTTTTATAGTCTCCGCTCCTTTGCCGCGAAATATTGCGCCCGTGCAACATAATTTTAAAAAATATGTAAACACTATTGACAAATGGAAAAATCTTGCTACAATATTATTTAGCACTTGGAGTTAAAGAGTGCTAATTTCAATTTGATTTTATTTTACAGAGGTGAATTTTAATGACTATCAAACCGCTTGCAGACAAAGTTTTGCTTGCCAAGGTTGAAGCAGAAGAAACAACGGCTTCGGGACTTTTTATTGCCGCGTCCGCGCAGGAAAAGCCCGAATTTATGAAGGTTGCCGCCGTTGGTCCGGGAACCGATGAGGATCCTATGACCGTTAAGGTCGGCGACAAGGTAATCATCACAAAATACAGCGGCACCGACGTTAAGCTTGACGGCGCCGAGTACACGATTGCGTCTGTAAAAGACGTTCTTGCGGTAATCGAATAAGGAGGAATAGGTATTATGGCAAAGGATATTATTTTCGGCGAGGAGGCGCGTAAGGCGCTTCAGAGAGGTATCGACAGGCTTGCCGATACGGTAAAAATCACATTGGGACCCAAGGGCAGAAACGTTGTTCTTGATAAAAAGTACGGCGCTCCGCTTATAACAAACGACGGCGTCACAATCGCCAAAGAAATCGAGCTTGAAAATTCTTTTGAAAATATGGGCGCTCAGCTTGTTAAGGAAGTATCCTCCAAAACAAACGACGACGCGGGCGACGGCACCACTACCGCCACTCTGCTCGCTCAGGCGCTTGTAAGAGAGGGTATGAAGAACGTTGCCGCCGGAGCTAACCCGATGGTAGTTAAAAACGGTATTAAGGTTGCGGTAGACGCTGCCGTTGAGGCCGTCAAAGCCGATTCGCGCCAGGTAAAGGGCAGCGACGATATTGCGAGAGTCGCAACAGTTTCCGCCGGCGATGAATTTATCGGAAATCTTATCTCGGACGCTATGGAAAAAGTTTCCGCGGACGGTGTTATCACCGTTGAGGAATCAAAAACGGCCGAAACCGTTTGCGAAGTTGTTGAAGGTATGCAGTTTGACAGAGGCTACATCAGCCCCTATATGGTAACGGATACGGATAAGATGGAGGCCGTTATCGACGACGCTCTCCTTCTTATTACCGATAAAAAGATTTCAACGGTTCAGGATATTCTTCCTCTCCTTGAGTCCGTGCTTAAGAGCGGCCAGAAGCTCGTTATAGTTGCCGAGGACGTAGAAGGTGAGGCTCTTCAGACTATCCTACTAAACAAGTTGCGCGGCACATTCACCTGCGTTTGCGTTAAGGCTCCCGGATTCGGCGACAGAAGAAAGGAAATGCTTCAGGATATTGCCGTTCTTACGGGCGGTCAGGTAATCACCTCCGATCTCGGCATAGAGCTTAAAGACGCCACTATGGAGATGCTCGGCAAGGCCCGCCAGGTTAAGGTAACGAAAGAAAACACCATTATTGTTGACGGCGCGGGCGATGCGGACGAAATTAAGGCGCGCATAGGTCAGATTAGATCCGCCATCGAATCAAGCACCTCTGAATTTGACAAAGAAAAGCTCCACGAGCGTCTTGCCAAAATGGCGGGCGGTGTAGCCGTTATCAAGGTCGGCGCGGCTACCGAAACCGAAATGAAGGAAAAGAAACTTCGCATAGAGGACGCTCTTGCCGCAACAAAAGCGGCGGTTGAAGAAGGTATCGTTGCCGGCGGCGGCGTTGCGCTTATAAACGCTATCCCCGCTGTTTCCGTTCTTCTTGACAATGACGATCCCGATTTCAAGACGGGTGTTTCAATCGTTCTCAAAGCGCTTGAGGAGCCGCTTCGCCAGATAGCCGCGAATGCCGGTCTTGAGGGCTCGGTTATAGTTGATAAGATAAGAAATTCAAACAAGAACGGCTACGGCTTCAATTTTGCCAAAAACGAATATTGCGATATGATCGAGAGCGGTATTGTGGATCCCGCCAAGGTCACCCGCTCCGCAATTCAGAACGCCGCGTCCGTTGCGGGAATGGTACTTACCACCGAATCCCTTGTAACCGATATTAAGGATCCTCAGGCCGACGCGGCTAACGCCGCGGCAATGGCTGCCGCTCAGGGCGGAATGTATTGATAAAATCTATTTTCCAAGGCTTAAAAGCAGGGCTTCGGCTCTGCTTTTTTGTTTGCCGTTATGAATTTCATTTTTATGTTTCTATTTTCAACGTCTGTATTGAAAAGAAACGTTTTTCGATTTAAAATAAACTTGAGGCGAATATAATATGAAACAGAAAGTATATGATTATCTGCTCACAATACCGAAAGGAAAGGTCGTTACATATGGCCAAATTGCAAATCACCTCGGCAATCCGAGGCTTGCCCGTGTGGTCGGCAATATTCTTCACGCAAATCCCTATCCCGATTTCTATCCCTGCTACAAGGTGGTAAACGCAAGAGGCGGGCTCGCAAAAAATTTCGGTTTCGGCGGTATTGAGGAGCAGAAAAGAAGGCTTGAGGCTGACGGAATTGAGGTAATGGACGATTTTACCGTTGACATTGAAAAGTATATTTTTAAAGAATAGGGGTAAATTCCCGCTATCGCAGAGCTTTTCGCCGCGATTTCCTTATTTTTTTCCAAAATTTTAAATGTTAAAAATTATGCTCAAATTATGTTGACAAACGAAATTTCCTGTATTATAATCAATGTTGCTTAAATCGAAAACACGGTGACGGGAACAAAAATCGGTTTACATTTTTTCACAGAGAGCTGCCGTTTGCTGGAAGGCGGTAAAGAAGGAACCGTAATATCCTCCCCGAGTGGCCGCGCCGAAAAAATCAGTAAGCGCGGACGGTAGCCTCCGTTAGCAGGGCAGCGAATGTCGGTTCGCATCAAGTGCGTCTTTCAGACGAATAAGAGTGGTACCACGGTATTTATTATCGCCTCTTTGCCTTAGGGCAGAGAGGCGTGTTTTTTATACTGCAAGAAATGAAGGAGTTTTGTCTATGAAGAATTGTGTTGAGATCCGCTGGCACGGAAGGGGCGGGCAGGGCGCTAAAACAGCGGCGCTGCTTCTTGCCGACGTAGCGTTCAAAACGGGCAGATATGTTCAGGGATTTCCCGAATACGGCCCGGAGCGTATGGGCGCGCCCATAACCGCTTATAACAGAATAAGCCCTCAGCAGATACGTGTTCATTCAAACATATACGAGCCCGATTTCGTTGTTGTTGTTGACGAGAGCCTGCTCGGCGCGATAGACGTTACCGAGGGTCTCAATCCTGACGGAGCGATACTTGTAAACACCTCAAAGCCAAAGGAAAAGATAGCTCAGAAGCTGAACGGTTATAAGGGTGCGGTTTACACAATAGACGCGCGCAAGGTTTCCGTTGCGTGCCTCGGCAAATATTTTCCCAATACGCCGATGCTCGCGGGCATCGTTAAGGTTTCCGGAGTAATGGAATGGAATGATTTTATTACCGAAATGTCCGCTTCTTTTAAGCATAAATTCGCGTCTAAGCCCGAAGTCATAGAGGGTAATATGAAAGCCCTCGAAATGGCTTACAACGAAGTTAAGTAAGGAGGAAATACATATATGAGTTCCGATTTGAAAAAGCTCGGTCTTGACTGCAAATGGCAGGATCTTACGGAGGGTATGCAGATATACGGCTCCAAAACCTCCGAAGAATTTAACACGGGCGAATGGTCGTCGGTAAAACCGCTGCTTGACGAAAAGCTTTGCGTACATTGCCTTATGTGCGTTCCCGTATGCCCCGACAGCGTTATTCCCGTTATAGACGGAAAGCGCGGACCGTTTGATTACAATCACTGCAAAGGTTGCGGCATATGCGTTAAGGCGTGCCACACCGGCGCAATTACGATGAAGGGGGTAAAATGATATGGCAAGAAAAGACAGACTGAGCGGCAACGAAGCCGTTGCCGAGGCGCTGCGCCAGATAAATCCCGACGTTATGGCGGCTTTTCCGATAACGCCGTCAACCGAAATACCCCAATATTTTTCCAAATTCGTGGCAAACGGCCAGGTGGATTCGGAGTTCATTCCCGTTGAATCCGAACATTCGGCAATGTCCGCCGTTATAGGCGCGGAAGCCGCGGGCGCTCGTTCCGTTACCGCAACCTCATCGGCGGGTATGGCGCTTATGTGGGAGGAGCTGTATCTCGCCGCTTCAAACAGACTGCCCTGCGTGCTTACGCTTGTCAACAGAGCGCTTTCGGGCCCGATCAATATAAACTGCGACCACAGCGATTCCATGGGAGCGAGGGACGCGGGCTGGATACAGATTTATGCCGAAAACAATCAGGAGGCCTACGATAACCTTGTTATGGCCTACAGGATAGGCGAGCATAAGGACGTCAAACTTCCCGTAATGGTTTGCCAGGACGGCTTTATCACTTCCCACGCCGTTGAGAATATCGAACTGCTTGAGGATAAAGAGGTCAAGGATTTTGTCGGCGAATACAAACCTGAAAATTATCTGCTGAATCCCGAATGCCCGATGGCGGTCGGCCCGTACAGCGTTACGAATTACTATTTTGAGGCCAAGAGGGCGCAGGCCGAGGCGCTCAAAAACGCAAAACAGATTACCATTGAGGTCGCAAAGGAATATGAAAAGCTGAGCGGCAGAAAATACGGGCTGTTTGAAGAATACAAAATGGACGGCGCGGAGCTTGCGATAGTTATTATCGGCTCGGCGGCGGGAACAGCCAAAGATGCTGTTGACGAGCTCAGGGAGCAGGGGAAAAATGTAGGTCTTATAAAAATACGCCTTTTCCGTCCTTTCCCCGCGAGCGAAATAGCGCAGGCGCTCAAGGGCGTTAAAGCCGTTGCGCTTATGGACAGAACGGAGAGCTACAACGACTGCTGCGGCCCGATAGGCGCGGAGGTTACCACGGCGCTTTACAGAGCGAAATCCGATTGCCTTGCCGTAAATTACGTTTACGGCCTCGGCGGGCGCGACGTGCGCGTTAAGGATATCGAGAGCGTATATGAAGAGCTTGAAAAAATCGCGCAATGCGGGGAAGTCGGAGACGCTTACCGCTATTTGGGCGTAAGAGAGTAAGGAGGTGCTTTTCAATGTATAATTTCAAAGAATTTGTCGGCAGGGAGGAGCGCCTTGCGGGCGGGCACAGAATGTGCGCGGGCTGCGGCGGCACGATTGCCGTAAGAAACGTTCTCAAAGCCCTTAAACCGGGCGATAAGGCCGTTGTCGGCAACGCCACGGGCTGCCTTGAGGTTTCCACCTTTATGTATCCCTACACCGCTTATAAAGACAGTTATATTCACAACACCTTTGAGAACGCCGGCGCGACGATGAGCGGCGTTGAGGGCGCGTACAATGTGCTCAGGCGCAAGGGAAAGCTCGATAAAACGTATAAATTTATAACTTTCGGCGGAGACGGCGGAACCTATGATATAGGTTTTCAGTCTCTTTCGGGAGCTATGGAGCGCGGTCACGATATGGTTTATGTGTGCTATGATAACGGCGCGTATATGAACACGGGTATCCAGCGTTCTTCCGCAACGCCTATGTTTGCCGATACAACAACAACTCCCGTAGGCTCTGTTTCCGGCGGCAAGCCGCAGTACAGAAAGGATCTCTCCGCCATTATCGCGGAGCACAAGGTGCCCTATGTTGCGCAGACTACCTTTGTTCAGAATTTCCGCGATTTACATATCAAAGCCGAAAAGGCGATTTACAAAAAGGGCCCCGCTTTTCTGAATATTATGGCTCCTTGCCCGAGAGGCTGGAGATACAATACTTGGGATATTATGGAAATTTGCAAGCTTGCGGTTGAAACGCGCTACTGGCCGCTGTTTGAGGTTATAGACGGCGTTTGGGTGCTTAACTATGAGCCGAAGCGCTATGTTCCGATCGAGGAATGGCTTTGCAAGCAAGGGCGCTTCAAGCATATGTTCAAGCCCGAAAACGAATGGATGATAGAGGCTTTCCAAAAGGAAGTAGACCGCAGGTGGGACGAACTCACCAAGCGTTGCGACCGTTTTATGGGAGCGTAAACCGTATAACAGGCAGACCTTATAATTGGCCTGCCTTTTTAATTAATTGTGCATATTTATATTGACTTTTTTGTGTGTTTTATACTAAAATATAAATATATTGAAAATTTTTTTATATATTTTTAACTGAAAGGAAAATGCTTTATGCCATATATCAATATGAACACAAATGTTGCGATAAGCAACGACAGTAAAATCTCAATAAAATCAAAGCTCGGCAAAGCCATAGAGCTTTTGGGAAAAAGCGAGAGCTGGCTGATGATAGGATTTGAAGATAAATGCGATATGTATTTTAAGGGCAGCGACGCTCCCGCGGCGTTCGTTGATATTTCAGTCTTTGGAAAATCAACCGATTCGCAATGCGAGAAAATGACCGCCGAGGTTTGCAAAATTTTGGGCGGCGAGCTCGGCTTACCTGCCGACAGAATTTATGTAAAATACACCGGCACTTCTCAGTGGGGCTGGAACAATATGAATTTTTAGGTGAATAAATGCCGATTTCAGTTATGATAAAACCGTCTTCGTCGGCGTGCAATCTCAGGTGTGAATATTGCTTTTATTCTTCTCTTTCCTCATCAAGAAACGATTATTCAAAGGGATTTATGAGCGATGAAACGGCGGGAAATATAATAAGCTCCGCCGTGGAATTTACTAAGGGCACAAGAATTATATTCACATTTCAAGGCGGCGAGCCCATGCTTTCGGGCATTGATTTTTTCAAAAAATATGTTGACACGGTGAAGAAACTAAACATTTTTTCATCGCCGATTACTTACTGCCTGCAAACCAATGGCACTCTGATTGACGACGAATGGTGCGAATTTTTTAAAGAAAACGGATTTTTGATAGGCGTTTCGTTGGACGGAAACGAGGAACAAAACGCCTATCGCCTTTATCCCGATGGTAAGCCCTCATTTCCCGATGTTCTCACGGGAATAGAGCTTTTGCAAAAATACGGCGTGGAGTTTAATATACTCTCGGTAGTAACAAAACGGCTCGCAAATTCCGTCAGGGATAATTACAGATTTATGAAACGTCTCGGCGTTTCAAACGTTCAGTACATAAACTGCCTCAAGCCTTTTGACGGACAATTCGGCGAGGATATTTATATGGACGGCGACGATTATTTTTGTTTTCTCGATAAGGCGTTTACGCTTTACTATAACGACAATATGAGGGGGAATCCCTTTTATATCCGCTCTTTTGACAATTATCTGCTTTTGCTCAGCGGCCGCAACGCGGAACAATGCGGAATGAACGGTCATTGTTCCGTTCAGTTTGTCGTTGAGGGCGACGGAACGGTTTACCCGTGCGATTTTTACTGCACGGACGAATGGGAACTCGGCAATATTAACGAAAGCTCGTTTTCGCGGCTTTTGGAAACTAAAAAGGCCAAACGCTTTCTTGAGGAAAGCTTTGATATAGAAGAAAAATGTAAAAAATGCGATTATTTCGCGCTTTGCCGTGGTCTTGGCTGCAAGCGCAGCAAGGCGGAAAACGATTTTTGCGGAGCCTATAAAAAATTTTTCGGCTTGTCAAAAAACAAAATGGCTGAAATGCTTAGACTCGGCGGAAACAGCGCTGTTTAATTGCTTGAAAGGGAGTAAAAAATGTCTGAAAATTCATTAGGTCAGAAAGTCAACAACATTTTAAACAACGTAAGGTATTACTGGAAGAAACCCGCGAAGGGGCGTTTTATGTCCTATAAGGAAATAGCCTCCTACGCTTTCGGCGGAATCGGTTTCTATCTTATCGTGCAGATGGGCTACACTTGTTTGCTTGCCGCCACCAATGTTTTTATTACAGGTACGATAGGCATTTCGCCCACGGATATGTATATTCTTTATGTTATCGGTGTGCTTTCAAGTATTCCGCTTACCGGAATAAGGGCTAACATTATAGATAACACCCGTAATAAGGCGGGTAAGTACCGCCCCTACATACTGACAATGGGTATTCCCACCGCTCTCCTTTTTGTCGGAATGGTCTGGTTCCCGTACGATAAACTGAGCGTTATCGTCGGCACTTCCGATATTTTGGGCAAGAGCGCCGATTACGTTGCTAAATGCGCCGTTATTCTTTTGTTTAACGTGCTGCTTCAGTTTTTCTACTATTTTTATTACGATTCCTACGAAAACCTTATCCACGTTCTTTCTCCCAATTCTCAGGAGAGGGCGGACGTTTCGGCTATAAAGAGCGTTATCTATTCTTTCGGTCCCACGGTCGTAAACCTCATAATGCCGATAGTTGCTCAGGCTTTGAATACAAACCAAACAGATATAAGGGTTTACCGTCTCGTTTTCCCGATTCTCGGCGTTTTGGGCACGGCTTTGCTCGTCATCGTTTACGCGAATACTCAGGAAAAGATAATTCAGGCGAAAACGCACGTTATCCAAATCAAATTCATCGACGCGCTGAAAGCCGTTGCGAAGAACAAATACTTTTGGATTATCTCGTTTGCGGGGTGGATAGGATTTCTTGAAACCGCTTACGGCAACATTCTTTACTGGCTTTATAACTACGGTGGAGCCTGCGACGGCAACGTTTACGGTATAATCGTAACCGTTTACGGAAACGCATCTTTGTGGGGAATGCTGCTCGCGCCTTTGTGCATTCGCAAATGGGGCAAGAAAAACGTGCAGATAGTTACCAATCTCTTGAATATCGTATTTATCATCGCAATGATACTGTTTACGGGCTCTATCACAAATTACACAATTTGGCTTATGCTAATCTGCCTGTATTTCAACGCCGTCGTCAGCGCGTTCGCGCATATCTTAAATCCGTCCATTCAGGCGGATATACGCGATTATCAGCAGTATAAAACAGGCGAGAGAATTGACGGAATGTTCGCCGCCGTCGGCACGATAGGCTCAATAATTACCCTGATCAGCGCGGGCGTTATCCCTGCTCTTCAGGAAAGGCTCGGTATGAACGTCGAAACGGCTACGCGCGTTGTCGGCGATCAAACGCTTATGTCAAGATTACTGCCCGTCGGCAAAACGGTCGGCCAGCTTCTTCAGGAGCAGGCGGCAAACGGTCAGGATATTTTCAATCCCTCAAACGCCCTTTATGATATTGACAATGTTTTGCTTCCGCTTTTGCGTGTTCTTATAATTGTAGCCGCCGCCGGCGCGACGCTCAACGTTATTCCGTTTTTCTTCTATGATTTCACGGAGAAAAAGCAGAAATCCGTCGTCCGCGTGCTTAAAGTCCGCGCTATGTTTGAGGATTACGCAAACGACGCTTTGAGCGACAGGGAGCTTGTTGAGGCTATCGACCTTGTAAACAACGCGCGTGAGATGGCTTCCAAACAGCCGAAAGAGGTTTCAAAATCCGATTATGCCGATATAAAAGACAAAGAAGCGCGAAAGACCGCGAAGAAAGCCTATAAGGGGGCTCTTGAGTATAATGAGGAAATAGAAATCTCAAAATTTGTTTGCGAGGAATTTGACAAATTCAGCTCCGATAAGGTTATGCGTCAGGTCGAGCTTTACAAAAAGGTATATGACAAAGGTCTTACCGGCATAAAAAATATGGACGTTTCCGCCGTAAAAGCGGAGCTCGCCGATGCGAAGAAACTGCCTAAAGGCAATGATGACGAAAAGGAAATGCGCAGGTTTGAGATAGAGCTTGCCAAGAAAAAGCTGTCGTCCCACAGAAGCTTTGAAAAATATTTCGGCTCGGCAAAGGAATTTGTTGAACCCGATATGGAGAAAATCAAGGTATTTTTTGATATCGAGGACGAATGCGATGCGAAAATTTCCGAGCTTTCAAAAGAGCTTACCGCCGCCAAAAGCAGCAAGGACGCTCAGGAAGCGCAGAGGATAAAGGCCGAAATCAAGGAGCAGGAGCAAAAACGCGCCGAGGCCAGAAAATCTTCTAAGAAAGAAATGGACGAATACGCGTTGTTTAATCGTGCCGCCGAGGTTTATATCTCCGCGAGAAAACTTCTTCAGCAGCAAGAAAATTTCTCAAGATTTGACGAAATAGCCGCTAAGTACGACGACGCAAAGCTCAGAGCCGAAGAGGCCGAGCGCTTAAGCGAGCTTGAGGAACAGGAAAAGCTTGCCCAGGAAAAGGCGGAGCTTGAGGAAAGAAAACGAGAAAAGGCTCTCAAAAAAGAGCAAAAGAAGAATAAATAATTAAATCCTTTCATAATACTAAAAGCCGCCGCTTAACGGCTTTTGAGCGCTTTAAACAAAACCTCACTTTCTCATATTATGTAGAAAGTGAGGTTTTTACTATGAGTATATATATAAAAGCAGGCTCCGTTACAAACGCGCAGAGGGCGAGAGCCGTGCTGATGAAAAACGGAATAAAGGCATATATGCAAAGGCTTGAAAATCCAGGCCCCGGCGACGGATGCGGTTATGTTCTTAAAACGGAGGAACGCAATAAAGATGTTGCGCAGATACTTGAGGAAAGCGGCGTCAGAATTTTGGGGGTAGATTACCGTTGATATATTTCGACAATGGTGCCACGTCTTATCCGAAACCGAGGAACACATATATCGCCGCCGCCGAAGCGGTAAAAAATTACGGCTTTAATTCCGGAAGAGGAGGTTATGTCGAATCCGTTAGAACGGCGGAAAAAATATATTCGGTAAGGGAAAGGCTCGGCGCGCTTTTTAATTTTCAGCCGCAGAATATCGCTTTCACCGCGAATTGCACGGCGGCGCTCAATATGGCAATAAAGGGCAGCGTAAAAAAAGGCGATCACGTCATTATATCTTCGCTTGAGCACAACGCCGTTTGGCGCGTCGTAAATCACCTTAAAAAAGACGGCGTGATAGATTACGATATTGCGAAATTCAGCTATGACGATGACGAAACCGTAAATAATTTTGAAAGCCTTATCGGAAAACGCACCTCGTTGATAGTTTGTATGGCGGCGTCAAACGTTTTCGGCGTTGCGTTTCCCATAGATAAAATAGGCGAAACAGCAAAAAAGCACGGTATAAGGTTTATTGCAGACGGCGCTCAGGCGGCGGGTGTAATGCCGCTGGACGCGGAAAAAGACAATATCGATATACTTTGCGCACCCGGCCATAAATGCCTTTACGGAATTATGGGAACGGGTTTTATAGCCGTTAGAGAGGGCGTTCATCTTGAAACGATTCTTGACGGGGGAACGGGCAGCGAATCGCTCAATCCCGATCAGCCCGATTTTCTGCCGGACAGACTTGAGGCGGGAACTCTCAACAATATAGGAATAGCGGCGCTCGGAGCGGGAATTGATTTTATAAATTCCGTCGGTATGGAGAATATATACGAGCGCGAGCTCGGGCACGCGCAAATGCTTTACGACGGACTTTCCGAAAACAAAAACGCGGTTTTATACTGCAAACGTCCGGAAAAATATAAAAACGCGCCGATAATTTCCTTTAACTTAGGCGATAATCAAAGTGAAAAAACCGCCGCTCTGCTCGCGAAACGCGGAATTGCCGTGCGCGCGGGGTTACACTGCGCGCCGCTTGCACATTCGCATTTCGGCACTCTTGAAAGGGGCACGGTCAGACTATGCCCGTCTGTTTTTACAACAAGACGTGAATGTGAATTTTTATTAAACACTTTGAAAAAAATATAATTATATCTTTATTATTACTTTCTAATATGTTAAAATAACAGTATAAGTAATATTAAGGACTGTTGCATATGTTTAACAACGTGATAGACTTTTTCAACAGAGTGCTAAGCGTTTTTTCCACATTCCGTTTTGCGGATTTTCTCGATATTCTCCTTGTAGCGGTCGTAATTTATATATGCGTGCGCATACTCAGGGAATCGAGGGCAATGCAGCTTGTTAAAGGCATTATTTTTATTGCCGTTATCTATATTGTGGTAAACGCTTTGCAGATGGAAGCATCGGCTTATATATTCAGAGCGATATTTTCAAATATACTGCTTATCGCCGTTATAATTTTTACGCCCGAGCTGCGAAACATACTTGAGCAGATAGGCAAGGGTTCCGCGAAAAAAAGCTTCGGAACGATAATTCATTCGGGCGTGGCTCTTGAGCTTACCAAGATAGAAAACTGCATTGAATCGGTAATTAAAGCTTGTTCCAATATGAGCGATGTGAAAACGGGCGCTCTGATAGCCTTTGAAAAAGAGACTCTTTTGGGAAATATAATCAACAGCGGAACGCTTCTTGACGCCACGCCGTCGAGAGCGCTTATAGAAAATATTTTTTATCCGAAAACGCCGCTCCACGACGGTGCCGTCGTTATAAGAAACGGCACAGTTTACGCCGCGGGTTGCATACTGCCCCTTACAAAAAAAGAAGTTGATTCCTCTTATGGCACACGCCACCGCGCCGCGATAGGGCTTTCCGAGGAGAGCGACGCCGTTGTTGTTGTCGTTTCCGAGGAAACGGGCGCCATTTCCGTCGCAAAGGGCGGAGTTTTAAAAAACGGTATTTCCGACGGAGATCTTAGGGATATTCTTAAAAACGAGTTTCTTCCGATGGATTCGTCTTCGGATGACAAAATCATCAAAAGAATCTTGAGGATGGTGAGAAAAAATGACAAAAAATAAAAAGAAAATCAGATTTTCTCTTAAAAAACTTATATATAACGACAAGGCGCTTATTATATGTTCCGTTATAGCGGCCGTTATAATATGGGTGGCCACCTCAATGAATCTCAGCCCCGAAACAACAAAGAAAATAACCGTTCCCGTGTCGGTCGATTTTACGGGAACGGTAGCGGAGCAGCTCGGTATAGAATATTACGGAAATTCGTCTCTCACTACCGAAGTAACCGTTTCCTGCAAAAAATATCTTGCAAAGGATATTGATGAAAATGATATTTCCGCCAGCCTGCAAACAAATACGATAATCGCGGCAGGTTATTATTCCGTTCCGATAGTCGTTTCCGCTGCTGAGGACGCGGATTTCACGATAGTAAGTTATTTTCCCACAACGGCTCAGGGCTATTATGACGTTGCGCAGGAAATAAGCCTGCCCGTTGAGCTTAATTTTATAAACGAAGATTTTGCCGCCGACGGCTATGTTGTCGGCGAAACAACGCTGAATCAAAGCAACGTATTGGTGCGCGGAGCAGCGGCATACGTTTCAACGGTAGATAAAATTTCCGCGGATATAAACATTGAAAGCGGGCAGAAGGAATCTCAGGTAATTACGCTTGAACCCGCGGCCTACGACAAAAACGGGGCGAAGGTAGATAACGTCTCCTTGGTTATTCCCGACGGAGAGACATCCCTTATCGCGACGGTGCCCGTTCTAAAGGTGCAGGATCTTTCTCCCGCCGTCACGTTTACGGCAGGTCCGAATAACCCCGAAAGCTTTCTCGATATAAAATATTCGGTAAGATCTGTTCAGGTGGGCGCTTTGGAATCGGCTCAGCTCAGCGAACTAAATCTCGGCACCGTTTCTTTCGGCGATTTGAAGCCTGGCGAAAATGTTTTCAAATTTAAAACCGCCGATGTAAACGGCGTTACCGTGCTTGACGGAACGAACGAAATAACCGTTACCGTTACCGTGCCGGACAGTTATACAACAAAAGTTATTACGATCGGAATAAACGATATAAACACGGATACTGAAAATTTTGACGTGACCGTAAACGGTATTTCCGAAAGAGGCGTAACGGTGGCGGGTGAGAGCGACGCTGTCGCGAAACTCGACAAGGCGGATCTGAAATTATCTTTGGCTCCCGAAAACGGAGAAGAGGAAATAAGCGAAAAAACGAAAAAATGCAGAATCGTTATCAGCATAAACGGCAACGGCAGATACTGGGTGCTCGGCTCTTATACCGCGTCCGTTACCGTTAAATCAAAATAGCAAAAAAGAAACCCGTTCAATCAACGAACGGGTTTTGCCTTTTTGTTGTTCAGTTTTTGTAAAACAGTGAATCCTTTTGGCTTTTGCTGAAACGGTTCACCGATAAAACAAGTCCGAGCGAAAGATAAATCGAAAGGCTTGACGAACCCCCCGAAGAAAACAGCGGGAGCGTAATGCCGATGCAGGGCAGAAGCGAAAGCTCCATTCCCACGTTGACAATAAGCTGAGCCATAAGCATAACGCCTACACCCATACACATAAGATAACCGACGTTGTCTCTTGCCCTTAGACCCATAATGATAACTCTTGTTATCAAAACGCAAAGCAGGATTATAACCGCCATCGCTCCGACAAAGCCGAATTCCTCGCCCGCCACGGTTAGTATCATATCCGTTTCGTTTACGGGCACCGAGCCGCTTTGAGTCATCTTTCCCTGCAAATAACCCTGCCCAAAAAGTCCTCCGCCGCCGAGCGCCACTTTGCCGTTGTTTTGTTGATACATAACGTCGGGAAAAAGATCGGGATAAAACAGAGCGATAATCCTCTGGCGCTGAAGGCCGTCTATGATTTTCAGTTTCCACGCCGCGGCAAAACCTACCGCAACGGCGCATATTCCCGCGATGAAATAGCCGATGTTTATTCTCGCGGCATAAAGCATACCGACAAACATAACCATAAATATAAGCGCCGAACCGGCGTCTCCCGTAAGAAGCACCAGCCCTATCGGGATAAGGCCGTGAATAACAAGCGGAATTATGTTTTTAAGCCTGTTTATATTATCTTTAACAAGATCAAGATGATATGAAAAGGATATTATAAAACCGACTTTCATAAATTCCGAGGTCTGTATTGTAAAATATTTGAAATCAAGCCAGCAGCGCGCGTCGGGTCTGTCCGCGGGAGGCGTGCCGAAAAAATAGGTGATTATCATCATAAACACGCACGCGGCGGCAACAATCGGCCAAAGCTTGCTTATAACCTCGTAATTAACCATCGATATTATGAGGGCGGCGGCTATGCCGAGAACGGTCGCTATAACCGTAACAAGCATTTTTTTGACGGAAGAGGCGAAAAGGTTCGTTTTATCAAGGCTTATGTAAAAAGCGCTGTATACAAGAATAAAACCGTAGAGGGAGCATACGAGCGCCGTTATCATCGAAAGGTGGTCAAGGCCGCCGAAAAATTCACTTGGCGACGTTCTTCTTTTGAGCTTATCCATATTTCGCCTCCTTTTTACAATTTACGCATTTTACAGTGTGTATATATTATATTATCATATATAATTTTTTTCAAGACGAAAATTATTTACGCAGGCGGTATTATTTAATTTATTTTATATTGAATTATTATTTTTGTTATGTTATAGTATTTATCGCGTTGGCAAAAGGTTTTATTGCAAGCCGATTGCCGTCAACGGAAATAAGAAAAACGGAGGATACGCATAATGTTAAGCGATATTGAAATCGCCCAGCAGGCGAAAATGAAGCCGATAGGGGAGATAGCCGCGGCGGTAGGCATAAAGGAAAGCGAGATCGAACCGTATGGTCATTTTAAAGCCAAACTTTCGGACGGGCTTATCGAGAGAGTGAAAGGCAATAAGGACGGTAAGCTTATTCTTGTTACAGCCGTAAATCCCACGCCCGCGGGCGAGGGTAAAACCACGGTAAGCATCGGCCTCGGACAGTCACTTTCAAAAATAGGCAAAAAAGCGGTAATTGCTCTTCGCGAGCCTTCACTCGGCCCCGTTTTCGGAATAAAGGGCGGCGCCGCCGGAGGCGGTTACAGTCAAGTTGTGCCGATGGAGGATATAAACCTTCATTTCACGGGCGATATGCATGCGATAACAAGCGCTAACAACCTTATGTGCGCCCTTCTTGACAACCATATTCAGCAGGGCAACGAGCTTGGAATAGACCAGCGCAGAGTGCTTATAAAAAGATGCCTTGATATGAACGACCGAGCGCTGCGCAATATAGTTTGCTCGCTCGGCGGAAAGCTTAACGGCGTGCCGAGAGAGGATCATTTTATAATTACCGTTGCCTCGGAGGTTATGGCTATACTCTGCCTTTCCGAAGATTTATTTGATTTAAAGAGAAGACTCGGAAACATTCTTGTTGCCTATACATACGATAATAAGCCCGTTTATTGCAGAGATATAAAGGCTGACGGCGCGATGACCGTTCTTTTGAAGGACGCTATCAAGCCTAATCTTGTGCAGACTCTTGAAAACACTCCCGCCGTTATGCACGGAGGACCGTTTGCGAATATCGCCCACGGTTGCAACTCGGTAAGGGCAACAAAAACGGCTCTTAAACTCGCCGATTACTGCGTTACGGAGGCGGGCTTCGGTTCCGACCTCGGCGCGGAGAAATTCCTTGACATCAAGTGCCGCTTCGCCGGGCTGACGCCAAGCTGCATCGTGCTTGTGTCTACCGTCCGTTCAATGAAATATAACGGCGGCGTTCCAAAAGACAAGCTCGTCGGCGAAAATATGGACGCGCTTGAAAAGGGCTCCGTAAATCTCGGCGCTCATATAGATAATCTTAAAAAATTCGGCGTTCCCGTAGTTGTGGCAATAAATCATTTTTACGCGGATACCGAAAGGGAAATAGATTTCGTTAAGAACTTCTGCGAGAAAAAAGGCGCTGATTTCGCCGTGACAAAGTGCTTCGCCGAGGGCGGAAACGGCGGCATTGAGCTTGCCGAAAAAGTTGTGGAGGCGTGTGAGAAAGAAAATAATTTCCATTGCCTTTACGACCTTGATATGCCGGTTTACGATAAAATTGAAAAAATAGCGAAGGAAATTTACGGCGCGGACGGCGTGGATTACACGAAAGAGGCCAAAAAGAGCATTGAGGAATTTATCGCGCTCGGCGCCGATAAAATGCCCGTTTGTATGGCTAAAACGCAATACAGCCTTTCGGATAATCCCGCTCTTCTCGGCAGACCGAAGAATTTCAGGATAACCGTTTCTTCCGTTACGCTTTCAAACGGCGCGGGCTTCCTCGTTTGCCAAACAGGCTCCATTATGACTATGCCCGGCCTTTCAAAATCCCCCGCCGCTTACAAAATAGATATTGACGAAAACGGAAACACCGTAGGTCTTTTCTGATATGCTTTCATTTGTCACTCACAGCTATGAGGAAACTTTTGAAAAAGCCGCTGAATTCGCTAAGGAATTGCCCGAGGGTGCCGTTATAGGTTTCCTCGGCGATCTCGGCGCCGGAAAAACGGCTTTTACCTCCGGCCTTGTAAAGGGACTCGGCATAGACGCGGACGTGTCCTCTCCTACATTCGCGCTTGTAAACGAATACAGAGGAGCGGGAAAGGTTTTTTATCATTTTGATATGTACCGTGTCAACGGTTGGGACGACCTTTACACAACGGGATTTTTTGATTATATCGGCGGCAAAGCGTATATCGCCGCCGAATGGAGCGAAAATATATACGGTGCTCTTCCCGACGACGCGTATATAATTGAAATAGAAAGAATTTCTGAAAACGAAAGAAAATTCAAAATATATAAAAAAGGTGAAAAAGAAGAATGCTTTTGCTGAGCGTCGATTCCTCCGCCGTCACCGCTTCGGCGGCTCTTACGGACGGTCAAAGCGTCTTGAAAAGCGAACTGTTGAATAAGGGACTTACCCACAGCGAAACGTTGCTGCCGCTTATTGAAAGCGTGATGGACGGCCGAAGCTATGCCGAGCTTGGCGCGATAGCCGTAACAGTCGGCCCGGGATCGTTCACAGGCGTTCGGATAGGCGTTGCCGCCGTAAAAGGTTTGGCGTTTGCCGACGATATACCCTGCGTTCCCGTTTCAACACTTGAGGCTATCGCATATAATTTCATTGATGAAAACGCCGTCGTCTGCGCCGTTATGGATGCAAGGCGAACGCAGTTTTACAATGCTCTTTTCAGAGCCGAAAAAGGAAAGATAACTCGCCTTTGTGAGGACAGGGCGATTTCCGCGGCCGACCTTGAAAAGGAGCTGTTAAAATATGAAAAGGTAATTATAGCGGGAGACGGCGCACGCCTTTTCTATGGCAACACAGAATTGAAAAACGCTGTTTTGGCCGAAGAAGGCAGAATTTATCAAAACGGAGTCGGCGTTGCGCTCGCGGCGCGCGGAAAAGAAAAAATCAAACCTGAAGAATTAAGACCTGTTTATCTCCGCCCAAGCCAGGCGGAGCGTGAACTCAAATTAAAAAAGGAGAAGCAAAAATGATAGCTCTCGGTTCTGACCACGCGGGATTTTCGCTAAAGGAAAAAATCAAATCTTATTTGCAGGAAAAGGGGATAGAGTGCAGAGATTTCGGATGCTATACCCCCGAAAGTTTTGATTATGCAGTTGCGGCAAGCAGGGCTTGCGGGGCGGTAGTGAACGGGGAATGCAAGTTCGCCATACTCTGCTGCGGCACGGGAATCGGCATTTCAATGGCGGCGAACAAAATTAAAGGTATTCGCGCCGCCGCCTGCACAAACTATTTCGGCGCAAAATACACAAGAGCACACAACGACGCAAACGTTTTGTGCCTCGGTGAAAGAGTTACGGGCGCGGGGCTTGCGTTGGAGCTTGTTGATGTTTTCCTCAACACGGAATTTGATGGAGGAAGGCATCAAAGAAGAATCGATCAGATCAGCGCTCTTGAAAAAGGTGAAAAAATAGAATGAAAAGGAAATCGATTCGCGCCGCTGTATGCGGTATTGCCGCCGCGCTCAATGTAACGCTTATGTTTTTTGGCGGCGTAGTTTATATATTCGCTTATACTGTTCCCATGCTGTTAGGCCTTATTTCGGTTATGATTAAGAAGACATTCGGCGTAGGAAGCGCCGCGCTTGTTTACGCGGCGTCCTCAATACTGTCTTTTATACTTGTTCCCGATAAAGAATGCGTGCTTATGTTCGTTCTGTTTTTCGGCTATTACCCGATAGTTAAATCGTATTTTGACAAAATTAAAATAAAGCCGTTGAGATTCTTATCGAAACTGCTTGTTTTCAACACGTCGATAGCGGTTATAGAGCTGCTTTGCGTTTATTTATTTCACATACCGTTTTTTGAGGACGGCGTGTTTTCATACGCTTTGCTCATCGGTTTTGCCGCTGCAATGAATTTTACATTCATTATGTATGATTATCTTCTGAAAATCTTTCTTGTGCTTTATGAAAAGAAAATCGAAAAGCGAATAACAAAATACCTTAAATGATGCGAAAACCGCCGAGGTGTTAGCCTCGGCGGTAATTTATTATATAATATCTGTAAACGGTTTTCAGTGCCGCCGTTGATATAGCTGAGGGGACTTATCGGGTTCGACTCCCCTCAGTTATAAACTCTCTCTATTCTCGGGTTTACCATAAGCGGAGAAATATCAACGCTTGCCGTGTCGCCGCATTTTACATCGCTTCCCGTTACGTCAACGGCCGTGTGCGAAAGCCCTATATCTCCGATAACGGGGTAAGCCTTGCCGTTGATTTCAACGGTAAGATGTTTTTTCATAAGAAATTGTTTGATAAGCGAGAGTATGGAGCGAACCGTCACCCGCTCTTTCCCTTTTGAAAGCCCGAAGCCGTCGTAATGACCTATCGGAACTATTGCGATTTTCGTTTCCCGCGAGGTTTTGAAGGTGCCGTTGTAGCCGACGGAATATCCCGCGGGAACGGTTTTAATATCTACTACTTCGGCCTCAAGTCTGCCGAGCCTGTTGAGCGGAAGACTGCTTTTCGTGATTACTCGCCCCGTAAACGCCGAACCGAGCCGAACCGCGTCCATCGAAACGCCGTTTACGTTCAAAAGAGCGGGAGAGTTGGCGCAATGGCGCGTCCCGACGGAGTATCCCGCTTTTTCTATCTGCTTTAGCGTGTCCTCAAACAGAATTTGCTGCGCCCTTGTAAGCGCCGTGTTTGTGAAAGCGCTTGAAAAATGGGTGTACGCCCCGATAAATTCAAGATTTTCCGCCTTATAGCATTCGATAGCCTTATTTATTTCGCTCGGCATAAAGCCGTATCTTCCCATACCCGTGTCTATTTTAAGATGGCATTTTGTTTTTACTCCAAGCTCCGCCGAAACCTTGTCCATCACACGGCAGGCCTCCTGCGAACCGATTGTAGCGATACAGCCGTTTTTCGCGATTATTTCCGCCTCGCTTTCAACGCAGGTGGAGCGCATTACAAGAATGTTTTCTTCCGAGACGATTTCTTTTAGCGGCGCTATATCCGTAACTTCGGTAACGGCAAATGTGTTTATTCCGTTTTCTTTTAAAACCGAGGTAAATTCTTTTATGCCGAAACCGTAGCCGTTGCCTTTAACCACACCGATAATCGGCACGCCCGCTTTCTCTTTCAAAAGTCCGATATTTTCTATCAGTTTTCCTTTATCAATAACATATCTGCTCATTTCAATGCCCTTTGCTTTTTAATTCAAAACGATTTTTTACAGACGGCTCCTTGCTTTCAGCGCAAAATTGTACAGCTTATATACAGGCTTATTTATAACGTAGTCAAATTCACCTATAAATTCTTTCATATATCCGCCGAAACCGTGCTTAAACCTCCAAAGACCGTAGTGCGGATTATCGGGGTTCATACAGTCGCCGCTTATTCCGCCGAAATCGTAGACCTTACAGCCGCATTCGTGGCCCCATTCCATCATAGACCATTGAAGAAGATAATTCGGATATACGTTTCTGTAGGAATTTGACGAGGCGCCGTACTGGTATTTCATAACGTTTTCGCCCCATTTTATCGCTATCGTTCCCGCAATCGGTTTACCCTCATAATATGCCATATAAAGCCTCGCGTCGTCGCCCATACAGTTCAGTATCTTTTCAAAATAGGATTTTGGGCGGGTTAAAAAGCCGTCGCGCTCGCCTGTTTCAAGCATTATTTTAACGAAATCGTCAAGCGCCTCAACGCCCTGTATTTTTACCTCAACGCCTTTTTTGGAGGCTTTGCGTATTCTGTTTCTGTAATCCGGCTTGAATGTCAGCATCAGCTCGTCAAGTGAAAGGCCGTTATAGTCAAAGCAGTAAACAAAGCGCGGCTGCACGTTTTCAAAATTCATACAACCGGGATTGAGTTCGATAAAGCCCTTTTCCGTAAGATGTTTTTTATAAGCTGCATTTTCAACGGTGATTTCGGGATCTATTTTAATGCAGTAAGCCTTGTATTCCTTCGCAAGCTCAAGCAGGCCGTCAAACAAGGCGTCGAATGTTTCAAAATCGTCCTCGTCCGCCGTAAATCCGCGGCAAACGTAAAACAACGAATATTTTATTACGGGAATAAATCTTATAAGAGCGGCGGCGGCGCCTTTTATATTGCCCTCGCCGTCTTTAAGCATTATGGCTTCCCATTTCCATGCCGATTTTACTTTTGCCCATTTTGAGGAGTGCTGAAACAGACCTTTCGGATGCTTTCTTATAAAATCCTCATATTCGGCAAGATTGCCGTCGTCAACTCTAACTATCAAAATAACGCCTCCGTCGGGAATAATATACAACTGATTCTTTCTGTTTAGTATAACACAATTTACCTGAATTTGTCTATAACAGGCTTTCAAATTCTCGCGCGACTTATTCGTTTGACCGCTTTTATTGACTTTTTTTAAAATATAATTTATTATAGAATCAGAAAGATGGTGCTGATTTTATGAAAAAAGAGATTTGGGAAGATCCTTCTGTTATTAAAATTAACAAAGAGGACGGTCATACGATTGCTATGCCGTATGACGATCTCAAAACCGCGCTTTCGGGCGCTCCAAGCAAATATAAGCAGTCTCTTAACGGCAACTGGAAATTCTTTTGGCAGCGCGGTTTGAAAAATCAGCCCGCGAGATTTGAATCCCCGGGATTTTCGGATGCCAAATGGAGGGATATTAACGTTCCGTCCGTGTGGCAGACGGAGGGCTTTTCGGTGCCGTATTACTATGCAAGCACTTTTCCGAGAGCGATAAGCAGAAGCCGCGGAAAAATTCCTCACATTGACCACGCGATGCAGGAGATAGGCTTTTACAGAAAGAAATTCTATATCAGCCCTCTTTGGAAAGGCAGGGAGATATTCGTTCATTTCGGCGCCGTAAAGGCCGCGATAGAGGTTTACATAAACGGAAATTTCGTCGGCTACGGTCAGGGCTCGATGACTCCCCACGAATTTAATATAACCAAATATCTAAGCTTTGACGAGGAAAATCTTATCACCGCCAAGGTTTACAGATATTCGGACGGCACGTATCTTGAAGATCAGGATATGTGGTGGCTCTGCGGAATTTACAGAGAGGTCTATCTCTTCGCTGAGAGCCCGGTTTCACTTCGTGATTTTTATTTTAAAACCGTTTTCGATAATTATTATACGGATTCAAACGTCAGTCTTGAAATGGAAATAAGAAATTATGCGGGAGAGAAAAATACCGTTTTGGTTGAGGCTTCGCTTCTTTCCGACACGGGAATGGAGATCCCCATAGGCTCCGCTCACGGCGTTTTGAACGAGGATAAGACTGTAATCAAGCTTGAAACCACCGTGCATAATCCGAGAAAATGGTCGGCAGAGCACCCGAATCTTTATAAACTGATAATGATGGTGCGCTGCGGCAGCAGGATTTATGCCGTTAAAACCTATGAAGTCGGCTTTAAGCAGGTTGAGATAAAGGGCGAAAAGATATATTTTAACGGTATGCCGCTGATGATTAGGGGCGTAAACCGCCACGATTTCGATCCCGATCACGGCTGGGCCGTTCCCCGTGAGCGCTATAAACAGGATCTTGATATTATGAAGCAGAATAATATCAACGCGATACGCACTTCGCATTATCCCGACGATCCTTATTTCTATAAAATGTGCAACAGATACGGCTTTTATGTTATGGACGAATGCGAGGTTGAATCGCACGGTGTAAGGCGCAAAGGCGTTCCCGGAAGCAATCCCGTATGGACCGACGCCGTTGTGGACAGAATGGAGCGTATGGTTCTGCGCGACAGAAACAATCCCTGCGTATTTATGTGGAGCCTCGGAAACGAGGCCGGCGACGGGGACAATTTCGCCGCGATGAAGCGGGCGGCGCTGAAGCTGGACGACACAAGGCAATTCCATTACGAGGGTGATTTCGATCTCACAAAGAGCGACGTTATATCCCGTATGTATCCTCTCCCCGATATTATGGAAAAGTTGGGCAACAAGGAAGAAATCAAAATTTCTCTTTATGATAATATAGCGAATCAGCTTGCGGCGGACAGTAAGCCGATAAAGCCCGAAATGTACGAGGGCAAGCCCGTTATTCTTTGCGAATACGCCCATTCAATGGAAAATTCCCTCGGAAATTTTCAGGAATATATGGACGATTTCGAGAAGTACGACAATATGTGCGGCGGATTTATATGGGATTTTGTTGACCAAACCATTCACCGCGTAAATAAAAACGGGAAGGACGAATGGCTTTACGGCGACGATTTCGCGAAGCGAGAGCCGAGAAGGCTTATCAACGCACCGAATACGACCGCTATGGCTGGCTCAAATACTTATTTCTGCGCAAACGGCATTATCGCGGCGGACAGAACGGTTCACCCGCAGATATACGAGGTAAAGAAAGTCTACGCCGAGATAAAGACGGAAATGTTCGATATTCATAAAGGCACTTTGCGCGTTAAAAACAAGTTTTTGTTTACCGACGTTTCCGCTTATGAATGCAGATGGAAGCTTGAGGCAAACGGTGAGGAACTGAAATCGGGCAAGCTTGAAAAATTTGAGTGCGAACCCCTCTCTGAAACGTTTATTACAATTCCTTACGATTACCCGAGCGTTCCGAAGGACAAAGAGGTTGTGCTCACCGTTTCATTCCACACCACAAAGCGGTCGCCCGGGCTTGAAGAGGGCTACGAGATAGCTTGGGATCAGTTTATTCTGAACGCTATGCCGCAGCCTCAGGAACCTACGGCCGTAGGCAGCCTGCATTACACCGCGCATGGAAATAGAGTTGAAATAAACGGCGACGAGCTTTTGGTAAAGATAAGCAACGGGCGTATAGTGAATTACAACGTCGGCGGTATCGAGGCGCTGAAAGCTCCGCTTGAACCGTATTATTTCAGAGCGCTTACCGATAACGACATTGATTTTCTTAATTTCACACCTTTCCTTATTCCGTTTCACCCGTTCTATAAATGGGCGAAAGCGGGCAAAAAGGCAAGAGCGGTAAAAACCGCCGTTTCTCAGAATAACGACAACAGCGTTGAGATCCATATTGCGTGGAAAACGCCGATGCTCAAAAATTCCGTTTCAACATACCGTATATATCCCGACGGGAGGCTCTATGTTTATCACAGCGCGGTTCCAAAAGCGGATATGATAAAATTCGGCTCAAGAATGGTGCTGAACGGCAATATGGAATATGTAAGCTGGTACGGCAGAGGCCCGCATCCCACATATTGGGACAGAAAAACAGGAGCAAAGATAGGCAGATACACCTCAACCGTGACCGATCTTGAGCACCGTTATATGCGCCCGCAGGAGAGCTCAAACAGAGCCGACGCGCGCGAGTTTTCTGTTACCGATAAATTCGGAAACGGTTTTAAAGTTTCCGCTTACTATAATGATCCGCTTAATTTCAGCTTGTATCATTACACGACCGAGGGACTTGAAAAAGCCACTCACGTTCACAATATACCGTATGATCAGAAGATAACCACCGTCAATATCGATCATCAGCTTTGCGGAGTCGGAGGCGATATGCCGGGGCAGGCTTTTGTGCGCGAGCAGTATAAAATGAAAAAAGGAGTAAAGCAGAGCTACAGCTATGTGATAGAGCCCGTAAAGGCAGGGGAGTAGTTTAATGAAAAGAGTATTTGCGCATATCGGTTTTTCTTTTGCGATTACTCTTATAGTTCTGAATATTTTCGGTATAAAAGCGGCGTTTGCGGCCTTGGCGGTCACAGGCGCCGCCTTTGCGCTTTCGGTTATCGTCAAAAAGACACGCCGCGCCGCTGCCGTTCCCGTTTGTATGATAAGCGCCTTTCTTGCCTGCGCGCTTTTCATCTGCGTATATGCCGGCGTTTTTCTGCCGCAAAAGGCGCTGGACGGAAAAACAGTTTCGACCCGGTTTTATATATCGGAGCTTAAAGAAAGCGAAACGGGGGATTTCTTTACATACACGGTAAAGACCGTTTCCGTGGATTGTGAAAACGCCCCGCAGAGAATAACTCTTAAATTGCGAGGCAAGAAAAGGATAGACGCGGATTACGGCCAAATAATAAACGGAAAGTTAAAGTTGCGCCTGACTGCCGAAAACGGCTTTGATTCTTTCGGAAATTTCGGAAACGGAATTTTTCTTTCGGCAAATCTTTCGTCATTCGGTGTTGAAAACAGTTACGTTTCGGGGCCCGAGAGGTTTATTTTAAATGCCAGAAACGCGTTAAGAGATTTTATTTTCGGCAAAGCGCCGAAGAAAGAGGCCGCCGTTATTACCGCTCTGCTTATCGGCGACAAATCAAATCTTACCGACGATATTAAAAACGATTTCTCATCGAGCGGCACGTCTCACTTGCTTGCCGTTTCGGGGCTTCATCTCACAGTACTTTCGGGCGCTCTGTTTTTCTTCCTTAAAAAGCTGAAAGTGCCGAAAATCCCGCGCTCCGTTATCTCCGTATTTTCGGTTTTGTCCTATATGGCACTTACAGGATTTTCAAAATCCGTTACAAGAGCGGGCATAATGATGATTATATTGCTCGCAGGCGAAGTTATAAACGAAAAGAGCGACACGCTTAATTCGCTCGGATTTTCGGTATTTGTAATTTGTTTAAATCCGTTTGCCGTTACAGATGCGGGAGCGCTGCTCACCGTCACCGCGGTCTTGGGGCTCGTTACGGTTGAGCCTTTGCTTGCCGAAAAGATAAAACCGAAGAATTATATACTTAAGTTTTTTGCCGATATTTTTCTCGCTTCGCTTGCCGTGTTCATAACGACACTTCCCGTTATTTTCGCCTTTTTCGGCTATGTAAGCCTTGCCGGAATTTTTCTGAATTTAATAATGATACCCGTTGCGCAGATAACTCTTGTAAGCGCTTTTCTTATGACTGCCCTTCAATGGCTTTCGCCCGTCTGCGCGGCGTTTGCCTTTGTTGCGAAAATCGGGGCGGGCTCAATGCTTTTGCTCACCGAAAAGTGTGCCGATCTTCCTTATGCCGTAACTGATATATGCACACCGGAGATAGGTCTTGCGATAGCCGCCGTTCTTTTTCTTTTCGGGTTTGTTTTCTTATTCGGAAAAAAGCGGCTCATCAAGCCTTGCGCCGTTGTTTCCGCCATTTTGTTCGCGGCTATTCTTTTCGGCAGCGCTTTAATTAACTCAAACTGCGTTTTTATCAGAGAAATCGGCGGTTATTATTCAACGTCAGTCGCCGTTTACGATTCCGAAAATCTTCTCGTCATAGGCGTTGAGGATTATAATCAGTATTCCGCTGTCAAAAGCCTTGCGCGCGCAAAAAATCTTGAAACGGTTATGATAATAGATACAGGCGGCAGCGAATACTCAAAAAGACTTGCCCGGGATTTTAAGGTTTTGAATTATGTGACAGCCGAAAAAGAAGATCTTGCGGGAATAAACTGCGGAAATATTTTTAACGCCGATGAATTTGATGTTGATTTATGGCGTAACCTTAATGTAAAATATCATTACGGCGGTAAAAGTAAAACCGATATCACGCTTGAAATATACGGCAGGCGGTTTTACTGCCGCTCCTACGGCGGAGACATATGCTTTAATGAAACAAGCGAATTTGACTCGCTTTATACGGTCAATAAATACGGCAGCGGCAAGAGGGGGCTCAATCAGTGGCTAAAATAGGCGAAAGCGAACTGAAACGGCAGTTAAAAACAGGAGATTTTTCTAAAGCTTATCTTATTTACGGCGAGGAAAGCTATTTAAAAGAATATTATATAGGCAGACTGAAGGAAAAAAACGTCAATCCCGATTTTGCCGATTTTAATTTTCACAGCTATACGGGAAAAACAGCCTCTCTTTCGGATATACTAAGCGACGCTGAAATGCTGCCGATGATGGGAGGGCGCAATTTCATTCTTGTTTGCGATTATCCTTTTGAGAAAAGCGCGGCGGACACGGATGCGATAAAAGAATTTCTTTCGGATATTCCCGAAACAACAATGCTTGTTTTTTGGTATGATACCGCTTCGTTCGATTCAAAAAACAGTTCAAGGCTCAAGTCGGTTGAAAACGCGTTTTCAAATGCCGGTTCGGTCGTGGTTTTGGATCGCAGAAGCGAAGATGATCTTGTTAAAATGGTTGTAAGCGGCTGTAAAAAAAGAAACGCTTATATTTCCCCCGAAAACGCGAAATATCTTATTTCCGTTTCGGGCAGCGATATTAAAACGCTTATGAACGAAGTAGATAAGCTCTGCGCCGGAGCGGGCGGAGGAGAAGTGACAAAAAACCTTATAAACGATTTGGCGGTCAAATGCCTTCAGGCAAGAATCTTTGACCTTTCCAAGGCGATACTCAGAGGTGATTATGAAGCCGCTTTCGACGTGCTCAATACTCTGTTCGCGATAAAGGAGGATCCCGTTTCGATACTTTCGGCGGTTTCGGGAGGCTACGTCGATATGTATAGGGTCAAGTGCGCCAAAATAGCGGGAGAGCGTTTTGACGACGTCGGAAAATACTATAACTATAAAGGCAGGGAATTTTTGCTGAAAAACGCTCTGTCCAACAGCTCGCGCCTTTCGGTCGGCCGGCTTCGCAGATCGCTTGACGTGCTTATGCTTGCTGACAACAGCCTTAAAAGCACCTCAGCCGACAAAAGGCTTATTCTTGAGGAAACGCTCGTTAAACTGCTGCTCATAACAAAAGAGGCCGCGTATGATAAAGATTAAAGAGGCCGTTATTGTTGAGGGAAAATACGATAAAATAAAGCTTTCCTCTCTTATTGACGCGCTTATAATCGAGACGGACGGCTTTCACGTTTTCAAAGACGGTGAAAAGATGAAATTCATTCGCTCGCTTGCCGATGAGAGAGGGCTTATAATTCTTACGGATTCCGACAGCGGCGGATTTTTGATTAGAAACTATATTTCGTCGGGCATACCTAAAGAAAAAATAAAGCATATATACATACCTGATATTTACGGCACGGAAAAAAGAAAGAAAGCCCCGTCAAAAGAGGGCAAACTCGGCGTTGAGGGTATCAACGCCGAAATCCTTACGGCGCTTTTTGAAAAAGCGGGGGTAAGCGTTGATATTTCGGAAAATACCGATCCCGTAACAAATTACGATTTATACTCCCTCGGCTTTTCGGGAACGGAGCAGGCGGCGAAAAGAAAAAAGAAGCTCCTGAAAGACATGGGGCTGCCGGAGCTTCTTTCAACAAATTCCCTGTTGAAATATATAAATTCTTCTATGACCAAAGAGGAATTTTTTAAAATATGCGAAAGCCTTAAAGACTGAACGCGTTTAAACGATGATTACACGCGACCTTTGCTCTGTTGCGCAGGGCAAGGGTTTTTTATATCCCAAATTATAAAGATCCGTAAACAGGCACTCTCGTTTAAAATACGGCAAAACGTCGGCTGAGCAGTCGCTCAGTTTTGTTATAATCGGCTTTGACGCCGATTTTTTCATTTGCGAAAGCAGTTTTCTTCCTTTTTCATTAAAGCCCAAAATTCGCAGATAGGGCGGATTTTCGGGAAAACCGTAAATTCCGAGATAAGCGCGTAAAATTATTCTTCTGATTCTTGAATGCGCGTATCTTTTGGTTTTTATAAGTGAATAAAGCTCTTTAACGGAGCAGGCCTCTTCAACGGCCGCCGCTATTCTGTTTTCAAGCCCCTCGGAAACGCCGTCGATTTTAAGAAAATCCTCCGCCTTCATCGTCCTCAGTTTTGCTAATACGGCTTTCTCGCAGTTTTTGAGGGAAGATATTTTGTCTTCGTTCATTCGCTCTCTTAAAGCGGAAGATGAATATTCCGAGTCGTCTCCGTTGTGCCCGCAGCCGATTCTCTTAACCGCGAGGCAGGGGAGAGAGGCAAATTTCAGATATTCCGTCGCGAGTATGTTGTTTGGATATTTCAGTATATCCGTTTTCAAAACTCCGCATCTTGCCGCCGCGTATGAAATCCCTTCTTTCATTTTAAGGGCTATTTCTTTTTGGAGAGATTTGTCTTTAAGTTTTTCGGAAATTTCTTTAAGCGCCGCGATATCATCGCATTCAGCGCCGAATGCTATTCTGTTTACCACGCCGGTCGATTCAAGAATATCGACTCCCGCCCTGCAAAAGCCCTCCGCCGAAAGCGTTGAGTACGCGGCGGGAAGTTCAATCACAAGATCGGCGCCGTTTTGAAGCGCGCTTTTTGCCCTTGTGAATTTATCCAGCACCGCAAATTCGCCGCGCTGAACGAAATTGCCGCTCATACAGCAAACAACAGAATCGTTTTCTCCGCTTTTTACCGTTTCAAACAGGTATTTATGCCCCTTATGCAGGGGATTTAACTCACAAACAATTCCCGTAACCATATTTTCTCCGAAATTCAAAATCTTTTCTTGACTATTATTTTTATATATATTATTATAAAGTAAATAAAGTAAAATGCAATAACGGAGGATAATAAAAAGTGAAAATTCTTGTAATAAACTGCGGCAGCTCTTCTCTGAAATATCAGCTTATCGATATGACGGATGAATCTGTTGTTTGCAAAGGCACTATTGAAAGAATCGGTCTGCCTATTAACGGAGGAGAAAACAATATAATATACACAAAGAAAAATGAGCCGAAGTTGATGTTTGATAAGGAAATCAAAAATCATACCGAAGCCTTCAACACCGTTAAAGAGCTTATGACAACGGGAGACACGGCGGTAGTTTCGTCGTTTGACGAGATAGACGCGATAGGCCACCGTATCGTTCAGGGCGGCGATAAGTACACGAAAAGCGTGCTTATCGACAAGGACGTTATCGATTCGGTAAGGCGGCTTTCACCGCTCGCCCCGCTCCACAATCCCGCTAACCTTCAGGGTTACGAGGCGTGCCTTTCGGTCGTAGGCCCCGATTTTCCGCAGGTTGCCGTTTTCGACACCGCGTTTCACAGCACAATGCCGCCAATGGCGTATATGTATGCCATTCCTCACGAATATTATGAGAAATACGGCATACGCCGCTACGGCTTCCATGGCACTTCGCATAAATTTGTAAGCCAAAGATGCGCCGATGTTATGGGGCAGAAAATAGAAAAGCTTAAAATAATCACCTGCCATCTCGGCAACGGTTCTTCTATCGCCGCGGTAAAATACGGCAAGGTTATTGACACCTCTATGGGCTTTACTCCGCTTGACGGATTTATGATGGGCACACGCTCAGGCGGCGTGGATCCGTCAGTTGTCACTTTCCTTGCGGAGCACGAGCATCTCACCCCGAAACAGCTTGAAGATATACTCAATAAGAGATCGGGTGTAAGCGCCATTTCAGGAGGTTATTCCGACGACCGCGATATTTGCGCCCTCCAAAGCGAGGGAGACGACAGGGCAAGCCTTGCGCACGAGATGCAGGCTTACCAGATCGCTAAATATATCGGCTCATACGTTGCCGCGATGAACGGCGTTGACGCTATTGTATTTACAGGCGGTATCGGTGAAAACGGATTTTGGCTTCGTTCAAAAATATGCTCTTATCTCGGCTATCTCGGCGTTGAGATAAATCAGGCCGTTAATCAGAAAACCGTAAAAGGCGCTGAGGCGGAGCTCACTTCGCCCGAAGATAAGGTAAGAGTATTTATTCTCGCGACTAACGAGGAGCTTATGATTGCGAGAGATACGAAAGAAATCGTTGAAAAGCTGAAAAAATAAATTTATATAAAAATACTAAAAAAGGAGGAAGAGAAATGCCTGAAATCAAATATGAGATCACTGAGCATCTGGGCGTGATTTCCGAAACTCCGCGCGGATGGACGAGAGAGGTCAATCTGATTTCATGGAACGGTCGCGAGCCTAAAATCGACGTTAGAGACTGGTCGCCCGATCATTCCAAAATGAGCAAAGGTTTAACCTTCACAAAAGAAGAAATCGCTGAGCTTATAAATCTCGTTGAAAAACTGTGATTATTAAGTTTTTAAGGGCGGCTTTATAGGTTGCCCTTAAATTTCTTTATACTGATTTTCGCCCTATAAGCGGGCGTTTGCGGAATTGACCGCCAATAGTTAAAAACAGAGGTAAAATAAAATGAAATGGATTTCAGTGAATGATTTGAGGGAAAAATATCTCTCCTTTTTTGAAAGCAAGGGGCATATCCGCCTGCCGAGCTTTTCACTTATACCCAATAATGACAAAAGCCTGCTTCTGATAAATTCCGGTATGGCGCCTATGAAAAAGTTCTTTACGGGGGAGGTAACTCCGCCCGGAAAGCGCGTTACCACCTGCCAAAAGTGCATACGCACGCCGGACATTGAAAGCGTTGGGAAAGACGACAGACACGGCACTTATTTTGAAATGCTCGGCAATTTCAGCTTTGGCGATTATTTTAAGCACGAGGCCTTGAAATGGGCATGGGAATTTTGCACCGACGTGCTTGAACTGCCGGAAGACAAGCTTTGGGCAACGATTTATCTTGACGACGACGAGGCTTACGATATTTGGGTAAACGAGGTTGGAATTGACAAATCGCGCATTGTAAGGCACGGAAAGGAAGATAATTTCTGGGAGCACGGGCAGGGGCCGTGCGGGCCGTGCAGCGAAATTCATTTTGACCGCGGCGAGAAGTACGGCTGCGTAAAACCGACCTGCGCCCCCGGCTGCGACTGCGACCGCTATATAGAAATTTGGAACAATGTTTTCAGCCAATTCAGCAACGATGGAAACGGAAATTATACAGAGCTTTCGCAAAAGAATATCGATACGGGTCTCGGTCTTGAACGCCTTGCCTGCATCGTTCAGGGAGTTGACAATATTTTTGAGATAGACACTATCCAAAATATTATGAAAAAAATCAGTTCTCTTGCCGACGTAAAATATCACGCGGACGCGAAAAAGGACGTTTCACTCCGTGTAATTACCGACCATATCCGTTCCTCCGTATTTATGATAGGCGACGGCGTTATACCCTCCAACAGCGCGAGGGGATATGTTCTTCGCCGCCTGATAAGGCGCGCGTGCCGCCACGGCAGACTGCTCGGCATCAACGAGCCTTTCCTTTACAAGGTTGCCGATACGGTTATCGACGAAAATCTTGTCGCCTATGATTATCTTGACGGCAAGCGTGATTTCATACGAAAGGTTATTTTTGCCGAGGAAGAATCCTTCGGCAAGACGATAGACAGCGGTCTTGCTCTGCTTGAGGAATATATCGCGAATATGAGCGGGAAAGTATTCAGCGGAGAGGACGCTTTCAGGCTCAACGATACCTACGGCTTTCCGCTTGATTTAACCAAGGATATTCTTGAGGAGCGCGGCTTAACCGTTGACGAAGAAAAATTCAACGAGCTTCTTGAAAATCAAAAGCAAACCGCACGCGCCGCGCGCAAGGATTCCGATACGGACGCTTGGAAGAGCGGTAATATCAAAATTGATGCTCCCGCCACCGAATTTGTCGGCTACGGCTCGTATGAATGTGACGCTCAGGTAAAGGCAATATTATCTTCGGGCGAGGCAAGGGATATTCTCGGCGAGGGCGAGGACGGCGTGATCGTGCTTGACAGAACTCCGTTTTACGCGCTTTCGGGCGGTCAGGTAGGAGACACGGGCGTTATTAAAGGCGATAACTTCACATTTTCCGTAAACGATACCACGAAGAACGCCGACGGCGTTTTCCTCCACACGGGCAAGGTGGAGAGCGGAGCGGTCTGCGTCGGCGATAAGGCAAAAGCCTCAATAGACGGTGAGCGCAGAGACTGCATTAAGCGTAATCACACCGCCGCGCATCTTTTGCAGGCGGCGCTGAGAGAGGTTCTCGGCAAGCACGTCGAGCAGGCAGGCCAGCTTGTAAACGAGCGTGAGGTTCGTTTCGATTTCACACATTTCAACGCTCTCACAAAAGAGGAGATAAGCAGGGTAGAAACGCTTGTAAATTCGTTTATTATGGGAGCGAACGCCGTTGAAAATATGGAAATGCCGATTGAAGACGCAAAGAAAACGGGCGCTATGATGCTTTTCGGTGAAAAATACGGCGATATTGTCCGCATAGTAAAGGCCGGCGATTTTTCAATAGAGTTTTGCGGCGGCACACACGTTTCAAACAGCGGTCAGATCGGTCTTTTCAAAATAACGGGCGAGTCTTCGGTCGCGGCCGGCGTTCGCAGAATAACCGCCGTTACGGGAACAAATCTTCTTGAAGCCCTTGAGAGTGATGAGGCGCTCATCAGAAATTCAGCCGCCGCGCTGAAAACGGGCGTTCACGAAATTAAAGATAAAATTGATGCTCTTGTTTCCGAAAATAAAGCGAAAGAACGGGAAATAAGCGCTCTTAACGCCGAAATAACAAAGCTGAAAAGCTCCGACGCTCTGAGCAAGGCGGTCGATGTTGAAGGGCTTGAAGTTTACGTTGCGAGACTTGACGGAACTCCCGCCGACGTTCTGCGCAAAACGGGCGATGATATCAAGGCAAAGAGCCCCGACGCGGTCGGCGTTATCGCGGGCGTAAACGGAGATAAGGCTTCGATAGTCGCGGTCTGCGGCGCGGGAGCGATAGCAAAAGGCGTTAAGGCGGGCGATGTTGTGAGAGAGGTCGCCAAAATCGCCGGAGGAAGCGGCGGCGGCCGCCCCGATTCCGCTATGGCGGGAGCGAAAGACGTTTCAAAGCTTGATGATGCGCTTAAAGGCGCGTGCGATATAATCAAGTCGCTTATTAAATAAGAAAGGGGTATATTTATGTGTTTGTTTTGTGAGATAATAAAGGGCAATATTCCGAGCGAAAAGGTTTATGAGGACGATATGATAGTTGCGTTCAAGGATATAAATCCCGTCGCGCCCGTTCATTTCCTCGTGGTTCCCAAAGAGCATATCGACAGCGTAAACGGCGTAACGCCCGAAAACAGCGGATATGTTGCCCACATATTTGAAAAAATCCCCGAGATCGCGAAATCTCAGGGGATAGAGTCTTACCGCGTTATCAATAACTGCGGCCCGTCCGCGGGGCAAACGGTTATGCACCTGCATTTTCATGTGATAGGCGGAACGGAATTGGGAGCGAAGATATTGTGATAAATCACACTATCCTGATTTAAGGAGAACTGTTAATGAAAGGAAACAATTTAGAAATTGCAAAAAACATTTGCGTGCAATTTGAAAAAAAGCAGGAGGTCAGTTTTTGCAAGATTTACGGCAGTCTGAGCCGTGGAGATTATGACGAGTATTCAGATATTGATATTGAGGTTGTTGTTTCCGGCTATGATAACAGCAAATTTTTAAAACTTGCGCCCGGAATTCTAAATGAAATTTACCCTGTCGTTTTCAGCGACTATGCGACCAGTTTAATGCCGAATGAATATATAGTATCTTGCGCGATTTCCAAAGAAAATCCGTTTCTGATTGTTGATATTAAATGCAGCGCCGTTGAGCATAGTGTGAGTATTGCAAAACGCGGCTTTGTGAATGATAAAAATACGCATATTTTAAAGCTTTGGGTTGCAAACACAAAGCACTACTTACGCGGTATGGATTGTGAAAGCGACATAAACAGAATGTATAAAAAGGTATTCGGTCATTCCGGCAAGACTGCCAAAGATATGTTGCTTGACACTCTCGAATATCTTAAAGAAAATTGCAATCCGGCGTTATATGAATATATTACTTCTTGTGAGAAGTATGCAAAAAGGATTTGAAAAGGGTGAGCTGTCACGCCGCGGACTGCATTTTACGCAGGAATGGATTGAGGAATTATGAAAGGGGTTCGAATACTATGAAAACCCGGGGCGCATACGATAAAAACGAAAATAAATTAGGATTTATTCTTTATCGCGATAAGCCTGTTTCTAAAAATGTATATCACCTCGTAATCAAAAATTATGTATTTTCACATTCGGGAAAGGATTGGTAACATTATGAGAGATACTTACAGAATAAATATTGCGGGTCTCGAAAGAGATCTTCAGAAATTTGCCGTGAGCGACAGCCTTGATATAGCCGCGTTTATTCTTTTCGGCGATGTGGAGCTTACGGAAAAATGCGCCGGCGAGCTTATAAAAAAATGCCCCGAATTTGACTACATAGTCACTCCCGAGGCAAAGAGCATTCCGCTCGCTTACGAGATGAGCAAGCAGAGCGGCAAAAAGTATATAGTCGTTCGCAAGGGTGTTAAGGTGTATATGGATAATCCCGTTGCCGTTCCCGTTAGCTCAATAACTACTCAGCGCGAGCAGTATCTGTATCTCGGCCACGAGGACGGCGACCTTATAAGCGGCAAAAGAGTGCTTATTGTTGACGATGTTATCTCAACAGGCGAATCCCTTGAATCAGTTAAGAAAGTGGTTGAGGCTTTCAACGGCAATATCGTTGCCTGCGCCGCGCCTATCGCCGAGGGCGACGCGGCGGACAGAAAGGATATTATCTACCTTGAAAAAATTCCGCTATTTTTTAAATGATGATAAAGCAGTAAAGAATACTACTGTAATAACGGCGGTTATTGCAGCGGTATTTCTTGTCTCCGTCGGTGTTTTTGCCGCTGTAAATTTCATAGAAAAGGGAAAGGAAAATAAAACAACACAAAGCACTACTCATACCGAAAACAGCTCCGTTTCAAGCGATGATTCGGAGCCAACCGTGTTTTCCGATAAAGATTATTTCTTTTCTCGATATGGATTCTTGTCGTTTCCCGAAGATTTCGTACCGTTTGAATGTGATAAAAACGATTATTTTTCCTGCTTTACCGAAACGAAGCAAGGTCGTTATCAGATTTCTTATTTCGACGACAGACTTGTTTTTTTTGACAATGACTCAAATAAAACAGTTCTTTGCAATTTTTCTCCGGGGGCAAGGCCGTGCGCTATTATAGACAATATGCTTTTTTTACAAAGCTACGAAAAGCAGGCTTTATACAAAGTGGAGATAGAGGAGGACGGGAATATTTTTCCCGAAACCTTTTCTCTTGTTGCCGATTTATACGCCTCACCCGCATATGTAGAGAAAAATTCTCTCGTACTTTATGTGAATCCCCGCGATGGTGATGCGTATTATTTAAGGCTTGATACCAAAACCGGAAACACGGAAAAAGTAACGGATTACAATGTTAAATTAAACGATATCCCCGGCGGACTTATTTCCCGAAAAGAAGCTGAAAAAATTGCCTTGCAGGAAATTAAAAAGAAAAAATATGCTGAAGAGATTGAAGCGCGTGAAAGATTGGTTGATGCTCCTCTGAGGATTTTCGTGAATGAAGCTGAAATGATTTATCGTCCTCATTTTTTCGCCAATATATTGGGCGCTATGGACATTAATGAGTATTTTCCGAAATATTGTTGGCAATTTAGTATCAAAACAGATGACGAACTTGGAGGATTTCCATGGTTTACCGTATGCGTAAATGCCGAAACGAAAAAAGTGTCGTTTGTGCAAGTTGTGCAAGGTGAATGATGGCTTACCCTTACCGTGCGCAAGCCATGAATTGCAAAGCGATGCACCGGAAATAATATAATAAGGTGATTGTATGTTTAAGGACAGCAAAAGAGTTGCCGTAATCGGCACGGGTATGGTCGGTATGAGCTTTGCCTACTCGCTCTTAAATCAGAATATATGCGATGAGCTTTGCCTTATTGATATAAAAAAAGAGCGTGTCGCGGGCGAGGCTGCCGATCTTTCACACGGTCTGCCTTTCGCTCCGAGCAGTATGAAAATATGGGCGGGGGATTATAAAGACTGCGCCGAGATGGATATTGTCGTTATCTGCGCCGGAGCGCCCCAGCTTGAGGGTGAATCGAGGCGGGATTTGCTCAAAAAGAATTATAAAATTTACAAGAGCATTGTAAATCCCGTTATCGAAAGCGGGTTTGACGGCGTTTTTCTTGTTGCGGGCAACCCCGTTGACGTTATGACAAAGGTAGTCTATGAGCTTTCGGGCTTTCCGAGCGGGCGTGTGCTCGGTTCGGGAACTACGCTTGACTCCGCGAGGCTTCGCTATATGATGAGCGATTATTTCAAGCTAAATCCGCGCAACGTTCACGCCTATGTTATCGGCGAGCACGGCGATTCGGAATTTGTGGCGTGGAGCAACGCCATGGTTTCCGTTATGCCTATTTCCGAAATAGTAAATAATGACCCGAAGATTATGGAAGATTTAAAGAAAATCGAGGTCGACGTGCGTGAATCCGCCTACGAGATAATCAAGGCAAAGGGAGCCACCTATTACGGAATAGGAATGGTGCTTGCCCGCCTTACAAGGGCGATACTGAATGATGAAAATTCCGTTTTCAGCGTTTCCGCATATCTTAAAGGCGAATACGGCGAAAAGGGCATTTATATCGGAGTGCCCGCCGTAGTAAACAGAAACGGCGTTAAGGAGATACTTGTAATGGAGCTGAACGAAGAAGAACGGGAAAAGTTTGAAAAATCCTGCTCCGTCATAAAGGAAATGATAGACGAAATCGGAATGTAATATATATTAAGTATATAAATAAAGCCGTGGAGCCTACGGCTTTTTTGTATATGTGCGGGTAAAAAGAGATAAGCTCTGCTTATTCATTTAATAACATTCCGATATTTGCATTCTTTCAGAAACGGCCTTTATAATAAAAGCGTATCCTAAATATTGATTGGAGGAATGTATATGGTTACAGCGATTACAGGTAGCGGATACGGCGATGAGGGAAAAGGTAAAATTACGGATTTTCTCGCTGAGAAAGCGGATATTGTAGTGCGGTATCAAGGCGGAGCGAACGCCGGGCATACAATAGTAAATAATTTCGGAAAATTCATTTTGCGTATGCTTCCGTCGGGAGTGTTTCACAGCAATGTTGAGAATGTTATCGCAAGCGGTGTGGCGTTTGACGCCGATATTTTCTTCTCCGAGCTTGAAATGCTGAAAGAAAGAGGAGTTCCGGTTCCAAAAGTCCTCGTCTCGTCACGGGCGCAGCTGCTCTTGCCCGTCCACAAATTACAGGATAAATTTGAAGAAGAACGCCTCGGAGAAAACAAATTCGGATCTACTCTTTCCGGAATATGGCCTTTTTACTCAGATAAATTCGCGAGAAAAAACATTCAGATATCCGAATTGTATTCGGAAAATCTCGGCAGTATCGTCTCTCGCTTTTGCGAAGATAAAAATATCTACTTTAAAGCTTTTTACGGTGTTGAAACAGCGGTTTCCTACCGCGAAACGATGAATTACCTGTCTTGCTTAAAGTCGCGCTTAGCCCCGTATTTGTGTGACTGCCCGTACTATATGAATGACGCGATAAAACAAGGAAAAGAAATTTTGCTCGAAAGTCAGCTCGGTTCACTTAGGGATATTGAAAACGGTATCTACCCTTATTCCACTTCCTCATCACCGCTCGCGGGTTTTGGAAGTGTGAGCGCTGGAATACCTCCATATGAGATCAAATCCGTAATTTCTGTTGTGAAAGCTTATAATACGAGTGTTGGAGAAGGGCCTTTAGTTGGGGAGTTATCCGGCAGTACCGCCGATGAGCTTCGCAAAAGAGGCGGCGCTCAGGGCGAATTTGGCGCCGCTACGGGTCGACCTCGCAGAATGGCGTGGTTTGACTGCGTTTCTGCAAGATATGGCTGTATGCTTCAAGGGGCGACCGAATTGGCATTGACTAATCTTGATGTTTTAGGTTATTTGGATAAGATACCTGTTTGTGTCAGTTATAAAACAGGCAGAAAAATAACAAAAAATTTTCCGCAGACATTTCAGCTCAGCGAATCTCAGCCGGTATATGAATATCTAAAGGGTTGGAAAAGCGATATTTCAGAATGCAGGCAATATAGCGGTCTTCCAAAGGAAGCAAAGAATTATATCGGTTTTATCGAAAAAGAAATCGGCGCTCCCGTATCAATTATTTCAGTCGGACCGAAACGAAATCAAACGATTTTCCGATAATGTGAATTGTAAATAAGCTACACTTATGTTATAATTAAAATAATATAACTATAGCTTATCGGGAGAGCGCATAATGAATATAAATTATGATTGGTATAAAATATTTTGCTGTGTGGCAGAGAATGAAAGTATCACTCTTGCCTCGGAAAAATTATTCATCTCACAGCCGGCGGTAAGCCAAAGCATTTTACGGCTTGAGGAATCGGTTGGCTGTCCGCTTTTCCTGCGCACGCCCAAAGGAGTTAGACTTACGGCAGAAGGCCGCGTTTTATACAAATACGCATCGGTCGGGATCGCCTCTTTTTCCGAAGGCGAGCATCGTTTGACGGCTATGTTACGCCTTGATATGGGAGAGATCCGTATCGGCGCAAGCGATATGACGTTGGAATTTTGCCTGCTCCCGTATCTTGAGGAATTTCACAAAAAATACCCAAATATAAATATTGCGATAACAAATAATCCCACTCCGCAAACTTTGGAGCTGCTAAAGCAAGGCAAAATTGATTTTGCCGCTGTAAGCGGGCCGTTTTCCTGCGCTGAACTCGATGTGTATCCCGTTCGGGAGATAAGAGATATATTTATCTGCTCGGATAAAACATGGGCAACCGAAACGAGCAAAGTTTTTGACTTGAAAGATCATCTGATTTTATTGGAAAGCAACACAAGCACAAGGTTGTTTTTGGATAACGAATTTCGCAGGCGCGGATTTACTGTAACACCGAAATTTGAGCTTGCCACAAGCTCCCAAATAGTCAGCTTCGCGGCAAGAAATATGGGAATCGGATGCGTTGTTTATGATTTTGCCAAAAACGCAATTTCTGACGGTGATGTATATGAGATTATAGTTTCCGACCCGTTACCGCCTCGGCAAATATATGTTGCGCGGGGAGCGGAGCTACATTCCAAAGCGGCGGATGAGCTTTTGAATATGATCCTTTCAAAATGACCTTCAATATCAAACGCCTTTTGCTTAATACCGATTATTAAAAAGGCTCTTGCTTTTTGGTTATCTTAAAGCAGGGCTTTTTTGCGTAATAACTAACGTTAAAAAAGCGCGCGAATTTGGGCAAAAGAAAAAATCGCCGTGAGCGAAATACGCTTGCGGCGATATGGTGGGCCATCAGGGACTCGAACCCCGGACCGACCGGTTATGAGCCGGGAGCTCTACCAACTGAGCTAATGGCCCTTGTGTCTCAATACGACTTTGATATAATAACATTTAATTTTTATAAAGTCAATACCAAAAATCAAAAAACATATTAAATTTATTTGCCTCTATAAGATTGAAAAATACGCGGCGATGTTGTAAAATTAAAATGATAATAATTTAACGGAGGTAAATAATGGCAAATTATATATTGAGCGGAAAAGAATCGCTCGGCGTTGAATTCGGCTCAACAAGAATAAAAGCGGTCCTTGTTGATGAAAACTGTAATCCCATAGCCACGGGCGGGCACACTTGGGAAAACAGGCTTGAAAACGGCTATTGGACTTATCATTTGGACGATGTTTGGAGCGGTCTTCAGGACGCTTACGCAAAGCTGAATGACGATGTGCTCAAAAAATACGGCTCGAAAATATCTTCTCTTTCATCAATAGGCATATCCGCTATGATGCACGGTTACCTTCCGTTTGATGAAACGGGAGAGCTTCTTGCCCCGTTCAGAACTTGGCGTAACACAACTACGGCGCAGGCCGCCTCAGAACTTACAAAGCTTTTTGATTTCAATATTCCGCAAAGGTGGAGCATCGCTCATCTCTATCAGGCCATACTCAACGGCGAAGAGCACGTCGGGAAAATCGCCTGCCTTACTACGCTTGCCGGATATGTTCACAAAATGCTTTCCGGCGTGAACGCTCTCGGAGTCGGCGAGGCTTCGGGTATGTTTCCGATAGACAGCGAAACCCGCGATTACAATGAAGATATGCTCAAAAAGTTTTCATCTCTTGAAAAAGTAAAGGCTTGCGGTTGGAATATCCGCGATATACTTCCAAAGGTGCTTACGGCGGGCGATAATGCCGGTTTTCTCACCGAGGAGGGCGTGCGGCTGCTTGACCCAAGCGGCACTCTTAAAGCCGGCGCGGCTATGTGCCCGCCGGAGGGTGACGCCGGAACGGGAATGGTCGCCACAAACAGCGTCGGCGTAAAAACGGGCAACGTTTCGGCGGGAACCTCCATTTTCTCTATGGTCGTTCTTGAAAGCCAGCTTTCAAAGGTATATGAGGAAATCGATATGGTAACAACGCCCACGGGCAAGCCCGTCGCAATGGTTCATTGCAACAACTGCTGTACCGATCTTGATTATTGGGTTGGCGTTTTCTGCGAATTCGCGAAGGCGAGCGGCAGCAGCCTCTCAAAGCCTCAGATTTACGATCTGCTCTATGAAAAGGCGCTTGAGGGCGACGCAGACTGCGGCGGCGTTGTGAATTACAATTTCTTTTCGGGTGAGCCGGTTGCCCACACTCAGGACGGCAGACCGCTGTTTATGCGCAAGCAGGACGCTAAATTCAATCTCGCCAATTTCTTCAGGGCGCAGATTTATTCCACGATGGCTACCCTTAAAATCGGAATGGAAATAATTGAAAAGGAAAACGCGAAGATAGACTGCCTTATGGGTCACGGCGGGCTGTTCAAAACTCCCGTTGTCGGTCAAAAGCTTATGGCCGGAGCGATGAATACGCCTGTTGCCGTTATGGAAACGGCGGGCGAGGGCGGAGCGTGGGGTATCGCCGTGCTTGCCAGATATTGCGTTGATAAAAAGGACGGCGAGGCGCTCGAGGATTATCTCAACAACAGGGTTTTCAACAGGTATGAAAGCTCAGTTATCGAGCCCGACCCCGATGATGTAAAGGGCTTTGCCGAATATATGAAACTGTTTAAAGCAGGTCTTGCCGCGGAAAAAGCGGCGGCAGAAAATATATAAAGGAGATTTTATTATGGCAATTAAAGATTATGAATTTTGGTTTGTTGTGGGAACTCAGTTCCTCTACGGCGAGGACATTTTTGAAACTATAAACTCGCATTCCGCCGAAATGTGCGCGGAATGGAGCAAAAAGATGCCCTGCAAAATAATCGCTAAGCCCTGCGTTAAGACTTCAAAGGAAATTTTCGATATTATGCAGGCCGCGAACAGCGATGAAAAATGCGCCGGCGTTATTACTTGGATGCACACTTTTTCGCCGTCAAAGGCTTGGATCGCCGGCCTAAGCGCTCTTAAAAAGCCGTATCTTCATATGAATACGCAGTATAACAGGGATATTCCCTGGTCAGAGATAGATATGGATTTTATGAATCTCAATCAGTCCGCCCATGGGGACAGAGAGCACGGTTATATCGCCGCCCGTATGCGTCTTAAAAGAAAGGTTATAGCGGGCTATTGGAAAGACGAGGAATTTCAAAACAAGCTCGCCTGCTGGATCCGCGCGGCAGTCGGCGCGGCAGAGTCAAGAAAGACCCATGTGCTCAGAATTTCCGATAATATGAGAAACGTTGCCGTTACGGACGGCGATAAGGTTGAGGCTCAGATAAAGCTCGGTTGGCAGATAAGCCATTACGGAGTGGGCGATATAATCAGAGAGGTCGAGGCGGTGACCGACGACGAGATCGACGCTCAGATGGCCGAATATGATAAAAACTACGTTATGAATACGGATAATATCGAGGCCGTTCGCTATCAGGCGAGGGAAGAGGTCGCTCTCAAAAAGTTCCTTGAAAGATACGGCTTCAACGCTTTCCACACGAATTTTGAGGATTTGCAGGGGCTTCGCCAGCTTCCCGGCCTTGCCGCTCAGGATCTTATGCGCCAAGGCTACGGCTTCGGCGCTGAGGGCGACTGGAAAGTAGCCGCAATGCTCCGCGTTATGAAATCCATGGCGGAGGGGCTTGACGGCGGCACGGTGTTTATGGAGGATTACACCTACCACTTTGAGCCCGGTAACGAGATGCTTCTCGGTTCGCATATGCTGGAGGTTTGCCCCACCTGCGCCGCCGAAAAGCCGAAAATTCAGGTACATCCGCTCGGAATAGGCGACAGAGAAGATCCCGCCCGTCTCGTTTTCAAAGCGCAGACAGGCAAGGGTATTGTTGTTACCCTCGTCGATATGGGCGACAGACTCCGTATGATATGCAACGACGTTGAATGTAAAGAGCAGGTAAACGATATGCCGAAGCTCCCCGTAGCCGGTGTGCTTTGGAAACCGCTTCCTTGTCTTCAGACTTCCGCCGAGGCGTGGATTTATGCGGGCGGCGCTCACCACAGCGTGCTTTCCTACAGTCTTACCGCCGATAATATGCGTGATTTTGCCGAAATTATGGGTATCGAGTTCGTACATATCAATGAAAATACGGAGATAAACGAATTCAGAAAAGAACTGTTTTACAACGATATTGCTTATAAACTCGGAATGTGAGGCTAAAAAATGCTTGAAGAATTAAAGGAAAAAGTTTTCAGAGCTAATTTACAGCTTGTTGAGTACGGTCTCGTTGTGCTTACCTGGGGCAATGTTTCGGGTATAGATAGAGAAAAGGGGCTCTTTGTTATCAAGCCGTCCGGCGTGCCTTATTCAACTATGACTGCCGATGATATGGTGGTTATGGATTTGGACGGAAACAAGGTCGAGGGCAGGCTCAATCCGTCGTCCGACACGCCGACCCATCTTGAGCTATACAGAAATTTCAAAGATATAGGCGGTATCGTGCATACGCATTCAAGCTGGGCGTGCTCTTGGGCGCAGGCGGGCAGGGATATTCCCGCCTACGGCACCACACACGCCGACTTCGCTAACGGCGCGGTTCCCTGCGCGAGGGGGCTTACCGAGGCGGAAGTCAAGGGCGAATATGAGCTCAACACCGGCAAGGTGATAGTAGAGGAATTCGCAAAAAGAGGCATAAAGCCTAACGAATGTCCAGCCGTTCTCGTTCACCGCCACGGGCCGTTCACCTGGGGAAAAGACCCGTTCAAGGCTGTTGAAAACGCTCTCATTCTTGAAGAGGTGGCAAAAATGGCTGTGCGCACCGAAAGCGTAGCCTTTGCCGATGAAAGCTCAAATATAGGTATAGAGCAGTATCTTCTCGATAAGCATTATCAGAGAAAGCACGGAAAAAACGCCTATTACGGGCAAAAATAATGAATTTTGAAAAAGAGAGCTTGAAAAAGTTCTCTTTTTTGCAATTTTTGCCTATGCGGGAATTGATTTTAAAAAGACGAATTGCTATAATATTTTTGATTATAGGCTATTCGACGATGCAATCCGAAAGAACCGCACGCCGAACGGAATGTTGATAAATATTATTAACAGGATAGGGAAAACTCTTTACAAAGGCAAAGGTGCTTGCAAATTCCGTTCGTAAATAAGCAAGTGAAACGGATTTGCCTTTAATTGAATTTCGCGGGCGGACGAAAAACGATCCGCCCGTTTCGGCGCGCTATTATCGCCGATATTTCTTAAAGAAACGAGGAAATAATATGCTTAAAAAGGGAAGTAAAATCTGCGGTTTTACCGTAAACAGAGTGAGAGAAAATGAGAAACTCGGCGGCGCTTTTGTTGAAATGACGCACGATAAAACAGGAGCGGGTCTCTGCTGGGCGGATAACGGCGCTGAAAATATGCTCTTTTCCGTGGCGTTCAAAACCGTACCTAAGGACGGTACGGGCGTTTTTCATATCCTTGAACATTCAATGCTGTGCGGTTCCGAAAAATACCCTGTAAAGGATCCGTTTCTTGAGCTTCTCAAAAGCTCTATGAACACCTTTTTAAACGCGATGACTTATCCCGACAAAACGGTTTATCCCGTTTCAAGCAGAAATGAAAAGGATTTTTTGAATTTAACGAGCGTTTATCTTGACGCTGTCTTTGCGCCGCACCTCACCGATAACGCGAATATTTTTTATCAGGAGGGCAGGAATCTGGAGACGGACGGCGACAGCGCTTTTTTCAACGGCGTAGTTTTTAACGAAATGAAAGGCGTTATGTCGGGAGTAAATAACCGAATTGAGTACGCGCTGAACGAGTTGCTTTTTCCCGATTCGTGCTATCGCTTCAATTCGGGCGGAGATCCGATCGAAATACCCGATCTCACTTACGATATGTTTGTTGACGCTTACCGCGTATTTTATCATCCCTCAAACGCCCTGTTTTACCTTGACGGCAATTTGCCTCTTGAAAAAACTTTGGGTATGATAGACGGCTATCTCTCCCGTTTTGAGAAGAAAAGCGGTTTTCCCGAAATACGCGTGCAGTCTCCGAAAACCGCCAAAGGCACCGCTTATTATGAGGCGCAGGACGGCAGCGAAAATCGCGATATAATAACATACGCCAAAATATTCTGCGATTATGACGACGCCGTGCGCCTTACCGCGGCACAGGCGCTATGTGAATTTCTCGCCTCAACAAATGAAAGTCCGCTTTGCAGGGCAATACTTTCGGCCGGGCTTGCCGAAGAGGTTGAGCTATTCACAAACGACGGCATAATGCAGCCTTATATTATGCTTAATTTGCGCAATACAGACAAAGAGCGCGAACCTGAAATTATTGATACAATCAGAAAAACCGTTGCCGATATTATTGAAAAGGGAATCGACAAGCAAAGCCTTACCGCGTGCATAAACAGGCTTGAGTTCAATGCGAGAAATCTGCCGGAGCCTCAGGCGATATTCAGAATGAGCTCCGCTCTTTCAACATGGCTTTACGGTGGAGATCCTATATTGTATCTTGATACGGACGGAATTTTTGCCGAGCTTCGCGAAATGATAGGAACGGGCGAATTTGAAAAATTGCTTTCTGAGCTGTTTCTTGATGATAAAGGAGTAGTAACCCTTTATATGTTGCCGTCGCTGACTCTTGCCGACGAGCTTGATTCGCTTGAAAAGGAAAAAACGGAAAAAATTCTTGAGCAGATGGGTGAGGGTGCTTTAAAACGTGTTTCGGAGGATTATGATGCTCTGCTTAAATGGCAGCAGAGCGAGGACAGCGCTGATGCCGCGGCGACATTGCCTTCGCTCTCTCTCAGCGACGTAAGTCCGGTTCCTCAGCTTTATAAAACGGAGGTGTCCGAAAGCAACGGCGTGAAGCTGCTGTATCACCCCGTCGCGTCAAACGGCATTGTCAACGTTTCAGTTTACGCAAGGCTCACGCAGTTTTCTCTTGATGAGCTCGGCCGGCTTTCAATGATAGCCGATCTTCTGTCGGAGCTGCCGACGGAAAACTACGATTTACTTTCGCTTCAGCGAGAGATAAAAACGTATATCGGCAGCCTTTCTTTTGACGTTACCGCTTTTTCTCAAAACTATGAATTAAAGCGTTGCACGCCCTGCCTTACGGCCAAAATGAGCGTGCTTGAAGAAAATCTCGACAAAGCCCTCGATCTGCTTTGCGAAATTCTTACAAAAACAAAATTTGACTCCAAAGAAAGCATTTTTGAAATAATACGCCAGACTGATGAGGAAAACCGCAGGAGCGCCGTTTCAAGCGGCAATTATTTTGGTATGAATTATGCGAGAGCGGGATTTTCCGCGGAGGCCGCGGTAAAAGAGGCGGTTGGCGGATATACCTTTATCAAGACCGTCGGCAGTCTGTCTAAGAATTTTGAATCGGAATACGCCGGTCTGCGCGATCTGATGCAGAGAGCGCTGCGCGAATCCGTTTGCAGAGAAAATATTACTGTAAGTATAACGGCTGAATCGCTTTGCGACGTCGGCTCGTTTACGGCGGGATTTTCCCAAAACGCCATGCTTCCCGAAAGCGCGGAATATAAATTTGAAGGCGATAAAAAAGCCGGCATAAAAATACCGGGGCAGGTCGGTTACGCCGTTATCGCTTACGATCCGTCTTTATGCGGCGAGGATCCGTTTGAGGGCTCGCTCAAAGTGGCGGCAAATATCGTTTCTCTTTCGTATTTGTGGAATAAGGTGCGCGTTGAGGGCGGCGCATACGGCACAGGAATGAAATCCGCCGGAGATCTCGGCGTCTTTTGCTATTCTTACAGAGACCCGTCACCCGATATATCGATTAAAACTTATTGTGCCATCGGCGATTTCCTGAGAAATTTTAAAAACAGCGGCGAAAGTCTCGACAAATATATTATCTCAACAATCGCTTCTGTTGATCCGTTGCTTACTCCGCAGGCTCAGGGCGACACGGCGGACGCTATGTATTTTTCGGGCACAACCGATGAAATGCGGATAAAAATCCGAAAGGAAATGCTTGAAACGGATTTTGTCAAGCTTGAAAAATGGGCGGAATTTGCGGATATAATGGCTCAAAACGGTTCGGTTTGCGTAGTGGCGAGCGAACAGCAGTTGAAAGACTGCGGCATAACCGATTACAAAACGCTTTGATTATCAAAATATTCAGCCGGAGGGAAAGAATTTATTTCTTTCACCCTCCGGCGTTTATTTTTGTCAGCTCTGAGCGGAGCTGAATTTTTGTTTAAGATTTTCTATTTTTGACTGCTCCGCCTGTTCAACCGGATACCAACCCTTTGCCGACATTTCGGTGTAAAGCGTATCCTGCATACTCAGCGATTCGTTCAGCGCCGTTTTAAACGCTTGATGAACGTTTTGCGTTGACGATTCGATGGAGCCGTGCATATAGAGATCGCAAACTCCCTTTTCAAGCAAAAGAATGTTTTGCATAAGATTTTTGTCGTCCATTTTTTACCTCCTTAAAATTAGCCTAATAAGCCGTAAAAGTCCTGATAGATCTGCCGGTGTTTCTGTGCCATCTGCTCCACGGAAGATTTAAGCTTCGTATCTTGCAGTTGACCGATCACCTCGTTGCATTTTGTTTGAAAATACTGCTCATGCCCGAGCGCATCGTCAATATACAGTAATTCCTTCGTTGTCATATTTTTCACCTCCGCAATAATATGTTTCTGCAAAAAAAAGGAAAATATACAATAAAATTCAAGCGAGATATATTTTTTGATTGAAAAAGGAACCGCGCTATGATATGCTCATTTCAGAGGTGATAATATGCTTTGCAAGCCGCACTGCGAAAAAATGCTTTCCAAGCTGAAAAGGTTTGAAACAACTCTCGACGCTTATCTTTTTGAAAAAATATCTTCCGTTGAGGCGAGAGCTTACGTTACAAAAGAAAGGCTTTCGGATATTCCCGACGACGACCTGTTTAAACCGATAAACTGCGGATTTAAATGGGGAGGCGAGGGGACTTACTGTTGGATAAAAGCGTGCTATAAAGTCCCCGACGAGTATGACGGCAGGGATATTTTTATACGCCCGAATATGGGCGGATACGAGGCTATGCTGTGGGTAAACGGCATTCCGTTCGGCACGTTCAATTCCAAATACGTTTTTACCGAACACGGCAACCATTATTGCGGCCTTATAAAGAAAAACGCGGCGGCGGGCGAAACTGTTGACATCGCCATCGAATATTATGCGGGGCACGATTACCAAGGCTGCGATCCTTTTTCCAAGGAGCGGCGTAATTATGATTTTGAGTTTGTGTGCCTTGATATTTGCGTTAAAAATGATGAAATTCAGGATTTTTATTTTGATCTTAAAACAGTAAATCAACTTGCCGAGTTTCTGCCAGACGGCAGCTTTTTTAAGGCGAGAGCCGTAAACGCCCTGACCGAGGTGCATAAAAAACTGCTTTATTCGCCCGATGACGCGGCGTATTCCGATTTTATAGAGAGCATAAGAAGCGCGCGGCCTTATCTTAAAAAAATACTTTCCGAGAAAAACGGAGAAAATTCCCCGGTTGTGGGCATAATCGGGCATTCCCATATGGATACGGCGTGGCTTTGGCATATCGGCGAAACCGTAAAAAAATGCGCCCGCACATATTCAAATCAGATAAGCCTTATGGAGCAATACCCTGAGTATAAATTTGTGCAGAGTTCCTCCTGCCATAGCAATATGATATTTAAAAATTATCCCGCTCTGTTTGAAAAAATCAGGGAAAAGGTTGCCGAGGGAAGATATGAGCCAAACGGCGCTGTTTGGGTTGAGTGCGACTGCAATATTACCTCCGGCGAATCAATGATAAGGCAGTTTTTATGGGGTCAGCGCTTTACAAGAAAGCATTTCGGTTATACATCTGATTGCTTTTGGCTACCCGATACATTCGGTTATTCTGCCGCTATACCGCAGATAATGAAAGGCTTCGGCGTTAAATATTTTCTAACGACAAAAATAAAATGGAACGACACAAACGACTTCCCGTATGACACATTTTTGTGGCAGGGGATAGACGGCACAAAAGTTCTTGCCCACTTCAATATTACGCACTGCTGGCCCGATCCTCAAACGCTTATCGGCGCTGTTGTCAATGACATCAGCAAAAGCGGGCAGGCATGCGTTTCAAATATGCGCCACGCGGCGTTCGGATACGGCGACGGAGGCGGCGGCCCGCAGTATGAGATGATAGAGATAGCGCGGCGCTGCGAGGATTTAAACGAGGTGCCGAAAGCGAAAATGATAACGGTAAGCGAATTTATGCGCGAGCTTGAAAAAAACGTCGTCGATCCCGACGTATATGTCGGCGAATTGTATCTTGAACTGCACAGAGGCACGCTTACAAATCAGCACGAGATAAAGAGAAATAACAGAAAAGCGGAGCTTTTGCTCCGCGATCTTGAGATACTTACGGTGAGCGAAGCGGTGCGTGAGGGAAGCGCCTGCTCTGCGGAAAAGACGAACGCCCTTTACGAAACGCTTTTGATAAATCAGTTTCACGATATTCTTCCGGGCACCTGCATAAACGCGGCTCACAGGCAGTGCAAAGCGGAAATGGGAAGTATGATTGAAAGCGCGAAAACGCTGATTAAAGAGCGCACCGAAAACGGCGACAGCGGAATTACGGTTACAAACACACTTTCATTTCGCAGAAACGACGCCGTGTTTGCCGATTTTTGCGGAAAATATATTTCGGATTATCCTCAGCAGGCATATACCGATCTTGACGGAAACGAAAAACTTATAATTTCCGGCGTAAGCGTTCCTGCTTTTTCAAGCATTCATTTTGATTTTTCCGATAAAATGCCCGAAAGCAAAAGCCCGTTTATTTATGACGGTGAATGTCTTACAACTCCGTTTGCGATTGTTAAATTTAACGAAAGGGGCTTTATATCCTCGTTTGTTGACCGTTCGGCGGGGAGACAGCTTGTGGACGGACTGCCGTTTAATACCTTTTTAATTGCGGAGGATGTGCCCGCGTTTTGGGATAACTGGGATATTGACGCTGATCTTGAACTGAAATTTGCGGACTGCTCCGAGCTCCTCGGCAGAGAAACGGTTTCGGACGGCGCGGTCGCGTTCATCATCAGAAGTAAATACAAAATCAGCGATAAATCAACGATCGATCAGGATATGATTTTCTTTGCCGATTCGCCCGAGGTCAGATTTGATACGAGAATCGACTGGCGGGACGATCATAGGTTCCTTAAAACCGCTTTTGACACGGGCGTAAGGGAAGATTTTGTTAGGCAGGAGATACAGTTCGGAAACTGCAAACGCCGGACTACACGAAACAATACCCTTGAAAAAGCAAAATTTGAGGTTGTGAATCATAAATATACCGATCTTTCCGAGCCGGGATACGGCGTTAGCATTCTTAACGACTGCAAATACGGAATATCTGCAAAGGGTTCAAGCCTCAGACTTTCTCTGCATAAGGGAGGAACCCGCCCCGACGTAATGGGCGACAAGGGCAGGCACACCTGCGTATATTCTTTCCTGCCGCATAACTGCGGATATAACGCAAATGCCGTTGTAAAGCCCGCGTATGAGCTTAACGTGCCGCATATCGTGTCGTCCGGATATTTCGAGCTTGAGCGCCTTATAAGCGTTGATAAACCGAATATTATTGTTGAGGCGGTAAAGCCCTGTGAGGATGCTCAAAACGCCTATATCGTCAGGTTTTATGAGGCTGAGGGAACTTATACGAATTGCCGGGCCGAATTTTGCGGAAATGTATTCAAAACGGCGGTTGCGAATATGCTTGAGGAAGAGCAGAGCGATTGCGTTTCGGGAAATATACTTGATATGAAATTCCGCCCGTTTGAGATTAAAACCGTAAAAGCGTTTTATTGAATAATTTTGAATAACAAAAATACGCACCGACCAAAGTCGGTGCGTTTGCTTATAGGAAAAGTTTATCAATAAACAACATCTATCGGTATTCCGCCGTTTTCCCTTGATTTATCGGCAAGGTAAACGCAAAGATGACCTGCTACGGAATCGAAAACCGATGTGCAGGCAAGGCTCGGTTTTTCTCCTCTTATAAAAGAAACGAAGTCCTCGGCAAGACGCTCGTCTCCGCCGCCGTGGCCGCCGTAAGCGCCTACCATATCGCCTGTTACGCGGAGATCAACTTCTTCAACGTCGCATTCTTCGTTGTGAGCGTCGGGAGACGGATTTATTTTTAAAACGGTAAATTTTGATTCTTCAAAATTGCCGAATATTTCGCCCTTTGTGCCTATTATATGTATATTTCTTCTCGGTTCGGCCGAGCCGCCCACCATATTGTGAGTTCCCGTGGCGCCCGAAGCGAAATTAACGAGCACGCTTTGATGGTCAACAATATTATTGTCGCATTTATAAATGCAGCGCGCATATGGATTGTCGCTTTTCATAAGAGCTATTTTGTCTTCAATAGTCGGGTTGTCGATATGCTCAAGCGCGTCCCATACGTAAAAAGCCCATCTGTCGGGGTGGTCTATGTAAAGCCTCTTTGTTGAATAAACGCAGGTGTCAACAAGCGGGCAGTCCTTCATACAGATCGTTCCCGCGCCCTCGGGAGCGTTTTCGGGCTTAAACTGGTATTTGGAACCGAACGAAGAAATTTTTACAGGCTTCGTTTCGCTCATAAACCACATCATAAGGTCTATGTCGTGGCAGCATTTGGCAAGCAGCATCGTTGTGTGGCACTTGTCGGAATTTGCCCATTTTCCTCTTATATAAGAGGTGGAAAGATGATGATAGCTGACGTGCTCCGTCATCTGAATATTGATTATATCGCCGATTTCTCCGTTTGTTATGCGCTCTTTTATCGAATAATAGAAAGGAGTATAACGCAGAACGTGGCAAATCATAACCTTGCTGTTGTTTTTTCTTGCGCAATCAACAAGCCTGCGCATCTCTTCCTCATTAACGGCAAAGGGTTTTTCCAAAAGCATATCGTATCCCGCGTTGAGAAGCGGAACGGAAGTGTCGATATGCTGTTCGTCCATAGTACCGTTGATAACGGCGTCCGCAAGCTTACCTTTTTCGGCAAGCTGTTCGGCTGATTCAAAGCACATATCCTCGCCGAATCCGAAATATTCCATAGCTTTTTTTCTTCTCACGGGATTCGGATCGGCAACGCCCACGATTTTAAGAAGCTCGGGGTTGGTTTTTGCAAGTTCGCTGTAAACGAACGCGCGGTGGCCTGCGCCAACGATTATGGCGGTAACCGGTTTCTTTTCCATAACATTTCATCCTTTTTTAATTTCATCGTGTGTTTTGATTATTATATATCACGCTTATTCTTTTTTCAACAGTAATTTTTATACATTCTTACATTATTGCCGAGGGAATAGAATTTGTGTTCATACAGCTGAGAGGCTCAGGCGTTAATAAATTTTTAATAAATTACCGTAATTCTATTGATTTATTAAGATAAAGGGTATTATAATCTAAGATTGGAAATTCAAATGTAAACATTTGGTGAATTATGAAAAAGCTGCTCGGATTTTTGAATAATTACAAAGCGGAATCGTTTCTTGCGCCTCTTTTTAAAATGCTTGAGGCGGCGTTTGAGCTTATCGTTCCGCTTGTTGTTGCGTCAATCATCGATAACGGCATTTTAAACGGCGATATGTCTTTCATTCTTTCGCGCTGCGGTATTCTCGCCGCGCTTGCCGTTGTGGGAATGGCCGCGTCGATAACCGCCCAGTATTTTGCCGCCAAAGCCGCAACGGGCTTCGGCAGGGAGCTTCGCCATTCTCTTTTTGAAAAGATACAGTCGCTTTCGTTTTCTGAGCTTGACAAAATGGGAGCCGCAAGCCTTATAACAAGGCTGAGCACCGATTCAAATCAGGTTCAAAACGGTGTAAATCTCGTTTTGCGCCTGTTCCTTCGCAGCCCGTTCATCGTTTTCGGCGCTATGATAATGGCGTTTACCGTTGACGTGAGCAGCGCTTTTATTTTCGCGGGGGCAATTTTGCTCTTGTCTCTTGTTGTTTTCGGCATAATGTTTTATAATATCCGAAAATTCAGAAAAATTCAAAATGATCTTGACGGAATCACGCTGAAAACAAGGGAAAATTTAAGCGGCGCGAGGGTGATAAGAGCCTTTACTCAGGAAGAAAACGAGATTGCCGATTTTGAAGAAAAAAACAAGGCTCTTTCGCATCTTCAGAAAGCCGCGGGCAGAATATCCGCACTTATGAATCCCGTAACATACGTTATCGTAAACGTTGCCGTTATTCTGCTTATAAACGGCGGCGCGATACGCGTAAACGCGGGGGAGCTCACGCAGGGCGAAGTTGTGGCGCTCTATAATTATATGAGCCAAATACTTGTTGAGTTGATAAAGCTCGCGAATCTTATCGTTACCGTTACAAAATCGCTTGCCTGCGCGGACAGGATCCGGGCGGTTTTTGAACTTGAAAACACCCTTTCGCACAATTCCGATACGGATATTTTGAGCGATAACGCCGTTGATTTTCAAAACGTTTCTCTCAGATACAACGGCGCGGGGGAAAATTCACTTGACGGTATTTCTTTCTCCGCCCGTAAGGGGAGCGTTATCGGAGTTATCGGCGGCACGGGCAGCGGAAAAACGAGCCTTGTTTCTCTGATACCTCATTTTTATGACGCTACCGAGGGAAAGGTGCTTGTAAACGGAGTTGACGTTAATGCGTATAATGACGAGGAACTGAGGGAGAAGATAGGCTTTGTTCTTCAGAAAGCGGCGCTCTTTAAAGGCACGGTCCGCGATAATCTAAAATGGGGAAAAGAAGACGCGACTGACGACGAAATGCTTGAAGCGCTGAAAAAAGCGCAGATACTTGATTCTATAATCGAAAAGGGAGGCTTGAACGCCGAAATAGAGCAAAACGGCGCAAATCTTTCGGGAGGCCAAAAGCAAAGGCTTTCTGTTGCGAGGGCTCTTGTGAGGAAACCTGAAATACTTGTTCTTGACGACAGCTCCTCCGCGCTTGATTTCGCTACCGAGGCTGAAATGAGAAAGGAAATACTTTCTCTCGATTATAATCCCACGGTGTTTATCGTCAGCCAAAGAGCGTCCTCTGTTATGGCGGCTGATAAAATAATAGTTCTCGACGACGGAACCGCCGTCGGAATAGGTACTCACAAAGAATTGCTTCAATCCTGCTCCGTTTACAAGGAAATATACGATTCGCAGTTTGGGGAGGAGGCGCATTATGAGGAATAGGGATATTCTAAAAAAAGTGCTTTCTTACATCGGCAGATACAGGTATTTTCTTTTCTTTTCACTTGTTTTCGCTTTGCTTTCCACCGCGCTTACATTGTATGTTCCCGTCCTTGTGGGCAGGGCGATAGACAATATCGTTTCCGAAAACAACGTTGATTTTGAAGCCGTCGGCGAAATACTTCTTCAAATCCTTATAACCGTTGCGATAACGGCTGTTTTGCAATGGGTTATGAACGTGTTTAACAACAGAATAACCGTAAATGTCGTGCGCGATATGCGCAACAAAGCTTTTCAAAAGCTTAACGTTTTGCCTTTCGCTTACCTTGATTCGCACTCAGGCGGAGATACGGTAAGCAGGATTATTTCGGACGCCGATCAATTTGCCGACGGTCTCTTGATGGGCTTTACTCAGCTTTTTACAGGCGCCGCCACAATCGTCGGAACGCTGTTCTTTATGCTTTCAATAAATCTGTGGATAACGCTTGTTGTTGTGCTTCTCACCCCGCTTTCGTTCTTTATTGCGAAATTTATCGCTAAAAGAACATATTCAATGTTTAAACTGCAAAGCGAAACGAGGGGAGAGCAGACCGCTTTTACGGACGAAATAATAACAAACCAAAAGGTTACGGAGGCTTACGGGCACAAAAGGCAAAACACGGAAAAATTCGACGAAATAAACGATCGTCTTTGCAAATATTCTCTGCGCGCCACGTTTTATTCATCTATTACCAATCCGGCAACGCGATTTGTAAACAGCGTCGTTTACGCCGCCGTGGCGCTTTTCGGGGCGCTGCTTGCCATATCCGGAAAGGGCGGTATAACCGTGGGAATACTCGCTTCTTTTCTCGCGTACGCGAATCAATATACAAAGCCGTTCAACGAGATAAGCGGGGTAGTTACCGAGTTTCAGAACGCGCTCGCCTGCGCCGGAAGGCTGATAGGGCTCATAGAGGAAAAAGAGGTTGAGCCCGATACGCAGGATAAGACCGTCCTTGAAAACGTTGAGGGAAATATAGAACTCAATAACGTTTCGTTCGGCTATACCTCCGATAAGACGCTTATCAAAAATCTTTCCTTAAAAGTGAAAAAGGGAATGAGAGTAGCAATCGTTGGCCCGACGGGATGTGGAAAAACGACCCTTATAAACCTTATTATGAAATTCTATGACGTTGATTCTGGAAATATTTCGGCGGACGGAACGGATTACGGAACGATAAACGTAAAATCCTTGAGAAACGCTTTCGGAATGGTGCTTCAGGATACGTGGCTTAAAAGCGCAACGGTGCTTGAAAATATTCGTATGGGCAAGCCCGACGCAGATTTCAGCGAGGTTGTTGAGGCGGCAAAAAAAGCCCACTCGCATTCCTTTATAAAGAGACTTCCCGACGGATATAACACCTATATAGGTTCGGACGGGGGCAATCTGTCGCAAGGCCAAAAGCAGCTTTTGTGCATCACGAGGCTGATGCTTGTCAATCCGCCGATGCTCATTCTCGACGAGGCCACGTCAAGTATAGACACGCGCACGGAGATCAGAATACAGTCGGCTTTCAATACTCTGATGAAAGGAAAAACCACTTTTATAGTTGCCCACAGACTTTCTACTATAAAAAACGCCGATATTATACTTGTTATGAAAGACGGCAGGGTGGTCGAAACGGGAACACATAAAGAATTACTTGACAAAAAAGGATTTTATAATAAACTGTATTATAGTCAGTTCAGCGGAATGAATATTTAAAACGGGAGGAAATTAAGTGGATATTATTATTGTCGGCTGCGGAAAGCTCGGGGCAAACCTCGCAAAATCGCTTTCGGAGGAAAATCATAACGTTACGGTTTTTGATAAAAACGAGGATATTATAAACAATACCGTCGATCTTTTAGACGTTCAGGGAGTAGTCGGCGGCGCAACGATAAGATCCGATCTTGAAGAGGCGGGAGTGCGAAAAACGGATATTCTTATTGCCACCACTTCCTCCGACGAATACAATATACTTTCCTGCATAATCGCGAAAAAGCTCGGCGCGAAGCACACTGTCGCAAGAGTGCGAAATCCCGAATATATCAAGCAGATAAACTTTATGCGCGAGGAGCTCGGAATATCGATGCTGTTTAATCCCGATTTCAACGCGGCGCTTGAAATTTCGAGAATAATCCAGTTCCCGAGCGCGATTCACGTTGAGTCTTTTGCGGACGGACTGATAGATTTGGCGGAGGTCAAGATACACAGCGGCAGCGGCTTCGCGGAAAAAACTGTTTGGGATATATCTTCTCATTTTAATAAGAAAATGCTTATATGCGCCGTTTCAAGGGGAGATGAGGTTTATATCCCCAACGGCAACTTCGTTATAAATGCCGAAGATAAAATATACGTTACGGGAAGGCACAGGGATCTTTCGTCTATAGTTAAGGAATTAAATCCCGGCAAAAAAGTTGCGTCCATTAAGGATATTCTGATAATCGGCGGTTCGAGAATCGCTTTTTACCTTGCGGGTATGCTTGAAAGTCAGCGCAACATCGTGCTTATCGAAAAAGACGAAATGAAGTGCGAGCAGCTTTCGGAACTGCTTTCCGAAACAACGGTGGTTTGCGGAGACGCAAACGAATACGATTTCCTGAAGGAAGCCGGAATAGAAAAAATGGACGCCGTGATTACGCTTACAAATTCCGATGAGCTTAATATTCTTGCCACCGTTTTTGCCGAAACCTGCAACGTTCCTAAAAACATAACAAAAATAGACAACAGCAATCTTTCTATCGTTTTGAATAAAGTTTCTTCGGACAGCGTTATAGACGTAACGAGCATAGCGGGGGACAGTATCATTCATTACGTCCGCGCGAAAAAATATGCCGAAACGGGCGAGATGAAAACGCTCTACAAGCTTGTTGACGGCAGGGTGGAAGCGGCTGAATTTATCGTTGACGCGAGAATGAAAAATCTGAACATTCCGCTTAACGGTATATCGTTTAAAAAAGATGTTCTTATCGCCTCCATAAGCAGAAAAGGAAAGCTGATTTTCCCGAGAGGCGATGACGTTATGCTTGAGGGCGACAGGGTAGTTGTTGTTTCCAAAGAAAGAAAAATAGAAAAAATCAATGATATCTTCGATTGATTTTTTCGGAAAACTCGGCGGTGTGTTATGAATTACAAAGCGGTTGCGAACATTCAGGGTAAAATATTTATGATAATCGGCGGACTTATGCTTTTGCCGATTACTGTCTCATTATATTACGGCGAGCGTTTAACTCTTTCGTTTTTGATACCCGCCGCTCTTCTTATTTTTATCGGAATACTTCTTTGCGTAAAAAAGCCGAAAAATATGAATATCTATACTAAGGAGGGGCTCGTTATCTGCGGGCTCTCGTGGGTGATAATGTCGGCTTTCGGAGCCATTCCTTTTCTTTTAAGCGGATGCGTTGAGCACTATATTGACGCTTTTTTTGAAACCTGCTCCGGCTTTTCCACTACTGGCGCTTCGATAATGACCGATATTGAGGCTCTTCCGAAATCCATTTTGTTTTGGCGCTCCTTTACCCATTGGATAGGCGGTATGGGAATACTTTCGTTTATGATTGCCATTGTGCCGAAAAGCGAAAGCCATTCAATGTTTATTATGAAAGCCGAAGTGCCCGGGCCCAAGGCAGGCAAAGTCGTTTCCAAAATTCAAAACAGCGCAAGAATATTGTATATAATTTACTGCTTTCTCACGGTTTCAGAGATAATTCTTCTCTCTTTGACCGATATGCGCTTTTTTGACGCTGTTACCACCGCGTTTTCAACGGCGGGCACAGGCGGATTTTCCGTTAAGGGTGATTCAATACTCGGCTACAACAGCCCGACTGTCGAATGGATAATCATTGTTTTTATGTTTCTTTTCGGCGTAAACTTCAACCTCTATTTCTTCGCGCTTATGAGAAAATTCTCAAGCATATTCAAAGATGAGGAATTTTGGGCATACCTTTTAATAAATCTTGTGTCCGTTGTGCTTATAACTCTCAATATCACCGAAATTTACGGAAACTTCGCCGATTCCGTAAGAAACGCGGCGTTTAACGTAAACGCCATTATGAGCACCACGGGCTTTTGCACCGTCGATTTCAATAAGTGGAATACATTCAGCAAAACGCTGCTCGTTGCCATTATGTTCGTCGGTGGATGCGGCGGCTCAACAGGCGGCGGTATGAAAGTGGCAAGAATACTGCTCTATTTCAAGGAAATGCACGCGGATATAAAGAAAGCCCTTAACCCCAATTCGGTAACGAGAATAAGAATGAACGGCAACGCCGTCGAAAAGAAAGTGATAACGGGCACAAATTCATATCTCGTTATTTATCTCGGAATTTTGCTTATTTCAACACTGCTGATTTCGTTTAACGGATTTGACACCGCGACAACATTTACTTCCGTAGTCTCTTGCCTTAACAACGTCGGCCCCGGTCTTGAAATGATAGGACCGACCGGCAATTACGCCGCCTTTTCTGTTTTTTCAAAGCTCGTTTTCTGCTTTGATATGCTGGCGGGCAGGCTGGAGCTTTTCCCGATACTGATACTTTTTGCTCCAAGAACTTATAAATTAAAATAATTTAAAGGAGTTGTGCGCTATGGAAAAAATCGAACAGATTCTCACCGCGATCGTCGATGTTGTATGGGGACCGATAACCCTCGTCCTCCTCGTCGGCACAGGAATATTCCTTACGATAAAGCTCAGGTTTATTCCTTGGCGCAGGTTGCCTGCCGCGCTCAAGGCGATAGTCAGCCCCGAATCGAGAAAAACGAACGGAAAAGATGGAGAGATCTCACCGTTTTCCGCTTTGATGACGGCGCTTGCGGGCACTATCGGAACAGGTAATATTGTCGGCGTTTCCACAGCTATGATAATGGGCGGCCCCGGCGCGCTCGTTTGGATGTGGATTGCCGCGGCGTTCGGTATTTCAACAAAATACGCGGAATGCGCGCTTGCCGTCAAATACCGCTCCAAAAACGAAAAGGGCGAATCAGTCGGCGGGCCTATGTACACCATAAGAAACGCGTTTAAACATAAGGGGATTGCCGTGTTTCTTGCCGCCGCGTTCGCGATATTTACAGTAATCGCTTCGTTCGGTATAGGTAATCTTTCGCAGGCAAATTCCATTTCAAGTTCGATTCAGAGCACGTTTTCCGTTCCCACTTGGATAAGCGGACTTGTTATAGCCGTTTTAACCGCCGTAATTGTCTTCGGCGGGATCAAATCCATATCAAGGGTTTCGTCCTTTCTTGTGCCTGTTATGGCCGTTTTCTACATAATTTCGGGAATAGTCGTTATATGCCTTAATTACAAAAGCATCCCCGCCGGGCTCGGAACGATCTTTTCAATGGCGTTTGGCGGAAAAGCGGTCGCCGGCGGTATTTCGGGCGCGATCACAGCCACGCTCCTCAACAGCGCGAGATACGGCGTTGCAAGAGGCGTTTTCTCCAACGAGGCCGGCCTCGGTTCGGCGGCTATCACCGCGTCGTCCGTTTCAACCGATGAGCACGTTGAGCAGGGCTTAATAAATATGTGCGGCACCTTTATCGATACAATTATCGTATGCACGATCACCGGCCTCGCGGTCGCGACGTCCGGCGTAATCGGAACCGTTGACGCGAACGGCAAGCTTCTTTCCGGCGCGCCTCTGACTATCGCCGCCTTTGAATCGGTTCTCGGAAAGCCGGGCGCGATAATCGTTACCGTCGGAATACTTTTGTTTGCTTTTTCCACAATTTTAAGCTGGGAATATCAGGGCGAAAAATCTCTTGAATATCTCTTTAAAAAGCATTACGTTTGCTATATATACAGAGTTATTTTCTCGGCGTTTGTCTTCATCGGCTCAACCGTTGCCCTTGACATAGCGTGGTCGTTCAGCGATATAGCAAACGCTCTTATGTCGATTCCGAATCTTATCTCGCTCATCGTTCTTTCCGGCGTTCTCGCAAAGGATACAAGGGAGTATTGCAAAAGAGATAAAATGCTTAAATAATCGGCGTTTTATTAAAAATTACGCTAAAGATTTCTAATTTTTCTATTTATATTGACTTTTTTTATTATTCATTATAAAATATTCTCGGAATATATTTTTACGGGGTGTTCGTATGGCAAACTGTCCTAACTGCGGAGCAAAAATACCGTTTTGGAACATTAAAGCAGAGTGCTCGAAATGCGGCGTTTCCATTCCCAACTTTAACTGGATGGGCAGACTTGAGGAAGACAACCGCAATGCCGACAGGGCTTTCGGAGTTTTCTATAAAACGCTGAACAGAATGAAATATTCTCTGTTCGGAACAAAGCTTCGCATTGCGAGAATGGTGCTTACATTTATTCAAATCGTCGCTTTTATAATTCCTTGGGCCGTTATCAAGGCCGATGGGGCGGGTTTTGATTTGGCTCTGCTTTCGTTTTCGGGAAGAAAATCCGTAATCAATATAATTATGGAGCTTTTCGGTAATTCCTCGCTTGTTTTCGCGAATATGGGATTTGAGGCGTACAGCGGCCCCGTAACGTTTATTTTTGCCGCAACCGTTTTATATCTTCTTTCATTGATATTCATAGTTTTGGCTTTCTTTATGAATATTTTTAAATGCGCAAAGCCGAAAACGAAATCGACTGTCACATTTGAGATTCTTTCGATTGCCGTTTCAATCGCTTCGGTCGTTATGTTCTCGCTTTCCGCTTCTCTCGGCTCGGATTTTACGGCGTTTACTTTCGGTTCGCTTTCCGCTATAAATGTTTCCGGCGGATTCTTTTTCGGTTACATAATCGCTCTTGTTTTATTCCTTGTTGCGCTCGGAGTAAATGTTGCCGTTGCCGCGGCTCCCGCGAAAAGCGATGAGGAGCTTGAGGCCGAAAGAATGGCAAAGGCGGAGGCTAAAGCCCAAAAAGCCAGGGAAGACGAGGAAAGAAAGGCAAAGGCTCGTGAGGAAGCCGCAAAGGCTAACGCGAAAGAGCAGGAAAGAATCGTTGAGGAGGCCAGGAAAAAGCTTGCCGCGGAAAAGGCTAAAGAAGAGGAAAAAGCCGCTAAACATAACAAATAACAACTTTTTCAAAGCGCCGTTTATCGGCGCTTTTTTGTTGATTAAAATTATTATAAATGATATACTGAATCATAGGTTAAAATTTCAAGGTGAGTTATATGGAATATAAAATGCTTTTCAGTAAATTCAAAATAGGGAACGTTGAACTGAAAAACAGAATTGTTATGTCGCCTATGCTGATGGGCTTTGGGCAGTTCAACGGAAACGCCACCGAAAAAATGATGGATTATTATGAAGAGCGGGCAAAGGGCGGCACGGGTCTGATAATAACCGAAATAACCCGGGTTGACGATCTCACCGGCGCTTCGTCTTTCGGCCAGCTTTCCATGTCGAAGGACAGGAATATTCCCTCTGTTTCGGAGCTCGCGAAGCGAGTGCATAAGCACGGCGCAAAAATTTTTGTTCAGCTTCACCACCCCGGCAGGCAGAACGTCAGTCTTATGATAAACACCGTTCCGATTTCAGTTTTCTTTGACAAAATAATGCCGAAAAACACGTATTCGCGGCTTCTTTACGGTTCCGTTGTTCCGTTAGGCAAAAAGCTCGCGGAAAAGGACTTGCTGTTTAAAACGGTTTCGCCGAGTAAATGCCGAAAGAGCAAGTTCGCGCAAAGCAAGAACAGAGCGCTTTCCGTATCTGAAATACATAAAATTATAGAAGAATTCGGAGACGCCGCTTTGAGAATTAAAAAATCGGGTTGCGACGGTGTGGAGCTTCACGCAAGCCACGGCTACCTTATCCAGCAGTTTCTTTCTCCCGAAACAAATTCGCGCGCCGATAAATACGGCGGAAGTCTTGAAAACAGGATGAGGTTTCTTTTTGAAATCATTGAAGAAGTAAGAAAAAAGTGCGGCTCCGATTTCCCGATAGCCGTGCGTCTTACGGTTGACGAGATGTACGACAGGATAGGAGAAAACGGCAGGGGCTACGGCCTCAGCGAAGGCGTTGAAATGGCCAAAATGCTTGAAAAAAAGGGCATAGACGCAATAGACGTTTCAAGCGGCGGCTACGATACATTTAACTATTGGCTTGAGCCCACCACGTTTGAGTGCGGATGGAGAAAAAATCTTGCGCGCGAGGTAAAAAAGGCCGTTAATATACCGGTAATCGCCGCGAATCTTATTCGTTCGCCCGAACAGGCCGAAAAACAGCTTGAGGAGGGAATACAGGATCTCGTCTCCCTCGGCAGACCGCATATCGCCGATCCGCATTGGGCGAATAAGGCGTTTGAGCACAGGGAAGATGAAATAAACCGCTGCATATGCTGCCTCTATTGCTTTGAAAGTATGATGAACGGCGCGTATGTCGGCGATAACGGCCATTGTTCTGTAAATCCCTTTGTGGGCAGAGAGGGGATCGCTCTTAGTAAAAACGGAGCGTCAAGAAAGGTAGTTATAGTAGGCGCCGGAGCGGCGGGGCTTATGGCCGCAAAACTGCTTGCTATGAGAAAATTCAGGGTTACCGTTATAGAAAAATCAAAGGACGCGGGCGGCCAGCTTAATTTGGCGGATAAACCGCCTCATAAAGAAAAAATGCTGTGGTGCGCCGAGGATTTGCTTGTAAACGCTGAAAAAGCGGGCGCGGAAATTATTTACGGCGTTACCGCATCAAAGCAGGTCATAGACTCCTATTCGCCAGAAATTGTCATTATAGCGGCGGGAGCGCAGGCGGTCTTTCCAAAGCGCTTTAACGCGGAAAACGCGGTTACCGTTACCGAAATCCTCAACGGCAGCGTCATAGTCGAAAATAAGCGCGTTTGCGTTATCGGCTCCGGTATGACGGGGCTTGAAACGGCGGAATTGCTTTGTGAGCGCGAAAACAGCGTTTCCGTTATCGAAATGGCGGACGAAATTGCGCCGGGCGCGTGGTTTCAGCACCTTGACGATATTATGCCGAAATTAAAAAAATACGGCGTGAAGTTTTATAAAGGTGAAAAACTCGTTGATATAAAAAAAGACGGAATTATAACGGAAAATACAAAAACGGGGGAGAAAACGGAGCTGAAATGCGATCTCGCTGTCCTCTCCCTTGGTGTAAAGCCGAACGATTCTCTTTATGAAGAACTGAAAAACGCTTATCCGCACGTTTATAATATAGGTGATTCATCAAAAGCGGGCAGGATACACGACGCCGTTGAAAGTGCGTATCAAACCGTAATATCAATAAAATAATGAAATCGGCAAAAACTTATAATGTTTTTGCCCTTTTTATTATTGACAAATACCCATATGGGGTATATAATATAAATACCCTATAGGGGTATAAGGAGCTGATTTTGTGGAAAACTGTAACTGCTGTCATAAAACAAAAGTGCGTTCCGAGGAGGAATATAAATCTCTTTTGAACCGCCTTAACAGAATTGAGGGGCAGATAAGAGGCATAAAAGGTATGGTTGAAAAGGACGCTTACTGCACGGATATAATTACTCAGGTTGCGGCAGCCTGCGCCGCTCTTAACGCCTTTAACCGCGAGCTCCTCTCAGCCCATATCAAAACCTGCGTTACCGATGACATAAAGGCCGGAAAATCCGAAACCATTGACGATCTTTTGGCAACACTTCAAAAACTTATGAAATAAACAATCAATAGGGGCGATTTTATGCGTGAATTTAATATTACGGGTATGAGCTGCGCCGCATGCAGCGCACGGGTTGAAAAAGCCGTTGCCGCCGTTAGCGGTGTTGACTCCGTGGCCGTTAATCTTCTTACGAATTCTATGGCTGTTGAGGGCTCGGCGGGAAGTGACGCTATAATAAACGCCGTTGTAAAGGCGGGTTACGGAGCGAGTGAAAAAAACGCAAATAGCGACTCGGTAAAAAAAGAAGAACTTAAAGACGAGGAAACTCCGAAAATGATAAGGAGGCTTGCCGCTTCCGTGATACTTCTTATACCCCTGATGTATATTTCCATGGGGCATATGATGTGGGGGTGGAAACTGCCCGCTTTTCTTGAGGGCAACAGTCTCGGTATCGTTCTTTCTCAGCTTTTGCTGACCGTTGCCGTTATGGTGATAAATCAAAAATTTTTTATAAGCGGTTTCAAGGGTGTTATTCACAAAGCGCCTAATATGGATACTCTTGTCGCTCTCGGTTCGGGAGCCGCGTTCATATACAGCACCGTTATTGCTTTTCTTATGACTGTCGAGCTTTCAAATGGAAACACACAGGCCGCTCACGAATATATGCACGATCTCTATTTTGAGTCGGCGGCGATGATTCTTGCCCTTATTACGGTCGGAAAAACGCTGGAGGCGTATTCTAAGGGGAGAACAGCGGACGCTCTTAAAAGCCTTATGAAACTTGCTCCTGAGACGGCCACCGTCATTAAAAATGGAGAAAAAGTCACCGTTCCGGCCGAAAGTGTGGCGATAGGCGATATTTTTGCCGTTCTTCCGGGCGAGAGCATACCGGTTGACGGCGTTGTAATAAGCGGAGAGAGCGCCGTTGACGAATCCGCGCTTACAGGTGAAAGCATACCTGTTGATAAATCTGCCGGAAGCGGCGTTTCCGCCGGAACTATAAATCAAAGCGGTTATATTGAATGCAAAGCAACATCCGTCGGGCAGAATACGGCTATATCAAAGATAATCAAAATGGTGTCAGAGACTTCGGCAACCAAAGCCCCCATTGCAAAAATTGCCGATAAGGTATCGGGGGTTTTCGTGCCTGTTGTAATCGTTATAGCTCTGATTACTTTGGGCGTATGGCTGATTTCGGGGCAAAGCATAGGCTTTTCGCTTGCGAGAAGTATATCCGTTCTTGTTATAAGCTGCCCTTGCGCGCTCGGTCTCGCAACACCCGTTGCTATTATGGTGGGCAGCGGAAAAGGGGCGAAAAACGGAATTTTGTTTAAAACCGCCGAAAGCCTTGAGGCGGCGGGTAAAACCGATATTGTCTGCCTTGATAAAACGGGGACTGTAACCGTGGGCGACCCATCGGTAACGGATATTATTTCCGATGATGAGCCGAGGCTGTTGCGCCTTGCGTATGCCGTTGAGGCTAAAAGTGAGCATCCGCTGTCAAAGGCTGTAAAGCGTTTTTGTGAAGAAAAGGGCATACAGCTTGCAGAGGCCGAAAATGTTAAAGCCGTTTCGGGCAACGGAGTTTACGGCTTGGTTGGAGAAATAACGGTTTACGGCGGAAATATCGCGTATATAGAAAAAATGTGCGATGTGCCGCAAAAATACAAGGCAAGGTCTGCCGAGCTTTCCTCCGGCGGAAAAACCCCTTTGTTTTTCGCGGCGGGCAATGAATTTTTGGGAATAATAGCGGTTGCCGATACTGTTAAGGAAACCGCGGCTCAAGCTGTTGATAATCTGAAAAAAATGGGCATTGCCGTAGTTATGATAACGGGCGATAATGAAAATACCGCTAAGGCTATCGGCGCTCAGGCGGGAATTGAAAATATAATTTCAGGCGTGCTTCCCGACGGTAAGGAGGAGCAAGTAAGGCTCCTATCCGAATACGGCAGCGTTGCTATGGTGGGCGACGGAATAAACGACGCTCCGGCTCTAACGCGTGCCGATACGGGAATCGCCATCGGAGCCGGAACAGACGTTGCGATCGACGCCGCAAATGTTGTTCTTATGAAAAGCGATCCGCTTGACGTTTCATACGCGATAACTCTTTCCCGCCGCGTTCTTCAAAACATTAAAGAAAATCTGTTTTGGGCTTTTATTTACAATATCATCGGAATACCCATAGCCGCGGGATTGCTTTACCCGGCATTCGGAATAACGCTCAATCCTATGATAGGAGCGGCGGCAATGAGCCTTTCAAGCTTTTGCGTTGTTATGAACGCGCTGAGGCTTAATATAATAAATATCAAAAAAATAACTCATAGAAAATCAAAAAGGAGGCAAACAGATATGAGTATTTTTAAGAAAGAAGAAAAGAAATATATTGTAATTGAGGGAATGATGTGCGAGCACTGCGAAGCTCACGTTACCGAAGCTCTTGAAAAAATAGGGCTTAAGGTTACCGCCGACCATAACAAAAATCGAGCCGTTATCGAAAGCGGCGAGGCGGATGAGGCGGCAATCAAAAAAGCCGTTGAGGACGCGGGATATAAATTTGTTGAAATTAAATAATCAAAAAAGTAATGAGGGCGTTCGGCAGGTGCCGAGCGCCCTCATTTTAATATTTCTTTTTAAAAATCTTATGTTTATTAAACTTTTTTATTGACTTTATATACTATATATATTAGTATATTTGTGAAATTTTAGAAAATATAGGGGTAAGCTATGGAAAAGTATCTGATAAATCCAAATCAGAAGATAAGCAAAATAAGCAAGGATATATACGGCCATTTTGCCGAGCATCTCGGCAGATGCATCTACAACGGAATTTTTGTAGGCAAAAATTCAAAAATTCCGAACGTAAACGGTATGAGAAGCGACGTTGTAAACGCGCTCAAAGAAATGGGCATACCCGTTTTGCGCTGGCCCGGCGGCTGTTTTGCGGACGAGTATCATTGGAAAGACGGCATCGGATCGCTTGAAAACAGAAAGAAAATGGTTAATACCAACTGGGGCGGCGTTGTTGAGGATAATTCTTTCGGCACGCACGAATTTTTCGAGCTTTGCGAGCAGCTTGGCTGTGACGCTTATGTAAACGGAAACGTCGGCTCCGGCTCCGTTCAGGAAATGAACGAGTGGATCGAATATATGACATTTGACGGCATTTCTCCGATGGCTCAGCTTCGCAGGGAAAACGGCAGGGAAAAGCCTTGGAAATTGAAATATTTCGGCGTCGGCAACGAATCTTGGGGCTGCGGCGGAAATATGGATCCCGAATATTACGGCTGTCTTTTTAAAAGATATAATTCTTTTGTCAAGGATTATGATCCCGAAAACAGAATAACACGAATTGCCTGCGGCCCGAATGTGGACGATTATCATTGGACGCGCAATGTTATGGATAAGGTTAAGCACAGAGCGCACGGGATTTCACTTCACTATTATACCATCCCCACGGGGTATTGGCACCATAAGGGTTCGTCTACGGATTTTGATTTAAACGGATATAATACAACTATCTGCAAGGCTTACAGAATGGAAGAGCTGATAAACAATCATCTTGCCGTTATGGATTCAATGAATCCGCAAAAGAGTGTAAAGCTGATTGTTGATGAATGGGGCACGTGGTTTGACGTTGAGCCGGGAACGAATCCGGGCTTCCTCTATCAGCAGAATACGATGCGCGACGCTATTGTGGCGGCGCTTACGCTCAATATTTTCAATAAGCACGCCGACAGGATTATGATGGCAAATATTGCCCAAACGGTAAACGTTTTACAGTCCGTTATTCTCACCGAGGGCGAAAAAATGCTCCTTACTCCCACATATCACGTTTTCAAAATGTATAAGGATCATCAGGAAAACACGCTTATCGGCTCCTATATAACTACGGAAAACATCGATTCAAAGGAAGACGGCAAGGCGTTTCCGCAGCTTGTTGAATCAGCTTCCGTTGACGAAAACGGCGTTATCTGCTCAACCGTTGCGAACACTTCCGCCGTTAAGACGGCAAAAATAAAATGCCAGATAGCGGATACAAAGGTCAAGAGCATAAGAGCGGAAATCCTTACGGGTGAAATTCACGCGAAGAATGATTTTGACAATACGGACGAAGTAAAGACTGCCGGGTTTACCGATTTCAGAACTCTTAAAGACGGTTTTTCGGCGACATTGCCGCCTTGCTCCGTCGTTAAATTTCTTATTGAAAAGTAATGGTTAGCGGTTGTAAAAGATGCCTTCTGCTTGAGGCGGGGGAGACGGCGGTTTATAAATCCGTAAAGGATTACCTCGATAATATCGAAGGCGCTCTGAAGGTTGATTCGGCGCTCAGGGATAAACGCCTTGAATTGTGCGGGCAGTGCGACGAGCTCCTTTCTGGTATGTGCAGAAAATGCGGCTGCTATGTGGAAATTCGGGCTTCATTAAAGGATAAACGCTGCCCGAATTTTGACGACAGAAAGTGGTAAAGCGCGAAAAAACGTAATATTGTAAACACGGCAAGGCTTTTTTGATCCGCGCCGTGTTTATTTTTATCAAAAATTTCCAATATTACGGATATGAAAGAATTACTTAAAAAAATCAGAATAAAAAATAAATACGATTTTGGGTTCCTTATGAAGCCTTTGACGGCGCTTTCGGTGGTTTCCGCGGTCGTATATGCGCTCAAAATGCTCGGATTTGAGCAGGCGGATATATTTATGACCGCGTCGCTTTGGGCGGTTGTGACTGTCTGCGTGCTGATACGAGCTAAAAATCCGTATAAAAAATTCACCGTAATTCTGCTGGCTCTTATAGGAGCGGTTCTTTATATCGGAATATATGATGAAGTTGTTGTTTTCGCCGCTGAAAAATCCTCAGGCGGCGGAGTTAAGTTCGGAATGCTGAACACGCTTTTTTCAACTTTCGGGCTGTATGATTATGAGGAGCTGATGTTTCGCACCTCTTACGGCGGGGCAAAAATAATAAACGGTGTTTTCGCAACGGGCGCGGCGGATATTTTTCTTCTTAATCCCAATGGCAGGGAGGCTTCGCTTTTTCTCTGCGGAAAATATCTTTCTCTTTTTGCCGCCGCGGGTGTGGCTTTTTCATTGAAAAAGCATAAAAAAGAGGCTCTTTTGATCGTACTTTTTGCATTTCTCACAGGCAATTTTACTGTTTTTCTGATAATGCTTTTGCTCGTCTGTACTCCATTATATTTTGTCTTTCTTTTTCTTGTTTTTTTCTGCTTTTTTATTGCGGCGGTCGTGGGTCTGAAAAGCGGTTTTTCCGTAGACGCCTCTGTTTTTGAATTTTTCATTTACGGCGATAATATTGCGTACACCGTTATACTCGGCGTTTTTATTTGCGCCGTTTCCTATTATTTGTCACGGCTTGTAAAAGAAAAGGGAAAATGGTAAAATCATTTCGGTGATGTAAATGAACGTAAGGGAAGAGCTTTTTAATAACAGCGATGAAAAATACAAAAATTTTCATTTATCGCTTTTGCCGGGATTCAACGCCGATAAGATAATCGGGGTAAGAATACCGATATTGAGAAAAATTGCCAAAAATCTTGAGAACGAAGATTTTGCGTGGGAGTATTACGAGGAAATAATGCTGCACGGCTTTTATATCGGCTACGCTAAGCTCGCCTTTGATAAAAGACTTTCTCTTCTTGAACGCTTTATTCCGAAAATAGATAATTGGGCGGTTTGCGACTGCGTCTGCTCCACGCTTAAGTTTATTAAAAACAGCAGAAATGAGTTTCTCCCTTTTCTCGGCAGGTATATGTATTCAAAAAGCGAATACGAAAAGCGTTTCGCCATAGTTATAATTATGGATTACTATCTTGACGATGAATACCGCGATTTTGCTATTAATTATCTGAAAGATATTGAGAGCGATAAATATTACGTCAATATGGCCGCGGCGTGGGCGCTTTCGGCGGCTTTTGTGAAATTTCCCGATAAAGTCAGGCCGCTGATAGAAAACGGCGTTTTGCGCGGCGATATACATAATATGACTGTCTCAAAGATTTGTGACAGTCTGCGGGTAGACAAAAAAACAAAAGAATATTTAAAAAAATTCAAGAGATAAAACTACCGACCGTTCGTAAAAAGCGAACGGTCGGACTTTTCTGTTTCTGTTTATTTCAGTTTATCGGCAAGCATTCTTGAGACCTTGTAAACGTCGCCGCAGCCAAGCGTTATCACCATATCGCCGTCCTTACAGTTTTCAGCGAGATAATCGGCTATATCCGCCAGTTTATCTATCTGCATGCAGTTCGGTATCTTGTCGGAAAGGTCGGTCGCCTTTATTCCTATAGTGTTTACCTCACGGCTGCCCATAATTTCCGAAACAACGCATTTGTCGGCAATTTGCAGCACTCTCGCGAAATCGTCCAAAAGCGCCGCCGTGCGAGAAAACGTAAAGGGCTGATGAACCGCCCAAACTCTCTTATATCCCATTTTCATCGCCGCGTTGAGTGTTACCTCTATTTCCTTCGGGTGATGGGCATAATCGTCAACTATCGTTACGCCCCTGTATGTTCCCTTAAACTCGAAGCGCCTTCCCGCGCCGCGAAATTCTTTAAGAGCACGGCATATGCCGCTTATATCGGCTCCGCTTTCGTATGAAGCCGCGAAGGCGGCAAGTGAATTTAAAATATTATGCTCGCCCGGAACGGAGATTTCAACGTGCGCGACAAACTCTCCGTTATGATACGCGTCATAATCCGAACGGAATCCTCCGGGTACGTTTACGTTTTTTGCCTGCCATTCGCAATCGGCGCTTTTGCCGAAGGATATGAGCCGTTTTCCCTCAATGGCTTTCAGCATATCGGCGGTGTTTTTGTCGTCGCCATTGTAAATTATCGTTTTTGTAGTGTTTTCGCAGAATTTTCTGAATGATTTTTTTATGTTTTCAAGATTTTTAAAGAAATCAAGGTGATCCTCGTCTATATTCAGCACAACAGCCATATCGGCGTTCATATGCAAAAAAGTGTTGTTATATTCACATGATTCGCAAACGAAATTTTGGCTCTTTCCGAATCTGCCGTATGCGTCGATGGCGGGCAGCTTGCCGCCGATAACCGCGCTTGGATCAAGTCCGGCGTCAAGAAGTATCTGCGTGGTCATAGATGTTACGGTCGTTTTTCCGTGAGTGCCGCAAATCCCTATGCAGTTTGAAAAAATTCTGCTCAAAGCGCCAAGCGCCTCCGCTCTTTCAAAGGCGGGGAAATTTTTTTTCGCGTATTCAAGCTCTTCGTTTCCGTCAAGTATGGCGTTAGTGTAAATAACAAGCTCCACATCGTCGGCAATATTCTCTTTTACCTGACCAAGGTAAACCTTTGCGCCCTCTTTTTCCACTCGGCGAAAAGTTTCCGTGTCGTTATTGTCGGAGCCCGTAACCGTATAGCCGAGGGAGAGCAGTATTTCGGCTATCGGGCACATACCCGCTCCGCCTATTCCGATAAAATGAATTTTTTTTGAATTTTTAAGTAATTCGTCTATCTGTTTCAAGAGAAGACCTCCGATAGTTTAATTTCTGATATTGACCGCGCTATTATTATACTACCGTTTTTCCGAAAAATAAACACTTTACTTCATTAACAATGAAAAAAAATAAGCATAGTATGAATTGAAACTGAGGTGTTAATGTGAGATTAAATAAATTTTCCGTTCCTTTTACAGAGGATAAAAGAATGATATACGCTAAGGAATATCTTGAAAAGAAAGGCTTTGAATACAGGCAAAAAACCGAAGAAAGCGATTTCGTTTTGCTCCCTGTTACCTCCAAGAAGCATATGTTTAAGGGGCTTGAGGGCAAGGTCGTTTTCTGCGGAATGTGCGATTGCAAAAACGGCTTTGACTATATGAAATATGAAAGCTATGTACTTAAAAACGCCTTTCTTACGGCCGAGGGCGCCGTAACGCTCATTGAAGAAAACACCAATTATTCGCTTTACAGGGCAAACGTTCTTATTCTCGGCTATGGCAGGATAGGCAAGGCGCTGCATAAAATACTCAACGGCTACGGCGCAAACGTCACCGTCTGCTCAAGAAGCAAGGAATCCGAGGCGGAAAGCCTTTTCAACGGCGCCTCTCATATAGGCTTTGATGAGCTTAAAAAAGACAACGCCGCCGATATAATCATAAATACCGTTCCGCATACGGTGCTCACCAAGCCCGAACTGTCCGCCGTTAAAAAGGACGCGGTCATTCTTGACCTTGCTTCGTTCCCCGGAGGTGTGGACACACTTGTCGCGGACAGTATGGGCCTGCTTGTGCTCAACGGAGGCAGAATGCCTGCGAGATATGCCGAAAAAACCGCGGGTTACCTTATAGGCGAAGCTGTTTCAGATATAATTGAGGAGGAATTTGTTTGAAAATCGGATATGCAATGACAGGCTCCTTCTGCACCTTTTCCAAAGCGATAGAAGCGCTCAAGGAACTTGTTACTCTCGGATATGACGTTTACCCGATTATGAGCGAAAACGCATATAATACGGACACGCGCTTCGGCGACGCTAAGGATATACAGGATGAGATCATCGCGATAACGGGGCACAGTATAATTCATAAAATCGAGCAGGCTGAGCCGATAGGCCCAAAGAAATTGCTTGATATATTATGCATTGTTCCCTGCACCGGCAACACGCTCGCGAAGCTCGCTAACGGAATTGCCGATACGGCGGTTACAATGGCCGCGAAAAGCCATCTGCGCAATTCAAGGCCGGTTATAATAGGCGTTTCAACTAACGATGCTCTTGGAGGCGCGGCAAAAAACATAGGTAATCTTATGAATTACAAAAATTATTATTTTGTTCCGTTTGGAATGGATGACTGCATTCATAAAACCAAATCTATGGTATGCGATTTTTCGCTTGTTGCCGATACGGTCAAAAAGGTTCAAAACGGAGAGGAAATCATAAAAAAAATATTTTAATGAAATATGTTGACTTTTGTGTGAAATTTGGTATATTAAAATCAACGGCAAATATCTTTTCATGCTATCATAAAACAGCATAAAATGAGGTTATTCTCTGTATCTTCATTTTTTGCTGTTTTTAATGTATTGCCGTAATCGGGTTACAAAGAGGAAGTGCATAATTGGAAAAACTGATTGAACTTAAGGACGTAACCGTTAAATACGGTAACAACGTGGTGCTTGATAAACTGAATCTTTATATAAACAAAAAAGAGTTTATAACGCTTCTCGGCCCCTCCGGCTGCGGCAAAACAACAACGTTGCGCTGCATTGCGGGCTTCATTGAACCCGATGAGGGCGAGGTAATTTTTGAGGATAAGGTCATAAACGGCGTTCCTCCTCACAAGCGAAAGGTCAACACGATTTTTCAGCGTTATGCTCTTTTTTCGCATTTAAACGTATATGAAAACATCGCTTTCGGCCCCGAAATTCAGAAAATGCCGAAGGCCGAAATAAGAAAAACGGTTGCCGAGATGCTTGAACTCGTCAACCTGAAAGGCTTTGAAAAAAGGTCTATTGACAGCCTTTCAGGCGGTCAGCAGCAACGTGTCGCCATTGCGAGGGCTCTTGCAAATAAGCCCCATGTGCTTCTGCTCGACGAGCCTCTCGGAGCGCTCGATCTAAAGCTGCGCAAGGATATGCAAAAGGAGCTCAAGGCTATTCAGAAAAGGCTCGGAATAACCTTTATTTACGTTACCCACGATCAGGAAGAGGCTCTTTCTATGAGCGATACCGTTGTTGTAATGGATAAGGGAAAAATCCAGCAGATAGGAACTCCGGAGGATATTTACAACGAGCCAGTAAACGCTTTTGTTGCCGATTTCATCGGCGAATCCAACATAGTGGATTCCGTTATGATAAAAGATTACCTTGTAAGTTTTCAGGGCGCTGTTTTTGATTGCCTTGACAAGGGCTTTGAACCGAACGAGCCAACCGAATCCGTAGTTCGTCCCGAGGATATAAAAATATGCGAGGTCGGTAAAAAAGACAGCCTTACCGGCGTTGTTACCGATATCGTGTTTAAGGGCACGTTTTATGAGATTTTTGTGGACGTTAAGGGATTTATCTGGCTTATTCAGACAACCGATTTTCACGATGTGGGCGAAACTATCGGAATGTATATTGAGCCGGACGCGATACACGTTATGAAGAGAAGCGAATACAGCGGCGAATTTGGGGATTATTCTTTCTTCTCCGACGAATATGAGCATATCAACGATGCCGATTACGATTGGGAGGCGCAAGATGAAACGGATTCATAAAGCCTCTTTGACAGACAAGCCCTATCTTGTATGGGCTGTTCTTTTCATAATCGTGCCGCTTATAATGGTTTTGTATTATTCTTTTACCGATTCCTCCGGCGCGTTTACTCTTAAATATATCCAGGCGCTTCCTAACTACACGTCAACGATATTGCTTTCAATTATTTACGGCGTTTTCGCAACGGTCATATGCCTCATTTTCGGCTATCCCGCGGCTTATTTTATTTCAAAATTAAAGGTAAACGCTCAGGGAATGACCGTTTTGCTTATAATGCTGCCCATGTGGATGAATTTTCTTATCAGAACTTATTCGCTTATGACTATTTTGGGCGATACGGGGATAATCAACACTTTCCTTACTTCGATAGGTCTTAAGCCTCTTGAAATGCTCAACACCGGCGGTGCCGTAATGTTTGGAATGGTGTATAATTTTCTGCCGTTTATGATACTGCCCGTTTATTCGGTTATAACCAAAATGGATCATTCACTTATTGAGGCGGCGCAGGATCTCGGAGCGAGCAGATTCCACGTTTTCAGGCGCGTTACGCTCCCTCTTTCTCTTCCGGGAGTTTTAAGCGGTATAACGATGGTTTTTGTCCCCTGCGTTTCAACGTTTTATATCACCCAAAAGCTCGGAGGCGGGCGGATCGTTCTTATCGGCGACGTTATTGAAACGCAGTTTCAAAGCGCAAACAACTATAACCTCGGCGCAAGCCTTTCGTTTGTGCTTATGGTGCTGATGCTGATTTGCCTCGGCGTTATGAATTATCTCGGAGCGGACAATGAAAACGAAGGGGGCGTTATCATATGAAAAAGCGTTTGTCACCGGCGGCAAAGCTGTATATGGCGGCGATATTCCTGTTTTTGTATTTCCCGCTTGTCGTAATGGCTCTGTTTTCGTTTAACGACACAAGCAGCACTTATACTTTCACCGGCTTTTCTCTGAAGTGGTGGACTGAGATGTTTGTAAACGAAGCCGCCAAAAGCGCACTTGAGAATACGCTTATCCTCGGACTTGCAACCGCTGTTTGCGCAACTGTTTTGGGTACGCTTGCCGCGGTGGGCATATTCGGTTCAAGGCATAGGCTTTACAGGCAGGCTCTTCTTACTGTTACGAACGTCCCTATGATGAACCCCGAAATCGTTACGGGCATTTCGATGATGCTGCTTTTCGCTTTTGCGGGAGCGCTCGTTAATCAGAAGAACGTGCTCGGATTTTGGACTCTTTTGATTGCGCACATAACTTTCTCTCTGCCGTATGTTATTCTAAATATAATGCCAAAGCTCAGGCAATTTGATATGAATGTTTACGAAGCGGCGGTTGATCTCGGATGCAGGCCGGTATCCGCCTTTTTCAAGGTTGTTTTGCCGAATATCGCGAGCGGTATATTCACAGGCTTTATAATGAGCTTCACACTTTCGCTTGACGATTTCATTATCTCTTATTTTACAAACGGCCCGAGCTTTCAAACTCTGCCTATTTATATTTTCTCGCTGACAAAAAAGCGTGTAAAGCCTGATATGTTCGCGCTTTCAACGCTTATATTCGCCGTTATATTCATTTTGCTGCTTCTTATGAACATATCTCAGCTCAGAGCCGATAAAAAGGGTAAGAGTGAGGTAAAATGAAAAGACTGCTTATTTTGTTTTTTTCTGCGTTTCTGGCGCTCGCTTCTTTTAACTTAACCGCATTTGCCGATGATGAAATTTTTGCCGGTGAACAGATCGACTATTATAAAAATCTCGGATTAAAAGGCACCGTTGTAAACGTTTATAACTGGGGGGAATATATTTCCGACGGCACCGAAGGCACGATGAACGTTGTTAAGGAGTTTGAAAGACTTACCGGTGCGAAAGTAAACTATACCAATTACGAATCAAACGAAAATATGTATTCAAAGCTTGCGGGCGGCGGCGTTTCATATGACGTTATCGTTCCCAGCGATTATATGATAAGCCGACTGCTCGACGAGGGTATGCTTGTTAAACTGAATTACGACAATATACCGAATATGAAGTATATTGATAAAAAATATCAGAATCTCTTTTTCGATCCTGATCAGGAATACACCGTGTGCTATAACGTGGGAACCACGGTTATCATTTATAACACAAAAATGGTGGACGAAAAGCCGACGAGCTGGAAAGTTCTTTGGGATGAGAAATATAAGGGAAAAGTTCTTATGTTCAACAATTCAAGGGATTCATTCGCGATTGCTCAGGCAATTTTGGGGCAGGATTTCAACACCGTTGACGAGGCCGACTGGCGCGCCGCGGCGGAGCTTCTCGCTCAGCAGAAAGACAAGGTTTCGCCCAATTACGTTATGGACGAGATATTCAACCTTATGGAGAGCGGGGAATATGCCCTTGCCACTTATTACGCGGGCGATTATGTTTTGATGAGTGATAATAACCCCGATTTGGATTACTGCTTTCCCGAAGAGGGAGTAAATATTTTTTACGACGCTTTCTGCATTCCCACCTGTGTTCAGAATAAGGACGGGGCCGAGGCGTTTATAAACTTTATGCACGAGCCTCAAGTGGCTCTCGCAAACGCCGAATACATTTATTACGCAACGCCCAACACCGCCGTTATTAACAATAAGGATTACTCACTTTACGGTAACGAGACGGTCTATCCAAAAGAAATGCCGAAGGGCGGGTATTTTGAAAATCTGCCGCAAAATATCCTCGAGCTTCAGGCCGATTTGTGGACGGGCGTAAAAAGCGGAAGACTTTCCTCCGAAAGCGCTTCGCAAAACAGAAGGATTTATATAGAATCGGCCGCGCTCGCCGCCGTCGCCGTTTGTTTCGTGATTTATAAGCTCGCTTCAAACGCGCGTAAAAATAGAATTCAGGATCTGAGCGATTTGTATGGCAAATAAAATGATGAATCATTTGAAATGCGTTATTTTTGATCTTGACGGAACTCTCGTAAACACAATAGAAGATTTGGGCAGAGCCTGCGATTATTTACTTGAAAGAAAATCCCTGCCTTTGAAATGGAGCACCGAGGATTACAAAAATTTTGTGGGTGACGGCGCGAAACTCCTTGTTGACAGGGCTTTTGAGGGCAGACTTTCGCAAGCCGAGTTGAGCGAACAGTATGAGCTTTTCAAGAAAAAATATAATCAAATCAAGCTTGATAACGCCTATGTATATGACGGAATATACGAGCTTGTCGATTATTTGAAAAAGGCGGGGCTTTTTCTTGCCGTCTGCACAAATAAGCCGAACGCCTCCGCCAAAAGTATGGTAAACGCTCTTTTCGGCGAAAAAACCTTCGATTATGTTCTCGGCGCAGTTGACGGTTTGGCGAAAAAGCCCGATCGCGCTATGCCGTCGGCGATTTTAAACGCTCTTGAAATAAAACCCGATGAATGCGTTTGGATAGGCGACAGCGCAGTTGATACAGAGTCCGCAAAAAATCTTGGCTGCCCCTGCATAGCGGTTTCGTGGGGATTTCGCCCGAGGAAGTCGCTTGAGGAGAAATGCCCCGATTTTATTGCCGACAAACCCGAAGATATTTTAAATTTTTTGAATTAACATATTGACAATGAACGGTTCATCTGCTATAATCTCAATCGTTGCAAGCGAGAGTGGCGGAATCGGCAGACGCGCACGTTTGAGGGGCGTGTGGGGCGACTCGTACGGGTTCAAGTCCCGTCTCTCGCACCAATTTGTGTCGGTAGTCCCATTTGGGGCTATCGGCGCAAACAACAACTTGTTAACTAAATATTCACTTTAGGATCTATACACATTAGTATTGCTATTCTGCGCCTTGCTATCGCCGCGTATTATGCAAACAGCCTTTTGAGTTGCTTTACCCGGAGTTTGCAGGTATCTATTAACTTCCACTTAATAGGTTTGCTTGCGCCGAAGGGCGGTCTTGGCATAACTGTTAGCAATCTCCTTTGTACCTTTTCTAATGTGCTTTATTCGGTTTTCAAGGTTCTATACGAAAAGAAGCTCACAGCCGTTTCCAAACAAACTGTGAGCCTCAGATGTTTAACAAGTGCATTATTAACACACAATGTTAACTCTCATTAGTCTTACAGATATGCTGTGGATATCTTAGGGCGTACGCCTTATAACTGTTGGTGCAGTTATAAGGCTGTGAGGGTTTCTTTTGTATTCCATTATATTATATTGTAATGGAATAATTATACTTTGTTAAGGTTTGAAATAATAAAACAATGGTGCACTCAGTGCATATACATTTAGTTGTCTATAAACAGACATAGCACAAGGAGAAAAATGGATTTATTATTGAATGTGCCTTTTTCACAAAAAGATGAGGCTAAAAAGAACGGCGCTTGGTGGAAGCCTGAAATTAAAAAGTGGTATGTGCGTGAAGATTCGCAGCAAGCCTTTTATCTTAATTGGAAAAAGTATTTTAATAAATGGCTGCCGGATCATAATTTACTTTGCAGAAATTTATACATTTTTCAAATGCAACGTAAATGCTGGAAGTGTGGTAAGGATACTCCGGTAGTTTGTTTGGCAACGAATGATTCATATACCTTATTTGATGACGAAGTGAGTTATAAAAGATACCATAATTTGCAGTTGCTTTCTTATGTATCTAAAATACCCGATGAATTGGCTACGTATCTAAAGGAAAACTATAAGTATTATCCCTCATTTTCTAACTTTGTTAAAAAAACCTACTTTATCAATCATTGTATTCATTGTGCAAGTGTTCAAGGCGATAATTATTTGCACGAGCTACCGGAAGAAGCCTTTTATAAGCACCTCTGCTATAAAAGTTCTGAAAAGTCAAACTATTATAAAGTAAAAAATACATATTTGGTTCCGATTTTAGCAAATTTGCCATATTATGATTTAGTAGCTAATTCTTCAGAATTGATGCTTATACATATGCAAAACGGAATTGAAAACAGAGCCAGCCTTAATATAACTCAAAAACTTATTGATAAGCTAATTGATGATTCAAATTATATTGGTGATATAGAGATCAACAACATTTAAAAAGTGCACCGAGTGCACTTTTTATTTATGCTGAAATTATATTCCACTTTGTAAGCAGGGTGGGATCCATTTTTACTACACTTAAAAATCTTCTTGCCGAGCCAACGGGTTTATTGGTTCCGGCTTCCCAGGCTTCGACTGTTTTCTGCGAAACGCCCATTACCTGGGCAAAAGTAGCCTGAGTCATACCTAAAGAGTTTCTTACTTCCTTAATTTCCGTGGCATTAAAATCAGGAACAGGATTCACTGTGCATTTGGCGACACGTGCAGTGCCGCGCCCGTTTTCGTATTCTATTGCTTCGTTAAGTCCATTCAATATGCTTTCATATACACTCATAACAATTCTCCTTTTTGCGTCTTTTTCAGAATTTCTATCAGCTTTTTTACTTCGTTTCTTTCTTCTTTTGTCAGATTGTCTTTTTCATTCTTAGTATATGCCGTAATTAAATAAATTTTTTCAAAAATTGCGAAGTCCACATAACATACGCGTGCGCTTGAGCTCTTTCCTCTGCCTTCAAAGGCAACTCTAATTTTACGCAAACCTCCGGTGCCTTGTATAATGGCTCCCTTTGCGGGGTTGACGGTAAGCTCCTCCTGCAAAGTTCGCAATTCTGAATCGGTAAGACCGATTTCCTTCCACTTCCTGTCAAATTCAGGAAGCATAATAAACTCTCTTTCCAATTTAACACCTCTTTTTTATCATTATACCCTATAATATAGGGTGCGTCAATATCTATTTTTTAGAAAAAGAAAAACGCGGATTTTTAATTACAAACAGGCGCAATAAGATAATAATTACCTATTTTTTACACAGAATAAATCAACCTATTTGCGTAGGTTGGGTTATTTTTTGTCTAAAGGTGAGAAAATGAATTTGAGAATTCAACCAATAGTTGAATTATTTTCAAGAATCAAGTTATTGAGTTCATCATGCGTTTGCGTTAAGATGAAATCAGACGGTACCGCCAATACTATTTGAGGTGATATAATGAACATTTATTTCAACGAAAACATAAAGCGGTTGCGCAAAGAGCGTGACTTAACGCAGGAAGCCCTGGCGGATTTTCTCGGCGTTTCCTTTCAGGCTGTCAGCAAATGGGAACGAGGAGTTTCCCATAGTTAAAGATACCACACCAAATATGATGAACCCACGCTTATACACTACCA
>CANQGT010000007.1 GCA_947623505.1 uncultured Clostridia bacterium | reverse complement strand
TGATTACGTATAAGGGCAAAGGATACATATATCGGACAAGCTGCTGCGGCAGCGAAAGTGCGATATGGAGTACCCTTGCAGACTTTAAGCTGCTGTTCAACGAATACTATGTAAAAGACATATCCAAAAAGATCCGCAGCTCTCTCAAGGCATCTGCAAAGCAAGGACTGTTTGTTGGCTCATATGCTCCATACGGATATAGCAAGTCACCTCTTGACAAACACAAATTGATCGTTGATAAAGAGGCGGCAGAGGTTGTGAAGCATATTTTTATTGAATTTTCAAAGGGCAAAAGCGGCAGAGAAATAGCCGAGAATTTAAACAAGAATAATATCCTTTCCCCAATGACTTATAGGTGTCAAAAATTAGGTAAAGAATATAAGGGCTCGGCGTGGACTTCACATTCAATATACGAAATTTTAAAAAATGAGGTTTATTTTGGCAATATGGTACAGCACAAACGCGAAAATGTATCATATAAACTAAAGCAAAGACGATTTGTTGATAAGAAAGAGCAGATCGTTGTATATGGTACTCACGAAGCCATAATTGATGAGAATTTAAGAATTGCGACCGAACAGGCGCTAAATAGCGATCAGCACAGAAACCGCAAAAGAAAATCGGGAGAAAGACTACCTATTCTCTTTTCGGGCTTGCTTGTTTGTAACGATTGCGGTGGGAAGCTTGCCGCAACTATAAAACACAACAAGCGCTGTTATCGCTGTGCCAAATACAACAATTCAGGTAGCTCTACTTGTTCTTCGCACTTTATAAGGGAAGAGCAATTGCTTGAGCTAATAAATGAAGATATAGCCGAAATCGTCAGAGATTATTACAAAAACAAAAATCTGTTTTTCAAAAACATAATGCAAAATATTCTTAGAAACAATCTAAGAGAGTCCAATAGTGCTAAAAATAAAATGATTAAATATAAAAGCCGAGTGAAAATGATCGAGAGAACTATGGATGATCTATATAATGATAAAATTAACAATGTAATAACAAAGCAAATGTTTTCAATAATGAGTGAAAAATATGATAAAGAGCTTGATGAATTATTGCAAATGATAGATTCTTGTGATAAAATCATAAAAAAGACGAGCATAAGCGAGTCTTATGTGAGAAGTTGGATAAATACTCTTATCGAAATAAGAAATTGTAAATCTCCGACTGCTTCCGATTTTGCCTCAATCATTGATAAAGTGTATGTAAAGGAAACAGGTGCAGCCGAACGCATCAGCATTAGATATAAAGTTGGCTTTATTAAAAATTATGCTGAAGCGAACGAATTAAAAGTTGCATAGGGGTTTAATGGTTCGCCCTCGTGAGCCACCAAACATTAAGCTCCTTGCAACAAGCAAGGGGCTTTTTGTATGTTTTCCACCGTATTGCCTCACCTGTGTAAGGCTGTGGTAAGCAAATATTCTTCTCCTCTCTCAGCCTCACCTGTGTAAGGGGAGGTGCCAAACGTATGTGAGGCGGAGGGTTGTGCATACGATAATCCTTATTGCCTCACCTGTGCAAGGGAAGGTGTTGAGCGTCAGCGAAACGGAAGGGTTGTAGTGTTTTGTTACAATGACGTTATTGTAACTAACCAACCCCTCAGTCTGCATAAATGCAGACAGCTCCCCTTACACAGGTGAGCCAAGGCAATAATAAATGTAAATTTTTTGTAAACATTTTGACGAATCTATCAAATTATGTAAAAAAAATTTTTCTCTTCGACGCGGCGTTTTAAATATAAATCGGCGCGCAGCAGCGCCGAAAACGGCTTGTTTTCTAACTGAATTTTATTAAAAAACTTTATGTATTTCTTTAATTTGCCTATTTTTATTTATATATTAAAGGTTGACTTTGATAGCACGCCGTGCTATCATTATTATGGCTAATCGTGTAAGTGTTTGTTGGCCGTTTTGGCTGCGCTCGCTTGCGCGGGTATGTTTTATTTTCTATTCAGAAAGCAGAGGTAGTAACAATGATTGTTAAAGGAACGAAAGGCAAGAGAATTTTAAGCGCGATACTTTCGTGCGTTCTCGTTCTTTCTCTTTTTACGTCGATGTATGTTGCTTCGGCGGCAGACAGCGGACCTCAATCGTCTCCTGTTGTTTCTCCGGAGGCCGATGAAAAAGCCGTATTTACGGGGCAAGGTACTGAGGGCGAGCCTTTCAAAATTGAAAGCAAGGATGATCTTGTTAAGATGCGTGTCAAGATCAACGGCGGCTACGCTTATAAAAGCGGTTCTGTTGATGAGTTTAAGTATACAGACGCGCATTATGAACTCACGAAGGATATTGATCTCACCGGCGAAAACTGGATTTCTATCGGCCGTTCCCCTCAGGGCATATCCGATATGAACGCTTTCAACGGAACGTTCGACGGTAAAGGCCATAAGATTAAAAACCTTTATGCCGACCATATCGAGAACTCAAAATATTACACAACCGGTCTTTTCGGCGTAAATCTCGGTACGATCAAAAATCTTTTTGTTGAAAACGCTAACTTAAGAGGCGATTTCTTTGCCGCCATACTCTGCGTAAGAAACCGCGGTACGATTGAAAACTGCGGCGTTACCGGTCAGCTTAAAGCCACTTATTCGGCAGGTACTTTTGTCGGCGCCAATTCGGGCGGAACTATCAAAAACTGCTACACTTCGGCAAAGTTAGACGCGCCCAGCAGCGCTTGCGGCATTTTCTACGGTTCCAACAACGATTATCTTGAGAATGATAAGACCGGTGAATCAAGACCGTCCGTGCTAACCAACTGCTATTATCTTGCGGGTAGCTCTTCCGCCGGCAACAACCCTGTAGTTGAGGGTCAGCTTGAATCATTCGCCGAAGATGACCTCGCCTCAGGCGCGATAGCCTATAAGCTCGCAAAAGGCAAAGGCGGCGAAATTTGGGAGCAGGAGTTACAAAAAGAAAATTATCCCGTCCTTGATACCGACGGCGTTAAAAAGACGGTATTTGCCGTTGACTTCTATTTCGGCGGCGATGAGGAAAATCTCCTTGATTCCAAATACGGCAACAACGGAGCAACTGTAAGCGAGCCCAAGTTTGACGCTATAGATATTGGCGGATACGATATCGGCGATAATTGGTATACCAATCCCGGCCATAGTGAGCCTTTCCGTTTTGGAATCGACACTATCACTAAGGACACGAAGCTTTACAGCGATAAGAAAGAGATACATTACAAAATCACTTATAACCTTGATGGCGGTGAAGTGACACCTCAGAATAAAGAAACATACACGGTTAATGATGAATTTACGCTCAAAAATCCTGAAAAAGACGGTTATTCCTTTAAAGCGTGGACCGGAACGGATATAGTCGGCGAAGGCACCGATACCGTTAAAATAGTTAAAGGCTCAACGGGCAACAGAACTTATAACGCTCATTATGTTGACGATAAGGCGCCCAAAGTTGAGGTTAAAATAGGTGAAGAACACAAGTGGGATTATTTTGACAATAATCCCCAAGCCAATGTTTTCTTCAATTCCGCTCAGGAAATCACAATAACCGCTAACGATGTTGCGGATGAAAACCCCAGGATCCAGTATTTGATCATTGAAACGGGAGATACCGAGTTCAATTATACTACCGAAGAGCTTGAGAAGGCGTTGGAAGAAAGTGATGACTACAGCTGGCTTGACTATAACGAAAAAGAAAGCTTGAAGCTTGATATAGTTAATCTTGATACTGTAACCTACGTTGTTGTTGTTAAAGTTACCGATGACGCGGGCAATATCGCTTACGTTTCAACAAGCGGTTTGGTATTTGATGTTGAAACTCCCGTTCTCAACAGGCTTCCCGAAAGGTCTACCGAGGGCGCGTCTCAGGTAACCGAGGACAACACTTACTGCGTTCAGCTTCGATTTACCGTTAATGAGGAAAATCTTAACGAGGTTAAGGTTGACGGCGAAGTTGCCGCTGCCGATGAAGACGGAGTTTACACCATAGAAGACAATGGTCCTCATAAAATTGAGGCCACCGATAAGGCGGGCAACACCGCAACGGTCAACTTTAAAATCGCGGAGCACGTTCCCGGAGAAGCGGTAAGGAACGAGTTTATGGCTCCCGACTGCGATGATGAAGGAATCACGAACGTTCATATTTCCTGCGAAAACTGCGGTATTGTGCTCAGCAATTCTCAAGAAACCGTCCCCGCCATCGGACATAAATGGCATGTTGACGAGACAACTGATAATGAAGGATGGGAAAGGCTTCCGATGCCCGGCACCTGCGCCGACCAAAACGTAATGGCTCGTACGTGCGACGTATGCAACGCTCAGGAAACTAAGAATGTTGATCCGCTTGCGCACGATTGGGAAAAAAATTCGGACGGTTCCTATAAATATACAGTAGATCAGCAACCGACCTGCACCGTGCCCGGTTCAGAGTCCGTTCACTGCAAAAACTGCGCGGCGACGCTCGACAGCAAAACGATCAGCACAATACCTCACGTTCAGGGCGGCGCCAAGGTTGAAGACAGGAAGGAAGCAAGTTGCACGGAAAACGGCGGATACTATCTTGTTCGCAGTTGCAGAATGTGCGGCGAAGAACTGAGCAAAAGCTATACAACGCTTTATGCCAAAGGCCACAGCTTCGGCGATTGGCAGATAACCGATCCGAAAGACAGCTGTGAAGACACCGGAACTCTCACAAGAGAGTGCGAGATATGCGGCACGACCGAGATACAGAATCAGGAGCCGGGCGCCCATACTCCTACGGTAGATGAAAACGGCGAAAAGGTTTGGACTGTTGACAAGGCTCCGTCCTGCGAAGAGGCCGGTTCCGAAAGCGTTTACTGCAATGTTTGCGGCAATAAGATTGAATCAAGAGAGATTCAGCCTACAGGTCATACCCGTCCCGAATCCTTTACAAGAAAGAATATAACCCAGGCAACCTGCACCAAGCCTGGCGGATATGACGATGTTTGGGTATGCACGGTGTGCGCTAAGGAAATTGAAACAATTCACACAACAACTCCCGCCACGGGTCACAACTACACCGAGTGGACTGATTTGCGTATGCCCACGTGTGAGGATGACGGCACCCAGCAGAGAGAATGCCTCACCTGCGGTATAAAGGAAACGAGGGGTGCTTCCGCAACAGGCCACCAGTGGCAGACAGATGAAAACGGCGATTATCTTTATACTATAGACAGTCCGCCCACCTGCACGCTTGAGGGCTCGAAATCCGTTCATTGCTCTAAGTGCGCCGCCACAATGGATTATCAGACGATTCCCGCCAACGGCCACACCTGGAAAGTAGACGAAAACACAGATGAGGACGGCTGGTACACGATAGAATCACCAAGCTGTACGGGCGACGGTACCAGGCAAAGAGACTGCTCCGTCTGCGGCTTTACGGACAGAGACACTCTGAACTACAAGGGTCACACCTTTAACACAGAGCCGACTATAGTTGAGGCTTCCTGCGAGACGGACGGCGTAAGCTACCGTGAATGCTCCGTCTGCGGCGTAAGGATCAATATAGAAACTATACCGGCGCTCGGTCACGATTGGGCTGATTGGTATGATGTTTATTCACCCGTAAGCGGTGAGCAGGGCCAGCAGAGATACTGCAAGCGCTGCGGCAAGACCGATACAATCGGTGTAAATAACGAAAACCATGAATGGCAGACCGACGATGACGGTAACTTCGTTTACACCGTTGATATGGAGCCGACCTGCACAACGGACGGTTCAAAATCCATTCATTGCGCGCTCTGCACGGCGAGAAGAGATTCCGAAACCATACCGATGCTTGGTCATAAGTATGGGGAATGGGAAGACGTTGACACCGGCACCTGCGCCGAAAAAGGGCGTCAGAGAAGAGCCTGCGAGCGTTGCGGTACTCAGGAATACAGCGGTATTCTTGATGACAGCGCGCACACTTGGAACGATTATTACACCGAGGACGTTCCCGCCTCCTGCACGACGGACGGTTCAAGATCCATCCACTGCTCTAAGTGCTCCGGCACAAAGGCGTCCGAGGTTATCCCCGCCACCGGCCACAGTTGGTCCCCGTGGGAAGTTGTTGATATGCAGAACTGCCAGGATAACAACACTCAGATGCGTGTTTGCTCAAAATGCGGACTTACCGAAACGGAAGGTCTTGATCCAACGGCTCACGAGTGGGAAGATCACTACACCGTTGATTTGCCCGCTTCCTGCACCGAGGACGGCGCTGAATCCATTCATTGCAAGAATTGCCTTGCGAGAAAAGACCAGAAATCTATCCCGATGACGGGCCACACTTTCGGTGATTGGTACAAGGCTCCCGCGGGTAGTGAAACCGAGGAGACGACCAACACCTGGAAACGCGACTGCCAGGTTTGCGGATTCTCTCAAATCGAAGGACTTGACGAGTCTAAGCATATTTTTGACGAGGAATGGACGATAGACGTTGAACCAACCTGCACAACGGACGGTTCAAGATCACGTCACTGCCTCGGCGGATGCGGCGTTACTACCGATAACGAGCCGATACCCGCGCTCGGTCACTCTTTCGATATTACAGGTGAAAAGACCGTTGTTCAGCAGCCCACCTGCACGGAAGAGGGTATTAAGGGATATAAGTGTTCAAGATGCGATGAATATCTTGAACCCGAAAGCATTCCCGCTCTCGGCCACGAATGGGATACCGATTATTCGTTAGATAAAGCTCCCACCTGCACCGAAGACGGTTTGCAGTCTATCCATTGCACAAGATGCGATGCCGTTAAGCCCGGCTCCGAGCAAGTCCTTGCCGCCGGCGGCCACTCTTTCGGCAGATGGCATGCTCTTGAGGCTCCCGGCTGCGAAAATGAAGGCGCGATGATGCGTGAGTGCGATATCTGCGGATATAAGGAAACGAAAGGCATCAATCCTCTCGGCCATAACTGGGATGAGAACTTCACGGTTGATAAAGAGGCCACCTGCCTCACCGACGGCTCTATGTCCATTCACTGCACAAGATGCGACGCCGTTATGGAGAGCACCGTAATAAAGGCTCGCGGCTATCACGTTCCCGTTGTAACGGGCGCTAAGGAAGCCACCTGCACTAAAAACGGCTATACCGGCGACACCGTATGCAAAGATTGCGGCACGGTTATCAAGGAAGGCGAGAAGATTCCCGCCAAGGGTCACGATTTTGTTGACGGCGTATGCACCGTATGCGGCGCTCAGAAGACTTCGCCAAGCACAGGTTCGGCAATCGCGATTTTCGTTTCATTGCTTGCTATGCTTTTGCTTTGCGCTGCCGTTTTGGTATTTGCCGTAAGAAAGCGCAGAAGCTATCAAAGATAAAGCATTTTATCAAAACTTTCTGAATTAAATAAAACGGCCGTATGGGTTTAGCTCATACGGTCGTTTTTTGCAGACTTTTTTTGTGCCGCTTTTTCGCTGCACTTTTTTCTTTTTTCGCGATAATTTGTGATTTACATTTTAATATAAATGTATTAGAATATCATTGATTGCATCATCGCTCGTTTTCGGCTTTTCCTTTTATTGTAAGCGGAGATACCGAGTGAATAATCCTATTTCTCTGCCTCCCCTGTGCCGGCGATAGGCTGAGTAAATAATCCTATTTTTCTGCCTCCCCTGTGCAGGCGATAGGCTGAGTAAATAATCCTACTTCCCTGCCTCCCCTGTGCAGGCGATAGGCTGAGTGAATAATCCTATTTCTCTGCCTCCCCTGTGCTGGCGATAGGCTGAGTAAATAATCCTACTTCCCTGCCTCCCCTGTGCAAGGGGAGGTGCTGAGCAAAGCGAGGCGGAGGGGTTGTGCTGTTGCAATGTTGCTATTTTATCTAAACAACCACTCATTCCGCCTTGTGCAACCGCTCTCATTATATGGGATGCCGAGGCGGTGTAACTCATATCTTTTTTCATTTTCAATCGGAGGACGCGGCGTGGAAAATTTAGGCTATTACAACGGAAAATATGCGCTTATTGAGGAAATGCAGATACCGATGCTTGACAGGGTATGCTGGTTCGGAGACGGTGTTTACGATGCGACATACGCGCATAATCACATTATTTTTGACCTTGACGCTCATCTTAACAGATTTTTTAACAGCGCCAAGATGCTCGGCATAAATATGACGTTTGATAAGGAAGGGCTCGCCGCTCTGCTGAAGGAGCTTGTTTTGAAGGTGGACAGCGGTGATCAGTTCGTGTATATGCAGGCAACGCGCGGTTCGGGATTGCGTGAGCATATTTTTGCCGATGATATGAAATCAAATCTTTGGATAACGCTTACCCCATGCGCTGTTGCCGATACCTACAAACCGATTGACGCTATTACCTATGAGGATAAGAGGTTTTCCTATTGCAATATAAAAACGCTTAATCTTATTCCCGCCTGTTTGGCGGCAAACGCCGCAAAAAATGCCGGTTGCGGCGAGGCGATATTTGTAAGAAACGGAATTGTTACGGAATGCGCTCATTCTAATTGCTCGATTTTTAAAGACGGATGTGTTATAACCCATCAGGTCGACGGCTCCGTTTTGCCGGGTACTTCAAGAATACGTCTGCTTGCTTTTGCCCGTTCTTTGGGCTACGATACGCTGGAAAGGGAATTTACGGTTACCGAGCTTATGAACGCTGACGAGGTTGTGGTGCATTCAACCGGTTCGTTTTGTATTCCCGTAAAGACTGTTGACGGAAAACCGGTAGGCGGCAAGGCTCCCAAAATGCTGAAAAAAATTCAGGACGCGCTCGTGCGTGATTTTGAAAAACAATGCTCGCTCTGAGCGGAAAAAGAGGTGTTGATTATGTATTTTCGCACACAGGCGCGAATTGATTTAGACGCCATAGAATATAATTTTCTTCAAACGCGAAATAAACTTCCTAAAAACGTAAAGCTGCTTTGCGTTGTTAAGGCCGACGCTTACGGTCACGGAGCGGTTCAGATAGGAAAATTTCTTGACGGTAAATGCGATTTTTTCGGCGTTGCCTGCGTGGAGGAAGCGCTGGAACTTAAAAAGGCCGGCGTAAAAACCCCAATACTGATTTTGGGCTGCGTTTCGCCGCGGCTTTGCGCCGATGTTGTTAAAAACGATATAAGAATATCCGTTTTTACATACGAAACCGCCGCCGCTCTCTCAAGGGAAGCGGTTAGGCAGGGCAAAAACGCGCCGTTCCATTTCTGCGTTGATACCGGTATGAGCCGCATAGGCTTTCAGGTGAACGCTCAGAGCGCCGATATATGCAAAAAAATAACCGAATTGCCGAATATAACGGCTGAGGGAATATTCTCGCATTATGCTACCGCCGATGAAAAAGATCTCTCAAAGGCACTCGCGCAGAAAGAGCTTTTTAAATCGTTTATCAAAATGCTTGAGGAAAGAAATATAGAAATTCCGATAAAGCATTTGAGCAATTCCGCCGGTATAATGAATTTTGACGAATGCTTTGATATGTGCCGTATGGGCATTATAACTTACGGGCTTTATCCGTCCGAGGATGTGGATAAATCACGGCTTTCGTTAAAACCCGCTATGAGCTGGCTTACCCACGTTTCGCATATCAAGACGCTTGAGGCGGGCAGGGAAGTATCATACGGCGGGACTTACGTCACCTCCGAGCCGAGAGTTATCGCCACCGTACCCGTCGGTTACGCCGACGGATACCCGAGATGCCTTTCAAATATCGGCAGAGTTCTGATAAACGGAAAATTCGCCCCGATAGTCGGTCGTGTTTGTATGGATCAGTTTATGGTGGACGTAACCGATATAGAGGGCGTAGAGGTTGAAACTCCCGTCGTGCTCGTCGGCAAAAGCGGCGAAAACGAACTCACTATGGAGGAAGTCTCAAACGCGGCGCATTCATTCAATTATGAGATGCCGTGCCGTATCGCGAGCCGGGTCGCAAGAACTTATTACAAAAACGGCGAATTTGTGGAAGCCTTTTCACGCATATAAAATATACCGAAAGTATAATACGGATTATGAAAATCATCACCCCATCTTATTATAAAAATTTCAAATGTATTGCGGGCGATTGCCCCGATTCCTGCTGTCAGGGCTGGGAAGTGGACACGGACGGCGACTCTCTTAAATATTATAAATCCCTTAGCGGAGATTTCGCGAAACGCATTGAAAGCGTGCTTGGCAGGGACGAGTTCGGCAACGTGATTTTTCGCCTTACAGATAGAAAAAGATGCCCGTTTTTAAATGAAGAAAATCTTTGCGATATGCATATTGCCCTTGGCGCGGAGCACACGCCGCTCACTTGCAGAAATTTTCCACGCTTTACAAACGATTTCGGAGGAACGAGGGAAACGGGGCTTTCTTTTTCCTGCCCCGTGGCAAGCGAATTGATATGGAATTGTGAAACTCCCGCCGCTTTTGATTCGCAGGTGAACGATTCACCCCCAACGCTCAATAATATAAACGCTCAGTTATATTTCAAACTGCTCGGCGCAAGAAAAAACGCTTATGAAATCGTTACGGATAAGAGTAAAAGCATAGGCGAAAGGCTTTGCCGTCTGCTTGATTTCGGAAAGGATTTGCAGAGCGGCATAGGCGATTACAAGGAGGGCAGGCGCGGGATACCGTTTTTTGACGTTTTTATAAATCCCGAACTCATAAACGGCGAATGGCCGCAAAAAGTGAAAAATCACAGCGAAAAGCCTGAATTTCCCAACGACCGCGTTTGTGAAAATATCGCCGTGTATTTTCTTTTCAGATATTTTCTCACCGCCGTTTTCGATAAGGATGTGCTTTCCAAAATCAAAATGGCCGTTGCGGGCGTACTGATTCCCGCTTATTTCGGTAACGATTCTTGGACACTTCACCTTTGGAGCAAGGAGACCGAGCACAGCGACGTAAATATGGAAAGATATAAAAAAGAGCTGAGAAAAAACGTAAATCTCAGCGTTTCCGAATTAAAAAAACATTTGATTTAAGGATATAAACGCAATGAAAATCAATCTTAAAAACGCGAAAAAATTGCAAACACTCAAAGGATGGGGAACTTCGGCGTGCTGGTGGAGCCAATATTGCGCCGACGAAAAAACCGCAAAGGAGATTGCGGAGCTTCTTTACGGCGACAGCGGGCTTCATCTGAATATCTACCGCTACAATGTCGGCGGCGGCACCGATCCGAATAATTGCCGCGTAAGGGATCTGTGGCGAAGAACGGAGAGCTTTATGCTCTTTAACAGTGAAACGGGGGAGACGAGCTGGGATTTCTCAAGGGACAAAAACGCCGTAAATATGATGCGTCTTTGCCTTGATACCGGCAATGTGGATACGCTTATCCTGTTCGCGAATTCGCCCCACTATTCCCAGACCTCAACAGGCCAGGCTTCCGGCAGTCTTCTGAAAAGCACCTGCAATATTCCTAAAGCAAATTACAGAAAATTTGCCGATTATTTTCTTACCGTTACCAAGCATTTTCTTGACGAGGGTTTCCCCGTAAAATACATAAGCCCCATAAATGAACCCCAATGGAAGTGGGGCGGCTCCTATGTTTGGCAGGAGGGCTGCCATTACGAGACAGAAGAGATGATGGAAATTTACCGCATCTTTGCCGAGGAAATAATAAAAAGAAATCTGCCGGTAAGGCTTTACGGCCCCGAATGCGGAAGTATGGCGGATCATACGCAGGAATATCTTGACGCGATGCTTGCCGACGAGCTCGTTATGAGCGTTACCGATATTTTCGCCTATCATTCGTATCATCACGACGACAGCCCCGAGGAGCGCTATAATTTTAAAAAGAATATCGTTTCAAAGCACCCCGAACTTCGCTTTGATATGAGCGAATGGTGCGAACTGCCGAACAAAAGCCATACAAAGGATTTCAAGGGCGCTCTTATAACGGCAAGGATAATAGGGCAGGATATAGTTTACGCGGGAGCCGAAAGCTGGACCTCGTGGGTTGCGGTAAACGGCTTCGCGATAGCCAAAAACGGACGTGATTTCAGCGACGCGCCGATAACCGCAAACGCCGATTTTTCGCATTGGTATATTGCGAAACGGTATTGGGGAATCGCCCATTATTCAAAATATATACCCATCGGCTCCGTCGCTCTCGATATCGGCTATAATGTCAGTGCCGATATTAACGATTTGAATATTTTCGCGTTTGAGACTCCCGCGGGGGAAACGGTCGTTGTTATAGTAAACGAGCGTTGGGATTCCGAAATCGAAATAGACGGCGATTTTTCGCAAATGCGGATAATAAGGTCAAGCCAAAATGAAGAGCTCCGCGAGATATACAGCGGCGAATTTAAAAAGAACATTCCGTTAAAAGCCCTGTCGCTTATTACGGTTATACTGAAATAAAAATTAAGGTGCAATGCCGAAACGGTATTGCACCTTTCAATTCAATAAACAAGTGTTACATTAAAATTTTACAGCTTTGAAACGGCGTAAGCAACGCCGAGCAGAGCCGCGTCGTTTCCGAGCTCCGTGTTTACGATGTTTACGTTTCTGTAATTCGTCATAAGCTGTTTATAAATTTTTCTGTCTATCAGTTCAATTATATATTCCTCGTTCATTATGCCTCCGCCAAGCACCAGCAGAGATGGATTGAACGAATAAATAATGCTTTTAAGCCCGATGATGATTTCGTCTATCCATATATCAATGGCGTGGCGGATTTCTGGGTTGTTGAAATTTTCCTCACGGAATATCTCAAAGCCGTTCATCGTCTTGCCTGTAACGCTTTCAACTTTCTGTATCAGCGCCTTCGCGGAGGCGTACTGCTCGTAACAGCCCTCACCGCCGCAGGTGCATTCTCTGCCGCCCGCATGAGTAATTATATGGCCGAATTCCCCCGCCGAGGAACCGACTCCCTTATACAACTTGTCGTTTATATAGATCGCTCCGCCGATACCGGTGCCGAAAGTCAGGCATATGAAATCCGATGAACCGCGGGCCGCGCCGAATTTAGCCTCGCCTATGGCCGCGGCGTTTACGTCGTTTTCAACATAGGTGGGAATGCCGGTTTTGTTTTCGATTATCTTTTTAACAAGCATTCCCGTGTAGTAGGGAATGTTGTTCGTTGAATAAACGACTATGCCGTTTACGGAATCCACCTGCCCGGCGGTGCTTATTGCCACTCGGTCAACGCCCTCGTACTGCTCGATTATGCCGATAACCTTGTTTATGATGTTTTGGCCGCCGAGCTCCGCCTGCGTGGGCACGGTGTGCCTGTCGTACAGGTGAAATTTTTCGTCGCAAAGGGCATATTTTATATTTGTTCCGCCAATGTCGAATGTCAGTATTTTCAAATTATTCACTCCAATTCTGAGCCTGCTGTAAATAATTATAGCAAGAAAGCAAGTTATATTCAATCCGTATTGAAAAAATTTGTTTTTTATGTTAAAATAAAAAGGCGGGGATATTTGTCGGCTTTTTGCCGCCGTAGGAATATTTTCGCAAGTTTCGTTGTGTTGAAAAGGAAAGTATCTATGTCTGCTGAATTTGAAGAAGAAAAGCTCGACAGCCCGCTTGTCGTTCACAAGGTAACGGACGCTTCATATGTCGAAGCCGCGAATAAGGTGGAGGTAGAAATTACCCATTCGGAAGAAAGCGATTCGACTCTTGAGCGCCACCGTTTCAAAAAAGTGAAGAAAAAGAAGAAATGGCCTTACTTTCTGATACTTGCCGTAATTATTGTTGCTGTTATATGCGGTCTTTATTACGGCGGAGTTTTCGGCGGCGGCGATGAAAAAACGACCGCCTCGACCTCGCGTGAAAGCACAACGAGCGTTGAGGACAGGTTCAACGACGTGATAACCGTTAAGAATACATATATTTTCTTTGAGGGCGAAGAGGTAGACGGAATAAACGGCCTTGAAAGGGAAATAAAATATCTTGATCCGTCGGTGACGTTCACCGTTCAGGACGAAAACGCCGATCAGATATTCCTGAGCGAAGAGGTGCTTGCGCTTCTTGATACTTACAAGCTCAAATACGAAGTGAAATACATTATTTCAAGCGGTCTTGTAAGCAAATATGAAACCACCGCGTCCGCATCAACTGCAAGCACTACCGCGCAGAGCACATCGCCCCAAAGCGCGCCGACCACCGCTTTGAATGCGCAGAATACGACCGCTCAATAAAAAAGAACGCCCGATGAAAATCGGGCGTTCAGACTGTCGATAAAACGGTCTGAACCGCGCCGAGAAAACTAATATGTTTTCGTAATCGGTATCACCTACAAAAATTAAGTCTGTATAATTTTTAATAACAACTGCAATGAGAAAGCCGCTTGAACATCGAATTCAAGCGGCTTTTGGCGCTTTCGCCTTTCGGCAACTCTACCGTACCTATGTACGCCGACGAATTGCCGAAAGGCAAATTCAGTTCCGTTTCTCGAAGTCTGCCGGCGTGTAGAAATCTGTTTTCTTGACTTTTTCTACACGCAGAACGCCCGATGAAAATCGGGCGTTCTGCAATAGCAAAAATTATTTTTCCTATAAACGGCTCTGTTTTGTTGCTGTTATTTTAGCTTAAGATATTCGCTCACAGCCATTTCGTCACAGCGCTCGTTGTACGGGTGCCCGCTGTGCCCTTTTACCCAAATAAATTCAACCTTGTGTTTTTCAAGCAACGGCAATAATTCTTCCCACAAATCAACATTTAAAGCGGGCTTTTTATCGGCTTTTTTCCAGCCGTTGCTTTTCCATGAATAAAGCCAGTTTTTGTTTATTGCGTCGCAAACGTATTTTGAATCGGTTGTAAGGGTAACGCGGCAGGGCTCCCTCAGCGCTTTCAGCGCCTCGATAACGGCTGTAAGCTCCATTCTGTTGTTTGTGGTGTTTTCCGCTCCCGCGCTTAGTTCCTTTTTTCTTTCGCCGTAAACGAGCACCGCGCCCCAGCCGCCTTTGCCGGGGTTGCCGCTGCACGCTCCGTCGGTGTATATTTCAACATTTTTCATAATCAATTCACCTTTTAGGGATATTTTAGCATTAAAATCGGTAATAATCAATATATGGAGCGTAAATACGTCACGTTGTTATAAAGCGCTCGCGCCGCCACTTGACAATCGCAAAAATATAATATATTATATATTTAATTTTGTTTCGGAAAAAATTTAAAAAAGGAGAAAACTTAATGGCAAAACAGAATATGACCGCCGATAAGAGCGCGGGCGGAAAACGGAATTCCGCGAAGCGCCACTATACTTATCGCAAGGTCAGCAGAAAATCAGCCCTTACGCCTGCTCGGGAAAAGGAGTCTGTTCGTGTTGCTTTCTTGGGCGGAATGAACGAAATAGGTAAGAATATGACCGTCTATGAATATAAAGACGATATGTTCATTCTCGACTGCGGCATAGCTTTTCCCGGCGACGAACTGCCCGGCGTTGATCTTGTTATCCCCGATTTTACCTATATTGAAAAGAACGCGGATAAGATAAGAGGGCTTATCATAACGCACGGTCACGAGGATCATATCGGCGGAATACCATATCTGCTGAAAAAAGTAAATATTCCGATATATGCTACGAAGCTCACGATAGGGCTTATCAAGGGCAAGCTTTCGGAGCACGGTCTGCTTCAGAGCGCGAAGCTTGTTGAAATCAAACCGCGGGACAATATAACTCTCGGCTTGTTCAACATAGAGCTTATTCACGTCAACCATTCCATTCCCGACGCGGTCGGGCTCGCCATCCGCTGCCCCGCCGGCATACTTATACACACGGGTGATTTTAAGATAGACACAACTCCCGTTGACGGCGATATGATAGATCTTCCACGATTCGCGGAGTACGGTAAAAAAGGTGTTTTGGCTCTTTTTCAGGATTCAACAAACGCCGAACGCCCCGGCTATACGATGAGCGAAAAAACGGTTGGGGAGTCGTTTGAAAATCTTTTCAGAAAGGCCGGAAAACGCAGAATAGTCGTTGCTACTTTTGCGTCGAATATCCACCGTGTTCAGCAGATAATCGACGTTGCGCGCCTTCTTAAACGCAAGGTCGCGGTAGTGGGCAGAAGCCTTGAAAATCTTGTTCAGGTCGGCGAGGAGCTCGGCTATCTCAACGTGCCCGAAAATATTCTTATAAATAACGACAATATAAAGAATTACGCCGATGAAAACCTTGTTATAATAACCACGGGTTCGCAGGGAGAGCCCATGAGCGCTCTCACAAAAATTGCTCTCGGAGAGCACAGAAAGGTTGTAGCCTCTCCTAACGATTACGTTATTATTTCCGCCACGCCGATTCCCGGCAACGAAAAAATGGTGGCGAACGTTGTAAACGAGCTTATGAAGCGCGGTATTGAGGTTATATACGAAAAAATGTACGAGGTGCATGTGTCCGGTCACGCCTGCCAGGAGGAACTGAAGCTTATGATGGGCATAATAAAGCCCAAATTCTTCATTCCCGTTCATGGCGAGCAAAAGCATCTTCGCAAACACGCTATGCTGGCGCAGGCGATGGGCTACGGCAGCCGCAATATCTACGTCGGCTCAATAGGAGACCGCATAGAGATTTCGGAGGACGGAGTAAAGAATATCGATACCGTTGCGAGCGGCGAGGTCTATGTTGACGGCATTGGAGTAGGCGACGTAGGCGATATAGTTTTGAACGACAGAAAGCGCCTTTCGCAGGACGGTCTTATCGTTATCGTTGCCACGATAAACAATTACACGGGAGAGATAGAAAGCGGCCCCGACGTTGTCAGCAGAGGGTTTGTTTACGTCAGGGAAAACGAAGAGCTTATGAACAGCGCAAGGGATCTTGCGTGCAGAATTATTGAAGATACTTACGACAGCAGATACAGGGATTGGAACTCCGTTAAAAGCAGACTGCGCGATGAAATTTCGCGCCTTATGTATGAAAAAACGAAGCGCAGCCCGATGATACTGCCGGTATTGATGGAAATATAGGAGGCAAAATTATGAAGGTCATTCTTAAAAAAGACGTTAAAAATCTGGGTAAAAAGGGCGAGCTTGTAAACGCCTCAAACGGCTACGCGAGAAATTACCTTTTCCCGAACGGGCTTGCGATGGAAGCAAGCGCCACCGCTATGAACGAGCTTAAAAACAGGGAAAGCGCCGAAAAATTTCATAAGGCGGAAGAATTGAAAGCCGCGAAGGAGTGCGCCGAAAAGCTCGAGGGAAAAACCTTTAAACTGACGGCAAGAGCGGGGGCGAACGGAAGACTGTTCGGCTCAGTGACCGCAAAGGACGTTGCCGAAAAAATAAAGGAAGACTTGGGCATAGAAGCGGATAAGCGGAAAATATCTATGGACGACATAAAGCAGTTCGGCACCACCGAGGCGGAGGTCAAGATATATCAGGGAGTTTCCGCGAGAATTTACGTTCAGGTTACCGAGGCGTAACCGTTTTTACACCGTTATAAGATAAGGATTGATAAAAATGCCTGATATAAACAGCACAAGTTCATTGTCGCTTCCTTACAGCCTTGAAGCGGAGCAGGCGGTTCTCGGTTCCGTTCTCAACGATTCGGAATGTATGAAAAAAATCGCTTTTTTAAAGCAGGATCATTTTTTCCTTGAGCAGCACAGGGTGATTTACGGCTCTATGCTTTCGATGTTTTCATTTACGGAAACGAAGATAGATCCGGTCGTTATAGCCGACGCGCTTGTAAAATCCGGCAAATTTGACGCGGCGGGCGGCAGGGAATATCTTCTAATGCTCAAGGACAGCGTCCCCTCTGTCGCGAACGTTGAAACGTACGCGAAAATTGTTGAGGAAAAATATCTTCTGCGTTCTCTTATAAACGTTTCGCAGGATATTATCGAAAGAGCGCAGGAAGGCAGCGGAGAGGCCAAAAATCTGCTTAATTATGCCGAGGACGCGATTTACGGCCTTAGGCAGGATAAGGACAGGGAAGGTCCCAAAAAACTGTCTTACGTTGTTCTGAACGAGGTTTATGACCGTCTCGGAAAGCTGACGGGAGAGGACAAAGAGCTTTATAAGCCGATTTCAACAGGTTTCGGTATGCTTGACGAATACATAACGGGACTGAACAGATCCGATCTGATTCTGATAGGCGCGCGCCCCGCAATGGGAAAAACGTCTTTTGCGCTCAATCTTGCGCAGAATATTTCCGTTTCCGGCAAAAAGTGCCTGTTTTTCAGTCTTGAGATGACAAAAGAGCAGCTTGCCGAAAGAATACTTTCCGCAAATTCGGGGGTTCCAAGCCAAAAGCTGAGAAACGGCGATCTTACTCCCGACGAGTGGACGAGGCTCGGAAACGCCGCCGGTAAGCTTGAAAAATACAATTTATGGCTCGACGATTCTTCCTCCATCACCGTTCCGGATATTAAATCCGTGGTAAAGAGAATGAGAGACGTTGACGTTATAATGATAGATTATCTCGGCCTTATAGAGCCTGCCGCGCGCAAGGATAACCGCGTGCTTGAAAACCGTGTTCAGGTCGTTTCCGAGATAACGAGAATGCTTAAAATGATGGCAAAGGATCTCAACGTTCCTGTAGTCTGCTGCGCTCAGCTTTCGCGCGGAACCGAGGGCAGGGGAAAATCCCACAGACCGCAGCTCTCCGATTTGAGAGAATCCGGCTCTATTGAGCAGGACGCGGATATCGTTCTCTTTCTCTATCGTCCGTATTATTACAAAAACGAATTTGACGAAGAACAGCAGGAGGATATAGATGCCAATCTCACGGAAGTTATAGTGGCGAAGAACCGCCACGGCGGAGTGGGAACCGTTAAAATGATATTTGACGCTGAATTTACAAGGTTCAGAGCCATTGAAGAAAAATATGAACAGCAAAATAATTGATTTTATCGAAAAAAACCGTCTTTTTGAAAAAGGGGATATAGTGCTTGCCGCCGTTTCGGGCGGAGCGGATTCGGTTTTTCTGTTTCATTTTCTGCTCGGTATCAGAGATAAATATATGCTGAAGCTGAAAGCGGCTCATATCGAACACGGAATAAGGGGAGAGGAAAGCCTCTCCGACTGCCGCTTTGTGGAAAATCTTTGCGCCGAACACGGAGTTGAGTGCTTTACGCTGCACATAGACGCGGAAAACGAGGCGAAAGCGTCGGGACTCGGCGTTGAGGAATATTCGAGAAAGCGGCGTTATGAATTTTTCGATTCCGTTGAATGCGATAAGATAGCAACCGCGCATAATCTTACGGATAATGCCGAAACTCTTATTTTCCGCCTTGCGCGCGGAACGGGGCTGAAAGGCGCCTGCGGAATACCCGCGAAAAGGGGAAAAATCGTAAGGCCGCTTCTTTGCGTTACGGGTGAAGAGATAAGAAATTATCTTGACGGCAGGGGAATACCTTATCGCGTGGATTCCACGAATTTGACCGATGATTACAGCAGAAATCTTATCAGAAATCACGTTTTTCCCGTACTGAAACAAATAAACGAAAGCGCCGAAACCGCCATCGCAAGGTTTATCGAAACCGCAGCTGAGGACTGCGAATTTATTGAAGAGCAGGCGCGCGCGGCCGAAAAAGAAGCCGTTCAAGGCGCAGGACTTTCCGTTGAAAAACTGAAATCCTATCACGATGCGGTTCTGAACCGTGTGTTGATGAATTATTTTTCGGGAAACGGCGTTTCGCTGAACGGCTTTCACCTTGAAAAAGTAAGAAAATTGCTTGTTTCCCGTGGTAAAACGCAGTTAAGCGGCAATTTATTCGCCGTTTCGGACGGCAAAACACTTCGTTTCGCAAGGCTTGCCGAAAGTGAAAAAAATACAGACAAAAAGTTTAATTTTAAGCAAAACGTTTATTCACGTTCCTATTTTTTAAATAAATGTGAATTATCGGATAAAAGATTTGATTTTTACTGCGACTGTGATAAAATAATTGGCAGTATCTGCGTTAGGAGCAGGCGCGCGGGAGACAGAATCTCTCCTGCGGGCAGAGGCTGCGCCAAAACGCTGAAGAAATTATTTAACGAATTAAAAATACCCGCGGAAAGCAGAGGGGATATTCCCGTTATTGTTGACGGCGGCGGTGTTATAGGCATTTACGGCATATGCGTTGACGAGCGCGTTAAGGCCGAAAAAAGCACGCGGAGCTTTTTGGTTGTAAATGTTTTGACGGAGGACAGTATTTAATGAACAAATTCAGCAAAAACAAAACTTCTTTCATAGTATGCGCGCTTGCGTTCCTGATGCTTGCGTTCTGTGCCGTTATGTATGTAAACAATATGGGCCAGAATAAGCAGCAGGAGGAGCTTATTTACAGCGACGTTGTAAACCTTTTCAAAACAAATCAGGTTTCATATTTTGATATTGATCTTTCAACGGGCGCTATGGAATACAAAACTTTTAAGGAGCCCGATAAGGTTCAGAAATATTCCGTTAAGAGCGTTTCGTATTTTATCGAAGATATAAGGGAAAGCATAAACGCTTATAACGAGGCAAACCCTGACAATATGATTAAATATAATTACAAGGCGAGCAACACAAGAAGCTGGCTTATCAGTCTTTTGCCGTCGCTGCTGATAGTTATTCTTCTTTCGGTCGGCGGTTGGATGATGGTAAGAAGAATGACCAATTCGATGAACAGCGAAACGAACCGCTCGCTCAGCTTCGGAAGGGTAAAGGCGCGTTCGGGCAATGAAGGCGGCGACAAAAAGACCTTTGAAGATGTAGCGGGCTGTGACGAGGAAAAGGAAGAGCTTGTTGAAATAGTCGAGTTTTTGAGGGATCCGAAAAAGTTCACCGAACTCGGCGCGAGGATACCCAAGGGCGTTTTGCTCGTCGGCCCTCCGGGAACAGGTAAAACTCTGCTTGCCAAAGCGGTGGCGGGCGAGGCGGACGTTCCTTTCCTTTCAATTTCAGGCTCCGATTTTGTTGAAATGTACGTCGGTGTGGGCGCGAGCCGCGTAAGAGATTTGTTTTCGCAGGCGATAAAGAAAGCCCCGGCAATAGTTTTTATCGACGAGATAGACGCCGTGGGAAGGCACAGAGGCACCGGTATGGGCAACGGCAACGACGAAAGAGAGCAGACCCTTAACCAGCTTCTTGTTGAGATGGACGGTTTCGGCACAAACAGCGGCGTTATAATAATGGCCGCAACGAACAGGCCGGACGTTCTTGATCCCGCTCTTTTGCGCCCGGGCAGATTTGATCGCCAGATAACCGTAAACAGGCCGGACGCGCAGGGCAGGGAGGATATTCTCAAAGTCCATTCAAGAAACAAGCCTCTTGCTCCTGACGTAAATCTTAAAGACGTTGCTCAAAATACCACCGGCTTTACCGGCGCGGATCTTGAAAATCTTATGAACGAGGCCGCCCTGCTTGCGGCGAGACGGCGCAGGCACGCCATTACCTATGAAGATATACAGGACGCTTCCACAAAGGTTATGCTCGGCACGGAAAAGAAATCTCATAAATACACCGACAAGGCGAAAAAGCTCACCGCGTATCACGAGGCGGGGCATGCCGTTGCCGCATATTATCTTGAAAATCACGATCCCGTTCAGGAAATCTCGATAATTCCGCGTGGCCTCGGCGCGGGCGGCTACACAATGTACCGCCAGGAAGAGGAAAATTTCGATTCAAGAAGCGAAATGCTTGATCTTCTTGTTTCAATGCTCGGCGGAAGAGTTGCCGAAGCCATTTCGCTCAACGATATTTCCACGGGAGCCTCAAACGATTTGCAGAGAGCAACGCAGATTTGCCGCGATATGGTAGCAAAATACGGTATGAGCGACAGTATCGGCCCCGTTGTTTACAGCGATGAAAACGATGAAGTCTTTCTCGGAAGAGATTTCGGTCACGTTAATAATTACAGTGAAGAAACTTCCGCAAAAATCGACCGTGAAATCGAAAGAATGATGCGTGAAGCATACGAAAAAACGAAGCGGATTCTGACCGAGCACAACGACAAGCTCGTTCTTATCGCGGAGACTTTGCTTGAAAAAGAAAAAATCACGGGAACGGAGTTTGAGTCGCTTATGAAGGATGGAAAGCTCCCTCCGGCGGTCGAGCCTCAGGCCGAAGAATCCGACACGGCGCAGGAACCGAAAACGAGCGGCGAAGCCGAAACGGAAATTTCCGCGGCGGAAACCGAGGAACGGAATGACGAAACCGCGCCGCAGAGCGATGAAACGGGCGAAGCGACCGAATAACCGAATTTTCTGATCTCGGCAAACAAAGAATTTGATATAAATCGGAAAAATCCCATGGCGGCAAGCCGTGGGATTTTTTAATACTTTCTTTGCGTGCGTAAGACCGAATGGCGTGTCTTACGGCTTTGAAATTCAAACCGAATTATGCCCGCCGCTTTTGCTTTACGCTCCTTTAGCGATTTTGCGCGGATACCATCTTTGAAACCAATAGGTGAAGACGCCCATTATTGCGGGAATCACCGAATTGATAATTCCGATATAGTTTGCGGCGGGGTTGAGCATAATGAAATAAGTCCAAATGGGTATAAGCAAATAGAGAACGCCCCATGCGGCGGTAAGAATACGGTTCGTCTTTATAAATATGGAATTTGACAACGCGTTTTCGCCGCCGTAATCATTCATTGAATATTCGGCGGTAAGCGGAATTTTAAAGCAGGCTGATACGCTCCACATTATGCCGAACGCCAAATAAGACAGCGTTATTGCGGCAACCGCCGGTAAATTTATAATAAGCATTACGGAAAAAGTTCCGATCAACGCGGTGGAAATCACATCATAAACGGTTTTTTTATTCCTATAAAATATAACGGGAAGTAAACAGCATACGAAAACGCTGATAATGCCGCCCCAAAAGTTATTGATGCTTGCGGCTATCCAAAAAACGCACCACGGCGTTAAAAGGCACCGCATATCCGTTTTTTCTTTTGATTTGATTTTCTTTTCCGCCTCGGCAGTATCCTGATTGTGCCCGAAATAGTCGCTCCATCTCAGCAATATATCAAAATCGCCCTCAACGGAATACAGGTGCTTCATCAAAGCGTCCGCGCCGTCGATCTCTCCCGCCGCGATGGATTTCCACACGCTGAAAGGCGTATGTATCACCGTTGCCGGTTTACCTTCGAGCGGCTCCGTTACGCGGCTTTCGCTTTTTCCGAGTATAACGCGGTAACGCTTTCCTATATCCGTATAATCCATATCAAAAACAATATCCGCTTTTCCGTACGACGCGGGATTGTAAAGTGCCGCCATCTGCTTTGTAAAAGTCAAAGAATAATCTTCTTTTTCTCCGTCTTGAGTAATGCCCCAGCTCGCGTCCGCCATACGCTCGAAAACCTCTCTTTCAAATAGCGGCTCATTAAGCTTTGCGAATGTTTCTTCTTTTATTCCGCCTGACACATATTCAGCGCCCGCACGGCGGACGGTTTCAAGATATTCTTCGGTACGGTCGGATAATTCGTCAACCGAAAAAAGCTCGCCTTCGCCGCAGAACAAAGCCGTATAATTTCCTTTGCCGCATATCCTGTCAAACTGCGCCGTTAGGCTGTCGTAATTTGATTTTGCCGTGTAAAAACCGCAGGTTGAAATCAAAACGGTTTTCTTTTCGCTCATATCGTATCTTGACGGGTGAGAGCCGCCCTGCGCTCCGCTTTCCATAAACGGCAGAGTCAAAGGAAGCTGTCTGTCCATAACCGTTTTCAGCTTTCCCGGCAAGCCGAAGTAATATAACGGAAAGCTCCAAATTATCAAGTCCGCTTTCAATATTTTTTCAAGAACGGTTTCCATATCGTCGTAAACACAGCACTTTCCCGGAGTGCTTTTCCAGCAGGAAAAGCATCCGTGGCAGGGATTTATCTCCATCTGCGCAATATTGAGCTTTTCAATTTCGGAAGGAAATTCGTTTTGCTTTTGCCGTATTCCGTCCAAAAAGGCGTTTGTAAGACGAAGCGAGTTGCTTCGTTCGCCCTTTGGGCTTCCGTTTAACACAAGAATATTCATTGCCGATCCTCCGAATTTTCCAAAAGATGTACGCAATTTTCTGTCCAATCAATAAACATTTTCATATAGCGTTCTCCGAAATCCAAGGTCATCTGCCAAAACAGCGCGCTCTTTTTATCGGATGTAATTTCACGGTACAAATCGATTGAGGAGCTCGCGTTTTTCAGGTTTTTCAAAGCGCGGTCGTATCCTTCGCCAAGCTCTTTAAAAAAGGCGAGGCTGTTTTCAATAGGCAGTTCACCCATAAAAAATGTTTTCATTAAAATGGCGGAGCGCATATCCGTATCGGTATCGGGCGCCGAAAGCCAGCGAAGCAATTCTTCGCGCCCCTCGTCTGTAATTGAGCAGATATTTTTGTTTGGCTTTCCGCATTGCTCAACGGTTTGCTTTTTTATCCAGCCGTTTTTTTCCAAAACGGAAAGCTCACGGTAGATCTGGCTTGTTTGAGCGGTCCAAAAATAGTTTAACGAATCCTTGAAAACCTCGCGTATTTCATAACCGCTCATATCGCCGTAATTTAAAAGCCCAAGTATTCCGTGCTTAAGCATACCTAATTCCTCCCGAATTGCAATATTTATATTCAACAAGTGGAATATAAATATTATAATCCACTTGTAGAATATTGTCAAGCGGACGGAAAACGGAAGAATTAATTTATATTTTTTGTGTGCTTAATTATTGAATATTATTTATTTTAGTGATAGAATTTACATAGAAATAAAGAAAGAGAGGTAAGCGATATGAAACAAAAAAGAATTATCTGCGCCGTGCTTTCGTTAGCGCTTTTGCTTGGGGTGTTTTTTGGTCCGCCGGCCTTGTTTAACGAAAAGGCTTATGCCGCTCAGTCAGGCGAAGTCGTAAAGCTCGGCACGGATGTTATTTCCTATGAAAATTATAGAACAGAATGCGTTCAGGTCCCGTGCGCTTCGCTCGGAGGGATTTATTTTCTTAACGGAGAGGAACTTACGTTCTATTCGCTCGGCGATAATAAGTCCGAGCTTGTTTATGATTTCACAAACGATCGGGCTGATCTTCTTGACAGCTACGCTACTGCCGATAAGCTATATATTTTGCAAGAAGAGTATTTTACGGGAAGCAATCCCTACATTGTTACCGTTTACAATCTTGCCGAGCAGCGCGTGGAAAATGTTTTTCGCGTTTCACAGCTTGCCGAAGCTATAGGCGCCGACTCAAGCGGAAGGATCTATCTTTCCGGATATGATTCCCAATCGGGTGAAAATAAGATTTACCTGTTTTCCTCCTCAATGTCTCTTCTTTCCGAGGTTTCATTAACCGATTCGGTCAACGATTTCGGCGCGTTTGACAGCACAAACGGAAATTTCTATATTGACGGATATTATAATTGGGTATACTGGGGCTATCCGCATCCGATGCACACCCTTTATATAGGCAACGTGAGCGGCGACAAAATATCGTTTAATAATACTCCCATAACTTATATCAGCCAGTATGATTATTTTGACAGGCAGTCGCCAATGGACATTCTTGCCGGCCGTTATCTCTGCGTGGACACTTCCTTTAATTCGGGTATGTTTGTTCTGAATTCAAATAAAATAGATTCAACGGCGGAAAGCTTCGCTGATATCGAAAACGTATTTATTGAGCGTCCGGTAGACACCAAAAACTTCGATAACGAAGGCTCTGTCGGTTCACGAACGGTTTATCTTGACGGCACAAATACGATAGTATCATATGTTGACGATGAAACTATATCTGAATTTGATCCGGATACCGGCGATTGCTTTGGAAGCGTAAAGACAGCCTATCCTGTTTTCTCTCTCTTAAAATATAACGACAAAATAGTTGCTATTGAAAAAAGCGGAAAGGATTTTTATCTTGAAATATTTAATTGGAATCGTGCCTCGTCTTTGAATGTAACAGGCCCGAACACCGTTAAAGTCGGAGAATCGGTTCAGCTTACGGCAAGCACCGACGGCTCTCTTTCCGAAATATACTCTTGGAGAAGCAGTAATCCGAAAGTGGCGTCCGTCAATGCTCATGGCGAGGTATTCGGCTGGAGCGAGGGTACGGCAACAATAATCGTGACAACGGAAACAGGGCTTAAAGGCACCTATAATGTGACGGTTAGCTCCGGACTTCCCTCTAAGAACCCGCCCGAAAATTCGGTAACCGCCAAAGGAGCGGTATCAAATAACGTTTCGGATAATAACTACACCGTTTGGAGCAGCGTTGTAAATTCTTATTTGGCAGAAAACGCCGACTCAACGCTTACGCGCGTTGAATTTGTGAACGATCAAGTGCTCGTTGAAACGTATTCTTCCGACGGAAATCTCTTGAGCACGAAAAAGATAAGCCCCGAACTGTCGATTTTCGGCGGATTTTACAGCGGGGAAAACTATAATTTCCTCGTATTCGGCGAAAGCAATACCTCCGATAGTGAAGAAAAAGAGGTTGTGAGGATAGTTAAGTACGATAAGGATTGGGGCAAGCTCGGTTCGGCATCAGTCAAAGGGGCGAATACCCATATTCCTTTTGACGCGGGTTCTTTGAGAATGACCGAAACGGACGGTAAGCTCTATATTTACACCTGCCATGAAATGTTTGCCGATGAAGATGGTGTAAATCATCAGGCGAATATGACCTTCGTCGTAAATGAAAGCACAATGGAAATAGTCGATGAGTATTACGATGTTATGAATTTGGCACAGGCGGGCTACGTAAGCCATTCTTTCAACCAATTTATTCAGACGGATGGTAAAAACGTTTACAGAGTGGATCACGGCGACGCTTATCCGCGGGCGATAAGCATAACATCTTGCGCGGTAAACGGAAAAATAACCGATATAAACTACGCATTACCTGTAGATTTAAGCAATGTTACAGGCTATAATCCGACAGGCGCGTCAATCGGCGGCTTTGAATTGTCATCATCTAATTGTATAATCGCGGGAAATGCCGTTGATTACACAAAATCCAACGCCGACTGCTACGGAAAGAGAAACATATTTGTAAGCATTACCGATAAATCGCTTCCCGTTTCTTCAAAAGTCGTTTGGCTTACAAATTATGATGAGGGCTCCGAGATAACCGTTCGTACCCCGCAGCTTGTAAAGCTCGGCAGCGATCAGTTCCTGATTGCGTGGGAAGAATATAACGGAAACAGCGGCAAGACGATTACAAAAATTGCCACGATTGACGATCAGGGTAATTTTACTTCCGATATTTTCACTTCTTCTTTGAGACTGTCGGATTGCAAGCCGATTTTATGCGGCGACGGATTTGTGCGTTGGTACTATACGGATAATTCCGCGCCCGTTATCTGCTCGGTAAATCCGTATGATATTGGCAGCGAGGTCTTGATTTCGGGAAATTTTGAATACAAAATACTTTCTGAGCAGAATAAAACCTGCGTAATTACGCGTTACGGCGGAAGCGCTTCGCAACTTGAAATTCCCAAAAAGCTTGGCGGTTATACCGTAACGGGCATAGACGATTACGCGTTTTCCGATGCGGGCAGCTTAACAAGCGTAACGATACCGAGCAGTGTAACAAGTATAGGCAAAGACGCGTTTTACGGAACAGCCCTTAAAACGATTTACGGTTATGAAAATTCGTATGCCCAAACTTATGCCGAGGAAAACGGATATGAATTTGTATCTTTAGGCTCGGATAAAACCGTAACTCTTGGCGACGTAAACGGCGATGGAAATATAGACCCGTTAGACGTGCTTATTGTCAAGAGATATATTGCAGAATTCGACGACGCTAAGCTTGAGGGCGATGCGTTTGCGCGTGCCGATGTAAGCGGCGACGGAAAAGTAGACCCGTTAGATGTGTTGTTCATAATGCAAAAAATCGCAGAGATAATCGACAACTTTGATGAAATCAAACAAAAATAAAATCGCCCTCCTTTCTGCCTTCCCTGTGTAAGGGAAGGTGTTGAGCATACGATAATCCTTATTGCCTCCCCTGTGCAAGACGATGGCAAGCGAACAATCCCACCTCCTTTCCGCCTTCCCTGTGTAAGGGAAGGTGTTGAGCGTAAGCGAAACGGAAGGGTTGTAGTGTTCTGTTATAATAACGTTATTGTAACTGACCAACCCCTCAGTCCGCCTGACGGCAGACAGCTCCCCTTGCACAGGAGAGCCAAAGGAGTGAGCGTATCTGCAAAAAGCAAGCCTTCCCTGTGTAAGGGAAGGTGTTGAGCGAGAGCGAAACGGAAGGGTTGTGATGTTTTGTTACAACAGCGTTATTGTAACTAACTAACCCCTCAGTCTGCCTTGCGGCAGCCAGCTCCCCTTGCACAGGAGAGCCAAAGGAGTTAAAGAGCGTATCTACAAAAACAAGCCTTCCCTGTGTAAGGGAAGGTGTTGAGCGTAAGCGAAACGGAAGGGTTGTGATGTTCTAGTTACAACAGCGTTATTGTAACTAACCAACCCCTCAGTCTGCCTTGCGGCAGCCGGCTCCCCTTACACAGGAGAGCCAAAGCGGTTAAAGATTATATCGACAACTCCGGTCTGTATAAGTGCAATCGGCTCCCGTTAACAAGGGAGCCGATTTTTTTAAATCATTCTTGAAAGCATAAGCATTCTATACGGCGGAGCCAAAAAGGTAGGAAAGCGAGGAAAAGCGGAAGAGATAACGCGGAGTTATCCTTAATTTGTCTTAATATTCCACTTTCAGATTTTCTTCCGCCTGCGCCACTTTCAGCATAATGGCGCATTCTATGCGCTTTTTGTACAACTCGCAGCCAAATTCGTAAACGCCGTTTACGCTTCCTGTCGAGTGATAGGCGTTTGCGGCGCATCCGCCGCTGCAATACAGCTTTGCGAAACAGTCTTTGCACTCTTTGTGCGAATATATATTGCATTCGTTAAACTGTTTCAGAATATCCGCGCGCCTAATGCCGTTCCATATATCTCCGAGGAGGAATTTTTCGTCGCCCACAAACTGATGGCAGGGGTAAAGCTCTCCGTTCGGCGTTACGGCAAGATATTCCGTTCCAACGCCGCAGCCGGAAATCCTTTTTACTATGCATGGTCCGGCCTCAAGGTCTATCATATAGTGGTAAAACGTAAAACCGTTTCCTTTTCTGTATCTTTTAAGCATTTCGTTTGCAAGTATTTCGTATTGCTCTTTAAGCGCCGTAAGGTCGCTTTGGCGCAGAGCATACGGCTCCGTGCCTGAGCATACAACGGGTTCTACGGATAATTCTTTAAATCCGAGGTCGGCCATATGTATTACGTCTGCGGCGAAATCCGTGTTATAGTGGGTGTAAGTGCCGCGCATATAGTAATCGCGCTGATTTCTCGCGTCGGCAAAGCGCTTGAATTTTTCCGTTACCAAATCATAGGAGCCTTTGCCGGAGGGAAAGCACCGCAGCCGGTCGTGCGTTTCCTTTCTGCCGTCAAGAGAGAGCACAACGTTGCCCATTTCTTTGTTGCAGAATTCTATTACGTCGTCGTCAACAAGCAGTCCGTTTGTGGTGAGGGTAAAACGAAAATTTTTTCCGCTTTCTTTTTCACGGCTTCTGCCGTAGGCCACAAGCTTTTTGCAAACTTCCCAATTCAGCAGAGGCTCTCCCCCGAAGAAATCGACTTCAAGGTTTTTTCTTGTGCCGCTGTTTTCTATAAGAAAATCAAGGGCGCGCTTTCCTGTTTCAAGGCTCATAAGCCCCTTTGGCCCAAAGTATTCGCCCTTTCCCGCAAAGCAATATTTGCAGGCTAAATTGCATCCGTGGGCAACGTGCAGGCACAAGGCCTTTAAAACGCCCTGCTTTTTTTTGAACTGCGCCGCGGTTTGCTCAAATGTATCTTCGGCAAAAAGTCTGCCGTCCGCTATAAGTGCTTCAATGTCGCCGAAGCAGGTATCTATATCTTCTGGCGTAACTTCGGGGTCGTCCTTGTATTTTTCGATAATATAGGCTTTTATCTCATCTTTGCTTTTTTCTTTATACAGATTTATAATATCAAACGTCGCCTCGTCAACCGAGTGAACGCAGCCGCTGTTTTGGTCAATGATGATATTATAGCCGTTCATTTTGTAGGCGTGTATCATAAAAAGTTCTCCATAGAAAAACGACGGTAAACATTACCGCCGTAAATCGTTGATAATTGTTTTGCTTATTTTTTAAGCTGCTCACACTTTTGATTTGCAACAGAGCATGAAGTTTTGCTGGCGGATTGGCAGGAGGTCTGGCATTCGCCGCAGCCGCCTTTTTTAGCGGATTCGCAAAGGTTGCGCGAATTTAAAGTGTTGATTTTTTTCATATTGAAAACACCTCTTTCTTAATTACTTTTTGCTATGTGCTTATTTTATAATATTATACGGATTTTGTCAATATAAAGCGGGGCAGTAAATTACCGGCGCTCAAAATATTTATTCCGTCGGCTTCGGCTTTGGTCAGCGTTTTAATTATATCGGCCGTTATTATTTCACCGGGAACGATAATGGGAACACCGGGCGGATAGGCGTAAACAAATTCGCCGCAAATCTTTCCCTCTGCATTATTTAGAGGAACGGCGGCGGTGTTTTCAACCTCAAACGATTCGCAGATTTTTTCGGGAATATCGGGCTTTTTTATCAAACGCGGAGTTTTTCTGCTCAATCTGCCGTCAATTATCTCAAGCGCCGATGAAAGCCTGTTAAACGCAATTTCAGTGTCGGCGGGCGAAGTCATAAGCAGCACGTAATTGAGACTTGCCATTTCACATTCCGTTAAAAATTCGTCTCTTAAAATATTTGCAAGCTCAACGCCTGTAATGCCGCACCGAGCGGTGGACACAACTATTTTTCCTATGTCGTCGTTTATTGTAAATTCAAGATTTTTCAGCGGCGTTTTGTAAAATTCTTCAAGATTTTTTTTGTATTCTGCGAAATCTTTTTTGCCGTTTTTAATATACCGAACGCACTTTGAAACGGAGTTCATAAGGACGTAACTCGGAGACGAGGTCTCAAATATATCAAGATATTCCTTGACTTTTTCGGCGTAATACTCATTGTATATATTTATCACCGCTGTTTGAGTAAGCGCCGGAAGCGTTTTGTGCAGGCTTGAGATAACCAAATCTCCTTTGGGATATGGGCAAAAACCGCAAAACGGAAGATGCGCCCCGTGAGCGGCGTCAATGATTACGGGGATTTCGTCGGTTATATAGCTTACGTTTCCCTCGTATGTAGGCGAAGTTACGATGACGGCGGAAGCGTCCGGGTTTTCGGCAACTGCTCTGTCGATTGCGCTCTGATTTATTCTGGTATAATATCCGTTTAAGCCGTCAAATTCAGGTTCTATATATACGGTTTTGAGCTCACGCAAGAGGCATGCGTTGTAAACGCTTTTGTGGCAGTTTCGCGAAATAAGCACCTTGTCTCCGCGTTTGGCGACGGCGAAAACCGCCGCCAAAATGCCCACCGTTGAGCCGTTTACAAGCAAATGCGAACGTGAACAGCAGTAAAGCTCCGCAAGCTCCCGCTCCAAGTCAAGAATAGCCCCCGTCGGCTTGTGCAGATCGTCAAAGCCTGATATTTCCGTTATATCGATTTCGCTTCCCTCAATGCCGAGAGCCGTATTTCTCTTGTGCCCCGGCATATGAAACGGGTATCTTTTCAGTTCTTTCAAATCATCGTGAAGCATTGGCTTTTTCCTTGAATAAATCGGTAAAATTGTGAATCGGCATAATCACCAGCGCGAAAAGCACCGGCACTGCCTCTATAAGCGCAGTTTGCTTAAAAATAAGAAGCAAAGCAAGGTCGCACAAAAGAATCGCTCCCACTATGTAAGTGAAAACGGCGTAAAGGCGGCCGTTTTTGTAGTTGAGCAGAAATATCAAAAAAACGCAAACTCCCGTTAAAACCGAGAAGGTGAGGGAACCGGCGCAGTGAAGCAGATATTCCGTGCGCTTTAAATAATCAAAATCGCAAAACAGAGTCAACGCCATACCGAGCGCGGAAACGGCGCAGATGTAATACTGAAATCTGCGAGGCTTGGAAAATACGCGATAGGCGTAAAGAATGTTTGAGTAAAGCGCCGTAAAAACAAGGATTCCCCAAACGGCGAACAAAACGGGGTGCTTGAGCCCCGTTGACGAAAGCGCGCCGCTGTTTTGGGTAAGGCTGCCGAAGTGCATATACCAAACGGTATAAATTCCGGCGCAGACGCTGAGAATAATTAGCATTATTTTTTTCATTTTACGCTCCGATACGGCTTTTCGGAAAAAACGCGGATAACGGGCTTTAAGCCCTTGCTTATCCTGAAATGTTACAAAATTTATGGAAATATTATATTATATTTTATTTGACTTTTCAAGGACAATGTGGTAACATACTTTTGCCGGTTAAGCGGAACAGTAAGTTTTAACTGAAAGTACGCTCGGCCTCGGTTGCCCTCGCCGTGTAAAATTTAGAGGGCATAATTTAATACGCGGAGGTGGCGGAATTGGCAGACGCGCTAGATTCAGGTTCTAGTGAATGCAAGTTCATGTGGGTTCAAGTCCCATCCCCCGCACCAAATAAATCCGAGGCATTTTTTTGCCTCGGATTTATTTAATAATGATGGGACTTGAACCCGAGAGGGTCTGAGCGTAAAGAAAACGGTTCGGTGAACCGTTTTTAGCGAAGAGCGGTGAGGCGGGCACCGCAGCGCGACTGCGGTCGCCGAACCAAAAGTATGCGAGGCAAAGCCGAAGCAGACGGCAAGCCCATCCCCCGCACCAAATAAATCCGAGGCGCTTTTGCGTCTCGGATTTATTAATAATGATGGGACTTGAACCCGAGAGGGTCTGAGCGTAAAGAAAACGGTTCGGTGAACCGTTTTTAGCGAAAAGCGGTGAGGCGGGCACCGCAGCGCGACTGCGGTCGCCGAGCCAAAAGTATGCGAGGCAAAGCCGAAGCAGACGGCAAGACCATCCCCCGCACCAAATAAATCCGAGGTATTTTTGTGCCTCGGATTTATTTAATAATGATGGGACTTGAACCCGAGAGGGTCTGAGCGTAAAGAAAACGGTTCGGTGAACCGTTTTTAGCGAAGAGCGGTGAGGCGGGCACCGCAGCGCAACTGCGGTCGCCGAGCCAAAAGTATGCGAGGCAAAGCCGAAGCAGACGGCAAGCCCATCCCCCGCACCAAAAATGCCAAGGTGATTTTCACCTTGGCATTTTTAGCGTCTTTTCACGAAAGGGCTGCGGCTTTTCGGCCGGCGCCCATTTTGTATCACGTTGCTCGTGCCAAACGGCGATTATGTATTTTCGCTTGCTGAGTTATAAAGGCTGAAAGTCTTGTTAAAGCAAGCGAATATCGCCGATAGGCGTTTTGTTATTAAGTAAATCAATCTTCGGGATACATAATACGGGTACAGGTCTCTTTATCCGCTTTGAAAGTCGCTCTTAATCTGTATTTGCTGAAAATATTGATATATTCGGTTCCGCTCAATGATGTTGCACCGTTTCGGGCCGCTTCCGCCCATAGTTGAACAGTGTACCATCCATCGGCTTTTTTATACTTTTGAAGTTCAAGAGTGATTTGAAGATCAGTTAAATATTGAGCGAGAATTGTACCTGATACATGCGCTTTTATTCCATCGATGGTTATGCAGTAAGATACTGATAATATGGATTTAAAGCATGGCATTATTTCATTATCGTTATTTGCGGCGGCTTCGGCTGTTTTTACTCCTGCCGTGGTGAATAATGAAAAAGCAATGACAAATACAAGCAGTATCCTCAACACTTTATTTTTATTTGCTGTTCCTGTCTTTTCCATTTTTTCCCTCCTTTCCGATAATTAAATACTTTTAAATGTAATTTTGTTATAAAAATAATACAAAATCGGCTTATTTCACAAAATTTAATCTGTTATTTTGTAGAATATGCTATTTTTAGCAGCTCATTTTTTTGAATTATTCCTCCAACATAATAAATATAATCTTTATTTCTCCAAACTACAAAACTCAGTTCGTCTTTTGTATAGAAATAATAATCAATTCCGTTTTTACTGATTTTGTCGCAAAGTTTACCATCGGAATGAAACATAACTTCCGAGTTTAAAACGGATTTTTCAACCATAAAATAATCTTCAACGGTGTTGCTGTAATATTTTATTTTGTAATGACTGTCGGTTTTGAAGTGTTTTAAGCTGTAACCGTTCGGAATATATGTCGTTGTCAAATTTTCCTTGAGAGAATGCTCTTGTGAACTTTGCGCTTTAAAAAGTGTTTCGTCTTTCATTCTGTAAGCTCCGCTTTCAAAAATGGCCTGTATGCCAAACGCGGTTATTATTGTAAGCGACAGAAGTATCGCCGCAATAATGATAAATCTTACGGTGTTTTTTGTTATCTTGCGGTATTTGTTGTTTCTGATTTTTGAGAACGTAGCCCTTATTCTTTTTTCATGCCTTTGGCTGAATATATGTTCGCGGCTGCTTTCAAAGGATTCTACCCATTCAGTCTGTGAGGCGACGCATGCCTCGTAAAGAATATTATTTATTTTCAGCCGCCTCCTTTTCAAGTTTTTCTTTAATAAGTCTTCGTGCAATGTAAATATGCTGCCGCACGCATTCGCCGGATATACCTAAAAGTTCCGCTATATCCTTGCATTTGTAATTGTAAATTACCTTTAGATAAAACGGGATTTTGTATTTTTCATCAAGTGCGCTTATGGCGTTTTTTACCGTGTTCAGCGCCGCCCTTTGAAGGTACTCGTCCTCCAAAGAATCTTCCTTGTTTTTAAGTGTTTCCGTAATTTTTGTTTTCAGCATTTGAGCCTTTACGCCGTGCTTATAGCTTTTTATCGCGCAGCCTCTTGTGATGGTTGCAAGATAATTGCGCGTTTTTTGCGGCGATGATATATCTATCTTTTCAAAATTTTTTGCCGCATATAAGAAAGCCTCCTGAACCGCGTCCTCAGCGGAGGCTTCGTTTTTAACATAATCATATGCGATTTTAAACATCAGTGATCTGTATTGCCGATAGAGCTGTTCAAGGGAGCCCTTTATCTCATCGTTCTCTATGGCATTTAAAAATGCTAACATATTTTCCTCCGCCGAATTGCTTAAAACATATAAAAATTATAATGTTATCGGCGAAAAACTGTCAACGTATTTTTTTACGCCGTAGTTTGATTTGACATAATATTCCTTTTGGTGGCGCTAAAATATAAAAGGGCGGTGATAAACGGTGCGGGTGATTTATGTTGACGTTCTTTTTGCGGTGAATTTTTTTATCACTTTTTTCCTGCTCATCGTCACGGAAAAATTTTCAAAGCGCAGCGGTAAAATATGGCGGCTTGTGCCGGCTTCGTTTATAGGCGGGGCATATTCTCTCGTTATTCTTGCGGACGAGCTGAACTTTGCCGTTTCATTCTTGGGAAAGCTGGCCGCCGCCTGCCTTATCGTTCTTACGGCATTCAAATATATAGGTATAAAGGTTTTTATAAAAGAGACCGCCATATTCTTTTTTGTGAATTTTCTTTTTGTGGGAATTATGGTCGGTTTATGGCTCATTTTCAGGCCGGAGGGCATTGTAATCAACAATTCCACCGTGTATTTCAACGTTTCCGCGAAGGTGCTTTTGATAACCGCTTTGGCGGCTTATCTTATATCGGCGCTGATAATAAGAATATATAACGGAAAAACGTCCGCTAAGGAGATATACAGCGTAAAGGTGCTTTACGGCGGCGGGGAAGTGAGGTTTTTTGCTTTTGCCGACAGCGGCAATAATCTTAGAGAGCCTTTTTCCGAATATCCGGTGATAGTTGCCGAAAAAAAGCTGTTTGAAAACGTTGAATGCCAAAGGCTTATTCCTTTTAAAACTATCGGCGGCGAGGGGGTGATGCCGGCATTTAAGCCGGAAAAAGTAGAAATAAGCACGTCGCGCGGCAGCGCCGAAACGCAGGAGGTTTACATAGCGCTGAGCGACAGCGTGAAGAGGGGAGAGTACCGCGGAATATTAAATCCGAAAATTTTAAATTTATGAGGTGCGGTATGATATACAGGCTAAAATTATTATTTCTCAGATTGTTTAAAAAAGAATGTTTTTACATAAACGGGCCGGAAACGCTTCCGCCTCCTTTGACGAAAGAGGAAGAGGAAACGGTTATGAATGAACTGCGGGCGGGCGACGAGACGCACAGAGAACTGCTTATAACGCATAATCTGAGGCTTGTGGTGTATATAGCGAAAAAATTTGAGGGGTGTGTCACTTCAACGGAGGATCTTGTTTCCATAGGCACAATAGGGCTTATGAAAGCGGTAAGAACGTTTGATCCCGAAAAAAACATAAAATTCGCAACATACGCTTCCCGCTGCATAGAAAACGAGATACTGATGCATCTTCGCAAGGTAAACAGCGCGCGCCACGAAATGAGCTTCGACGATCCTCTCAGCATTGACTGGGACGGAAACGAGCTTACTCTCAGAGACGTCCTCGGCAGCGATCCTGACGAAATTTCGGTTGATATCGAATACAGCGACGAAAAAAAATTGCTGCTGAAAATAGTAAACTCCCTCTCCGAAAAGGAAAGGGAGCTTATGAAAATGCGATTCGGAATCTTGGGCGAAACGGAGCATACGCAAAAACAGCTTGCCGATCTTATGGGCATATCACAAAGTTATATTTCAAGGCTTGAAAAGCGGATAATAAACAAAATCAGAACGGAAATGACACGCGAATATGTGTAGCGGTTATGTAGGCAGGCAGCCCTGCCTTTGGGCAGAGCTTATTCCTCAACAACGCTGTTGCTTTTGAAAAGCAGGCTGATGCACCAAATTGCCGCAAGTCCTACGATGCAGTAGATTATTCTTGCGAAAACGGTGTCCTGCCCGCCGCAGATCCAGGCGACAAGGTCAAATTTAAAAAGACCGATCAGTCCCCAGTTAAGTCCGCCGATAATGTTGAGGATCAGGGCGATCCTGTTTATAACAGTCATAATATCATCTCCAAATAACAAAGTCGTTAGTATGTTGCCCATACCAACGGCTTTTTATTCATTCAGATATTTGTTATAAGAATTTCGGCGTTTCCGCTGATTTCATATTTTCCGAAATTCGCGGGAACAAAATAACTGTCGCCTTTTTTTAAATTTCTGCCGTTTATTTTTCCGCAGCCTTCAAGCACAAGAATGTGATTAAAAGTTTTTTCGTTTGTTTCAAAAATCATTTTTGAATTTATTTCGTAACGCCAAACGGTGAAAAGATCGCATTTTGTAAGAAGCTGTGCTTTCCCGCCGTCAGTCTCCGTTTCTTCGCCGAACGGCTTCGGCTCGTATTTCGGCGGCTCCGTTTTTGAAACGTCTACCGCTTTTTTAATATGAAGTTCTCTCGGTTTGCCGTCTTTTCCTACTCTGCCGTAATCGTAAACTCTGTAGGTTGAATTGCTGTTTTGCTGAATTTCAGCTATAAGCGCGCCTTTTCCTATGGCGTGAACAGTGCCTGCCTCGATGAAAAACAAATCGCCTTTTTTGACTTTTACAACGTTCAGCACTTCGGTAAGCGTATTGCTCTCGATTGCTCTTTTAAATTCTTCGGAGGATATCTTTTTCTTGAAACCGTAAACAAGCGTCGAGCCCTCGGCGGCGTCAAGCACATACCAGATCTCTGTTTTCCCGAATTCGTGCTCCACTCTTTCGGCGTATTCATTGTCGGGATGAACCTGAATAGAAAGGTCGTCTTTCGCGTCTATCAACTTTATAAGAACGGGAAAATACGGAAAATCAAGAGATTTTTTGCCTGTAATTTTTTCCTTGCCGTATTTTTCGATAACGCTTTCAAGCGTTCTGCCGTCAAATTCTCCGCCGTCGATAACGCTTTTTCCGTCCTTGTGACAGGAAAGGAGCCATCCCTCGGCTACAGGATCGAGATCGCAGTCGTATCCGTAATCGTCGCGAAGCCTTGTGCCGCCCCATATATAATCCTTAAAAACAGGTTTCAGTTTTAAAATATCCATATCGCGCCTCCGGAAAATCCGATTTTAAATTAATATATCAAATTTTTACTTCACATTCAAGTTATAATATTGTAAAATAGCATTAAGTTTTTTGAGAGGTAAAGCACTATGTCGGCAGTAAGCGCGCAAAATTTAACGCTGTCCTTCGGCGAAAACACGGTTTTCGGCAATGTTTCCTTTGAAATAGGGGATAAGGATAAAGTCGGGCTCGTGGGCGTGAACGGCGCGGGAAAAACCTCGCTTTTCAAAGTGATAAAAGGCGAATATCAGCCTGACGGCGGCGCATGCTTTTTAGGAAAAAACATAAGGCTCGGATATATGGAGCAGCACACCTGCTCGGACAATAAAACAGTTTACAATGAACTTATCTCCGTTTTTGACGATCTTATAAACGCCGAAAAAGAGCTTGAGGAAATAGCGGCTCGTCTTACAAAAGAACCGTCGTCGAGCCTTATAGCGAGGCAGGATACTCTGACGGAGGAATTTCAGAAAAACGGCGGGCTCACATATAAAAGCCTGACCCGCTCAAGCCTTATTGGGCTCGGTTTTGAGGAAAAGGATTTTGATATGCCTACTTCAAAGCTGTCGGGAGGTCAAAGGTCAAAGCTGATTCTCGCGAAGCTACTGCTTTCAAGAGCCGATTTTCTTTTGCTCGACGAGCCCACAAATCATCTTGACGTAAGCGCCGTTGAATGGCTTGAGAGCTTTCTTTCGTCATTTTCGGGGGCTTATATCGTAGTTTCGCACGACAGGTATTTTCTTGACCGCGTTACGAATAAGACCATTGAGATAGACAACGGCCGAATGCGTTCGTATAACGGGAATTATTCCGTTTTTCTGATGAAAAAAGAGGCGGAGCAAAAGGCGATAAGGGAAAAATACGAAAACGACCTTAAAGAGATAGAACGCCTTGAGGGAATTATAGCCCAACAAAGGCAGTGGAACAGGGAAAAAAACATAAAAACCGCCGAAAGCAAGGAAAAGGTGATCGAAAGGATAAGAGCGCAGCTTGTTCCTCCGGACGCGCGTTCAATGAAAATCAGATTTGATTTTACTCCGAAATGCGTTTCGGGCGAGGACGTGCTGGAGGTTAGCAATCTTTCAAAATCTTTTGGTGATAAAAAGATATTCGGTGAGGTTTCGTTTGAAATAAAAAGAGGCGAGCGCGTCTTTTTGCTCGGAGATAACGGCTGCGGAAAAACCACTCTGCTAAAAATACTGATGAAAGACCTTTATCCCGACGGCGGCAAATTCAAGTTCGGCGCAAATGTGTTTACGGGATATTTCGATCAGGTGCAGGCAAAGCTGGATCTCGGAAAAACGGCGCTCGAGGAGGTGTGGTCGTCTTTTCCGTTTATGACGGAAACGGTGATAAGAAACGCCCTTGCCGCTTTTCTTTTCAAAGGCGACGATGTTTTTAAAAGGCTTTCCGCCTGTTCGGGAGGCGAACGCGCAAGAATAGCGTTGCTGAAGTTAATGCTCGGAAGATATAATTTTCTGCTTCTTGACGAGCCTACAAATCATCTTGACGCTTTTTCGCGCGAGGAGCTTGAAAACACGCTGATGAATTACAGCGGAACGATGCTGATTGTCTCGCACGACAGGTATTTTATAAACAAACTCGCCACTTCCATTATGGAGCTCACACCGAACGGAATAAAACAGTTTTCGGGAAATTACGACGATTACGCCGAAAACAGGGAAATCGCGGTAAAGGAAATCAAAAAATATGCCGCGCCTAAGCCGAATGATTACAAGTTGAAAAAAGAGCGCGCAAGCAATCTGCGAAAAATGAAAACGAGACTTACGCGCCTTGAAGAGCAGATTGAAGAAGCGGAGAGAGAAACGGCTGAACTTGAGGAAAACCTTGCCGAAGCGCTTCCGTATGAAAAACTGATTGAGATTTCGCGGCGGCTTGAAGAACTGAACGTTCAAAAAAACGGGCTCTATCTTGAATGGGAGCGGCTTTCAGAGGAATTGACAACGGCTGAGGAATAATTTATAATTACGTTGATGTTTTGCGGATAAGAGAGGGCGCAATGAAAAAAATCGTTATAATCGGAGCGGGCGCGTCGGGACTTATGGCCGCCGCTCAGAGCGCAAAAAAAGGCAACGATGTTACCGTTGTTGAAAAAATGCCGAGGCCCGCAAGAAAGGTTATGATTTCGGGAAAGGGCAGATGCAATTTTACAAACGCCTGCGACGATATTGCGCAGCTTATTGCTAACGTTCCCACAAATCCCCGATTTCTCTATTCCGCTTTCGCGAATTTTATGCCGCGTGACACTATGGCGTTTTTTGAAAACCTCGGTGTTCCGATTAAGGTCGAAAGGGGAAACAGGGTTTTCCCCGTTTCTGATAAGGCCGGCGATATTGTTGACGCGCTTGTGAAAAACGCGAAAAGCAGCGGCGCAAAAATCACAACGGCAGCTGCAAAGGCATTTGATTTTGAAAACGGCAGGATTTCAGCCGTTATTTTGGAGGGTGGCGGCAGGATCCCCTGCGACTGCGCCGCGATATGCACAGGCGGAAAAAGTTATCCCGCAACAGGTTCAACAGGCGACGGTTACGCTCTCGCGAAATCGGCGGGCCACACGATAACGGAGATAAGGCCGAGGCTCGTGCCCCTTGTTTGCGGCGATAGTTTTATTCCCGAATTGCAGGGGCTCAGTCTAAAAAACGTTTCGGTAAAGCTTATAAAGGGCGGTAAAACCGTTTATAATGATTTCGGAGAAATGCTTTTTACCCATTTCGGCGTGAGCGGCCCCGTGGTTCTTTCCGCGTCAAGCCATATAGACGGCTTTGAAAACGGCGGTTATAAGCTTATTATTGATTTAAAGCCCGCTCTTGATTCCGAAACGCTGGATAAAAGAATACAGCGGGATTTTTCCGATAATTCAAACAGGGATTTTATAAACTCCCTTTCGGCTCTGCTACCAAAAAAACTGATTCCCGTTATCGTTTCGTTAAGCGGAACGGAGCCTACGAAAAAGGTGAACTCCGTAACCCGCGCCGAAAGACTCCGCCTCGGTTCCCTTTTAAAAAATTTTGAGGTGAACATCACTGATTTTTACGATATAGAAACCGCCATAGTGACCGGCGGGGGCGTAAGCGTAAAAGAGATAGATCCGAAAACGATGAGATCAAAGCTTGTTGATAACCTTTATTTCGCGGGTGAGGTAATAGACGTTGACGCGTATACGGGCGGATTTAATTTGCAGATAGCGTTTTCAACGGGTGTTCTCTGCGGGCAAAGTATGTGAATATAGAGAAAAAAGCGCGGGAGCTGTCAATACGGCTTTTAAACTTGCGTTTTTCGGTTTGATAAAGGAGAATATAAAATGATAAACGTTGCCATAGACGGACCTGCCGGAGCAGGCAAAAGCACTATCGCGAGAGCGGCCTCAAAGCGGCTCGGCTTCATCTACGTTGATACCGGCGCGCTTTACAGAGCCGTGGCGCTGGACGCGGCAAGAAACGGCGTTTTGAACGATAAGGACGGGCTCGTGAAAATGCTTGAAAGCACCGACGTTTCGCTTAAATTCGATGAAAACGGAAATCAGTGCGTTATACTTAACGGCGAGGACGTATCGCCGCAGATACGAACCCCCGAAATATCAATGGGTGCCTCAAAGGTTTCGAGCATTCCCGAGGTCAGGGCGTTTCTGCTTGATCTGCAAAGAAGCATTGCCGCGAAAAACGACGTTATTATGGACGGAAGAGACATAGGCTCGGTCGTGTTGCCGAACGCGCAGGTAAAGATCTTTCTTACCGCTTCGCCTGAAAAACGCGCCGAAAGGCGTTATAAAGAACTTATCGAAAAGGGCGAAAGCGTTATGTACGAGGACGTTCTTGCCGACGTTAATCAGCGCGATTATCAGGACAGCCACAGAGAGATAGCGCCAATGAGGCCGTGCGCCGATTCCGTTATCGCCGACACAAGCGATTTGACCCTCGACGAAAGTATCGAGCTTATTATAAAAATCATAAAAGGGGAAGAATAATGAAAGAATTTGACTATTCCGTTGTTAAGCATTATAAATTTTACGGCTTCGTAAAAACGGTTTTCGGCCCGATTTTCAGGCTGTTTTACAGGCTGAAATTCAAGGGGCTTGAAAATATCCCCGAGGCCGGCACGGAGAAATACATAGTGGCAATAAATCACACCTGCGCTATGGATCCCGTTTTCGCGGCAATGCCGAAGAATATGCCACCGCTGCATTTTATGGCAAAGATAGAGCTTTTCAAAAATCCGATCGTCGGCTGGGTTATAGAGCATCTTTACGGCTTTCCCGTCAGACGCGGAAAGGGCGACACCTCGGCCATAGAGTACGGCGAAAAAATAGTGCGTGAGGGGCATATTATGGCTATCTGCCCTGAGGGCAAAAGGGTGAAGGACAAGGACGGCGTGCCTCAGAAAGCAAAATCCGGCGTGGCGGTTATAGCCAAGGCCACGAATGCTTCCGTGCTTCCCGTTGCGATATGCTGCAACGGACGCATAAAGGTGGGCAAAAAGGTGACCGTTTCCTACGGCAGACCCCTGTCTCTTAAAGATATGGGACTTGATAAGGAAGAGTGCGTCGCCTCAGATATAAAAAACGCCGCGAATATGGTAATGGATAATATTCTCGCTCTTTGGGAGGCGGAAAGGAATGCGGATTAAGCTTGCCGAAACCGCGGGCTTTTGTTTCGGAGTTGACAGAGCCGTTAATATGGTGTACGACCTTGTGAATAAGGGCGAAAAGGTCTGCACGCTCGGGCCCATAATCCATAACCGGCAGCTTGTTGAAAATCTTGAAAGCAGGGGCGTGAGAACCGTTGAAGAACCGTCTCAGTGCGAGAAGGGCTACAAGCTGGTTGTGCGCACGCACGGTGTTGAAAAAAGCGTTATCGAGGAAATAGAAAAATCCGGTATAGCATACGTTGACGCCACCTGCCCGTTCGTTAAAAAGATTCATAGGATAGTCAGCGAGCATTCGGCGGATTCTGTAACACTTATCGCCGGGGACGCCGATCACCCCGAAGTTAAGGGCATTTGCTCTTATTGCAGGGGCAGGTTTTTCGTTTTCAATAATGAAAAAGAACTTGAAAAAATTGTCTCCGAAAATAAAATATTGCCCGATCAAAGCATAATTTGCGTTTCTCAAACGACTTTTTCTTTGAAAGAATGGAAAAAATGTAAAAAATTTTTGAAAAAACTATATACAAATTGTGAAATATTTGATACAATATGCAGTGCAACGGCCGATAGGCAGGAAGAAGCGCGCGCTCTTTCGGAGGAGTGCGACGCCGTTGTTGTTATAGGCGGCAGGCATTCTTCCAACACCTGTAAGTTGAAAAACGTATGTGCCGAAAACTGTCCGGCGTTTCTCGTTGAAACCGCCGCGGAGCTTTCGGAGATAGATTTTTCACCTTATGTTTCGGTCGGCGTAACCGCGGGGGCTTCAACGCCCTCGGTAATCATCAAGGAGGTACTCAAAACCATGTCCGAAGAAATTATTGAAAAGGAAGTTGAAGCAACCGAGGAAGTTGCCGAGACAGCAGAAGTCGTTGATAACGCCGAAAAGGCCGCTGACGCCGAAGAGGCTGCTGTCGATGCGTCTGCTGATGGTGAGACAACCTTCGCAGAAATGCTCGAAGAATCTTTTAGTGACAACGACACAAGCAAAGTAGTTAAGGGAAAAGTCGTAAACATAACCCCCACCGAGGTTTTTGTTGACGTTCCCGGAAGAAAGCAAACAGGCGTTATCTCCGCCGAAGATCTCTCATCAGAGCCTTTTGAAAAATGCGAAGATGTTGTTTCGATCGGTGATGAGCTTGATCTCATCATAATGAAAACCGACGATCAGGACGGCGTGCTGAAGCTTTCAAAGAAACTGACGGACGCTTTCAAAGGCTGGGACGAGATAGTTGCGGCAAAAGAAAGCGGCGAAGCTCTTGAGGGCACCGTTACCGCGGTTATTCGCGGCGGTGTTCTTGTAACCGTTAAAGGCACCCGAATTTTCGTTCCGGCGTCCCTTACCGGTGTTCCGCGCAATCAGGAGCTTGACGTCCTTAAAGGCGCGGTCGTTCGCTTTAAGATTATTGATGTTAATACGTCAAGAAGAAGGGCGGTAGGCTCAATCAAGGCCGTTATCAACGAAGAGAAAAAGGCCGCTCAGGAGGAAGCCTGGAACAGACTCGAAGAGGGAATGGTTATAACCGGAACCGTTAAGTCGCTGACAAGCTACGGCGCGTTTGTCGACATTGGCGGAATAGACGGTATGATCCACATCAGCGAGCTTTCCTGGACGAGGATCAAGCACCCCTCGGAGGTCGTTAAGGTAGGCGATCAGGTAGAGGTTACCGTTAAGGCTCTTGACGAAGAAAACAAAAAGATCTCTCTCGGTTTCAAGAAAATCGAAGACAATCCGTGGGAGATACTCAAGAGAGATTATCCCGTCGGTACGGATATAGAGGCAAAAATCGTCGGCCTTGCCACTTTCGGCGCGTTCGCAAACGTTATTCCTGGCATAGACGGACTTATCCATATAAGCCAGATAAGCTGGGATCGCATTAAGGCTCCCGCCGATGTGCTCAAAATAGGCGACGTTGTCAAAGCCAGAATAACCGAAATAGATTTTGACAAGAAGAGAGTAAGCCTTTCAATGAAAGAGCTTCTCGCGAAGCCGGAGGACAGAATTGCCGCGCTTGCGGACGATGAGCCCGAGGAAGAGGTTCCCGCCGAGGAAGCGCCTGTTGAAGAAGCTCCCGCTGAGGAAGCACCTGCTGAGGAGACCCCAGCAACAGAGGCTCCCGCAGAGGAAACGGCTGTTGAAGATGCTCCCGCAGAGGAAACGGCTGAATAATAATCATTAAATAATAAAAAATGCTATGGTTTTCCATAGCATTTTTTGTTGCTTTAAATTGCGCTTTATTCCGAGAAAAGAGAATTTATCAGGTTGTCGTAAATCTTTACGGGGTTGTCAAGAAATTTGTCTTTTATAACCTCCGCCTGTTCCTTTGTGGGCACATTCAGCTTCAGCACCATAAAATCTTCGCCCATATCGGTAATGTGCATCGTAACGTCAAATCCGCGTTCGTTTTTTTGGATTTCCACCTTGTTTTCTTTGCTGTAAATTTCCTTTGACGCGAGCCTCGTGGCGATATTTATGCTTTTTTCGCGAATGGAAAGGGGCAGATCTTTTTCCACCATCTCAAGAAGCTGTCTGCACTGCGGCGAGGCAATAAGATAGCCGTCCTTATCCTCCGTGAGCAGCCCGTTTTTAAGTATTCTTGAAAAAGCGTCCGCCACCTCAAAATAATTGGCGATACCGCCTTGTGCCATCGTATCGGTAATGTTTTTTTCGGTCAGTTTTACTTTTGATTTCGTAACCGTGTAGCAGATTATGGTGTTTATATCGCTTTTTGAGCGCAGACCGCCGGGCTCTATACCGTAGGTATAAGCGTCAAAGTTCAGATTTCTGTCCGTCTTTTCCTCGCTTTTGCCGTTCATATATAAATACTTCCTTTTGTAGATAAGAGATTTACGCGATGTGCAGCTTTTTTACAATTTTTCCCGATATGCCGAGTCTCAGCAGCGAGCACCAAATAATGGGCGCCAAAACGCCTACTGCCGTGTAAGCAAGCCACCAGCCGTGCGTACTGTCATACATCGGGAAATATGATAGTATATTGTTTAGCGTAAGCTCTTCACCGTTCAGATACATCTGCAATATTATTACAAGTCGGAAGGCAACGAACTGCCAAATAACTATATCCATTGAATGTCTGCCGATATATGTTATTGAATTTTTTATAAATACGGCCGACTTGATCTTTAGATTTTCAAATTTTTTGCAAAAATAAAGTATGGCATATGAAATAAGAAAAGAGCCTATTATAAAAAGAAACGGATACCGGTATTCATTTTGGCCCATATTTGCCGAACCGTAACGGCCGATAACGCAAAAAATCAAAAAGCACATGAGAGGCAGACCAACGCCTTTTCCAACGGCTTTTACGGCGCTCATATTGTTTTTGATAACAACGCCTGCGGCAAAGAAAAGGCTGAGTATAAGTGTTCGGCTTATCATATATTTAAAATTTATTTCAAATCCTATAACAGCGGCAACAGCAAATAGGCACATAAGCGTAAAATCCTTGTATTTCGCGTCGCCGGCCAATCTGTCCGCAATTTTGTATATTACGGAAACGGCGAAAAGTGCGCCCAAAAACCATGTTGCCCCGAGAAATCTGCCGTCCTTTGAGAGTGTAAGTATTATTTCTAACGCGCCTTTTGCGAAATTCTTTATTTCGTTTGTTTCAAGCTTCTGATAATTTTGCGCGGTGTAAAAAAGAAGATTCCAAAAAACGAAAGGAATATAAAGCCCCTTTATTTTTTTTACCGTGTATGTTTTTACGGAATCCTTTGAGTTATAAAGTAAGCCCGAAATAAGAAAGAAAAACGGCATGTGGAACTGATATATATAATTTGTGAACGGCGCTTTCGCATGCGCCCAAACAACAAGAAATATGCCGATACCTTTTGCGATATCAAGATATTCAAGCCTCTTTTTCGCCTGCGGCGTGGTTTTTTCCATTTTTCCTCACCGAAAAATTAAAATAATAAACGGTTTTTCCGCAAAAACTATATTAACATAAACTTTATGCACTTGCAAAGGTTTTTGTTATATATTATAATATTTTGGCGGAAGGCAGTATTCTTCCGAAAATGACGATCAAATTGAAAAGGAGTTTTAAAAATGACCTCTGTTACAAAAGATACGGTTATAGGCGATATTCTTGACATATGCCCCGAGACCGCGCCGCTTTTCCTTGAAATGGGAATGCACTGCCTCGGATGCCCCGCCTCAAGAGGCGAGACTATTGAGGAAGCCTGCGCCGTTCACGGCACGGATGCCGACGAGCTTGTTGAAAAGATCAACGCTGCCATAAACGGCTGAGATGTTTGAATTAACGCAAAGGCTGTCTGCCGTGGCGCTGCTTGTAAGGGAAAACCGTTCTCTTGCGGATATAGGCTGCGACCACGGCTTTCTTCCTGTTTATCTTTTAATGAACGGCAGGATAACAAAAGCGTTTGCCTGCGATATAAACGAGGGCCCTCTCAATTCCTGCCGCGCCCTTGTCGCGCGTTACGGGCTTGAGGATAAAGTCAAATGCGTTATCGGCGACGGCCTAAAATGTTTGGGTGAGGACGACGCTCAGGATATAGCCGTGTGCGGAATGGGCGGCGAGCTTATCGTTAAAATCCTTTCCGAATGCCCATGGATAAAAAACGCCTCAAAGCATTTTATATTCAATCCTATGACTCACCCCGAGATACTCCGAAAATATCTCTGCGAAAACGGCTTTGAGATAGGCACCGATAAAATCGTAAAAGAGGGCAGGCATTATTACGTAGTTTTTGACGCGGTTTACACCGGCGTTTTAATTCCGCGCCCCGAGAGTTATTATTACCTGGGAAATATAACCGATTTCGCGGGCGGCGAATATTTGGCGCATCTTCTGAAATATCTTGAAAACAAAGAAAAGGGCGGCGCTCGGCTCTCCGAAGTTATAAGCGCCGTAAAGGAAAAAATGAAATGACTGCTGTAAGCGATATTTACGGTTACATAGATAAAATAGCGCCGTTCGACTCTCAGGAGGAATGGGATAATTCGGGTATTCTTTTGGGGAATAAAAAGGCTGAAGTAAAGACTGCCGTGCTTTGTCTCGACGTTACAAAGCGGGTTGCGCGTTTCGCGGCCGAAAATTCGGCTCAGCTTATCATTTCTCATCATCCCGTTATATTCTCCCCGCTTTCTTCGATCGAAGCCGACAGCGCTGTTTCCCTCTGCGTTCAAAGCGGCATTTCCGTTATATGCGCCCATACGAATTATGATAATTCCCGAAACGGCATAAACCGAGCGCTTGCGAAACGGCTGAATTTGAAAAACGCAAAGCCGATCGACGGCTCGTTTCTCTTTGTCGGCGAGCTTGAAAGGGAAATGACGGTAAAAGAGCTTGCCGATTATTCCGCGGCGGCGCTCGACTCGCGCCGTGTGAGATTTATCGATTGCGAAAAGCGCGTTAAAACCGTTGCCGTCGGCGGCGGAGCCTGCGGAGAATATATCGAAACCGCGAAAAGTGCGGCGGACTGTTTTATTACGGGCGAACTGAAATATCATACCATGCTCGATTGCCTTGAAAGCGGATTTCCCGTGGTAGAGGCCGGGCATTACGAAACGGAATACGCCTCTTTTATGTTTATCAAGGATGGGCTTGAAAAGGCGTTTCCCGGCATTGAGTTTATAAGCGCAAATCAAAAAAATCCTGTTTCGGCGGTGTAGTATGGCATTAGACGGTATTTTTCTCTATCATCTTAAAAATGAAATAAGCGATTTTGCCGTCGGCTCCCGTATCGAAAAGATACACCAGCCGTCAAGGGAAGAAATCGTTTTGTCTCTGCGCTCAAGAGAGGGTGCGAAAAAGCTGCTTATCTCCTGCCGCGCGGACAGCGCCCGTATTCACTTTACGGCTCACGCGCCGGAAAATCCCGCAAAGCCGCCGATGCTTTGTATGCTGCTGCGCAAACGTCTGACAGGCGCTAAAATTACGGCGCTCGAGCAGGACGGCCTTGAGAGGATACTGAAGATACGCTTAGCCGCGTCAAACGAATTGGGAGATCCCGTTTCTCTTTCGCTCATCGTTGAGATAATGGGGAAATACAGCAATATAATTCTTACCGAGGGCGGCAGGATAATCGACGCCGTCAAAAGGGTGGATGAAAGCAGATCGCAGGTAAGGCTTGTGCTTCCCGGTCTTGATTATGTTTCTCCGCCGCCGCAAAACAAGCTGGATATTTTTACGGATTCGCTTTCGGAAATCAAAAGCGGAATTTCGCGTAGCAAAAAATCCGTCTCAGGAGCATTTCAGGATACGGTGATGGGCGTTTCCCCGATAATCTGCCGAGAGTATGAAAACGGCGTTTCCATTGAAACGATAAGGAAATACGCTCTTTCCCCCGTGCCTACTGTTGTTATAGGCGATCACCCGATGGATTTTGCTTTTATGCCGATAACGCAGTACGGCAAGCTCGCCGAAACGAAAGAGTTTTCCTCTTTTTCCGAATTGCTTGATTTTTTCTATTACGAAAAAGTCAGAGCGGACAGAATACGCCAGCGTTCCGGAGAACTGTTCAAAATGCTGCAAAGTCTGCGTGAGCGCGCGGTGAGAAAAGCGGTTAACCGCCAAAAAGAACTTGAAGAATGCAGGGATAAGGAAAAATACAGAATATTCGGCGATCTTCTTTCCACAAATCAGTATCAGCTGAAAAAAGGTCTGCCGTATTTTGATCTTGAAAATTATTACGACGGCGGCAAAACGGTGCGTGTGCCCGTCGATCCCGCTCTTTCGGCAAGGGAAAACGCGCAGAAATATTATAAGGAATACAGAAAAAAACAGGTCGCCGAGGCTATGCTTAACGATTTCATCGCCGAGGCCGAAAGCGAGGCCGATTATCTTGAAAGCGTGGAGGACGCTCTTTCGCGTGCGGAAACCGACGCGGAAATTACAGAAATTAAAAGCGAGCTCGCCTCTGCCGGATTTATAAAAAACGCAAACGCCAAAAACGCAAAGAAGCAAAAAGCGCTTGCGCCCATGGAGTTTGAAAGCTCGCAAGGATACCGAATACTTGTTGGCAGAAACAACGTTATGAACGACAGGCTCACCTTGAAAACCGCCAAAAATCACGACTTATGGTTTCACGTTAAGGATACGGCGGGCTCTCACGTAGTCGTTGTAAGCAACGGCCGCGATTTTTCCGATACGGTAATAAGGGAAGCCGCTTTGCTTGCCGCTTACAACAGCAAGGCAAGGGGCTCGTCAAACGTTCCGATTGATTACACTTTAGTTAAAAACGTAAGAAAGCCCGCGGGCGCTAAGCCGGGAATGGTAATTTATACGGACTACAAAACCGAATTTGTTACTCCGAATACTTCAGAACTTGAAAGGATAAAGAGAATTGTATAATACAGCGATAATCCTTGGAGCGGGGAACTCCGCAAGAATGGGCGGGGAAAAAAGCAAAATGCTGTTGAAAATCGGCGGAAAAACGGTTATTGAAAGAAGTGTTGAGGCGTTTTCCGATATGCCCGAAATAGACGAGATAATAGTCGTCTGCCGCGAATGTGATTTGAAAGCGTTTTCCGAATTGCTGCCCGATGAATCGGTCAGCTTTGTGATTGGCGGAAGCACACGTCAGCAGAGCGTTTTCAACGCCGTTGAAACGATTGACGGGTGCGATTACTTAATTATTCACGATGGGGCGCGGCCGCTCGTTTCACCGCAGACGATACTGAAAACTCTTGATAAAGCGCAGGAAACCGGCGCCGCCGCGACGGGCGTGCCGGTAAAAGATACGATAAAGGTAATAGACGGTGATTTTAATATTATCGACACGCCGGACAGAGACGCGCTTATCGCGATACAAACGCCGCAGATATTTGATTTTAAACTCTATACGCGCGCGATTGAGCTCGCTAAAGAAAGCGGCGAAGATTATACGGACGATTGCCGGCTTGTCGAAAAGCTCGGCGCAAAAGTGAGCGCCGTCATCGGCGATTACGATAATATAAAAATAACGACGCAAAGCGATATTGCGCTTGCTGAAAACATTTTGAGGAAAAGGGGAGAACTGTAATGCGCATAGGCCACGGATATGATGTTCACAGATTTGCCGAAAACAGGAAGTGCGTTATCGGCGGAGTTGTAATACCATATGAAAAAGGTCTGCTCGGCCATTCGGACGCGGACGTTCTGCTCCATGCCGTGGCGGACGCTCTGCTCGGCGCGGCGGCAATGGGGGATATAGGTCATCTTTTCCCCGATACCGATGAAAAGTATAGGGGGGCGGACAGTCTCGTTCTTTTGAAAACGGTTGCCGTAAAAATTAAATCAGCCGGATACGGAATAGGCAATATCGACGCAACGGTTATAGCTCAGGAGCCGAAGCTCGCGCCGTATATTTCCAAAATGCGCGGGAATATAGCCGAAGCCTGCGGCTGCGGCAAGGACTGCGTTTCCGTAAAAGCAACCACCGAGGAAAAGCTCGGCTTTACCGGCGCGCTCGAGGGAATAGCCGCGCACGCCGTCTGCCTGCTTATCTGAATAAGCGGATAGTTTTTTTGGATCTCGATCTTTCGGCTCCCCTTACACAGTGGAGCCGAATATATAAAAGAACGTATCTGAAAAAAACGAGCCTTCCCTGTGTAAGGGAAGGTGTTGAGCGTAAGCGAAACGGAAGGGTTGTGATGTTTTGTTAGAACAGCGTTATTGTAACTGACCAACCCCTCAGTCTGCCTGCGGCAGACAGCTCCCCTTGCACAGGAGAGCCGAAAAGGTGAAAGAACATTTTTGCCAAAACAAGCCTTCCCTGTGTAAGGGAAGGTGTTGAGCGTAAGCGAAACGGAAGGGTTGTGATGTTTTGTTACAACAGCGTTATTGTAACTGACCAACCCCTCAGTCTGCCTGTCGGCAGCCGGCTCCCCTTACACAGGTGAGCCAAAAAGGTATATTAAAAATTCCGGCAGTTTTTAAAACTGCCGGAATTTTTTACCGCTCGGAGAAGTATTATAAATCATAATTTTCTTCATATTGTAATAATTATTACAAAATCTTGACAAAAATACAATATATTGTATAATATAAATTTGTATAAACTGTTTTCGGAGGTTAAAATGGCAAGGAAAAAGGAATACGGAAACGACAGCATTTCAATGCTCAAGGGCGCTGAGCGTGTCAGAAAAAGGCCGGGAGTTATTTTCGGCTCGGACGGTATTGAGGGCTGCGAACATTCCGTTTTTGAAATTATCTCTAACTCCATTGACGAGGCAAGGGAGGGCAGAGGAAATAAAATTATAGTTACGAGATTTGAGGACGGCTCCGTTGAGGTTCAGGATTTCGGCGCGGGAATACCCGTTGATTTCAATAAGGCGGAAAATGAATACAACTGGAAGCTCCTTTTCTGCGAAATGTATGCCGGCGGAAAATACGATGAGGACGGCGGCAATTATGAATATTCGCTCGGTCTTAACGGTCTCGGACTCTGCGCCACGCAGTATGCCTCCGAATATATGGACGCCGAGATACACTCGAACGGATATTGCTATAAGCTCCATTTTGAAAAAGGCGAAAACGTCGGCGGCCTGCATAAAGAGGAATATTCAAAAAAAGACACCGGAACCCGTATCCGCTGGAAGCCGGATCTCGATGTTTTTACAGATATAGATATTCCCGTTCAATACTACCGTGACACAATTAAGCGCCAGGCCATTGTAAACGATGGGGTAACTTTCATTTTTAAAAATCAGATCGGTTCAAGGTTTGAAACGGAAGAGTATTGCTATAAAGAGGGAATAAGGGACTATATCAAAGAAATAGCGGGAGAAAGCGCGTTTACCGCTCCGCAGTATTGGGAATGCGAAAGAGTCGGAAAAGACAGGGAAAATATGCGCGATTACAAGCTCAAGATAAAAGCGGTGCTCTGCTTTTCTCAGAAAACGCAGTTAAAGGAATATTATCATAATTCAAGTTTCCTCGAGCACGGCGGCGCGCCCGAAAAGGCCTTCAGAAGCGCTTTTCTGAATCAAATAAACGCTTATCTTAAAGCGAATAATAAATACAGTAAAACGGACGGGCAGATAAATGTACAGGATATAGAGGATATTCTTATCTTTATAGTATCGTCTTTTTCAACTCAGGCGTCTTACGAAAACCAAACGAAAAAGTCCGTAACAAATAAATTTATTCAGGACGCTATGACGGATTTCTTCCGCAGGCAGCTTGAGGTTTATTTTATCGAAAACAAACTTGACGCGGAAAAAATTGCCGATCAGGTAATAATAAATATGCGCAGCCGCTTAAAGGCGGAAAACACAAGAAAAACCCTAAAGAATACTCTTCAGTCAAAAATCGATATGACGAACCGTATTCAGAAATTCGTTGACTGCCGTTCAAAAGACGTAAACGAAAGGGAAATATTCATAGTTGAGGGCGATTCGGCTCTCGGCGCGTGCAAGCAGGCGAGAGACGCGAATTTTCAGGCGATAATGCCTATAAGGGGCAAAATATTAAACTGCCTTAAATGCGAATACGATAAAATTTTCAAAAGCGATATTATTACAGATCTTATAAAGGTTCTCGGCTGCGGAGTTGAGGTTCGCTCCAAAGCGTCAAAAGGGATCTCCGATTTTGATATGGACAACCTGCGCTGGAGCAAAATACTTATCTGCACCGACGCGGACGTTGACGGATTCCATATAAGAACTATGGTGCTTACGATGATTTACCGCCTTATGCCTAAGCTTATTGAGCAGGGTAAGGTCTTTATTGACGAATCGCCGCTTTATGAGGTCACTTGCAGGGATCAGACTTATTTTGCCTATAACGAAATGGAAATGGACAGAATAAAGGCGCAGCTCGGTGATCAGAAATACACCGTTCAGCGCTCAAAAGGTCTCGGTGAAAACGAGGCGGAGATGATGGCTCTCACAACGATGAATCCCGCTACAAGGCGGCTTATCCTTGTAACGCCGGACGAGGCCGAAAAAACCTCGCGCATATTTGATTTGCTTGTAGGCGACGATCTTGAGGGCAGAAAGCAATATATTACCGATTTCGGCCATCTTTATATAGACGCCGCCGACGTAAGCTGAGGAGAGATATTTTATGGCTAAAAGAAAGAAAAATATTCCCGAAAGCAATGCGAATCCGCTTAATGAAAACGTTCATATTGAGGACGCGGGCAAGGTCAAGAGCGAAATTATAACAAAAACGCTCGTTGAAAATTTTATGCCCTATGCTATGAGCGTTATTCTTTCGCGCGCGATACCCGATATAGACGGCCTGAAGCCTTCTCACAGAAAGCTGTTATACACAATGTATAATATGGGCCTGCTGAAAGGCGGCACAATAAAAAGCGCAAATATCGTTGGCAGAACCATGCAGCTCAATCCCCACGGCGACGCTTCCATTTACGAAACTATGGTGCGTCTTTCAAGGGGCAACGAAACGCTTTTGTATCCCTACGTTGAATCGAAGGGGAATTTCGGCAAGGCGTATTCTAAAAATATGATGTATGCCGCTTCGCGTTACACCGAGGCAAAGCTCGCGCCGATATGCAAAGAGCTTTTTGACGATATAGACAAAGATACCGTTGAATTTGTGGATAATTACGACAATACCATGAAAGAACCGAAGCTGCTTCCGGTCACTTTCCCGTCCATTCTCTGCAACGTAACAACCGGAATCGCGGTCAGTATGGCGTCTTCAATCGCATCATTCAATCTTAAAGAGCTTTGCGAAACAACGATTGCCCTGATTAAAAATCCGAATCATATCATTTCTGATACTCTGATAGCTCCCGATTTTGTGGGCGGAGGATTTGTAATATATGATAAAGAAGAGCTTGAAAGAATTTATGAAACGGGCAGAGGCTCCGTTAAAGTAAGGGCGCGCTACTCTTACGATAAATCATATAACTGCGTTGATATAACGCAGATACCGCCTACCACCACCTCGGAGGCGGTTATAGATAAAATCATCGAGCTTGTTAAGGCGAATAAAATTAAAGAAATTTCCGACGTCAGGGACGAAACAGATCTTAAAGGACTCAAAATAACCATAGATCTTAAGCGCGGCACCGATCCCGAAAGGCTGATGGCCCGTCTTTATAAAATGACGCCGCTTGAAGAGGCTTTTCCGTGCAATTTTAACGTTCTTATCAACGGAACGCCGAAAGTTCGCGGAGTGCGCGAAATACTTGACGAATGGACGAAATTCAGGCTCGGCTGCGTAACGAGAAGAGTCAGCTTTACTCTTGATAAAAAAAGAAAACAGCTGCATTTGCTCAAAGGGCTTTCAAAAATACTGCTCGATATAGATAAAGCGATAAAAATAATCCGCCAAACTGAGAGCGAGGCGGACGTTGTGCCGAATCTTATGATAGGCTTCGGAATAGACGAGACACAGGCGGAATACGTTGCCGAGATAAAACTGCGCCATTTAAACAGAGAGTATATTTTAAAGCGCATCAAGGATATTGAAACGCTTGAAAACGAGGCGGCGGATCTTGAAAAAACGCTTTCCAGCCAAACCAGGCTTAAAAAGATAATCGTTTCGGAGCTTGAAAACGTCATCGAAAAATACGATTCGGGCAGGCGAAGCGAGATACTTTATGAGATTTCCGACGAAATTGCGGACGAAACTACCGAAATACCGGATTATCCCGTAACGGTTTTTATAACAAGAGAGGGATATTTCAAAAAAATCCGCACCGCGAATCTCCGCCTCAGCGGAGAGCATAAAGTAAAAGAGGGCGATGAGATAACCGAAACGGTTGAATGCTCAAACAGAGACGAGCTTCTTGCCTTTACAACAATGCATCAGGTCTATAAGGCGAAAATAGACGATTTTCAGGATACTAAAGCCTCAGTCCTCGGCGATTATATTCCCGCGAAATTGGGTATGGACGAGGGAGAGTACTGCAATTATGTCGCCGTTCTTAAAGAATACAAGGGCTATATGATATTCGTTTTTGAGGACGGAAAACTGGCCAAGGTGGATATTTCCGCTTACGAAACGAAAACAAACAGAAAAAAACTGATAAACGCCTATTGCGATAAATCCCCGCTGGCCGCGGCGCTTTATATTCCCGAAGATACGGAAATCGTTATATGCGGCGCAAACGGAAGAAAGCTTCTTGTGAACACGGCGCTGATTTCCACGAAAACAACAAAAAACACCCAGGGCGTAAAAGCGCTTCAACTCAAAAAGAAGACGGATAAAGCCGTTTCAGCGCATATTTACAACGAGGGCGAATTTGAAAAGCCGTGGCGCTTCAGGGCAAAAAATCTTCCTGCCGCCGGAGCGCTGCCGTCCGCCGGAGATATAGGCGAGCAGCTTACGTTTTAAATAAAGAGAGCTGCCGTTGCCGGCAGCTCGGAAGGTATGAGAAATAGCGCGGAAATCTTAAAGCGCGGCGATAAAAACTGTTTGTAAATTAAGTCGAACGCTTAGGTTTTTGATTAGCGTTAATATAATCATATCTTCCGATAATATTATAATCTTTTACCGCAAAAATAATTCGAGTAAATTATTAGAAAAAAATATCTTGCATTATGAATTATGTTGTGCTATAATCCATAAGTACTAATTTATCTACGGAGGAAAATCACGATGCTTTGGTATCATTATGTATTCGGCGCCGTTTTGATTGTGGCGTCGCTGATAATAACGGTTATCGTTCTTATGCAGGAGGGAAGATCGCAGAATCTTTCGGGCGCAATAGCCGGCGGCGCGGAAACCTTCCTCGGTAAAGCAAAAGCGCGCACGATCGAGGCAAAACTCGAAAAAGCGACGAAGTGGCTCATCGGCGGTTTCTTTGTTGTTGTGCTTGCCGCGTTTTTTGTTTTTCTTTTCATTGGCTGAGGATTTGCCGGTAACCTTGCGTTATGCAAGGTTATTTTTTTGCAGACTGCGGAGTAAAAATGTTTTACGTTATTTTCGATTTGGAATGGAACAACGCTTACGACTATAAATTGCGAAAGGGCGTTAACGAAATAGTTGAGATAGGCGCTGTCAAGCTTGACGAAAAACTTAATATTGCCGACACGTTCAAGCAGCTTATAAAAACAAAGCATTATTCAAAGCTCTCGTCAAGGTTTAAAAATCTTACCCATATTTCGGTTGACGAGATAAGGGAAAACGGCGTGCCGTTTGATAAGGCGATGGCCGATTTCTCAAGGTGGAGCGGCAGGGATAACAGCGTTTTTATGAGCTGGTCGAACAGCGACCTCTATGTGCTTGTGGATAATTTTAAAAATCTTATCGGCACAAGCAACGTAGGTTTTATAAAAAAATATGCCGACGTGCAGAAATACTGCCAGTCCTTTCTTGAAAACACGGGCTCCAATCAGGTGGGGCTTTCAAAGTGCGCCGAGCTGATGGAGATATCGGTAAACACGGAAAATCTGCACAGGGCGCTTGAGGATTGCTATCTTGCCGCCGAATGCTTTCGCAAAGTTTTCGATAAAAAGAAATTCGCGGGCTTTATGACCGAGTGCGACAGCCGCTTCTTTGAAAGGCTTATATTCAAGCCTTATTATCTTACAAGAAACGTTGCCGAGGATTTCAATGTGAATACGGAAAAGCTGAATTGCCCATACTGTAAGTCGGATCTTCGGGTGCTGAAAGGCTACGAATCGGTAAATAAATCATTCCGCACGGTATGCGAATGCAGGAAATGCAAAAAGAAATTTTGGGCGTTTATCAGAGCCAAAAAGACTTATGACGGAGTTGTCGTAACGAAAAAGATAAACGTTATGAATAAAAAGAGAGCGGATGGCTTTAATAATTAAGATTGTGTTAATTTTGCATAAAACCCTTTATCTGTAAATTGATTTATTATATAATAAATCTGTTATTGAAAATTTCGGCTTTTCCAAGGGAGGTTGAAATATGGCGTCAAAAGATTATAACGACGACCTGTTGGAATCATTTTTGAATAATTCCGCGAAGGTTTACGACGAGGATAAGAACAGCCTGAGTTCCAAAAAGAACGATGTGCCCGCCGCTTACAATATCGAAGGCCCCGCGTCTAAATCAAAGGACATAAGATCCGCCGAACGCGGAAGAGTTATCGAAAAAAAGAAAAAGAAATCCGATAAAAAGAAAGAAAGCCGCAAAACCTCAGTCGGTTTCAGGATATTTAGGGCTATCGCGGGCATAGCGATGGTGTGCGCCGTAGTTGCGGTTGTGTGCGCTTCCGTTATGCTGATTTACGCGTTCAGCGTTATAAACGGCGAGGCCGTTTTCGATCTTACCGAGCGCAAATATTCTCTTAACCAGACATCCTATATTTACGCTTATAATGAGGACGGCTCCCTTAAAGAGCTTACCCGTCTTCACGGCGAGGAAAACCGTATTTGGGTCAATCTTGAGGATATGAGCGAATATCTGCCCAAGGCTGTTATCGCGATCGAGGATCAAAGATTCAGAAAGCATCACGGGGTGGACTGGATACGAACGGTCGGCGTTATAGTCAAGCCGTCGAATCTCGGCCAGGGCGGTTCAACGATAACGCAGCAGCTTATCAAAAATCTTACGGATGAAAAGCAGGTAACCCTCTCAAGAAAATTCAACGAGATACTTTCCGCGCTTAACCTTGAAAAGCATAATAAAAAGGACGATATTCTTGAGGCTTATCTCAACACTATTTTCCTTTCGAGCGGGTGCTACGGAGTGAGAACCGCGGCGGAAACTTATTTCGGCAAGGACGTTGACAAACTGAATATAGCCGAATGCGCCTGCCTTGCCTCTATCACTCAGTCGCCTTCAAAGTACAATCCGCTTATCAATCCCGACAATAACAGGAAAAGGCAGCTTTTGGTGCTCTCCGCAATGCTCGAGCAGAATCTTATCACTAAAGAGCAGTACGACGAGGCGGTCGCCTATAAAATGGTGTTTACCAACAGCCCGGATTATAAGGGCAGTCAGGTAACGGGCGATGATAAAGACGCGCAGACAAACGTTATTGATTCGTGGTATATAGATTACGTTATAAAAACCGTTATAAGCGATCTTCAGAAACAGGGCTACACTTATCGCCGCGCGCGTAATATGATTTACGGCGGCGGTCTGAAAATATATTCGGCAATGGATCAGAACGTTCAGGCGTCCCTTGAAGATGTTTATGAAAATTACAGAAGAATGCCTGACGAATCCGTTCAGGGTGCAATGGCGGTAATGGATTACAAGGGCAGAGTGCTCGGCCTTGTTGGCGGAACGGGTAAAAAGAAAACCGCTCTCGGCTTCAACAGAGCAACCGAAGCGGAGCGCCCACCGGGATCCACAATGAAGCCGATCGGCGTTTACGGCCCCGCGCTTGAAAAGAGCCTTCAGGAAGATGATTTCGATTTTTATTGGTCCACTATCGAGCTGGACGCACCCTCAAGCATCAAGGTAGACGGAAAGCCGTGGCCCACCAATGAGGGCGGAGGCTATTCGGGCGACAGAATACCGATTCAGGTAGGGCTTGCCCTGTCAAAGAATACTATCGCCATAAGGACTCTTATCAAAATCGGCGTCGATTATTCCTTTGATTACCTTACAAAGAAATTTCACATTTCCACCCTTGACGACGTGAAGGACAGAGACTGGTCTCCCGTAGGCCTCGGCGGTACCACAACGGGCACTATCCCGCTTGAAATGACCGCGGCTTATGCCGCTTTCGGCAACGGCGGAAAATACTATTATCCTTACTGTTACTATAAGGTTACGGACAGCCGCGATAACGTTATACTTGAAAGCAAGCCGGAGGAGACAAAGGAACAGGCGCTTTCGGAAGGCACGGCTTGGGTAATGAACAAGCTTCTGCAAACTGTTATGACAAGCGGTACGGGCCGTTACTATAAAATAAATAACGTTCAGTGCATAGGAAAAACGGGTACCACCAGCGGCAGCTTTGACCGTTGGTTTATAGGCGGCACTCCCGAATATATTGCCGCCGTTTGGTACGGTTACGACACGAATAAGGAAATCGTTTACCACCTTTCGCCGAACCCCGCGGGCACGCTTTGGAATGCCGTATTCACACGCATTTATGAAAAAAACGGGAAAAATGTAAAAGAATTTCCCGAATACGACGGTATTGTGAGAAAAGCTTACGATCCGTATAACGGACTTTTAGCGCGGTATTCGAGCGGAAGATACGGTTGGTACGACGTAAACAATCTTCCCGCGTATTCAGGCAGATCGGGGACGACTAAGCCACCCGAAACGACCGCTGCTGCGGCGGACGGCGCTTCGGGAGGAGACTCAAACGGCACCGCTTCGGGCGACAACTCGTCAGGTACTGCTGCGGGCGGCAACTCGTCAGGCACCGCTTCGGGCGGTGAGGGAACCGCCGCGGATAATTCTTCTTCGGGCGGCAATGACGGCAACGGTGACCGATAAATAAAAAGCTGTAACGGCATCATATTTTTGTGATGCCGTTATTTCTTGAGGTAAATTTTATGAAAATTATGGGCGTGGATTACGGCGACGCGCGAACGGGTGTGGCGTTATCCGATATAGGGCTCTCTCTTGCTTCCCCTTATGAAGTGATAAAAGAAAAGAATATGCCCGCGCTGATTGACAGGCTGTGCAATATCGTTAAAAGCGAAGGCATTTCAAGAATCGTTTTGGGGCTGCCTAAAAATATGGACGGCAGTTTCGGCTTTCGCGCCGAGGCCTGCTCGGAATTCGGAAAAGCGCTTGCCGAAAAATCCGGCGTTCCCGTTGAATTTGAGGACGAACGGCTGACTACCGTAATGGCCTATGATATTCTTTCCGCGAATAATGTTTACGGAAAAAAGCGCAGGGAAAAGGTGGATGCCGTTTCCGCCGTTATGATTTTGCAATCTTATCTCGATAAGAATAAAAAATAAATTTCCGCCGTATGATTTTACGGTGGTATCGTGGAAATTAAAATAAACGGTTTTACTTTCAGGCTTGAATTTACTTTTCTTATTCTGCTTTCGTTTGCCGTGCTTTACGGGTATGACGGCGCGGCGAGGCTTATCCTGTTTTCCCTGCTGCACGAGGCGGGGCATATAGCGGCGCTGATTTTGTTCGGCGCAAAGCCCTATTATATGAATCTTTCGTTTTACGGCTTTTCGATGAAATATAAAAAAAATCTTTCGGCGTTGAAAGAATTTTTTGTTCTTCTCAGCGGGCCCGCCGTAAATCTTGCCTTGTATGCCGCGATGAAAGACGACGCAAATCTTGCCCTTTTTCTTCTCAATATCTTTCCCGCGTCACCTCTTGACGGCGGCAGAATACTGCGGTTGTTTTTCCCTAAGGCGGGGCTAATTGTCACTTTTTTATCACTTATCGCCCTCCTTTTTTTATCCCTTTATCTCCTTTTTGAGTACAAAATATATTCTCTGCTGTTGATAACCGCCTATCTTATTTTTTTTAATTTTGACGATATAAGAGGTTTATATGAAAAAAATTATTGAAAAGCTGCTTCAATATGTGCAAAAACCCGCGCGTTATTCGGGCGGCGAGTTAAACAGCGTTGTAAAAGACGCCGAAAAGGTGGATATACGCTATGCGTTCTGCTTCCCCGATTTATACGAGATAGGAATGAGCCACCTCGGTATGAAAATACTCTATTCCCTTGTGAATGAAAGGGAGGACAGCTGGTGCGAGCGTGTTTTTGCCCCCGATATCGATATGGAGGAGCAGATGCGAAAGCGCGGCGTTCCTCTTTTTGCCCTTGAGAGCGGGGATTTTATAAAGGATTTTGATATGGTCGGCTTTTCGCTTATGTATGAGCTTTGTTATACAAATATGCTCAATATGCTCGATCTTGCCCAAATTCCGCTGAAATCGGCGGACAGAACGGAGCTTACCCCCATAATCTGTTGCGGAGGCCCCTGCGCCTGCAATCCCGAACCCGTGGCTGATTTTGTGGATATTGTCTTTTTGGGGGACGGCGAGGAAAGCACCCCAGCTGTTATCGAACTGCTGAAGGAATGTAAGAAAAACGGCTTGTCCAAGCGCGAATTTTTGCTTAAAGCCAAGGATATAACGGGCGTTTACGTGCCGTCTCTTTACGAACCGAGCTATAACGCCGACGGAACGCTGAAACAGTTGAAACCGCTTTTCGGTGCGCCCGAAAAGGTTAAAAAATCGGTCGTTTCTGATATGAACAAATGCTATTATCCAAAGGAATTTGTCGTTCCGTTTATAAGCATCGTTCACGACAGAGCGGTTGAGGAAATATTCAGGGGCTGTATAAGAGGCTGCCGTTTTTGCCAGGCGGGTTTTACATACAGACCTATCAGGGAAAAAAGCGTTGAAACAATTAACGAGCAGGCAAAGGCTCTGATAAAATCAACGGGCTACGATGAGCTCTCCCTATGCTCTCTCTCCACGTCCGACCATAGCCGCGTAAACGAAATGCTCAGTTCTCTTATCGACTGGACGGTTGAGGAAAAAATCAACCTCTCTCTGCCGTCGCTCAGAGTTGATAATTTTTCCGATGAGCTTGTGGACAAGCTCAATAAAGTCAGGCGAAGCGGGCTTACGTTTGCGCCCGAGGCGGGAACGCAGAGACTCAGAGACGTTATAAATAAAAACGTTACGGAGGAAGAGGTGCTCTCCACCTGCAACAAAGCCTTTGACAACGGCTGGACTTCCGTAAAGCTCTATTTTATGATGGGTCTGCCGACCGAGACGATGGAGGATATAGAGGGTATCGCCGACCTTGCGATGAAGGTACTGCACGCGTTTTACAATAATCCCAACAGCAGAAAAGGCTCCGGAATGCAGGTTTCGGTGAGCTGCGCTTCTTTTATACCGAAACCGTTCACTCCGTTTCAGTGGGAGGCGGAGGACAGTATGGAGAGCCTCAAAGAGAAGCAACGCCGCCTGCTTGAGGCAATACCGAGCAAAAAGGTGAAGGTTTCCTACCACGAAACGCCGAGCTCTTTGCTTGAGGGCGTTTTGGCGAGAGGGGACAGGCGGCTCTGCGCCGTTTTGCTGGATGCTTGGAAGCTTGGCTGCAAATTTGATTCCTGGGACGATAAGTTCAATTTTGACGCTTGGATGAAAGCGTTTGACGAAAACGGCATAGATCCGTATTTTTACACAAGGCGCAAAAGGCCGTTTGATGAGCTTTTGCCGTGGGATCACCTTGATTTCGGCGTTTCAAGAAAATTTCTTGAGCGTGAAAACATCAGGGCATACGAGGGCAAAACAACGCCGCACTGCCGCGTAAAATGCGCGGGCTGCGGGGCAAATACGCTGAACGGAGGCCACTGCGATGCGAGAGATTAGAGTTCGCTTTTCAAAGACCGACCGATGCAAATATATAAGTCATCTCGATTTAAACCGCTGTATGGCCAGAGCGCTTGCAAGGGCGCGGATACCTCTATGGTATACCGAGGGCTATAACCCCCATCCGTATATGAGCTTTTCTCTGCCTCTTTCGCTCGGCGTCGAAAGCCGTTGCGAGAGTATGGATATACGCATTGTGGGAGAAATGGCGAACGCTGAGATAAAGCGCAGGCTTAACGACGCTTTGCCGGACGGAATAAGGATAACCGATATTTACGACGATTTTCGTGACAGCGGCGAAATCGCTTTTTCGGATTATGTTTTTCGGCTTGAATTTAACGATAACGCGTCGGCGTTTGAAAAAATCAAAGAGGCGCTCGGCTCCGAGCGGATAACGGTTGAAAAGAAGGCGAAGCAGGGCAGACGCCGCGTTGTGAAAGAAACGGATATAAAACCGCTTATAGACGAATACAGTTTATCGATTAAGGATAACGGGATAGTTCTCAACGCGAGGCTCGCGGCGGGAAACTCAAAAAATCTCAATCCTGCTCTTTTGCTTGATACGCTGATAAAGCTCACGGGCTTGGATTATGAGTGGAAAAACATAACGAGAACGGCGCTTCTTGATAAGGATTATAAGATTTTTAAATAAAAGGCTTGCATTTTTCGCGGCTTTGTGTTATATTACTTAGGCATTTGCTCCGTTGCTATCCCGCAACGCGTTAAATGCTTGGCGTTTTAAAGCATTTAAGCGGATGGTCCTCTGTCAATCGATTTGTTAAGAACATCTGAAAAATAATAAGGAGGAAATTTTAATGGACGCTATTAAAATCATTGAAGCGGGCAGCGCCCAAAAGCAGCTTCCCGATTTCAGCATCGGCGACACCGTAAGAGTAGGTGTTCGCATTCGTGAGGGTAAAAACGAAAGAGTTCAGATGTTTGAGGGCACCGTCATTGCTATAAAGGGCTCCGGCATTTCAAAAACCTTTACCGTTCGCCGCATATCCTACGGCGTTGGTATCGAGCGTGTGTTCCCTTACAATTCCGCTAACGTGGATTCCGTGGAGATCGTTCGCCGCGGTAAGGTTCGCCGCGCCAAGCTCTATTATCTGCGCAGCAGAGTCGGCAAGTCCGCAAAAGTCAAGGCCGATATATAAAGTTTTGCCTTTAAACCGCTTCTTTCAAAGAGGCGGTTTTTTCGTGTTGAAAAACGAACGGATTTTTGGTATTATATTTTTGGTAAAGGCGGTGGCATAATGCCCGATTTTCAAAAGCAGAGCGTGCAGTGGTTCCCCGGTCATATGGCTAAAACGAGGCGGCTGATAAAAGAAAATCTCAGCCTTGTTGACGGGATAGTTGAAATAGTTGACGCGAGAATACCGCGTTCAAGCGCAAATCCCGAGCTTGGCGAAATGATAAGCACAAAGCCTCGCGTCGTTGTGCTCAACAAATGCGATATGGCGGATGACAAGGCAACGGAGATATGGATAGATTATTTTAAAAGCCGCGGCATTTTCGCTCTCGCCGCCGACTGCCGAAGCGGCAGGGGGCTCGGAAAGTTTCATTCGGTCTGCAAAAGCGCTCTCGCGCCCGTTATAAAGCGCAACCGCGAGCGTGAAATGGCGGGAAAACCGTTAAGACTTATGGTTGTGGGCATTCCGAATACGGGCAAATCCTCTTTCATAAACAGAATGTCGGGGGAGAGCAAGGCGGCGGTGGCCGACCGCGCGGGAGTGACAAAAAACAATCAGTGGTTCAGCTGCGGCGGCGGAATAGAACTGCTTGACACGCCCGGAGTGCTTTGGCCGAAATTCGACGATCCCGAGGTGGGCGACAGGCTGGCGTTCATCGGCTCCGTTAAGGACGAGGTTACGGATAGGGAAACTCTTGCGTGCAGGCTTCTCGAAACGCTTGTAAAAACTCACCCCGAAATGATAGCCGAACGGTATAAAATCGAGAAATTCGAGGAGCTTGAAGGCTGGGAAATCCTTGAAAAAATAGGAAAGAAACGCGGCTTTCTTTTAAAAGGCGGAGAAATAGATTACGAACGTGCCGCCGTTATTATATGCGATGAATTCAGGGGAGGAAAGCTCGGGCGTATAAGTCTTGAGCTGCCGTGATATGGATTGGCTTGAATTTGAAAACGAGGCCCGCGCCAACGGGTACAATATTATTTGCGGAGTGGACGAAGCCGGCCGAGGCCCTCTTGCGGGGCCTGTTTTCGCCGCCGCGGTCGTTCTGCCGAAAGGGCATATCATCGAGGGCGTGAACGATTCAAAAAAGCTCTCGGAAAAAAAGCGCGAAATTCTTTACGATAAAATAATCGACGAGTGCGCCGCGTGGTCGGTCGGCACCGCGAGCGAAAAGGAAATTGACGAAATAAACATTTTGCAGGCAACCTTTCTCGCGATGAAAAGAGCGGTTGACGGGCTTAATATCAGGCCCGATATAGCGCTTGTGGACGGGAATCAAAAGCCGCCGCTCGATACCGACTGCAAAACGATTGTAAAAGGCGACGCCCGCAGCGCCTCAATAGCCGCGGCCTCAATAATCGCCAAAGTCTCGAGGGACAGATATATGCTTGCTCTTGCCGAAAAATATCCGCAGTACGCGTTTGAACGCCATAAGGGCTACGGCACAAAGCTGCATTATGAAAGAATAGCTAAATACGGTATATGCGCCGCGCATAGAAAAAGTTTTTTGAAAAAGGTGCTGAACGATGAACAGCCTCGGTAAGCTGGCGGAGCTTAAAGCCTGCGAGTATCTGCAAAAAAAGCGATACAAGCTACTTGACGTAAATTATTCTTCACGTTTCGGCGAGATAGATTTGATAATGAAAAAGCGCGGCTATATATGCTTTATCGAGGTCAAAATGCGCAGCGCGAAGTCAATCGCCTCGCCGTCGGAATTTGTCGATATTTCAAAGCAGGAAAAAATCGCCAAAACCGCCGCGCTGTATTTGCAGAAAAATCCCGCAAAACTTCAGCCGAGGTTCGACGTTGTGGAGGTATTTACCGAAAACGGCGAAATTAAATCTATAAAACATCTTGAAAATGCTTTTCAGTTATATTAAAATGTGTTAAATAAAAACTATATGCAGATTACAGGAGAAAAACTATGTTTTACACCTCAACCCGTGACAGTTCAATCAAAATAACCTCCGCGCAGGCAATCGCCAAGGGAATAAGCGACGAAGGCGGCCTTTTTGTGCCTTGCGAAATTCCGTGTTTTTCCGCTGAAAAAATTGCCTCAATGGTCGATATGAGCTATATTGACAGGGCAAAAACGGTGCTCAGGGAATTTCTTACCGATTTTTCCGAGGAGGAATTGAATTACTGCGTTGAGGGGGCATACGGCGCGGATAAATTTTCGTCTCCCGCGATAGCGCCCATTGTGCATATCGACGGAGCAAAAAATATTCTTGAGTTATGGCACGGGCCGACCTGCGCCTTTAAGGATATGGCGCTCCAGCTTTTGCCGTATCTTATGACGGTCTCCGCCAAAAAAACCGCCGACGGTAAGACGATCGTTATACTTGTCGCCACTTCGGGCGATACCGGCAAGGCGGCGCTTGAGGGATTTAAAGACGTTGACAAAACGAAGATCCTCGTTTTCTATCCCGTTGACGGCGTTTCTCCTATGCAGAAGCTGCAAATGGTTACACAAGAGGGCGAAAACGTTGCCGTCTGCGCCGTTAAAGGCAATTTTGACGACGCTCAAAGCGCGGTTAAATCAATTTTTACCGACGCTGAAGTAAAAAGACGCCTTGCCGAAAAAAATATGGCGTTTTCTTCCGCAAATTCCATAAATTGGGGCAGACTCGTTCCGCAGATCGTTTATTATTTTTCCGCCTACTGCGATATGATTAAGAACGGTTCGGTAAAAGCCGGCGATGTGATAAACGCAGTTGTTCCGACGGGCAATTTCGGCAACATTCTTGCCGCGTATTACGCGAAGAAAATGGGTCTGCCGATCAAAAAACTCGTGTGCGCATCCAATTCAAATAATGTTCTGACGGATTTTCTCTGCACGGGAGTTTATGATAAAAACAGAAGATTTTACACAACGACTTCCCCGAGTATGGATATTCTCATTTCCTCAAACCTTGAGAGACTTCTTTATCATATCGGCGGAAACGACGATAATTTCGTAAAATCTCTTATGAAAGCGCTTTCGGAAAAAGGCAAATATGAGATTTCAAAAGAACTTCTTGCCGATATTCGCGAAACCTTTGACGCGGGCTTTGCCGCGGAGGACGAGGTGGACGAAACAATCAAGTCACATTTTGAAAAATACGGATATCTTTGCGATACCCATACCGCGGTGGCGCTGAAGGTTTATGACGAATACGCAAAGCGAACGGGGGACGGCACGCCTACGGTGATAGACTCGACCGCCTCGCCGTATAAATTTTCAAAGAGCGTTCTTACCGCGCTGAACGGCGGAAAGTCTTTCGATTCAGATGAATTTGAAATGGCCGATAAATTGTTTGAAACGACCAAAGCGCCCATACCCGCGCCAATCGCCTCTCTAAAGGAAAAAGCCGTAAGATTTACGAATGTGTGCGGTAAGGAAAATATGAGCGAAATGGTATTTGAACTTTTAAAAATATAAAAAACGGCTCAAAGAGCCGTTTTTATTTGATGAGTAAGTTTTTTAAGCCTTATTCGCAGTTGCAATTATCGCAGCATTCAAAGGTCTCGCATTTTGTTTCTGTTGTTTTTGTGGCGCTTTCGTTTCCGACTACGATGTGGCCGGCGTTGCAGCGATCGGATTTATCGTGGTAAATGCAGTTCTTTACCTCGCAGGAAATTCCTTTGATTTCGTTCATCGTTTTCACTCCCTTCATATATATTTTTAACGGAGCCGTTTCCGTTTATTCAAGGAGAAATTATGTCTTTATTCGCTATTGCCGACACTCATCTTTCTTTCGGAACAGATAAGCCGATGGATACGTTTGACGGCTGGGAAAATTATACAGAAAAATTAAAAAACAATTGGAATAAAGTCGTTGGCGAAAACGATACCGTTGTTATTGCGGGCGATATAAGCTGGGCGATGGATTTTGACGGGCTCGAAGCCGATTTTCGTTTCATAAACGGACTTAACGGAAACAAAATAATAATCAAAGGCAATCACGATTATTGGTGGAGCACGCTTAAAAAAATGAATGCTTTTATAAACGATAATGGCTTTAACACGATTAAGATACTGCAAAACAATTCATTTTCGTGCGGCGGCGTTTCGGTCTGCGGTTCACGCGGCTGGCTTTTTGAAAACGCGGAGGAGCACGATGAAAAAGTGCTCGAAAGAGAGCTTATACGCCTGCGTATGAGCCTTGACAGCGCCGAAAACGACGAAAAAATAGTTTTTCTTCATTATCCGCCGCTCACCGCCGATACTCAGTGCCAAGGCATCCTTTCGCTTCTTAACGAATACGGAATAAAAAAATGCTTTTACGGGCATCTTCATGGAGAGGCGGCCAGATACGCGGAAAACGGCGAAAGAAACGGCGTTGTTTTCAGACTTGTTTCCTGTGACAGAGTGAATTTTACCCCTTATTTGGTTTTAAAGTATTGATATAATATAATATTATTTATTTTTTCTTGAAAATGAGCCGCATATGTGATATAATGCCTAATCGATGATTAGTAAAAATTTCTTAGGAGGTCTATTGATGGCGCTTAAATCATCCGAGAAAACTGATGTGAATACATACAGACTCACCGTAACGGTGGACAGTGAAACCTTCACCGAAGCCTGCAAAAAGGCATATTTTAAAGAGAAAAAGAATATTCAGCTTCCCGGTTTCAGAAAGGGCAAGGCGCCCATGGGAATGATAGAAAAAATGTACGGCGAGCAGACGTTCTATGAGGGCGCTCTCGACGAGGTTTATCCCGACGCCGTTTCCGCCGCTTTTGAAGAGGCGGGCCTCAACGTCGTTGACACGTCGGACGTTGACGTTCCCGTTATGAGCAAAGCGCAGGGCGTTGAGATCACTATGACGGTAACTACTTATCCCGAAGTAAAACTCGGTGAATATAAAGGCCTTAAAACGGAAAAAATATCCGTTGAGGCAACGGATGAGGATGTTGAAAACGAGCTTCTTTCAATGCAGAAGAGAAATTCCCGCCTTATCGACGTTGCTGACAGAGCCGCCGAGACGGGAGACACCGTTACAATAGATTTTGAGGGCTTTGTCGACGGCGCCGCTTTTGACGGCGGAAAAGGCGAAAATTATTCCCTCGAACTCGGCTCAGGCAGCTTTATTCCGGGATTTGAGGATCAGGTTGTCGGCCATAATATCGATGATGAATTTGATGTAAACGTTACTTTCCCGCAGGAATACACTCCCGAACTCGCCGGCAAGGACGCGGTGTTCAAATGCAAGCTCCATGAGATTAAGAAAAACGAGCTCCCCGAGCTTGACGATGAATTTGCAAAGGACGTTTCGGAATTTGATACTCTTGATGAACTCAAAGCCGATCTAAAAAAGAAAATAGAAGAGCGCAAAACGGAAAACGCAAAGACTGAAACCGAAAACAAGCTGCTCGATAAAGTCGTTGAAAATATGGAAGCCGTTATTCCCGAATGTATGATAGAAAAGAGAACGGACGAAATGCTCAACGAATATACTTACAGACTCAAAAACAGCGGCCTTGATTTAGACACTTATCTCCGGTATATGGGGCAGGATAAGGATACTTTCAGAGCAACTCTTAAAGAGAGCGCCGAAAAGCAGGTGAAACTTTCCGTTGCTCTTACCGCGATTATTAAGGCGGAGAATATAGAGGCCAACGAAGAAGAGATAAACGAAGAGGCCGCAAAGCTCGGTGAAAATTACGGAATGGACGCCGAACAGGTGAAAAAGGCAGTGCCCGCTTCTCAGCTTGCTGAGGACGTTGCGAGAAACAAAGCGGTTGATTTGATCGTCAGCTCGGCGGTCATCGAATAAATATTATTTAAAAAGGCAGTGATTTATTATGGCATTGGTACCTTATGTAGTTGAGCAGACTTCCAACGGAGAGCGCTCAATGGATATTTTTTCCCGTCTTCTGAACGACAGAATTATCGTTCTTTCGGACGAGGTAAACGCGCAGACGGCATCCCTCGTTGTGGCGCAGCTCCTTTTTCTTGAGGGCCAGGACAGCGAGAAGGATATAAGCCTTTATATCAATTCTCCCGGCGGCTCAGTTACTGACGGCCTCGCGATTTACGATACGATGCAGTATATTAAGTGCGACGTTTCCACCATCTGCGTCGGTATGGCGGCCTCAATGGGCGCGTTTCTGCTTTCAAGCGGAGCAAAGGGCAAGAGGATAGCGCTCCCGAACAGTTCCATTCTCATTCATCAGCCGCTTATCGGCGGCCACGGGCTTACCGGCCAGACGACGGATATAGAAATAGCCGCCAAAAACCTTGTTCAGACTAAGGAAAGGCTGAATAAGATACTTGCCGATAACTGCGGAAAGACCGTTGAGGAGCTTGCGAAGGATACGGACAGGGACAACTGGATGACGGCGCAAGAGGCTATGGAGTACGGTCTTGTTGATAAAGTAATCGACAAAAGATAATCTATAAACGAGGTTTAGCTATGAACAACGAAGAGGAAAAAAATCATTACGCGAGATGCTCTTTTTGCGGAAAATCCGAGAAAATGGTTCACAAGCTCATCGAGGGCCCGGGTGTATTTATCTGCGATGAATGCATATCCGTTTGCAATCAGATCATAGGCATGCCTCCTTTGCCGAAAAAAAACGAGACGGAGGCGGATATGCTTCTGCCAAAGCCCGAAGAAATTAAAAATATGCTTGACGAATACGTTATCGGGCAGGAGGACGCCAAAATCGCCCTTTCGGTAGCCGTTTATAATCATTACAAGCGTATTTATTCGTCTTCAAAGGACGATTTGGAGCTTCAGAAAAGCAATATTCTGCTTATCGGGCCTACGGGCGTCGGCAAAACGATGCTTGCCCAGACTCTTGCCAAAATACTGAACGTGCCGTTTGCAATAGCAGACGCCACAACGCTCACCGAAGCGGGTTATGTAGGCGAGGACGTTGAAAATATACTGCTTCGTCTTATTCAGGCCGCCGATTTTGATATTGAAAGAGCGCAGCGCGGAATCATTTACGTTGACGAGATAGATAAAATATCCCGTAAGTCGGAAAACCGCTCTATCACAAGGGACGTAAGCGGCGAAGGCGTTCAGCAGGCTCTTTTGAAAATACTTGAGGGCACCGTTTCAAACGTTCCTCCCGGGGGCGGAAGAAAGCATCCTCAGCAGGATTTTATTCAGATTGACACAACGAATATCCTGTTTATCTGCGGAGGCGCTTTCGACGGTATCGAAAAAGTCATCAAAAAGCGTGTGGGTTCAAGCTCAATGGGCTTCGGTGCGGATATTGAAAGCAAGGAAATAGAGCCCGCCGAGCTTATGAAGCAGACGGTGCATCACGATCTTGTCAAATACGGCCTTATTCCCGAGCTTATCGGAAGAATACCTGTTATAACGGTTCTTGACGATCTTGACAAAAAATCTCTTATCAGAATAATGACGGAGCCGAAAAACGCCATTGTCAAGCAGTATGTTAAGCTGTTTGAGATGGACGGAGTAAGCCTTGAATTTAAGAAGGAGGCGCTTGAGGCCGTCGCCGATGTAACGCTTGAAAGAAAAACCGGCGCAAGGGGACTGCGAAGCGTTTTGGAAAAGCTGCTCACAGGACTTATGTACAGAATACCGAGCGACCATACGGTTGAAAAAATAATAATCACGGCGGACTCGGTCAAAAACGGAACGGAGCCGATAATCCTCCGCAATCCGGTGAGAGAGAGCAGAGAACTTAAAATTTCCGATCTCAAAAACGCATAATAACGAAAAAGGCGGCTTAGCGGTATTCGGCTTTTGCTCGCCTTTTTCCTTTTTGCTTGCCTTTTTCATTTTTATATTATATAATTCAATCAATAACTGTTTACGGGCGTTTGCAAGCCCTAACGAAAAACTATATTTTTGCAGAGGATAATATGGAAAACTTTGAAATAGAAAACGAAATGCTTTATATGCCGACGGTGCCGCTTCGGGGGCTTGTTGTTTTCCCCGATATGACGCTGCATTTTGACGTGGGCAGAAAAAAGAGCGTCGCGGCTCTTAAATCAGCTATGAATTCAAATCAAAAGGTTTTTCTTGTTGCCCAGCGTGACGCTGCGGTGGACGATCCCGATATCGAAGACCTTTTTCCTTTCGGAGTTATATGCACCGTAAAGCAGCTTATAAGAATACCCAATTCCGAAAATCTACGCGCCGTTGTGATAGGGGAGCGCAGAGGAATACTTCTGTCCTTTACTCAAAGCAGACCGTTTATAAACGCCGCGATAGACGCGGTTGAGGACACGACTTTCGAGGAAAGCAGAGAATCAAAGGCTTACGTTCGCGCGATAAAAAAAGAATTTGAAAGATACGCCTCAATAATGCCGAAAATAAGCAATGAAATAAGAGCGGGCGTTTTATCTATCGGAGACGGCGGAAAGCTCTGCGATTTTATCGCTTCAAACTCTTTTATAGATTATGAGGAAAAGCAGGAAATACTTGAGGCCGTTTCGGTAGCCGAAAGACTCGCGAAAACGCTTGTAACGCTGAAAAAGGAAAATTCTATTCTTGAAATAGAGGCGGAGCTCCACGAAAAGGTGCAAAACTCGATTGACAGGAATCAGCGCGAATATTATCTTCGCGAGGAACTGCGAGTTATTTCGGAAGCTTTGGGAGAAGGGGATAACCCGACGGAAGAAGCGGAGATCTACCGCGAAAGAATTGAAAAGCTGAAATGCTCCGGCGAGATAAAGGAAAAGCTTATAAAAGAATGCGATAAGCTCGCGAAAATGCCTCAGGGCTCTCACGAGGGAACCGTTGTAAGAGGCTATCTCGACAAATGCCTTGAGATACCGTTCGGAAAGTTTACCAAGGATTCGATAAATATAGAAAAAAGCAGAAAAATACTTGAGCGCGAGCATTATTCCCTTGAAAAAGTTAAGGAAAGAATACTTGAATCTCTTGCCGTTTTCAAAAGGAATCCTGAATTTTCGGGGCAGATATTATGCCTTGCGGGCCCTCCCGGAGTAGGTAAAACTTCAATCGTTAAGAGCCTTGCGAAAAGTATGAACAGAAAATATGTTCGCATAGCTCTCGGAGGAGTCCACGACGAGGCGGAGATACGAGGTCACAGAAGAACATATATAGGCGCGATGCCCGGCAGAATAATAGAGGCAATAATAAAAAGCGGCGTTATGAATCCGATTGTTCTGCTTGACGAGATAGACAAGGTGGGCGCTGATTACAAGGGCGATCCCTCGTCGGCTCTCTTGGAGGCTCTCGATCCCGAGCAGAATTTCAGTTTTACGGATCATTTTATCGATTTTCCGGTGGATCTCGGAAAGGTTCTGTTTATAACAACCGCCAACGATACCTCAACGATACCCGCTCCTCTCTACGACAGAATGGAGATAATCGAACTCAATTCATATACAGTTGAGGAAAAATTCCATATCGCAAAGGATTATCTGCTTAAAGAGGAAATGAAAAAGCACCGCCTTACATCAAAGGAATTCAAGATTTCTTCCGACGCGATATACACGCTGATAGATTGCTACACGGCGGAGGCGGGAGTAAGAAATCTGAAGAAAGCCATCGCTTCACTTTGCAGAAAGGCGAGCGTCGCCCTCGAAACGGGCGAGGGCAGCTTCGGCGTTACGGATAAAAATATAGAGCGGTTACTCGGCCCGAAAAAATATCTCAGGGAAAAGATAAGCAAAACAAATCTTGTCGGCACCGTGAACGGCCTTGCGTGGACAAGCGCGGGAGGCACGCTTTTGCCGATAGAGGTTTCGGCAACGGAGGGAACGGGCAAAATAGAGCTCACCGGAAATTTGGGCGACGTTATGAAAGAAAGCGCGAAAACGGCGGTTACATATGTTCGCTCCAAAGCCTGCGATTTCGGCATAGACGGAGATTTTTATAAAACGAAAGACATACATATCCACGCTCCTGAGGCCGCCGTTCCAAAGGACGGGCCTTCCGCAGGCCTCGCGATAACCACGGCGCTTGTTTCGGAGCTTACGGGAATCCCGATAAAGCGCGACGTGGCTATGACAGGCGAGATAAGCCTTAAAGGCAGAGCCCTGCCGATAGGCGGTCTTAAAGAAAAAAGTATGGCCGCTTACAAGGCAGGCTGCAAAGCGGTAATTATTCCCGAGGAAAACATAAAAGATCTTGCGGATATATCCGAGGAGGTAAAATGCGGGATAAGTTTTATCCCTGTTAAGGAATTTACGCAGGTTATGCCGGCGGCACTTGAAAAAATGCCTCCCACCGTCAAAAAAGAAATAAACAGCGTTGCGGAAAGCGTTAAGGATAAGAGGATAACGATAACACAGTGATATGAATTTCAATAAAGTCGAATTTGACAGAGCGTTCGGCGTTTTCAGCCAACTGCCGAAGTCGGATATGCCCGAAACGGTATTTTCAGGCAAATCAAACGTGGGAAAAAGCTCTTTGCTGAACAAACTTTTTAACAGAAAAAATCTTGCGCGTGTAAGCTCCGTTCCGGGCAAAACCGTAACCGTAAATTTCTATAATGTAGACGGCCGCAGGTTTGTGGATCTTCCCGGTTACGGCTATGCGCGAATATCGAAGCGTGAAAAGGAGCGGTTCGGCAGGCTCGTGGATGAATATTTCCACAGCGGCAGAAATATAGCGCTTGTTGTTCAGCTTATCGATATGCAGCATAAGCCGAGCGCGGACGATCTTGTTATGATAGATTTTCTTAAACAGACAGGTTTGCCGTTTATCGTTGTGCTCACTAAGGCGGACAGGCTCAACAAAAAGGAATATGAAAGCAGGCTCGCGGCGTTTGATGAAGAGCTTGGCGGTCCGGATTATCCGGTGATTCCTTTTTCGGCTTTAACGGGGCAGGGGCTTGGAGAAATAAAAGCGCGGATTGCACAAACGCTTGAAAAATAGGAGGAAAATATGAGTAAAACACCGTTTTTAACTAAGGAAAAAGCACTTGAGATTATAAAAAAATATCCCACGCCTTTTCATATCTACGATGAAAAGGGAATAAGGGAAAACGCCGAAAGGCTTCTTAAAGCGTTTTCGTGGAATAAGGGATTTAAAGAGTTTTTCGCGGTTAAGGCAACGCCGAATCCGTTTCTTATAAATATTCTGAGAGATTACGGCTGCGGCTGTGACTGCTCCTCAATGACGGAGCTTATGCTTTCAAACGCCATAGGCGTTACGGGAGAGGACATTATGTTTTCCTCAAACGATACTCCTCCCGAAGAATTTAGATATTGCAGCGACTTGGGCGGCATTATAAATCTTGACGATATAACGCACATTGAGGCCGTTGAAAAGGCTTGCGGCGGTTTGCCGAAAAAAATGAGCTGCCGCTATAATCCGGGTGGAGTTTTTCAAATCTCAAACAGCATTATGGATAATCCGGGCGACGCGAAATACGGAATGACGACGGAGCAGATTTTCAAGGCTTTTGAAATAATGAAAAGCAAGGGCGTTGAGGAATTCGGCATACATTCTTTTCTCTGCTCAAACACCGTTACAAACGATTATTATCCTATTTTAGCGAAGGTGCTTTTTGAGCTTGCGGCGGAGCTTAAAAACAAAGTCGGCGTAAATATCACGTTTATAAATCTTTCCGGCGGAGTAGGCATACCATATATGCCTGATCAGCAGCCTAACGATATTATGAAGATAGGCGAAGGCGTTCGCAAGGTTTACGAGGAAGTTTTGGTTCCCGCCGGTATGGGCGACGTGGCTATTTACACGGAAATGGGCAGATTTATGATGGGCCCTTACGGCGCGCTGGTAACAACCGCGATAAACGAAAAGCACACTCACAAGGAATATATAGGCGTTGACGCCTGCGCGGCAAATCTTATGCGTCCCGCGATTTACGGCGCTTATCATCACATAACCGTCCTCGGAAAGGAAAACGAGTTTTGCGGATGCACTTATGACGTGACCGGCTCCCTATGCGAAAACTGCGATAAATTTGCCGTGGACAGAAAGCTTCCTAAAATCGAAACGGGCGATATTTTGTATATTCACGATACGGGGGCTCACGGCCATTCTATGGGCTATAACTACAACGGAAAGCTCCGTTCGGCAGAACTGCTTTTGCGCACCGACGGCAGCGTTGAGCTTATTCGCCGCGCGGAAACACCGAAGGATTATTTCGCGACCTTTGATTGCTTTGATTTCTATAATAAGCTGATAAATAAAGAGTAAACGCGATATTACTGCCGAAAATCAGAAAAAGTCCATAAATTATATAAAATACATATTATAGATATTTCGGCGGGAAGATTTCCCGCCGATTTTTGTTGCTCCCGCGGAGATTTTGATATATTATATAATCGTAATATTTTTTGGAGGGGTAAAAATGAAAAGCAACTCTGAAAATCCCGCGTCCGGCGCTATTCACGCCGAACAGGCTGAAATTACAGAAACCGAATACGGAAAGGTTAGGGGAGAGGATTACGGTTTCGGAGTCCGCTATTTAGGTATACCTTATGCGAAGCCCCCGTTGGGCAGGCTTAGGTTTATGCCGCCGGAAGAGCCCGAAAAATATTCGGGAGTTTTTAATGCGAACGTTATGCCGAAAAACCCTCCGCAGGGTACGTTTGATTCCAAAACTCAAAGCGAGGACTGCCTGAAGCTCAACATATGGGTGCCGAAAGGCGGCGAGTCAAAAAAAGCGGTGATGTTTTGGATTTACGGCGGTTCTTTTTCAAGCGGCGGCATCAGGGAAAATTTTTACGATATGAGCGTTATGGCAAGGGATACCGGCTGCATTATAATAACCGCAAATTACAGGCTGAATGTTTTGGGCTTTCTCGATTTGCGTGATACCTTGCCGGGCTCAGGCGCAAACAACGGGCTCAGGGATATTGTCTGCGCGCTTAAATGGGTGCATAATAATATTGCCGCGTTCGCGGGCGATCCCGAAAACGTGACCGTGTTTGGGCATTCCGCCGGAGCCGTGCTTTCTCAGGCTCTTCTTGCCGTTCCCGCCGCCGACGGTCTGTTTCACAAGGTTATAGCGCAGAGCTCCTGCGGAGATTCCTACTATTCTCCTAAGCAGGCGAAACGCCTGAGTGATATGTGGCTTTCACTTATGGGATATCCTCTCAGGCGCGAACTGATGAGTATGCCGCCAAAGAAACTCCTATCTGAAAATTCGGCGCTGTATTTCAAAAAAACATTCGGCGACGGAATGGACTGCATTTTCAATCCCGTCATAGACGGCGAATTTCTTGTTTGCCATCCCTCCGAACTGCCGCCCGAAAGAATGAACAAAAAGCTGATGATGGGTCTTACAAAAGACGAAACGGAGCCTCTTCTCATCTTAATGAGAGGGCCGGCGGCAAAAGCGCCTCTTGCCCGCGAGCTTGTTATTAACGGTTACGGCGACGAACTGCGTAAAAGAATAACATCAAAAATAGAATATCCTTCAAACAAGGCGTTTATAACGCTTTCGGCGGAGCGTATGTATCGCTATCCTGCCACGGTTTTTGCGGACCGTTATTCCCGTTGCTCCGACCTATATTTTTACAGATTTGATTTTATGCCGTTTTCGGTAAGTCTTTTAAATTCCGGAATACTTCACGCAACAGAGGTTCCTATAATTTTCGGCAGGGGAATTAAAGCCGGGCCGCTCGAAATCAAAATTTCATATTCTCGTTACGCGCTTGAAATCGGCGCCCGTATGAGAAAATGGTGGGGAAATTTTGCCAAATTCGGCTCGCCCTGCCCGGAATGGGAAAAATACGATCCTCAAAAAAGAGCGATTATGCTTATCGATAAAAAGGATTCGATTGTTCATAACCCGTTTGGCGAGCGTATGTCGCTGTATTATGATTACGTCTCACCGTGGAAAAAATGATATTTACATGCTGTTTTTCGCCTTCCCTGTGCAAGGCGAAGATAAGCGGACAATCCCACCCCTCTCCGCCTTCCCTGTGCAAGGGAAGGTGTTGAGCGTAAGCGAAACGGAAGGGTTGTGCATATGATATTCCTTATTGCCTCACCTGTGTAAGGGGAGGTGCCGAGCGAATGTGAGGCGGAGGGGTTGTGCTGTTAAAACAGCGTTATTGTAACTGACCAACCCCTCAGTCTGCATAAATGCAGACAGCTCCCCTTGCACAGGAGAGCCAAAGCGGTTAAAGATTGTATCACCAACCCCTCAGTCTGCCTAACGGCAGACAGCTCCCCTTACACAGGTGAGCCAAAGCGGTTAAAGATTGTATCACCAACCCCTCAGTCTGCCTGACGGCAGACAGCTCCCCTTGCACAGGTGAGCTAAAGAGGTGAAAGAACGTATATGTAAAAACAAGTCTTCCCTGTGCAAGGCTGTGGCAAGCAAACAATCCCACCTCTTAATAATATTTAATATTGGTAAATAATTTTGTTTTGCTTGACACTTGACAAACGTCTCATTAAAGGTTAAACTATAATAGTAGCAAAATAGTCTAATATTTTTATGGCTATTTAAAACGCGAAACCTGCTGATGCGGGGTGGTTTTTGGCGCTCACAAACTGAAAACCAAAAGGATTCCCTCTGTTTTACGGCGTTCGGTCGGAGATTCTGTATTAAAATGCCGAAATATTTTTATAAGGAGTAAAAATATGAAATTAAGTAAAAAAGTTTTAAGTGTTGTTCTCGCGCTTATTATGGCGTTTTCAACGTTTGCCGTTGCATTGTCGGCAACTGCCGCAGAATCCCCTAAGCCGGAATATACCGAAAATGTTACGGAAGAAGATGTTTCGCTTCTTTTGAACGATGCGGATACTCTTCTTTCCGGAATGCTGAACGGTTCGCTGTTTGAGACGCTTTGCAAGACGATAACTACAAGCGATCCTATTAACCTTCTTTTTCCGTCATTGGGATATATCGATACTTGGATTGAAAAATATCCTGTTGAGTCAATGAGGGAGTATTTCTCAAAATTGGCAGATTACGACACTTATAATGCCGAGACTGAAATGGCTCAGGGAGACGAAGGTTTCGTTCCCGACGGAAAGATTGATATGGCTCGCGATGATATTGCCGATTCTTTCACAAGATTTTTTGCCGAATATCCATTCCCTTGTGAAGGCATTGAGGATTTTCGCGTTAAGGCTAACGGTTTCCTTGATTTCATTTTCCACAATATGCAAATGAATCTGTTGGATGTTGCTATGCCTGAAATAATGAATGGAATAAGGGATTTTCAGGCCGGCTTTGACTATTTATGCGCCGCCCTCGGAATTGAGCAGAAGAAAAGCGCCGTTTCCATGGTAAGCGGCTCGGGATTAGGATTGAAATTTGATTACGACGGCGCTACCAAGTATTCAAATAATATTGTAAATGCTCTTTTCCCCGATCTTGCCGAAAATATTGTTAAAATCATACAGGCTCTTGTTTCCGAAAATGAAGGCCCCTTGGTTTATTCCGGCCTTATGAAAATAATTGACGGCCTTGAAAAAATAGGCAACGGCCTCGGAGGAGACTTAAAGAGCACACTCGATAAGATTTGCGGCATTGTAAGGTCTCTTCCCGTTATCGTTGACGAAGAAGGAAATAATGCGCGAATTGATCTTCAAGCAGCTATTCCTTTTGCTATTGAAGCTGCAAATTTTGACAATTTAATATCGATTACATTTGATAAAACTCTATTTGAAGAGTCATATGATTACGCAGACCATCCGAAGCCCGAAAAGAAGTCGCTTGCGTTAATATTTTTGCCAATGGCGGATGACCTTGCTAAGGTTGCGTCCGCTGAGTCCCCTGCGGATGCCGTTGAGTTTATCATAGATTATCTTTATAATACGGTTCTTGTTAATAAATATAATAATAAAAATCTTTACCGTGTTCTTCAGACGACTAATTTACCGTTTCTTTCGGCCGATGTTAAAAAAACTATTCTCAACATAATTGATCCGAAAGACGATGTTAAATATGTTCCGATGCCTAAGGATGAGCTTCTCACCATGGCTCTCTCCTTGGTTGGCGAAATGGCAGGTCATCACGTTGAGCTTGAAGATTTGTCAGATCAGGCCGCAACATGCGTTAAAACCGGTTGGGATAAAGAATGTTGGCATTGTTCAGGTTGCGATCTTTATTTCCTGAAGTCTGATTATCCCTCTCAAGAGAAAGCGATGTATGCTGCCAAGGATACGGCTGTTCCCGCGCCCGAGAAAGTTGGAGCTTTCGGCGCCCATGTATTCGGTGATGTAGTTGCAGCTAAAGTTCCCACCTACTTTAAGGAAGGCAACAAAGCATACAAGCCCTGCACTAAATGCAGAAAGAATTTTGCTCCCGATGCTAAGGAAGATGCCGCCGACGAAGACGCTATTGACATCGTATTAGCGAAAGTTGAGGGCACGCTCGGCAGTATCTCCAAAGACACTGAGATTGATCCTTTAGACCTTCTTATGCTTCAGAGACATCTCGCCGAGAGTCAAAAACTTGATGATGTTCAGAAAGCTCTTGCCGATGTAAACGGTGATGAAATAATAGATACTCAGGATCTTCTTGCCATAAAGCAGTTCCTTGTAGGCAAAATCAAAGCATTTGACGAAGTTCAGAAAGTTAATCAATAAAAACAATTAATAAATAAGGAAGGAAAAGAACAATGAAAAAAAGAATTTTATCTGTTTTGCTTGCTATTGCTATGGTAGCGGTAGTATTGACAACAGGCTTTGCGGCAATGGCGGCTGAAGCGACGCCCGCACTTAAGTTAGATATTTCCGCTAAAGGAGAAACCGTAACGGCAACCGTAACTGCTCAGGCAGCTTCCAAAATTGCCACAGGCAGATTCGTATTGGATTTTGACGAAACGAAGCTTGAATATACAGGTTATGACAGCCACGGCAATATGTTCAATCCCGATACAATGATTTGCGTGTTTGTTGAGCCGATGGGAGAAGCGTATGCCAACGATACGGTACTTTTTACCGCTGATTTCAAAGTTAAGGCCGATAGGGAAGCTCCTATTGACAAAGATAGCGTATCCCTTGACGGAGTTAATAACTATACCGTAACTTATGAACCGACTAACGAAGTTACCGTAGCATTTGCTTGCGATCATTCTGTAGCCACAGAGGAAGTTATAACCGAAGCAACTTGCGGAACAGCGGGTTCTAAGGACGTAACTTGCACGGTATGCGGCAATGTTGAAAAGGGAGTAGTTATCCCCGCAACCGGCGAGCATACCTTTGGCGAATGGAAAGAAACCAAGGCCGCGACAGCGACTGAAGACGGCGAACAGCAGAGAACCTGCACCGTATGCGGCGCTGTAGAGACAAAAGTTATCCCCGCAACCGGAGAAAAGCCCTCCACAGGCGATAAGACTCCCGCACAGGATAATAAGCCGGCCGCGAAGCCGAACGCCGGAGATAAGTCTCCCGCGACCGGAGCAACGGTAGGCGTATCCGCCGTAACCGTAATGGCAGCAGCCGCTGTTGTAACTCTCCTTGCGCGCAAGAAGAAGGAAGACTAATTCGGCAAAAGCCAAAAATCAATAAAAAATAATTTTCCCGCAGGGCTCCCGCCCTGCGGTTTTTTGTCCCCTTTTGGCTCCGCTTGCATAGGTGAGCCAAAGAGGTAAAAGAATGTATATGTAAAAACAAGCCTTCCCTGTGTAATGCTGTTACAAGCGAACAATCCCTCCCTCCCACTGCCTCCCCTGTGTAAGGGGAGGGGACAGGTTATCATATGAAGTGCAACACCGGGAGAAAAAAATAGGACAACACAGCTCAGATCGTGTAAA
>CANQGT010000006.1 GCA_947623505.1 uncultured Clostridia bacterium | reverse complement strand
TACTCTCGATTTAACTCTTCTTGAATCTAATCGGGTTCCTTTTCTTTCGTCGTTGTTCAATTCTCAAGGTCCTCTTTCGCCGCCTGTCAAGATATCCTCTCTCAAGGCGCTTGATTATAATAGCAGATACTTTTTTAAAAGTCAACACTTTTTTTCAAGTTTTTTTATTAACCGTTATGCGCTTCCGGGCGTTTCGCATTTTGGCTTTATTTAATCATCCCCGCTCCGCTTGCCGAAGCGAAATCCAACTAAAAAGGAAGACGGATATAGCCCTCCGCCTTCAGATATGAAACTATTTCGCCGGCATAGGTTTGGACGGCGGGAGCCGTGGAATAGACCTCGCCCGGCGTATAATTTTTTGTTTCGTTGTAAAAATTTCTTAAGTCCTTATAATATATTTTGCTGTCGAACACCGTTATTCCGTCATCCTCGCGGCGAAACAAAACGGTGTCCTCGTCAAATCCGAAGCTTTTGGTGTTATAGTAGGCGACGGACGCCCCCACGCCCACTACTATCGTTGCCGCGAGTAAGACCGCGGCAACAGGATGCTTTTTCATTTTATCCTTCCTTTACATATTCCTTTAGCAGCATTTCGGCAAGCGCATTGGCAAAAAGTCTGCCCGAATAACAGGCCTCGTCAAGCGTATTGGCCTCAGTTCCGATTTCAAGCAGAAAAGAATTTTTTGTGAGATCAAGATTATATTTCCGCTCGGAAAACAGTATGGGGCGCATAATTCCCTTATACATTGAATTTGCCGCGTTCGTTACGGCGGTTGAAAATCTGAGATTGTATTCCCAATTCGGATAATTGCTTATGCTTCCGTATTCGCAGCCAGAAATTATCATCATTTTCGCGGCTTTTTTTCCGTTGACAACCGCGGTGGGCTTTACTTTTGTTCCGTTACTGTATGTAATACTGTCGCGGTGAACGTCTATCGTTATCTCAATGGAGGGATATTTTTCAAGATATTCCGTAACCGTCTTTCTCGAAGAATCGTAAGCGCCCGTATATTTCAGGTCGTGTATCTCGGTATCGTGGATAACGTTGAATCCTCGGCTTTCGAGAACCTTGCAGATTTCGTCCCCGACCCGAACCATATTCCTTGCGGTATCTTTGGTTTTCAGGTCGGTGGACTCTGTATAATAACCCACGTCAAGAAGAGTGTAGCATTCGGTAGTATGGCTGTGGTAAATAAGGATCGTGGGCTTTGACATATCAGATATTTTAAGACTTGCTTTCTTTTTTAAAAGACCTTCTATGTCAAGCTTATAAAAGGAATCAGGAATTTTTTTCTGAACCTGCACATTTTTGAAGGTTACAATCGTTCCGCCACCCGTGTAATTGTCTTCGCTCGTTTTTCCTTTTACTTTTTCTTTCGATATGCTTTTTTTCGCTTCAGCCATAAGCGCCTGAATATCGGCAGGCGTTGCAGTCAAGTCTGTATTCTGCGAGCTGTCCTCGGCGGTAATACTGTGCATAACGTCCTGCGCGTCCTCCGACGTGGTGTTATTATTGTTTTCTTCTTTATCCGAAATTATCAAGGAAATTTCTTCCGACGCCTCTTTTATCTGCGAATAAGGTTTGCGTATTTTGCCCATACCCTGCTCGAAAAGCGTTATCCCGCCGGAGATTCGAGGTGAAATTCCTATAAAAAGTGCCGCAAGTCCGAATAAGAGCACGATATTTGAAGCAAAAATCACGATTTCTTTTTTCATAACACACCTGCGCTGTATAAATATTTCCGGCTTTTGCGCCTAATATCTCAGCGGATTTCAGGCGCTCCGCCAATGTACCGATTTATTTTATTTTATACATATATTATATTTATGAAAAACGCAGCGTTTTTATGACGGGATTTGCTTCGCTCCTTTCAGCTCAGCAGCATATACAAGTCCTTTTCGGATATGTCGGGCTGAAGGCAAACGTTTATGCTCATACCTATAAGCTTTGCTCCCTGCTCCGTAACGCGGTCTATTTCACGCGGCGTAACAAACATTGAATCGTCTTTCGCGCCTTTTATCGTTCCGGTTGAAACAACGGTGGGTATCCCCACCGAAACTACCGGTATTCCCAATGTTTTTTTCGAGATCTCATAGCGGTGGTTTCCCACACCCGAACCCGGAGAAATCCCCACGTCGGAAAGCTGCACCGTCGTTCCGAGCCGTTCCGCCGAAGACGCGGCAAGCGCGTCTACGGCAATAACGCAAGACGGCTTTACTATTTCGACCATTCCCTTTATAATTTCGGCGCTTTCTATTCCCGTTTCGCCCAAAACGCCCGTGCGAAGAGTGGAAACCTTTTTCAGATTTTCAAATCCCATCTCCTTTTTAAGGTCCTCGGCAATATGCCGTGTTGCGAGTATATACGAACTTGTTTTCGGCCCCAATGCGTCCGCCGTAATATCCATATTACCAATACCGGCAACAAGAATATTGTCGCACTTTGCGGGAAGGAGATTTTTTAGCAAATCGGCTATTTTTTTCAATCTTCCGTCAAATATATCCGTATCGTTCACAAAAGACGGCACCTCGACCGTAACATAGGAGCCGATCGGCTTGCCAAGCGCTTGTTCGCCCCTTTCGTCGAGAACGCGAACCGTTGTTACTCCGTTTTCTTCTGTGACCTTAACTCCCCGCAATTCGGTTTTGCAGCCCGCTTCATAGCTTTCAACGGCAAGATCGGTGCGTTTATTCAATATCGATCACCTTTTTTTAAACAATTTCAATAAAAGTATGCCCAAAAACAAAAAAATACTTGCTTTTTTGAAAAAGATATGATAGTATGTTTAAGCATTTAAAAGATATTGGGCGTAAGCCCTTAAGCATTATTTCCGCAAAAGGAGTTGAAAACCATGCCAAACATCAAATCAGCGAAAAAGAGAGTTAAGGTTCAGGCAAAGAAAGCCGCCGAAAACAAATCCGCGGTATCGGCTCTTAAAACCGCAATGAAAAAAGCCAACATCGCTATTTCCGCCGACGCGCCGAATAAAGAGGAAGCAGTTAAGGCGGCAATCAAAAAAATCGATCAGGCCGCTGCCAAAAATCTTATTCACAAAAACAACGCCGCAAGAAAAAAGAGCGCTTTCGCGGCAAAGCTCAACAAGGCGTAATCCGATACAAAGCATAATAAGGCAAAACCTCCGCATAAATCCGCGCGGAGGTTTTATTTTTTGCCTTATTCTTTTTATAATTCAAGCGCCTTTCGCAGCCTTTCGATTATCGCTTTTGAAACAATGCCTATAAGAAAGCCCGATATAAGCCCAGAAACCAAAAGAACGGGAAAATAATAGACTATCCGAACCGTTTGGGTTACGGCCGCGGCGGCGGCAAGCTGACCGATATTGTGAAAAATTCCGCCGAGCATACTGACTCCGACGACAGAGAGTTTGGTTCTTTTTGAAACCGCCATAACCGCAAAACTCAGCAGACCGCCGCAAAGGCTGTAAACGAGGCTGAAAAAATTGCCGAACGTTATTGACGAAAGGAATATTCTTATAACGGATACGGCAAACGCCTGTTTCGGGCCGAAAAGATAAAGCGCGCAAACGACCGCGAGATTCGCGAGCCCCGCCTTTACACCTGGTATTCCCGTGCCGAGCGGTATAAGGCTCTCGATATAACCGAGGCCGAACGCCAGCGCCGTCATCACCCCGAAAAGGGCTATGCTTTTTACCTTTTTGTTTTCCATACGAATCACCTTACGCCGCGGCGTCAACGCCGTTTTCTTCGGCGTCGGATATAACGGTTATCACTACCCTGTGCGGCAGGCAGATTATAGATTCGCCGTTTCTTTTTACAGCCCTGTGATTTACGCATATAAGATCCGGGCAGTCCGCCCGCGTTACGGCCGCCTCTCCGTTTTTAATAACAAGAGTGTTGCTTCCTTTTTCGGTGCTTATTTCAAGAACGGTATCCTTATCAAGCGGCAGAGTATCCGTAACGGCTCCGTCAACCTCCACCTGAACATATTTCCCCGTTGCGTCGTTTACGCCGTAAAGAAAAACGCAGGATATAAGAATCAGCACCGCCGTGACGGCTATTACGATAAAATCCGCTTTTTTCATTGCCGATACCTCTTATTTTTTATATATTCCTTAAATCCCGAACTGTAATACTTTTCGCCCTCTTTGTCTATCCACAGCGCCTCAACTCCGTTCATACCGTCAACAAGAGCCTTACCCCGATCTATATCCATATTGAACAAGGCGGTGGAGAGCGCGTCCGCAAGTGCGCTGTTTTCACATACCACGGTAACGCTTGAAACATATTCGGCAGGCATAAGAGTGGCGGGATCTATGATATGGCAGTATTTTTTACCGTTCACGGTATAAAACCGCTGATAATCCCCGCTTGTAACAACGCAGCCTTCCTTGATTTCAACGATTTCCGCATAATTTTCCGCGCTTTTTTTAGGCGATTCAACGCCGATTTTCCACGGGGTTTCCCCATCGTCGTTTTTACTGCCGAAAGCGCAGACGTTTCCGCCTATATTTATAACTGCGCTGCTCCAGAGGTTTTCTTTTGCCCATTCCGCGAGCTTTTCGGCGGCATATCCCTTTGCTATCGCTCCTGCGTCAAGTTTCATATCGGGATCGGCAAAAAACACGGTCGAATCGTCCTCGTTTATTATAAGGTCGTCCGTATCGGTATGCTTTGCCGCCTTCTCAAGGGCGGATATATCCGGCAGCCTCGCTTTATCGGGCTGAGCGGCGGCCTCCTCCCTGCATTCGTGCCATAAAGACAGCACCGGGCCCATACAGATATTTACTTTCCCCAGAGTGAACTCATACGCCCTCTTTCCGTATTCAAGCAGCTCTATTATCCTGCCGTCGGCCTTGACGGGAGCCTTGCCCGCCCGCTCATTTATCGTATATAGATTTATAAGGGAATCACGGGGAGCGTATATGTCGTAAAGGCCGTCGTATTCAGAGAGCTTTTCGGTGAAAAGAGAAAGCTTTTCGTTAAATTCCGTTTCGCTCTCATCATAGGCGGTGACGACTGTCACCGTATCAAAAAAATCGTAAATTTCAGACGAAAACCGTTCTTTTCCGCCGCTTTTGCCGCAGGCGCACGCAGTGAAAGCAATCAAAAGCGCAACGGCGGCGCACAATATTTTTTTCATACGGCATTAAAAGTTTTGATAATCTTGCGGGGGCATTTTTCGGCGCATATCCCGCATTTTGAGCATTTGTTATAATCTATCTTCGCGATATTATTATTCAATGTTATCGCGCCGTTCGGGCAGTTTTTGGCGCATATCCCGCAGCCGATACAGCCGGATTCGCAGGCGTTTCTGACTTCCTTTCCCCTTTCGGCGGAAGAGCACTGAACCCTGTACTTTGAATCGGCGGGGACAAGCTCGATAAGGCCGTGCGGGCAGGCTTTAAGGCATTTGCCGCAGGCTATGCACAGGCTTTCGTCCACCGATGCTTTTCCGTTTTTTACGGTTATAGCATTTTGACCGCAAACCTTTGCGCAGGAGCCGAAACCGAGGCAGCCGAACTTGCAGGCATAGCTGCTTGAATCGGGCATTGCCGCGGCATACGCGCAGGAACTTACGCCGTAGTAGTTATAATCCGTCCGCCGCTTTTCACAGCTTCCGTCGCATTTTACATATGCCGCCATACGGCGCATATCTTCAGGCTCCCTGCCCATTATTTCGGCGATTTTATCCGCCGTGCTTTTGCCTCCCACGGGGCAGGCGGAAACAGGCGCTTTTCCGTTAGCGATTGCGTCGGCGCAGCTGTCGCACCCCGCGAAACCGCAGCCGCCGCAGTTTACTCCGGGTAACTGCGCCGCTATTTTAACGCTGAGTTCATTTACGTCAACGTGAAAAATTTTTTCCGCCGCGCTCAGAACTATGCCGATTATCAGCGCTATTATGCAAAGAACGGCGGCGGCGATAATTATTTCGTTAAAACTCATTTTGCCGCCTCCTTACGCAAACGCGGTAAAGCCGTAAAAGGCTATGGACATAAGGCAGGCGGTCATAAGCACGGCGGGAGTTCCGCTGAACGCCTTCGGGAAATCGTTTGATTTTGTTTTTTCCCTTACGCCCGCCATAATAACAATGGCAATACAAAAGCCGACGGCAGTGCCGAATCCCGTTACAACGCTTGTTACGAAATCGTTTGACTGCTGTACGTTTGTGAGCGCCGTTCCGAGCACGGCGCAATTTGTTGTGATAAGAGGCAGGTAAACGCCGAGGCTTTTATACAGCGACGGGACAACCTTTCTCAAAAAAAGCTCAACAAGCTGAACGAGAAAAGCAATCACCATAATGAAAGCTATTGTGTTGAGATAAGTTAAATTCAGCTTTTGCAGCACGTATGTGTAAAGAAGATTCGCAACGGCGGACGAAAGAGTTATAACGAATATGACCGCTCCGCCCATACCGGCAGCGGTTTTTATGCTTTTAGAAACGCCCAAAAAGGGGCATATGCCCAAAAACTGACTTAAAACAACGTTGTTTATAAGCGCCGTGGTTATCAGAACGAGAAACAGAGTTTTAGCCATTGCCCTTTACCTCGCTTTCCGCCGCGGGGCATTCGGCGCAGTTTCCGCCGCATACGGCGCCGCTCTTTATATGCCTGTTCGCGCCCTTTGCCTTGAATTTGTTTTGCAGCGCGCAAAGTAACGATAAAACGAAAAACGCCCCGGGAGCGAGAATGAATATTGATATAGGCTCATAGCTCTTCGGCATAATTCTGAATCCGAAAACCGTTCCGTTGCCCAAAAGCTCCCTCACAATCCCGATAACGGTAAGCCCGAGCGTAAATCCGAGTCCCGTGCCTATTCCGTCAAAAACGGAGCTTAGCGGCTTGTTTTTGGAGGCATAAGTTTCAGCCCTGCCGAAAATTATACAGTTTACTACTATCAGCGGGATATATATGCCCAGACTGTCGTACAAAGAGGTGACATAGGCGTGCATCAGCATTTCAACTATCGTTACGAAAGAGGCTATTATAATTATGTAAACGGGCACGCGCACGCCGTTTGGAATGACTTTTCGCAGAAGTGAAATAAGAAGATTAGACATTATAAGCACCACCGTGGTGGCGAGCCCCATACCGAGGCCGTTTTCGGCGCTTGTTGTTACGGCGAGAGTGGGGCACATTCCGAGCATAAGAACAAACGTGGGATTTTCTTTTATTATGCCGTTATAAAGTCTTTCAAAAAGAACTTTCATTCGTCTCACTCTCCTTTGGCGGCTTTAGCGCCGAAATTCTCGTTGTAGAAAATTATCGCGGTATTTACAGCCTGAACGGCGGCGTTTGTCGTTCTTGTGGCTCCGCTTATTGCGTCTATTTCATCCGGTGCCGACGCTCCCGTTTTTGTGTATTTTATCATTTCGGCACGCTTGTTTTTGAACTGTGAAGTAAATTCCTCATCCGTGCACTTTGAACCGAGCCCCGCCGTTTCCGAATTTGAAACAACGTCAAAACCCGTGAGCACCCCGTCGCGGGATATTCCCACGGCTATCTTCACGTCTCCCCCGTATCCGTTGGGAGATACGGCGGAAATAACATAGCCGGCGGTTTCTCCGCTCTCGCTCTTCGCGTAGAGCGCCTCATCGACGGTGCAATCCGAAAGATCGGCCTTTGAAAGCGCCCGCGCGGCGCCGGAAAACAACGACTGCGTGTTCTCGATTTTTTCAAAAGAAACCGCACCGATAAACACGGAGGAATAAATTTTTATCTTTGCGTCTTCCTGAGCCTTTGCTATCGGCTCCTTTGTTATCTGATAAACGACAGCGAGCAAAACAACGGAGACAAGCGTTATAACAAAAATAACAACGGTGTTGGAAAACAAGCCGGATTTTTTCTCTTTCATTTTGCCGCATCCCCTTTCTTTTCCCTTTTTAAGCCGAACGGCCTTGAAACCGTGTTGTTCTCAATAAGGGGAACAAGCAGATTGCCGATTATTATGGCATATGAAACGCCCTCCGCCGAAGCGCCAAGGCACCTGAACAGCGCGGTGAGCAGGCCGAGAACGGCGGCGTAAATAACCTGCCCTTTCGCCGTTATCGGGCTTGTTACATAATCGGTGGCCATAAAGAACGCGCCCGCCAAAAGTCCGCCCGAAAGAATATGCCCAAGGAGATATACCGCCGATATATCCCCGCCGGAAATCAGATTTATAACAAAAATAAACAGAACAGTCGAACCTATGTATATCAAAGGAATCCTTACCGATATAACCTTTTTTATTATAAGATAAAGCCCTCCCGCGAGTATTGCAACGGACGACACCTCGCCTATACAGCCTCCGTGAAGTCCCAAAAACAGAGTTAAAAGGTCTGTTTTCTGCCCTGCCTCAAGCATCGCGAGAGGAGTGGCGGAGGAAACGCCGTCCACCGCGAAATCGGTCATACGCGAGGTAAACGATATAAGGAGAAAGCATCTTGCGGCAAGCGCGGGATTCATAAAATTCTGCCCGAGCCCGCCGAACAGCATTTTTACAACGACTATCGCGAAAACCCCGCCCAAAACCGGCAGCCACCAAACGGCGTTCGGCGGAAGATTTACGGCAAGGATAAGGCCGGTGACGACAGCGCTGCAATCAAAAACGGTTATCGGCTTTTTCAGCGCAAGCTCAAACAGCGCTTCGCTCGCGACACAAGCGGCAACGCACAAAATCACCGTAACGAGCGCGCCCGCGCCGAAGTGAAAAACGCCGAACACAAGCGTGGGGATAAGCGCTATCGCCACGTCGATCATAATGGATCTTACGGAGCTTTTGGCTCTTATATGGGGAGAGACCGAAACGTTATACATTGCCATTTCCCCCTTTTTTGCTTTCGGCGGCCGTGAACGCGAGATGCGCTTTGCCGAATTTGAATATCTGAGTAAGCGGTATTTTCGCGGGGCAGACGTAAGCGCAGCTTCCGCACTCCATACATTCCCTGCCGCCCAGCTTTTCAAAACGCTCGAAATCGTCCGCCCTCACGGCTCTTGCCATCATCTGCGGCACAAGAAATTGGGGGCATACGCCGGCGCACCTTCCGCAGCGTATGCAGGAGGTTTCTTTCGATTTTGCCACATCGTCCTCCATAAAAGCGAGAATTGATGACGAGGTTTTTACCACGGGCACGTCAAGACTGCTCATCGCCGTACCCATCATCGGGCCGCCCGAAACAAATTTTACCGCGCCTTGCTTTGCTCCGCCGGCCGCGGCAAGAACCTCGGAATGGCTTACGCCGAGGGGAACGTCGAGATTGCAGGGAGAATTTGCTCCCTCGCCCGTTACCGTTACTATCCTATGTATAAGCGGCATATTTTTATAAACCGCTTCATACACCGCAAAGCAGCTCGCGATATTTACAACTATGCAACCCTTGTCCGCGGGAAGTATGCCGGAATGCACTTTTCGCTTGGTCAAGGCATAAATCAGCTGCCTTTCTCCGCCCTGCGGATACTTCGTTTTAAGCGCGGCAACGGAAATTTTTTCCTTGCCCATCACTTTTTGGGAAAGGATTTTTATCGCCTCGGGCTTATTGTCCTCAACGGCGATAATTGCCCTCGCATGCGGCAAAAGCATTAGCCCCGCCTCTATACCTTTTATTATTTCATCGCTTTTTTCAATCATAAGCCGATAATCCGCCGTAATATAAGGCTCGCATTCAGCGCCGTTAATGATAAGAGTATCTATATCGGGGACGTTTTTCGGAGACAGCTTAGCCCCGGTGGGGAAGCCCGCGCCGCCGAGCCCTACGCAGCCCGAGCGGGCTATTATGCGCGCTATTTCTTTGCCGGAAAGCTCTTCAAGCGAACGCTCCTTTCCGAAATCGGGAACGGTCTCGTTTGCGCCGTCGTTTTGTATAACTATGCAGTCCGCCTTATATCCGCCGGTGACCGTTCTTTTCTCAACCGCCTTTACGGTGCCGGAAACGGCGCTGAAAACAGGCGAGGAAATAAAGCCCGCCTCTTCGGCTATCATCTGCCCTTTAAGGACTCTTTCGCCCTTTGAAACAACCGCCCTTGCCGGCGCGCCGATATGCTGGGACAGGGGATAGATAAGCTCCTCCCCGGCCGCCATTTTTCCGATAGGCTCGTTCATTGATAGATTTTTGCCGTCATAAATATGAACGCCGCGTTTAAAGGTAAACAGTTTCAAAACACAATCCCCTTGATAAAAAGCATTCAAACGCCTGTATGCGCCGGATTTTTACAATTATATCACAACAAAAATCAACATTCAATCATTAAAATATACAGTAAAGCGAGTCATTCTTGCTTGTTTTTAGGCATAAAAACATTAAAAGTCAAAGCAAATGCCCGCCGCTGAAAAGCGACGGGCACTAAAACATTATTCTATGTCAAGCTCAACGGGGCAGTGATCCGAGCCGTAAACGTCGCAGAGTATCTTCGCGTTTGAAAGTCTGCCGTCAAGGGCTTTTGACGTGATGAAATAATCTATTCTCCAGCCCGCGTTTTTCTCCCTTGCCCTGAACATATACGACCACCAGCTGTAAACTTCTTCAATTTCGGGATAAAAATACCTGAACGTATCGGTAAAGCCGCTGTTAAGCAGCGCCGTAAATTTTTCTCTCTCCGCGTCCGTGAAGCCCGCGTTATTATGATTTGTTTTCGGATTTTTCAAATCGATCTCTTTATGGGCGACATTCAGATCCCCGCAGAATATCACGGGCTTTTTGCTTTCAAGGGATAAGATGTAATTTCTGAAATCATCTTCCCACTTCATACGGTAATCAAGCCTTGTTAGCTCCCTTTGAGAATTTGGAACGTAAACGTTGATAAAATAAAAGTCCTCATATTCAAGGGTTATGAGCCTTCCCTCTTTGTCGTGCTCCTCAATACCCATTCCGAAGCTTACCGAAACGGGCCTTTTTTTCGCGAAAACAGCGGTGCCGGAATAGCCCTTTTTCTCGGCGTAATTCCAGAATGAAAAATATCCTTCGGGGGCAAAGTCCGTCTGCCCCTCCTGCAATTTTGTCTCCTGAACGCAGAAAATATCCGCGTTTGCCTCTTTGAAAAATTCCTCAAAGCCCTTGTTGATACAGGCCCGCAGCCCGTTTACATTCCATGAAATAAACTTCATTTTTTCTCCTTAAACAAGTGAAAGAATGACCGCGCGGATCACTCTTTCACAAAATTTCATTTCCTTTATGAACGGCGGAATTAAGCAACGCGCTTTATCGCCGCGTTTTTCCTTATATCCGCCGCTGTTTACCATAAAGATTTTTTTGGCCTTCGCACGAGGTTATATTCCCGCATTCGGTGACCGCCCGACGCAACCGCCCGTTTCATCGGCGCTCCGAAAAACGGATTTTTTACGGTCTTATCGCGTTTGTGGTGATAAGAGTAACTCCCTCCGAAACAAGCTGCTTGAGAACGTCGGGGCTGTCGATGGTCCACGCGCCCAAAAGCAGTCCCTTATCCTGGCACTGTTTGAGGATTTCGCCGGTATTTTCCTTCTTGGGATCGCCGTTGAAATCTATACCGCATTTTCCTCCAAGTGAAAGCGCGTCGTTTATCGACTGCTCATCTATCTTCTGAACGAGGTAATAAAGCGGAGCGTCGGAAAGCGCCCTGAGCTTTTGCAGATTTTCAAAGTGGAACGAAATGAAAATCGCTCTGTCGCTCAGTCCGTTTTTCTGCACACTGTCTATTATCTCGTCATAATGCTCCGTATTATTCGTGCCCTTGAGCTCGATAACGGGAATCATACCGTATTTGGCGCAGATCTCAAGATATTCGTCAAGAGTGCAGATTTTGAGATTGGGATACTTGTCAATATTCGAGCCGTTGTCGTATGTATATTCCATAAGCTCATCATAAGTAAGCTTTTCGATAAAAGCCGATTTATCCATCATTCTGTAGGTGTGAATATCGTGGCTTATTATCCAAACGCCGTCCTTTGTGCGGTAAACATCGCATTCCGCCGCGTCAAAATGCGCAAGCCCCGCCTCCTCAAACGCCGGAGCGGTATTTTCGGGCGCAACGGCGCTGAAGCCTCTGTGCGCAACGAGCGTTACCGGTTCGCTCACTATATCGGAAACATTCACAACATTATACTCCTTCGTTTTGCAATAGCTGTTCAGGAAGATCATTCCGCCCGTGATAGCCGCAACAAGCAGCACCGCGATTATCGCAACGATAATGACAGCGATTGTTTTGCCCTTGCTTTTTTTCTTTTTTTCCCCTTTTGTCATTGTAAAAAACTCCTTTTATTCTTCGGGTTTCAAGTCGGGAAATTTCAAAATACGGTTTTCATCAACAATGAAAGCGCCGTTTTTCCATTCCCCTTTTATTCCTCTTGCCGACATACCGAGCTGAAAATGCAGCTTGGCAATGCCGAAATCAATGCTCTTATCCGAATAAGGCTCGTCGACGGAGGCGGAGATCAACCCGTTTTCATATCTGAATTTAACGGGGCGGCGGTTGACCGCGCTCGGCGCCGCCTCAACGAGCTTCATGGCGTACTCGTAATCGGGCGGCAACTTTTCATCGCAAACCTCAAACATTTTCTGATAAGGCTTATTTGTTTTGTGGGTGGCTTTATAAAACATATTTTCTTTCATGCTTTTTTTCGGGCCGACGTAACCTATCGTGATAACTCCGTAAAGCCTGATTTTCGGCGGAAGCTCTATCGCCTCAAGAATCTTGTTTTCATTATAGGTGCCGGATACCCAGCACGTTCCGAGCCCGTGATATGCGCATTGCAGCACTATCGTTTCGCCGTAATACCCGCAATCCTCGCGCGCCGCTATTGTATCGGGCCCGCAAACGGCAACGCAGGCAAACCTGCCGGTAAAAACCGTGAAAGCGAAAGAGGCGTCCTCAATCAAAACAAAATTGAGATCGGCTTTTTCATTCACAAAATCGACCATCGATTTTATTATCTCAAGCGTTTCCTTATCAAGAGGAACGTTTTTATACGTTCTTCTTGAGGAGCGCATTTCAATCGCTTTGATATATTCTTCGTTTTTCATATCATTCGTTCCACTCTTTTATAGTTGACATCAGCAGGTCATACTGCATGGTAGTTATATTGTCGGGCTTAAAAACAAGCACTCTTTTCATACTCCGCTGATCGTTCACCGTCCAAACCGAAAGCTTGTAGCCGTTTTTGTGGAGCAGTTCGCAAAGCTGGCCGCCGGCATATCGGTAAGCGCAGTTTATTCCTACCGCTCCGGACTGCTTGAGTTCCTCGATAAGCTCCGCCTTGTATTCATCGGAAAAGACCTGCGTTCTTGAAGGCTGGCAGTTGAGATAATATTCCATATCGGCGCAGTTTGACGCGCGCAGTTCCTCGATATCCTTGCTCTCAATGCCGGTGAGAAAAGCTCTGTCGTAAAAGCCGTATTCAACCAAAAGATCATGCAGAGCGTTGAGCACCCGTGTTTCCTTTATGTCGAGATTTATGCGTATATCCGTTCCCTTCAGCAGATCGAACGCTTCGGAAAGCTCAACGCCGTCCCTGTTTGTTATAACAAATTCGTGATCCATAACAAGCACGCCGTTCGGCCTTTGACGTATATCGATCTCAAGCACATCAACCTTATTTTTGATTGCGGCTTCTATAAATGCGAGGCTGTTTGCCTTTGTGTCAAACGCGCCTGTATGCGCCGTTACGGTAAATCCCTTCACGAAGCTCAGAGTCCTTTCCTCATAGCTTTTTGTTACGGCATATGTTGCCACCCAAACCACAAGCGCCACCGCCATGGCAAACGTTACGACCGTGTAAGCAAAATGCATAGCCCATGTGGGGGTAAAACTCCGCCGCAAAAATCGCTTGAATTTCTGCCAACGGGTTAAATTTTCAGCCATAAAACCATCCTAAACAGATTTATGCAATGTTATTTTAACTTAGATTGCGGCTGAACTGCCAACCGCGAGCGGCGCACGCCGACGGGAGCTTAGCGCTTTGATTATCGGGGCGAAGCACAGGGAATTTGCGAATGCAAATTGCTGTTGAGGTTATTTATGCAACAATGTTCTCAACATTCAGCTGAAAGCCGAATTCCTGCGCAATGCGCAGAAAATTTGCGTAAGCAAATTGCTGTTGAGGTTATTTATGCAACAATGTTCTCAACGTTCGGCTGAAAGCCGAATTCCTGAGCGAAGCGCAGGAAATTTGCGTAAGCAAATTGCTGTTGAGGTTATTTATGCAACAATGTTCTCAACATTCGGCTTTCAGCCGAACCATGCGCAAAGCGCAGGGAATTTGCGAATGCAAATTGCTGTTGAGGTTATTATAACACAAAAAGGCATTAAATGGTAGTATTTTTTTAAACTGCCTTTAATACCTTTCGATATTTATAGCTGAGGGGAGTTGAACCCGATAAGTCCCACGGCGGTTCTTTTTGGTTATTTTTCCCCTTTTCTTCTTGGCGGGCGCCGGCCCGCCTGCACCGAAAAAAGCAAAAATCCCTCAAAAACTCCTCGCCGTGGGATGCTAAGCAGTTTTTGCGGTGAGGATTTTTGCAAAGACAATGAAAACACCGAAGTCAATACTCGCGTATTGACAAGGGGTTTGAAGCCGTATTTGCGTAAATAAGCCCGCAAAAACCTTGTTGTGTTCGACTCCCCTCAGCTATATATACGATTAAAAAAGCCGATCAATCCTGCCTGCTGCCCGAGTAGTTGGGAGCCTCTTTTGTGATGTAAACATCGTGGGGGTGGCTTTCAACAAGTCCCGCGCCCGTTATCTTTATAAACTTTGCGTTTGTGCGAAGCTCTTTGATATTATGGCAGCCCACATAGCCCATACCCGCTCTCAGACCGCCCATCATCTGATAGACCGTATCGCCCACAAGCCCCTTGTAAGGCACGCGCCCTTCAACGCCTTCGGGTACGAATTTTTTAGTGCCGTTTTGGAAGTAGCGGTCGGCAGAGCCTTTATTCATCGCGCCGAGCGAACCCATTCCGCGGTAAACCTTAAACTGGCGGCCCTGATAGATCTCTATTTCTCCCGGCGATTCCTCGCAGCCGGCCACAAGCGAGCCCACCATAACAACGCTGCCGCCCGCGGCGATAGCCTTTACTATCTCGCCGCTGTATTTAATGCCTCCGTCGGCGATAATCGGTATGCCGTATTTATCCGCGACCTCCGCCGAATCGTAAATCGCCGTGATCTGAGGCACGCCTATACCTGCTACAACGCGCGTTGTGCATATGGAACCGGGGCCTATTCCGACCTTTACCGCGTCGGCTCCCGCCTCGATAAGCGCCTTCGTGCCCTCCGCCGTGGCCACGTTTCCGGCAATAAGTGAAATATCAGGAAACGCCTCTTTTACCTTTGCCACCGCTTTTATGATATTCGCGGAATGGCCGTGAGCCGAGTCAAGAATGAAAGCGTCCACCTGAGCGTCGGCAAGCGCTTTGGCGCGGTCGAGCAGATCGCTCGTAACACCGAGGGCCGCGGCGCAGAGAAGCCTGTCTTTCTTATCGCGGGCGGTGTTGGGATATTTCTGGCTTTTTTCTATATCCTTTATCGTAACAAGACCGGTGAGTCTGCCGTTTTTGTCCACGAGGGGCAGCTTTTCGACCTTGTATTTCATAAGCACCTTTTTGGCGTCTTCAAGAGTTGTTCCGGAATCGCCTGTTACAAGCTTTTCTTTGGGAGTCATAACGTCGGCTATTCTGATATTGTAATCCGTCATAAACCTCATATCGCGGTTTGTGAGAATACCGACGAGAGTGCCGTCGTCCTCGCATATCGGAACGCCGCTTATCTTATATTTTCTCATAAGGTTTTCCGCGTCGAGAGCGGTGTTTCGCGGCGAAAGGAAAAACGGATTTGTTATAACGCCGTTTTCGGACCTTTTGACCTTATCGACCTCAGTAGCCTGATCCTCAATGCTCATATTTTTATGTATAACGCCTATGCCGCCTTCACGGGCTATCGCTATAGCCATATTGGATTCGGTGACCGTATCCATAGCGGCGGTCATCAGAGGAATATTCAGTTTTATATCCTTTGTAAGGTTTGTTGAAAGATCCACCTCGTTGGGCAGCACATCGCTTTCAGCGGGAATGAGCAGCACATCGTCAAAGGTAAGCCCCTCTTTTACGAACTTGTTTGATTTTTCGTTCATATATATTCCTCCATTTTCATAAAATGATATTTTATATAATAGCATAAAGGTATAGGGTTATTCAAGCCTAAATTTTTCCCGCGGCCTCAACGATTTTTTCGGCAGTTTCGTCGATTGTGTTTTCATCGCAAAGCACTGTAAAATCGGCGTATTTTTCATAAAGAGGCAGCCTTTCCTCATACATTTCCCTAAGGCTTGCGCCCTTTCTCAGCACAAGGCCGCGCACCGCGGTGTTTTTCAAGCGCTTTTTCATTGTTTCGTAATCAAGATGAAGATAAATTACAACGCCAAAGGATTTTAAATGGCGCATGGCCGCCTCGCTGTAAACGACGCTGCCCCCGGTTGCTATAACGGTGCCGTTTATATTAAGGGAGAGTATGGCGCTTTCCTCGGCGTTTTGAAAATATTCAAGCCCGTTTTCGTCGATTATATCCTGAAGCCTTTTCCCTTCGATATTCTGAATAAGAAGATCGGTGTCGAAAAAGTTTTTCAAAAGAATTTTTGCCGCAAGCACTCCGCATGTGGATTTTCCCGCGCCCGGCATACCGATAAGAATTATATTTGATTTCATATTATTTTACTCCGACTTTACTGCATATTTCACTCAAAGGGCATTCGCCGCAGCGCGGTTTTCTCGCCGGGCATATATCCCTGCCGAAAAGCACTATTCTATGGCAAAAATCCGAGCCCTCTTCGGGAGGTATTATTTTTTTCAGCGCAAATTCTATTTTTTTCGGATCTTTATCGCTTACGAGGCCCAAGCGGTTCGTTATCCTGATGCAATGGGTATCCACCACTATCGCCTCTTTGCCGTAAACATCGCCCACGATAAGGTTTGCCGTTTTTCTGCCGACGCCCGGCAGAGTTATTAAATCGTCGATATTATCCGGCACCCGACCGCCGAAATCGCTGAGTATCTTACGCGCCATTCCGATTATGGATTCCGCTTTGCTTCTGAAAAAGCCGCAGGAACGTATGTATCCCTCAAGCTCGCCGAGATCCGCCGAGGCAAAATCCTCGATGGTTTTGTATCTTTCAAACAGAGCCGGCGTTATCATATTTACCCGCGCGTCCGTACACTGAGCGGAGAGCCTTACCGCCACAAGCAGCTCGAACGGGCTTTGAGATGTAAGTGAGCAGACGGCGTCCGGATAACGCTCTTTTAACAGTTCAACGGCTTTCAGCGCCTTTTCCTTTTTCGTCACGGTATCAAATTCCCCATTTCTCTGTAAATTTCATACCATTTTTGCCTCGTTAGCTCTATGCTTTCGCTTTCGGCCATGGCGGAAAGTCTTTCGGGGCTTGTTGTGCCGATTATCGGCTGCACGCAGCCGAGCCTTGACAAAAACGCTATCGCAAGCGCTTCTTTTGAAACGCCGAGTTCGTTTGCCTCGCGCTCCAAGACCGCCGTTTTATCCGCAACTGATTCGTCGCTCGGAAAATATCCGCCGGCGCTTCTTATCGGCCCCCACGCCTGTATCACCATATCGTTCAGCCTGCAATACGGCAGCACAAAGCCGTCTTTGTCTTCGGCAAAGCCGTTTTTCATATTAACGCACATTCCGCTGTCTATCATTCCGGTGTGGAAAACACCGAGCTGAAGTTGGTTTACGACCAAAGGATATGTAATATATTTTTTCAGCAGTTCGGTTTGCATTGGGTTGAAATTTGAAACGCCGAAATTTCTTACAAGACCGCGGGAATAAAGCTCATCGAACGCCTCGGCAACCTCCTCGCCGTCAAACAGCACGTCGGGTCTGTGCAGGCAAAGCACGTCGAGATAACCGCAGTTCATTCTTTTTATCGAATTTTCAACGGAAGATACGATATGCTCTTTTGAAAAATCGTAAAAGCCGTCTCTTATTCCGCATTTTGACTGGATATAGATTTTATCCCTGTCAACGCCTTTTACCGCTTTGCCGAAAAACTCCTCTGATTTTCCGCCGCAGTAAATATCGGCGTTATCGAAAAGATTTATGCCCGTTTCAATAGCGGTTTTTACAACTGCCTCCGCCTGCTTTTGCGTTTTTCCGCCGATGCGCATACAGCCGTAAGCGAGCCTTGAGGCGTTTATATCTTGCCCTATTTTTATATTTTTCATTTTTTCTCCTTTATCTTATCCATATACGCCTTAAAGGACTGCTCGTTTTTATTGTCCTGCGGCTTATAATATTTTTTATCCTTTAATATATCGGGCAGATACTGCTGCTCCACCCAATGATTTTCAAAACTGTGCGGATAAAGATAAAACTGCCCTTTTACCTCAGCGTCCGCCCCGTCGTAATGCTTATTTTGCAGACTGCGCGGTATCGGCCCGTAATTGCCGCTTTTAACGTCCTCGATAGCCTCGTCTATCGCTCCTGCGCCCGCGTTGCTCTTTGGGCTCATCGCAACAAGTATAACCGCGTCCGCAAGCGGTATTCTCGCCTCGGGCAAACCTACCATAAGCGCCGCGTCAACAGCGGCCTTAACGATAGGTATTATCTGCGGATACGCGAGCCCCACGTCCTCGCAGGCGCAAACCATCAGCCTGCGGCAGGCGGAGGGCAGATCCCCGGCCTCCAAAAGCCTCGCAAGATAATGCAACGCCGCGTCGGGATCGGAACCGCGAAGGCTTTTCTGATACGCTGAAATTATATCGTAATGCTCGTCGCCCTCTCGATCGTATTTTACGGCGCTTTTCTGCGTTAGCTGCTCGGCGAAATCAAGCGTTATACGCTTTTCGCCGTCAACGGTATCTGTTGAGAAAAAGCAGTTTTCAACTCCGTTCAGAGCCTTGCGCACGTCGCCGCCGCAGCCCCTCGCTATTTTTTCGGCAACGCCGTCCTCAACGGTTATTTTCACGCCGTTTTCATCCGAAAGAAAATCAAAGCCCCTGTTTACGGCGATCATCACATCCTGCCAATCAACCGTTTTAAACTCAAACACCGTTGAACGGGAAAGTATGGCGGGATATATATAAAAATACGGATTTTCGGTTGTTGAGGCGATAAGGGTTATTTTGCCGTTTTCTATGTATTCAAGCAGGCTTTGCTGCTGGCGCTTGTTAAAATACTGTATCTCGTCAAGATAGAGCAAAATTCCGTTAGGCGCCTCAAAGGTGTTAAGCTGCGCCACAATATCCTTTATATCCTGAGTTGAGGCGTTCGTGCCGTTCAGCCGGCGAAGCGCGCGTTTCGTTTTTTGAGCGATTATCGACGCGAGCGTTGTTTTGCCCACGCCAGACGGGCCGTAAAATATAAGGTTTGGAATATTTCCGCTTTCTATCATATTGTAAAGCGGTTTTCCCTTTTCGAGCAAATGCCGCTGACCCACTATATCCGAAAGCTCGGTCGGCCGCATTCTTGACGCGAGAGGATCGTTATTCATCTTTTTCTTCCCCCTTTTTTGAAAAAACACAGCCGCAGTAATTCTGCCTGTAAAGTCCGTACCGCTTTGAAAGCTCTATCGAGCGTTTATAGCCCTCTTTTTTCTTGAAATCGGACGGCAGCCATTTTACGCCGTACTTTTCGCCGATTTCATAGCCTATCTCATTTATCTTTTGGGCGTTTTTTAACGGGCTTATCGAAAGCGTGGTGCAAAAATAATCAAAGCCCTTCTCCTTGGCGAGCGCCGCCGTTTTTTCAAGTCTCAGGCGGTAACACTCAAAGCACCTCTTGCCTCCCTCGGGCTCGCCCTCAAGCCCGCGCACGGCATTTAAAAATTCGCCGTGGTCGTATTCGCCTTCGATAATACGCACCTCTTCGGCAAGCGGCATTTCGAGAACAAGTCTTTTTTCCTCCGCGAGGCGCTTTTCAAACTCCTCCATCGGAGAAATATTCGGATTGTAATAAAACACCGTTACTTTAAAATTTTCATTCAGATATTCAAGGCAGGCGCTTGAGCAGGGGGCGCAGCAGGCATGAAGCAAAAGAGAGGGCATAATTTGCTCTCTCTTATTGATTTTAATGATTTCTTCGGTTTTTACGCTGTAATTTATTCTGTTCATCACTTGCTCAGATAATTTGACGGATTTGTTCTTTTGTTGCTTATTCTTATCTCAAAATGGCAGTGTGGACCGGTGGAATTGCCGGTGCTGCCGGATTTCGCTATTACCTGACCCTTCGCGACTGTATCGCCCGTTGAAACAAGGATTTTTGAATTGTGGCCGTAAAGGGTGACTATCGTTCTGCCCTTTGAATCGGTGCCGTGATAAATCATAACATAGTGGCCGTAGCTCTTATTCAGAAGCCTAACTAAAATAACCACGCCCGACTGCGCGGCGACAACGTTTGTTCCCTGCGGGCAGGGGAAATCTATACCGCCGTGATAACTGCCGTTTGAATAATTCGGGAAGCCCGCTGAAATGCCGTAATGGCCGGGGACGGGATAAGTCATATTCAACACGGCGTCCGAATTATAATGAACGTCCGTATAAAGATAAGTCGTTGAAACGGTTTCGTCTCTGTCGCCAGTTGTGCCGAGGGTGACGTCCTCGGGCTTTATTATTCCGTTTATAAGATCCGATATTTCCTTTTCGACCGCTTTTTTTACCTCGGCGTCCTCGTTTCTGAATTCCGTATACATTCCGTTTTTGGCGGTGAGCTCCGCGAAAAGCTTATCGCTTTCCGCCTTATCGCTTGAGAGGGCCACCTTCTTTCTTGCCATTTCCTCCTGCGCGGCGCTCAGAGTGTTTTTCTTTGCCTGAAGGCCGTTTTTCTTTTCAAAAAGATCGGATTTCATCTTGTCGAGCGAAGCCTTTTTTTCATTCAGGTCGGTTTCCTGCGCCAAAATGCTCTGCGTTTCCTCCTCAATATCAACGAGAAGCGCGGAATCGCTTTTTGAAACTGATTTTATCATCTGATACCTTGTGAAAAAGCTTGAAATATCATCACAAGTCAGCAATGCCGTGAACAGACTTAAAGTACCTGAGACATACACGGCTCTCATCCTGAGGCAGTACGCTTCGTATTTCGCCTCAAACAGACGGTTTAGCTCGTCAAGCTTTGACTGGACCGCGTCGACCTCCGCCTGAAGCGCGTCTATCTGCGCCTGATTTTCGCTTATCTGCGCTTCAAGCGCGTCAATATCTTCAATATATGAGTTTATCTGAATGTCAAGCAATGTCAGCTCTTCGTTAAGATAACCTATTTTTTCGTCGAGCGTGTCTATGTATTCTTCCGTTTCCTTTGACTCGGCCGAAAGATCGGCAAGCCTTTTTTCAAGCTCCTTTATGCTTCTTTCAAATTCCGCCCGCTGCGTTTCGAGCTTCTTGCGGGCGTCCTCCTTTTCCTTTTCGGTTTTTTCGCTTTCCGCGCCGCCCTGCTCCGTTACCGCCGAATCGGGAGACGGCGAATCGTCCGCCAAAGAATACATACTGCCCGAGGTAAAAGCGGTAAAGGCCATTGAGAGCGCTGTAAGCGCGGCCGCGAGCTTTATTAAAATTCTGTGTTTCATTATCTCACATCCGAAGTTTATGCGAATTTTTCATTAGGGGAGATATTTTTCGGGATCCTTGCAGTCGGAATAATTTGACGAGGGGGTTCTGACCTCAAAATGGCAATGCGGCCCCGTAGAATTTCCTGTGCTTCCCGAATAGGCTATGAGCTGCCCCTTTTCAACGTGCTGCCCCTCATATGCCACCCTTGAACTGTTGTGCGCATAAAGAGTATATACCATATCTCCCGAGGAAGTTGTCTTATCGTGCATTATTATTATATATCTTCCGTAGCTTCTGTAGGAACCGTCGGGATTTGTAAGATCCTTTGAAATGATTACCGTTCCCGATTCCGCGGCGACTACCCTTGAGCCCGTGGGGCAGGCAAAATCCGCGCCGCTGTGCCCTGCGTAACCGTGAATGCCGCATGTAACTCTTTTTTGAGACGGCACGGGATACGTCAGCTCGATATATCTTGAGGAACTGCCCGACTGAGAGGAGTTGCTTTCAGAGGACTGTTCACCGCTGACATCATTATTTTCATCGCCGTGTTCCCCACCCTGCGTGGTCTGCGGTTTTTTCGTGGTCGTTGTGGTGGTGGAAAGGCTTTCGGCATACTTTTTGGCCGCTTCTTCTATCTCCCTGTCAAGCTCTTCGAGCGTTTCCCTGTCGTCCTGAAGAAATTCCGTATAATAGCCCGTCTCGTCGCTGAGCTTCTTTAAAAGAATATTAGCGCTTGCCCTTTCGGCGGAAAGATTTGTTTTTTTCGCGTCAAGATCGCTTTTCTTTTCGTTCAGTTTTAAAATATTTTCCTCAAGCTCTTCTTTGCCCATAAGCAGCTCCGTACGGCGCTGCGTGAGCGTTTCGTCCTTTTGGGCAAGCTCGTCCGACATCTTTTCCATCTCGTTGAGTTCATTTTCGATGCTTTTAAGAAGGTCGCTGTCTTTCTTGGCGACTCGGCGGAGCATCTCATATCTTGTAAGAAACTGCGAAATATCGCTGCTTGTAAGCAAAAAAGTGAAAATATCGGTCTCGCCGCTCACATACATCGCGCGCAGACGCTTGCAGTAAGCGTCGAAATTATCGCTGAACGCCTCGTTGTATTCGCCGAGTTTTACGTTCAACTCGTCTATTTCCTCCTGCGTGGAAAGTATCGCCTTTTCGTTTTCCTCGCACTGCCTTTGCAGTGAGGAAACCTTGCTTTCGTACGATTTCACATCATCCGAAACAAGCTCCGCCTCCTGCTCAAGATAACTTATCTTGCTGCTCAGCGTATTCATATATTCCGAAGTGTTGGCGGACTCGGCCTTAAGCTCAGCAAGCTTGCTGTTCGTTTCCTTGATTCTCTGCTCAAGGGCGGCCTTTTCCTCCTCAGGCGAAAGCTTTTCATCGGCAAACACATTTTCGCCGGAAAAAGCGCAGGAAAACGCAATGACGCAGAAAACCGACAAAACCGATAAAAATTTTTTTAATATGCCGAACCGCTTCATTGATTCACTTCCCTGCTTTTAAAATTTTCTCGAAAGCCTCAGCCGAGATAATTCCACGGATTTACTCTCGTTCCGTTTTTCCTGACCTCAAAATGGCAATGCGGACCGGTGGCGTTACCCGTAGCGCCCGACTTCGCGATAGCCTGACCTTTCGTAACTGCCTGGCCTTCGCTTACAAGTATCGAGCTGTTGTGGGCGTAAAGCGTTGAAAGCCCGTTTCCGTGATTTATCATAACATATCTGCCATAGCTGTATGTAAGATATTTTACAAGCGATACATATCCCGAATCCGCCGCGTAAACCGTTGTTCCCGTGGGGCAGGGGAAATCAAGACCGCCGTGATACCTGCCGCTTGAATAATTCGGATAACCCGCCGATATTCTTCTGTAGCTTGTCGGATAACCGAGCGAGCCGGTGCCGGGCGTATATGAGCCTGTCGGCGCGCCGGCATTCGCGGCGTTGCGTATCTCGTCCTCTATCTCGTTAAGTCTGTTTTGATCCGTTTCTATCGTTTCCTGAAATTCCGCCGTCTGGCTGTTGAGCTTTCTTATCGCGGCGTTGCATTCGGCAACCTCCGCGTCAAGCTCGCTTTTGGAGGCGCTTATATCTTTTATCGAGCTTTGAAGATCTGCCTTCTGAGCGTCCAGCTTTTCCTTATCCTCTTTTAGCTCAACACTTTTTTCCGCGAGAAGCTGGCGCTGCTGCGTTATCACCTGCATCATTTCCATAAGCTTGTCAAGCGTTTCATTGTCCTTTTCCGCAATGGATTTAACCATCTGCGCGCGGGTGAGCAGAGAACTCATATCCCAGCCGCTGTCGAGAAAAATCTCAAGAGTGGAAACGTTGCCCGAAATATACATGGCTCGCAGTCTCTGGCAGTAAAGATCATAAATATCCCTGAATTCCGCCTGCTTTTTCTCAATCTGTTTTTGAGTTTCCTCTATCTGCTTTTCGGTATCGTCTATTTTTTTCTGCAAAGCGTCTATTTCGCTCTGCAAAGCGTCCCTCTGATTTTCAAGATTATCCAGTTTATCCTGAATCAAATCTATCTTTTCCATAAGGGCGTTCACATATTCCTGCTGTTTTTCTTTTTTCTGTTTAAGAGAATTTATCTTGCTCTGCGCCGCCTCTATTTCGCTGCGTATTTTTTCTCTCTCATCCTTCAACTCCGACGTTGATTTAGCGCTTGCCGACATTGAGGCCGAAAAAATCATAAGAACGCAGAACAAAAGGCACAAGACTTTTGTAAACTTAGACACCGCTTATTTCACTGCCTTCCCTGTTAAGATACCTGCCCATCGTAATCGCCGAGCCGCATACGCCGGTGAGAGTGCCGATGCAGACGAAAGCCCCGAGCATCGGAAGGGCGTAATTCTTGAAATCAAGAGCGTTAAGATTAAGATAACCGAGTATCTCGCCGAACTGATTTATCGCGAAGCCGTAGAACAGCCAAACGAGCCCGAGCGAAATAATGCCCGCGATTATGCCGAGTATCATACCTTCCACTATAAACGGCAATCGCACAAAGCTGTTGGTGGCTCCCACGGATTTCATTATTCCTATCTCAAGCCTTCTTGAATATACCGTAAGCCGTATCGTGTTTGAAATTATGAAAAGGCTTATCGCGAGAAGAACGATTATTATTACCACGGCGATTATCTCCACTCCGTGGCGAATGGAAACGAGCCTTTTCGCGAGATCCCTGTTTTCCCTCAGTGTGTCGATATGGTCAAGATTTTTTATTTCCTTAACGGTCTGGTCAAACTGAGTCAAATCGTCCACCGTTATTTTGTACGCGTCCGGCAACGGTATTTCAGAGCTTATCTCCGTAAAATACTCCGCCTGAGCGTCCTCCATAGTTTCAAGCTGCTCCTGCCATGCCGATTCCTTATCTATAAATTCAACATCGGCAATATTGTCTATTTTTCTGAGCGAATGCTCCATGTCGCTTATTTCCTCATCGGTCGTATCGTCCTCAATATAAAGCATTATAACGTTTTCCTGCTCTATTCTGCCAAGCAGCGAATCTATATTGAGGAATATCATCGAAGCGCCGCCTATAAGCACAAGGCAGCTCATAAGCACACACACGGAAGCAATGCTCATCATACTGTTTGTCCAAATATTTCTGAAACCCTCTTTAAAAAGGTATCTGAAGCTTGACGCGGTCATTATTCCTCACCTCCGTTGCCGAATCGGTCGCCCTGCCCGTCGTAGGGCGAATCGTCGATAGAATCGAATATATCCTCCACATCGTTGCCCAACTTTACGTCCTCGTTGTAAAAGAACATATCCGTTCCCTTTTCTTCCTCATCGAAATCAAACTGAGCGTGGGTGGGATCGGGAGTATCCGAAACGACCTCCCCGTTTTTGATAACGATAACCCTGCGCTGGAAAGCGCGCACAAGCTCGTGCTCGTGAGTTACCATAATGACCGTTGTTCCGTTGTTGTTGATTTTTGTAAGCATATCCACTATTTCGTGGCTCATTTCGGGATCGACGTTTCCTGTCGGCTCGTCGGCCACGATAAGTTTGGGATTGTTTACAAGAGCCCTCGCGAGCGAAACGCGCTGCTGCTCGCCGCCCGAAAGCTCATACGGCATCGAGCGCGCCTTATGGGAAAGCCCCACAAGCTGAAGAATATAGGGCACCCTCTTTCTTATTTCCTTTTCCTTAGCGCCTATAACGCGCATAGCGAAAGCCACGTTGTTATACACGCTCATTTTCGGAATAAGGCGGAAATCCTGAAAAACTATGCCCATAGTTCTTCTGTAATACGGTATCTGCCTTTTCTTTATCGTCTCCGAAGAATAATCGCCCACGATAACCGCGCCGCTCGTAGGCTTTTCCTCCTGCATTATAAGCTTCAAAAAAGTGCTTTTTCCGGCGCCGGACGAACCGACGATGAAAACAAATTCCCCGTCCTCAATTTTTATGTTGACATTGTTAAGCGCTTTCGTGCCGTTACTGTCATACACTTTTGATACGTCGCGAAACTCAATCACTGTTTTAGACCTCTTTATCTGTTTGAAATTCCCGACGGCGATTTTGAACGCCGCCTTTTTAACGCTTTACGCTTTTTTACTAATATATAATAAAGCAAAGCGAACAATAAATCAAGTGCTTGGTATAATTTTTCTGTAAATTATGTAACTATTTTGTAAACAATATTCAAAAATTTACAAAAATAACATTTTTTTAATAATTTTGAGCAAATCAATTAAAAAAACCGGCGCGAAAACAAGGAAAATCGCCGCCCGATCCGGACGGCGAAAAAAACGCTTAATATTTTACGGGACTTGAGTTGAGATACTTATTTACCATAAGAGCTACTTTAAAGACGATGGCGTCGTCAAATTCCCGAAGATCGAGCCCCGTTATTTTTTTGATTTTCTCAAGCCTGTAAACAAGAGTGTTTCTGTGGACGAACAGCTTTCTGCTCGTTTCGGAAACATTCAGATTGTTTTCAAAAAATTTTTGAATTGTGAAAAGCGTTTCCTGATCGAGCGACTCGATCGAGCCCGACTTGAAGACCTCTTTGAGGAACATATCGCAAAGAGTTGTGGGCAGCTGATATATAAGGCGGGCTATGCCGAGATTTTCATAGCTTACTATCGATTGCTCGGTATCAAAAACCTTGCCTACCTCAAGCGCCACCTGCGCCTCCTTAAACGAATGGGCAAGGCTCTTTATGCCCGTTACGCAGGTGCCGATGCCGACTACCGCCATGCAGTAAAACTCCGTTGCCAGAGTGTCGCATATCGAGCGGGCGAGTTTTTCAAGATCCTTCATCTCAACGTTTTGGCGCACCTCTTTAATAAGGGCAATATCCGTTTCGTTTATATTGATAACGAAATCCTTTGATTTATCGGGGAAGAAATTTTGAATAACGTCGTAAACCGAAACGTCGGTCTGCTTTACTATTCTGATGATGAACACCACTCTCGTGGCGTCGTTATTGAAATGGAGCTCGCGCCCTTTTATGTAAATATCGCCGGGCAGTATATTGTCGAGAATAACGTTTTTTACGAAATTTGAACGGTCGAATTTTTCATCGTTGTTCTGCTTTATCTGATCCATGGCAACGGCGATTATATCGGCGTAACGCTTGCTCATATCGTCCGTTCCGTCAAGGAAAACGGCATACTCGGGGTGAACCGAATTGCCGAACGCCTTATAGGTGCACCCGTCAACGCAGGTCTGCACGCCTGAAAAGACTCCGGCGGAAACAACGCCCTTTCTTATTTCTCCTATCTGCCCGAGTTCCGAGCAGGCGATAACGGAACCGCTTTCGTCAACAACGCCGATGTTCCTGTCAAGCGAATCCCTCATTTGGTTTACAATGCCTTGAAATAATCTGTTTGGCAAGAGAATTCCTCCTTAGCAAAATTATCGGGGCTTCAAAACTGCACAAAGCGCCCGTAATTCTCTTGTTGATATTATACAAGACAAATAAACAATTTGCAACCATTTTGACAATTTTATTATTATTTTTTTGTTTAACTTGCATAAAGGAGTAAAAAACAGGCAAAAAACTACAATATATTGTGTAGCCGCCTGCTCCGTCACACAATCAAACCGAGCAGAAAATATTGTCAATCCGGCTTTATCAGCGAAAGCTCGTCCTCTTTTAAATATCTCGCCTCGCCGGGAGCAAGGCTTTCGTCAAGCTCAAGACCGCCCATTTTTATTCGTTTAAGCTCAAGAACCTCCAGCGAATGCTTTTTGAACATTCTTTTTATCTGATGATACTTTCCCTGCCTTATCGTTACGAGCGCCTTCGTTTTTTCGCCGTTAAGCGGTTCAAGCGATGCGGGCAGGCATTTTTCCTTTCCGAGCTCCGCGCCGTTTTCAAAATCGCGGACGGTTTCATCGGTAAACGGTCTGTCGAGCGTTACCGAATACGTTTTCGGAATATGCTTTTTGGGGCTGAGTATATCGTGGGCGAACGCTCCGTCGTCGGTTATCAGCATAAAGCCCGTTGTATCCCTGTCCAGTCGGCCGGCGGGGAAAAGATTTTTTCTTTTCATTTCTTCCGGAAGAATATCGATAACCGTTTTCTCACCGCTTCGTTTCCCGTCCGTTGATGAGATAACGCCCTTCGGCTTATTCATCATAATATAGACAAAATCGCGGCGCGCAAGCTCCTTTCCGTCAAAAGTCAAGACATCGCCGAAGTCCGCTTTGCTTTCCGCCGAAACGTCGGCGGAACCGTTGAGACGGACTCTGCCCTGCCTGATAACGGCTTTTGCCTCATTCCTTGATATATTCAGTTCTTTTGCCAAAATTTTGTCAAGTCTTTCCATTTTAAGCTTCCGCGGCGTTACTGTTTTTAAGCGTCTGCATAAATCCGTCTGAAACAGACGTGGAGCACACGTCGCCTCCTATGAGCACATTGTTGAACACAAGAAGATTCGCGAATATGCAGTCTCTGTTTTCGTATCCCTCGTAATTCGTTATGTTGTATGTATAAACGGTCACCTGCTGCCCCTTATACGGTTCCAAATCAAAGCCCTGAGACTTTTGTATCTCATTGTATCTCGTGTAAACGTCGTTGAACTCCGATGGTATCGTCACCTGCTTTTCGGTGCATTCCGTGTTAAATTCCCATCCGAGGGACGTGAGATATTCCTCCCTTTGCGCATTTGTCTCAAGCGTTACCGTGCTCATCACGTTTTCGCTGCTTTTCACGTGATTGGAGGCAAAAGTAATGACTATTACAATAATCCCCGTAACAATAAGTATCAGGCCGAAGACTGTTTTCGGCTTCAGCCTGAAAGTAAGCATTTTCATAAAACCACCTCATAATGATAATTATGAAAACGCCGTTTGAAATATAACTCAATAATCGCCCGTCGGACTTTCGCAGATGAATTTTTCTATTTTATCAAGATACGACGCGTCGGCTTCGGCAACAACGAATATGCCCTCGTCGGTGTATTCCTCTTTTTCCACTATTCCGTTTTCTCTCAGTCCGTTTAAAATATTGCCGTCGGTATACGGAATCAGTATTTTCGCCCGTCTTCGCGTTTTCGGAAGAGAATCGGCTATCGCGTTAAGCAGTTCATCTATTCCGAAGCCGGTCGCCGCGCTTATTCTCACGGTTTTTCCTATCACCGGAAAATCAAGCAGCTCCGGCACAAGATCGCATTTGTTTAGCACGTTTATAACGGGCTTTCCGTCGCAGCCCAAGGAAGAAAGAAGCTCGTTGGTAACCTTTACGTGCTCGGCGCATTCATCGCTTGACGCGTCACAGACGTTCAGTATCACGTCGGCCCAGAGCGCCTCGTCCAAAGTTGAGCGAAACGCCTCCACGAGCTTATGCGGCAGACGGCGGACAAGACCTACAGTATCCACGAGCATAACCCGCCTGCCGTCCGGCAGAGCAAGCCGCCTCGCCGTGGGATCAAGCGTTGCGAACAGCTTGTCCTCCTCAAGCACGCCCGCGTTTGTGAGCCTGTTCATAAGGGTGGATTTGCCCGCGTTCGTGTAGCCCACTATCGCCACGGCCGAAACGCGGTTCTTTTCCCTGCGCTTATGCATTGCGCGCCTGCGCTTTTCTATCTTATCAAGGCTCTCTTTCAGATATTCTATCCGCCTGCGGACGTGCCGCCTGTCCGTTTCCAACTTCGATTCGCCGGGGCCTCTCGTTCCTATACCTCCGCCGAGCCTTGAAAGGCTTTTTCCCATACCGGCAAGACGGGGCAGCGAATATTTCAGCTGCGCCAGCTCAACCTGTATTTTGCCTTCGGCGGAACGCGCTCTTTTCGCGAAAATATCAAGTATCAAAGTCGTTCTGTCTATCGTTCTTACTCCCGAAGAATCCTCAATGTTTTTAACCTGAACGGGCGTAAGTTCCGAATCGGCTATGATAAGATCGACGTCGTTATTATCGCAAAATTCGCATATTTCTTTAAGCCTGCCCTCTCCCACAAAAGATGAGACGGACGGAGAGGGGCGCTTTTGCACCATAGTCGAAACTACCTGCGCTCCGGCGCTTTCGGCAAGCTGTTCAAGCTCAAGCACGGACGCTTCCGCGTCAAAATCGCCGGTATCTACGGATATCAGCAGAGCTTTTTCCGTGTTTTCTTTTAAATCCGTTTCTTCCATTACCGATTATCCTGCTTAACTATCTCCTGAAGCACCTTGTTTGCCATCGGCCCCGCCGTGCCGGAGCCCGAATTACCGTGCTCGGCTATCACAACAAAGGCGTAGGGATGCTCCTCATCGTCCATAAATCCTATAAACCATGCCGTGTTGTGCGATTCCACATTGTCTATCTCCGCCGTGCCGGACTTGGCGCAAAGGTTAAGCCCACTGTAATTTGAATCGCCGTACTGCGTTTTGACGTTGTTTCTCATAAGCTCTTTCATAAGCGCCGCCGTTTCGCTGCTTAAAAGCTGAGTTTCGTTTGACTTGAACGATATGCCGAGATCTTTTCCGGCGCGGCTTGAAAAATCGTTTACAATATTGAACGAAACGGCGGAACCTCCGTTTGCTATGGCGCATACGAATCTGAGCATAGAAGCCGGATTCACAAGCGTTTTGCCCTGACCTACCCCGGTCCAGCCAACGGTTGTGTCCGCATCGTTTTCCTCAAGATAAAACCTGCCGGCAAGCGAATTTATCTTTCCGCTTACGGAAACCGATGAGGTAAGGCCCAATTTTTCAACGGTTGAGATGAGTTTATCGGCGCCAAGCTCTATCGCAAGCTGCCCGAACGCCGAATTGCAGCTTTTTGCGAGCGCCTTTCTGAAAGATATTTTTCCGTGGCGCGCATTGCATATTATATTGTCCTCTTTAACACCGTCAACGTCGTATATCCTGTCGCACTGCCAACTTCTGTCCGCCACGCCCGCTCCGAGATTTTCTATGGCGCTCACCGCGGTAACAAGCTTAAAAGTGGAGCCCGGTGTGTAAAGCCCCGAAAGGAATCTGTTCATATACACGCCGGTGTATTTCTCGGAGGTAAGAATGTCGGACGGAACGTTGTTCACATCGTAAGTGGGCGCGGAGACCATACATACTATATCGCCCGTTTTGTAGTTTACAACGGCTATCGTGCCCTTATGACCGTTGAGCGCGTCGTAAGCGACCTTATTTATTTCGGAATCGACCGTCAGCTTAACGTCGTTGCCCTGACCGTTCCGCTCGACTCCGTAAACGCCGGAAAGCAGATTGTAGCCGACGAGTTCGGATTCAAACGCCGACTGCACGCCCGTTGAAATAAAGCCGCGCATATCGCCCGTAAGGTGAAGATTGGCCATACGCGTTTTTCTGCTTTCATTGTAAACACGCTCGCCGTCCTTCGTTTCAACAAGCACAACGCCGTCGCGGTCGATTATTTTGCCTGCCGCTATCAGCTTGCCGTCCTCAAAAACGTGGTGATTATATGATTTCATCACCCAAACGTCGCCGTCCTTTATGAGGCTCGCCGTCAAAAATATAATTCCCGCAAGGAACAAGGCGCATAATATCCAGAGGAAAATACCTCTTTTTGTTATCATTTTCATTTCTTCTTCGCGCCTCCCAAATAATTATAGGTGCGCACGTCCGACGCTTTTATAAAGGCCAAAACCGCCCAGCAGCATATCATCGACGAGCCACCCCGGCTCACAAACGGCAGCGTAACGCCCGTAAGCGGCAGCACATCGGTTATTCCGAAAATATTGAGCGCCGTCTGAAACAACAGCATTCCCGCTCCCGCCACGGCGATTATCGAATAAAAGGTTGAGCGCGAGGCTATTGAATTTATCAGAGCGGAAACGGCGATTGCGACAAACATAAGCACGATTATCACGCCGAAAATAAATCCCCATTCCTCGCAGATAACGCCGAAAATCAAATCGGTGGTAGAGGCAAAGATATATCTTGTGTTTCCGTTTCCTATCCCGAGACCGAGCAGACCGCCCGAGGCAAGTCCGATAAGCGTTCTCGTTTGCTGATAGCCGCTCGAATTGTAGTATTCCGTCTCCCATATATGCCTATACACGGAAAAACGCGCCATAACGTAAGACCTGTACTTCAAAACTATGCCCGCGCCGAGAACCGCCGAGGCCACGGCGAGAATTATTGTTTTTATATCGCCCGAAGTCATAAAAGCGATTATCAGAAACGTTACGAAAAACACAAGCGCCGTTCCGAAATCCTTTATCAGTATAAGCGTGCCGACGCAGGCCACGGAAAAGCCGATAAAAGCGAAGATGTTTTTACTCGTCTGTATTTTCTCAAGCGTTGCCGCGCCTACGAAAATAAAGGCGATTTTCACAAATTCGGAGGGTTGAAAGGTTATTCCGTTTTCTCCCCCTATCGTTATCCAGTTGCGCGCGCCGTTGTTTGTTTTCGCGATGATAAGATTTACAATCAAAAGCAGTATCGCGCAGACGGCCGTAGGCAGTCTGAGCTTCATACACAAATCGACGTTGCCGAGCATAAAAACCAAGACTATATATGCTATCATACCCGCGAGTATCATAATATACTGCTTGAAAGCGGCGCCCGGCAAAACGGAGCCGACTACCGCTATTCCCGTTCCGCATAGGAAAAACGCGATAAGCTCAAGCTCAAAATTTCTTCTGTTGAGAGCCGTGTAAAATATTATCAGATACGCCCATTCCGTTGCTATAAAAAGCCCCATGGCCGTGATTACGCCGTATTCAAAGGAATCGTATGAGCCTGCGGAGACAAACGCCGTCACCGCCTGAAAAACGGATATAAACGCCAGCATCGCGAAATTGTTTATGGGCCTTATTTTAGGCAGTCTTTTCTTTTCGGTTTTATCCATCGCTTTCGCCTCACTTTTCATAGAATACGAACACCCTGTCGCCGAAGGTGAGCATATCCTCGTCAAAAATAAGCTGCGGCTGATTTATATATCTTCCGTTTAGCTTTGTGCCGTTGTGACTGTCAAGATCGGAAAGCGCCCAGCCCCTTGAAGTTTCGTGAATCCTCGCGTGCCTTCCCGAAACGGTGTTTGAAAGTATCTGAATATCGCATTCGTCGTCTCTGCCTATCAGCACATCTCTCTTTTTAAGATAAACGGGGCGGTGCGTTTTTATATCCACAAGCACGGCGTAGGCAACCACCCTGGCTGAGCTTCCCGCCTGATTTCTTATCCGCTTTTTAGTTTCGCTCGTGAGCGCCTCGGCGCACTGAAAAACAAGCGGAATACTGCCGATTTCAATAACGTCGCCGTCGTTGAGAGCCGCCTTGCCGTCTATTTTTTCCCCGTTTATAACAACGCCGTTTTTTGAAAAGGTGTCCGTTATTATCCACTCGTTTCTCTTTTTCGCCAAAACGGCATGAAAACGCGAAACGGTGGGAAACGGCAGCACAACGTCGTTTGCCTTTGATTTTCCTATGGAAGTTTCCCAGTGATTTATATCGATCACCGAGCCGTTATTCTTATCGGTCAACTGAGCCATTTTGTGGATTCTCGGCCTGTTTCTGATAAGTGAAACAGCGCAGGTAAAGGCGACGATTATCGCCGCTATCGGGAAAACGTACCGCAAAACGGAGGTTAAAATCGCAATTATATTTTCCAAAACGGGCGTTCATTTCCTTTCTTCGCATAAATTGATTTTTATCTTTTCTTAGAATATATTCTAAACGCTTAAATGTCAATAATCTATTGAATTTGTTTACATTTCGGTTTATACTCGAATTAAGGCGGCCGGGAGCTCCGATATTCTTCCGCGCGCTTTAGCATTATTTAATTTATGAAAGGTAAGCAGGCATTATGAGCATTGTAAAAACTTCCTTCGGGAAATTGCCCGACGGGGCGGAAGTTGATCTTTACACAATAACGAACTCCCGCGGGGCGAGCGTTTCTCTTATGACTTTGGGCGGAGGAGTGCAGTCGCTCAAGGTTCCCGATAAAAACGGCGTTCTTGCCGATGTGGTGCTCGGCTTTGACGAGCCGAAGCATTATCTTAACACCGACCTCGGCTATCAGGGGCTTTTGGTGGGCAGATTCGCCAACAGAATAAGAGACGCGAAATTTTCGATAGACGGCGCCGAATACCATACCCCGCAAAATCAGGGCTCGTGGACTCTGCACGGCGGCGGACGCTTCAGCTTTTCTCTATGGGATGTTGCCGAAACAGGCGAAAATTCCGTTACATTCAAAAAGTTTTCGCCCGACGGGGAGGACGGTTTCCCCGGCAATTTCACGCTCACCGTTAAATACACCTTTACCGACGATAACGTTCTGAGGCTTGAATATTCGGTTTTGAGCGACAAAAAGACCGTTGCCAATCCCACGAACCACGCATATTTCAATCTTACCGGCAAGGCGGACGCCACGATCGAAAACCATTATCTTATGATAGACGCTGACCGCTTTACCGAAACGGACGCGGATCAGCTCCCCACCGGAGAGCTCGGCGATGTTGCGGGCACAATGATGGATTTCAGAAAGGCGCATAAAATCGGTGACAGGATTGACGAACCTTTCCGCGCCGTAATAGACGGAGTGGGCTACGACAACAACTATTGCCTCAACAAAAGCGGACGCGAATTCGCAAAAGCGGCGGTGCTTTTTGACGAAGAAAGCGGCAGAAAGCTGGAGGTATATACCGACCTGCCCGGCATTCAGGTTTACTGCGGCGGCTGGCTTGAAAAGGAGGGCAACCCCGGCAAGAGGGAAAACGGCAAGGTCATTTTCAGACGCGGGATCGCGCTTGAAACGCAGTTTTACCCCGACAGCGTAAATTTCCCCGACAGTTTCCCGTTTGAGTATGTTATGCCAAACGAGGAATTTAAAACCGTTACCGAATTCAGATTCTCAGCCGAATAAAATTGCCGCAACCGTCGGTTGCCGTGACACAAAAAAGATTTTTTGCTATGCAAAGCAGAGTTTATGGCTTTTTTCCGGCGCAACTGATAAAATATTTCCGAGGTGATTAAATGAATATTGAAACGGCAAACAGGCTTCTTGAATTCCGAAAGGCAAACGGATATTCGCAGGAGGAGCTGGCTGAGAAGATAGGAGTATCCCGACAGGCTATATCAAAATGGGAACGCTCGGAAAGCAGCCCCGACACGGATAATCTTATCGCTCTCGCAAAGCTTTATGGGGTTACGATAGATGAACTGCTGAACGGCGAAAATATTCCTTTGAGCCCAAATGAAAACGGCAACGCAAATCCGAAAGAGGATTTGGACGAAAGTGCAGAGAAAACCGACACGGCGGCCGATTACGCCGCTACCATATACGGCGTCGGAAAAATGCCGAACACCGAAAACGGCAGTTTGAAAAGCCTTCTGTCGGACGATATAAAAAACATAAAAAACGCCGTCGTAAGCATAAATCCTATGTTTCACGCCGCGTTTCCGATCGTTTTGGTTATAGTTTATCTGTTTTTCGGATTTGCTTTCCCGAGGGGTTGGAGCATAGGCTGGATACTGTTTTTACTTATTCCTATAATTGAAACGGCCATAATCGCGTTCAAAGCGAAAAACTCGCTGCTTTTCGCGTATCCTGTTTTGGTAACGGCAATTTTCCTTACCTTCGGTATGTTGTTTTACATATGGCACCCCACTTGGATAATATTTCTTACGATCCCGCTGTACTACCTGCTTTGCATCTCCGTAAGGCGAACGCGGCGCTTATCTGAGAGAGGCGACGACTGACCGGCAAAAATCCGAAAACGCCGTTTTAAAAAAGTGCTTTGCTTAACGCTTAGAGAAAGCGGAATATTCCAAGCAGTAAACGCATCGACTGATTTGCCGATGCGTTTCTCTTTTTTATTTTCTATTATAAAAGCGGAAAGAAATTCTCCCCGCTTTTAAACATTTTAAATATTTAGATTTTGTTATTCTTCTGACGAAAGCAGGATTCTGTCGTTATCAAGCTCGCTTCCGCTGGTGATTTTGAATTTTTCAAGCAGGTCGTTGGTGGTGAGCTTTTTCTTTTCTTCGCCGCTCACGTCGTAAATTATCCTGCCGTCGTTCATCATAATGAGCCTGTTGCCTATCGCGATGGCGTCCTTCATATTGTGGGTTATCATAATCGTGGTAAGATTATCCTTGGCGACTATCTCGCGGGTAAGCTCAAGCACCTTTGCCGCGGTTTTGGGATCGAGCGCGGCGGTATGCTCGTCGAGCAGCAGCAGCTTCGGCTTTTTAAGCGTTGCCATAAGCAGAGTTATCGCCTGCCTCTGGCCGCCCGAAAGCAGGCCGACCTTTGAGGTGAGCCTATCCTCAAGGCCGAGATCGAGAGACTTCAGAAGCTCGGTATATTCCGCCTTTTCCTTTTTGGTAACGCCCGCCCTGAGAGTTCTTCTTTTTCCGCGACGCGCGGCAAGGGCAAGATTTTCAATTATCTGCATATTCGCGGCGGTGCCGGTCATGGGATCCTGAAAAACCCTGCCGAGATACTTCGCCCGCTTGTATTCGGGAAGCTTTGTAACGTCCTCGCCGTCAATTACGATAGAGCCGCAATCCACGGGATAAACGCCGGCAATCATATTGAGCATAGTGGATTTTCCCGCGCCGTTTCCGCCAATAACGGTTACGAAATCGCCCTCGTTTAAAGTGAGGTCTATGCCGTTTAAAGCGCGCTTTTCATTAACGGTGCCGGGATTGAAGGTTTTATATATGCCTTTGATTTCAAGCATTCTGCTCACCTCCCACATTCTTTACCCTCTTTGCCGCGATATTGTCCTTCCAATAGGGAAGGCCGAGGAAGAGCGCAACTATAACGGCGGTGAAGAATTTGAGGTAATTGGGATTAAGGCCGAGGGAAATTACAAGCGTCATTACAATATAGTAGATAACTCCGCCAATTCCGCAGGCAAAAAGCTTCAGCGCGAAATTTTTGAATATCTTGCCGAAAATCACCTCGCCGATTATTACGGCGGCAAGACCTATAACTATCGCGCCCCTGCCGGAGTTTACATCGGCAAAGCCCTGGAACTGTGAAAGCAAAGCGCCGGAGAACGCCACGATACCGTTTGATATAACAAGAGCAATAAGAGCATTAAGTTTTGTGTTTATGCCATTTGCCCTGGACATATTTTGATTGTTGCCCGTTGCCCTTATAGAATGCCCCAGCTCCGTGCCGAAGAACCAGTAAAGGACAGCTATCAAAACGGCGGTTATGATAAGCCCCACGATTATCGATTTGTTCGGGAACCTGAGGCTTATGACCAAATCGTAATTGTTCGAGTTTACCGTTTTGTTGGAGCCGCCTAAAATACTGAGGTTTACGGAATACAGCCCTATTTGCGTGAGAATACCCGAAAGAATGGGCGGTATGCCAAAGCTCGTATAAAATACAGCAGTAACAAAACCTGTTATACACCCGGAAAGGAACGCCAAAAGCATGGCTATATATATATTTACTCCATTCAGTAGGCAGAAAGCGAAAACAGCACCGCCGGTGCTCAATGTGCCGTCAACAGTAAGGTCCGCGAAATCAAGTATGCGATAGGTTATGTAAACTCCTATCGCCATAACGCCCCATATAAGGCCCTGCGCCACCGCGCCGGGAACAGAATTAAGAAATGCAAGCATATTTTCTCCTCCGACAAAAAAGGCGATAAGCGCCTGACTTATCGCCTCTTCCCATTTATAATTTATTATTCGGCGGCAATAGCCTCATAATCAGCGGGGATCGTGATTCCGAGCTCGTCGGCTATTTCCTTGTTATACTCCTTGGTGAACTTGGGAGCATATTGGATCTCCATATCGGCGGGATTTTTGCCGTCAAGAAGTATCTCGGCGGCCATTTCGCCGGTCTTGTAGCCTATATCATAATAGGATATTGAAAGAGTTACAAGTCCGCAGCCCTTGCATATTCCCTCCTCACCGGCAAATACAGGCTTCTTGGCAGGTCTCGCAACGGCGTCGATTATTCCCGTATTGTTCGCGGCGGTATTGTCCGTGGGGATATAGAGCGCGTCGTTATCCGCAACAGCCTTCTGAACTATCGCCTGAAGATCGTTCGTTTCGCTAAAAGAATACGAGGTTGCAGTAATTCCGAGATCTTTCAGATATTTCGTGACTTCGTCTACCTGATACTGTGAATTTTCCTCGGATGAGCAATAGATTATACCTACGGTCTTAGTGTCGGGGCAAATTTCCTTGATCATAGCCGCCTGCTGATCGAGCGGAGCAAGATCGGAAGTTCCCGTAACATTGAGGCCGGTTTTGCCGTTGTTGAGGCTTTCAAGTCCGAGAGGGCCGGCATATGTCGTGATAGATGTGGAAACAATCGGGATCTCCGTTGTGGCTTGAACGGCCGCTTTCATGGCGTTCGTCGCGTTCGCCATAATAAGATCAACATTCTTGGAAACCAGCTGTCCCGCAATCTTGGCGCAACTGTCGGTTTCCTCCGTGCCGACTTGCGGATCTATGTCAACATTTTCCTTACCGATCTTTTCATAGACTGCATCGATAAAGCCCTGAGTGGCCTGATCGAGCGCTTCATGCTTCATTTGCTGAATAATGCCGATTTTGTAAACCTTGTTTCCATTCTGATTTGAGCAGGCGGCGAAAACGGCGCCTACCATAAGAACGGCAAGGCAAAGAGCCACTATTCTTTTTACTGATTTTTTCATAATTATCCCTTCTGTAAGAATATATTTCGCTTGCCACTTTAAAGTGATAAAGCGATTTATTAAAAATATCTTACCATATATAAAAATGCCTGTCAAACAAAATAAGTCGCCCAAAAATCTTTTTGTAATATTTCACAAGTTAAAGCGAGCCTGTTTGTGCATAATTTATAACTCCGGCTTTTAATTTCTTAATATATTGCGGGTTTTATCGCCGCCTTAAAGTTGGGAGGCTATCGTGTAGATAAGCTCCTTTGAATCCTCCCAGCCGAGACACGGATCGGTTATCGATTTTCCGTAAACGCCTTCCTCTATCTTCTGGCAGCCCTCTTCAATATAAGATTCTATCATAAAGCCTTTTACAAAACTCTTAATGTCGCCGCTGTGCCTCATTGAGTGGAGCACCTCATTCGCGATTCTTTTCTGCTCATAGAATTTCTTGCCGCTGTTTGAATGATTCGTGTCTATGATAACGGCGGGATTTTTGAATTTTCCGTCGGCCGCATACATATTGTAAAGGGTTATAAGATCCTCGTAATGGTAATTCGGGTGGCATATGCCGTGCTTGTCCACTCCACCGCGCAAAATCGCGTGGGCAAGCTCATTTCCCTTTGATTCCACTTCCCAACCGCGGTATATAAAGGTGTGCCCGCTCTGCGCCGCGGTTATCGCGTTGAGCATAACGCCGTAATCGCCGCTCGTGCCGTTTTTCATACCGCACGGCACGTCCATTCCGCTTGCGGTAAGGCGGTGATCCTGATTTTCAACGCTTCTCGCGCCCACCGCCACATATGCGAGCAGATCGCTCAGATAGCGGTAATTATACGGATAAAGCATCTCGTCGGCGCAGGTCAGCCCCGTCTGCTCAACGGCCTTTGAATGAAGCGAACGCACGGCGATTATACCGTCGTACATATCGGGCACACCGTCGGGATCCGGCTGGTGCATCATTCCCTTGTAACCCGCGCCCGTAGTGCGCGGCTTACCCGTATAAATGCGTGGGATTATTATGATTTTATCGGCAACTTCTTTCTGAACCTCGGCAAGGCGGTTCACATAGTCGAGCACGCTCTCCTCCCTGTCCGCCGAGCAGGGGCCGATTATCAAAAGGAATTTATCGCTTTTGCCTTTGAAAACGTCGGCTATCTCCCTATCCCTAAGCGTCTTGATCTCCTTTGCTTTCTCCTTGAGCGGAAAAAGCTCTTTGACCTCCTGCGGAACGGGAAGTTTTCGTATGAATTTCATATTTTTCATTGAAGCGTCTTCTGTAATCTTCATATAAATCACCTCAATTATTTTAATGTACAGCGCTTTGAATGTCAATAAAAGCGCGCGGCGTGTTTAAAATAAAATACGGCTCGGAAACCGAGCCGCTGAGAATAAAATCAGAAATTTTCAAGCAGCGATGTGTAAAATTCGCAGTAATCGCTGCGGTTTTCGGCGGTGAAGGCCATCGCCTCGCGCGGGTGCCTGTTTAGCTGCCCCGTAAGCATATACTGAATATCGTAGCCCCAAACGACCCCGCTCGCTTTAAGCGGCAGAATATAATTTTCAATGAACGACAGAATGGAATAGAGATTGTATTTCGGATTTTTGAGAAAGCCCAAAAGCAATTCCATAGCGCAGTTTCCCGCGCCCCTGCCCATCGCCGACGCCGTGGCGTCGAGATACGACACGCCGTAGGACATCGTCTCTATCGTGTTGGCGAAGGCGAGATTTTGGTTGTTGTGGGCGTGAAATCCTATAAGCTTGCCGTATTTTTCCGCCGTTTCAAGATATTTTTTCGCGAGATTTCCCGCGCTTTCGGGGTAAAGAGAGCCATAAGAATCAACAAGATATATAACATCAACGCTGCTTTGCCCCAGCATTTCAAGAGCCGCGTCTACCTGCTCGCTGTTTGCCTGGCTTATAGCCATTATGTTGCATGTTGTTTCATAGCCCAAGGTGTGAAAATACTCTATCATTTCAATGGCGGCGGGTATCTGATGAATGTAGCACGCCACCCTCACCATATCTATTACAGATTCGGACTTCGGAATGAAATCCTCTCTGAAATCGCACCTGCCGACATCGGCCATAACGGAAATCTTCATATCGGAAACATTATCGCCCACAATATTTCTTATATCCTCTTCCGCGCAGAATTTCCATTTGCCGAATTTTTTCGGATCAAACATCTTTTTCGACGCGCGGTAGCCGAATTCCATATAATCAACGCCGCTTTTTATATTCGCTTTATAAAGCTCGGTAACAAATTCATCGGTAAATTCAAAATTGTTGCAGAGTCCGCCGTCTCTGACGGTTGCGTCCAAAACCTTGATATCCGAACGAACGGACATCAGATTGCCCTTTCTGGGAGCCATTTCAAACATCTCCTTTGCTTTAGCGCTTTAAAGCCGCACCGCTTTAAAGCAGATTAGCGTAAATTATAGCAAAGTTGATTTTATTTGTCAATAGAAAATTATACAAAAAAATCGGAGGGCGGAAAACTCCCCGCCCTCCGTAAAAATTTTTTACTTTATGAGCCTTACCCTTATAACGCCGTCTATTTTCTTTATATCCTCTATTGCCTTATCGGAGAAATCGGAATCTGCGTCTATAATGCTGTAAGCCGTTTCGCCGCTGTTTTTATCCTCAAAATTGGCGATATTTATGCCGTCTCTGCTGATAGTATCGGTTATCGTGGCTATCATATTAGGCTGATTCTTATGTATAACGGTGAGCCTTGCCTTGCCGGTGCGTTCAGACGAAACAGCGGGTAAATTCACCGAATTTCTTATATTGCCGTTTTCGAGGAAATCTATAAGTTCCGCCGCGCCCATCGCCGCGCAGTTTTCCTCGCTTTCGGGAGTGGAAGCGCCTAAATGGGGAAGCGCTATCACGCCGTCAACGCCGATAAGCTCGGCGGACGGGAAATCGGTTACATACGCCGCCATTCTGCCGTTCTCAAGCGCGTTGACTATATCTCCGCTGTTAGCGAGATCGCCTCTCGCGAAATTGAGTATCCTTACGGTATTTTTCATCTTGTCTATATTTTCGCGGCAGATGAGCTCCTTGGTTTCGGGAGTGAGCGGAACGTGAATTGTTACATAGTCGGCTATGGGGAAAAGCGAATCGAGGTCGTTATTCACCTTTACCTCTTTTTTCAGCGTCTGCGCCGCCGCCTCGGAAAGAAACGGATCATAGCCGACAACCTCCATACCGAGATCCGCCGCGGCGTTCGCAACAAGTCTGCCGATAGCGCCCAAACCGATAACGGCAAGCGTTTTGCCCTTGATTTCGGGGCCGGCGAACGCCGATTTGCCCTTTTCAACGCTCTTTGAAACGTTTTCGTCGTTTTTCAGCGTTTTGCACCATTCTATCGCCTTTGTTATCTTGCGGCTTGCGAGAAGAAGTCCGCATATCACAAGCTCTTTAACGGCATTGGCGTTTGCGCCGGGCGTGTTGAAAACAACGATGCCTTTTTCCGTGCATTCGGCTACGGGAATATTGTTTACGCCCGCTCCCGCGCGCGCTATGGCAAGCAGCGACTCCGGCATTTCCATATCGTGCATTGAAGCGGAGCGCACCATTATCGCGTCCGGATTTTCAACATCGTCGCCGTAAGCGTATTTTGCCCCGTCAAATTTTGAAAGCCCCGCTTGAGATATTTTATTAAGAGTTTTTATATTAAACATTATTTGTTTTCCTCCTCAAATTTTTTCATAAACTCAACGAGCTTTTCAACGCCCTCTATCGGCATAGCGTTGTAGATCGAGGCCCTCATTCCGCCAACGGTTCTGTGGCCTTTAAGATTTACGAAGCCCGCGGCTGTTGCCTCTTTTATGAATTTCGCGTTGAGTTCCTCGCTGTCCGTAACGAACGGAACGTTCATAAGCGAACGGTCCTCGGGAACGACGGTGCCCCTGAACATTTCGCTTTCGTCAAGAAAATCATAGAGTATCTTCGCTTTCTTTTCGTTGTGCTCCTTGAGCCCGTCAAGGCCGCCGAACGTCTCCTTTATCCATTCAAGCACCAGCTTGCAGATATATATAGTCCAGCAGGGCGGAGTGTTATAAAGCGAATCGGCGTCCGCCTGCACCTTGTAATTCATCATAACGGGGCAAATGTCCCTCGCGTTGCCGAGAAGATCCTCGCGCACTATTACAACAACAAGACCGGCGGGGGCAACGTTTTTCTGAGCGCCGAAATAAACGACGCCGAATTTGGAAATATCAAGCGGCTCCGAAAGGGCGCAGGAGGATACGTCCGCAATCAGCACCCTGTCGCCCACCGGGGGAAGCTCTTTGTAAACGGTGCCGTAGATTGTGTTGTTCAGGCATATATAAACATAATCGACGTCCTCCCTGAAATCCTCCGGCTTTGTTTTCGGAATATAGCTGAACGTTTTGTCGGCGGAGGAAGCGGCGGCTTTCACATCGCCGTATTTCTGCGCCTCCTGAAACGCCTTTTTCGCCCACTGGCCGGTAATTATATAATCCGCTTTGCCCGAACCGTTCATAAAGTTAAGCGGGATAGCCGAAAACTGCGCCGACGCGCCGCCCTGTAAAAACAGCACCTTATAGTTATCGGGAATTTTGTAAAGCTCCCTCATAAGAGCCTCCGCCTCTTTGATAATATCATCAAAGACCTTGGATCGGTGGCTCATCTCCATTACGGACTGACCCGAGCCGTTGTAATCGAGTATTTCCTTTCCCGCCTTTTCAAGAACCGATACGGGAAGCGTAGACGGTCCCGCGCTGAAATTGTAAACACGTGCCATAAAAATGTCCTCTCTTTCATATGTTTAATTAAAAAGCGTATGCGTCTTATTATAAAGATGTTGATTTTATTGTCAATACTCCTGCGAAAACTTTGTTAAAATCAACGAATGTTTGACAATAATTTCACAATATCATTCAAAAATCGGATTTAAGAGCTAAAAAAAGCAGACAGTTTTGTGAAACTGTCTGCCGGTAAATTTTATCAGTATTGCCCGCCCGCCTGATTCAGGGCGTTTTGAAGCATACCCGTTTTTTTCTTTTTCGGCTTATAGGGCGGCGGATTTTTCAGCTTTTTAGTATATTTGTTGCTTTTGGCCGTTATCTTATTTATTTCGTGAACGGGCCCCGCCATATATTCGGACATATATTTATCCGCAACCTCCATCAGTTTCGGATCGTTTTTCATTTCGCCTAAAATTGACACGCCGATTATATCCTGAACCTCGTTGGTGCCGTCCTCATAAATATCGCAGAGCATTTTGAAAAGCTTTTTCTGATCCGCCTGCGAACCGTTTTTGATTACCTCAAGCACGCGCGGAGTGCCGATTTCCTTAAAAAAAGTTTCGGGCAGAAATTCGCCGTATTCAACGATATTGCGCTTTATTTCGTCCTTCAGATCGGGATAGAGAACGCCGAAACGGTTCGCGAGTGAATCGGCGTCATAGCTTATAACGCCGCTTTTCGCCTGCCCTCTCGAAACGGCTTTGGGCATTTTGACTTTCTCAAGATCCACCTTTTTTCTTGAAGCGAAAAGAGATTTCACCTCGTCGCCTATTTCGTTCGCGGTATAGCGGCAGTCTCTTTCGTCGGCGTCGTCTGCCTCAAACAGCGATTTGGATATTGTTTTGAACTGCGACTCCTCCCCGTCCGGCTCATAGGAGCATTCAAACGAAAGGATACGCGTCTTTGCCTCGTAAGTGAGGCGGTAGATCCCCTTTTCGCCCTTAAAAACCGGATTAGCTTCGCCTTTTATCCTCGAAAACCCGAGCTCGCCGTTTATCGGCTCAAGATATTTTTCTATAAGCTTATATGCCTCGTTTATTTCCATAAGACGTCTCCTGTATTCTTTGTAAGGACGAAAAAATGCCCGTCCGTAAATAACGCTTTTACTATTATAACAGCAATGCGGCGATTTGTCACGATTTATTTTTATAAATACGGATTTATTTATATTGAATTACACGATTTTATATGATACAATATTATGAATATTTATGAGGTGAACCCAAATTATGCAGAAAAAAAGATTGGCTGTACTGTTCGGAGGAGCGTCGTCCGAGCACGACGTGAGCACGGTTTCCGCCAAAGGAATACTTTCAAATATAGATAAAAGCAAATATGATTTGGTGCTTCTCGGCATCACAAAACAGGGAGAATGGTATCTTTTCGACGGAGACGCCGATATGCTGCCGAACGACCGATGGCTTGAATCCGAAAAATTGAAAAAAGCGTTTATTTCCCCCGACTCCGCGATTCACGGAATAGTGACGGAGGACGGCGAACAGATACATATCGACGCTGTATTCCCCGTTTTGCACGGCAAAAACGGAGAGGACGGCACGGTGCAGGGCCTGCTTCAGCTCGCGCAGATACCGTTTGTCGGCTGTGATTCCACTTCATCGGGAGTATGTATGGATAAGGCGATAACGAACGCCGTTTTGGACGCGGTCGGGATAAAGCAGGCGAAATGGCTTGCTTTCAGCGCTTACGAATACTCAAAAAAGCCCGACGAATATATCGGCAGGGCGTTTGAGTACCTCGGCCCCACCGTTTTCGTAAAACCCGCGAACGCAGGCTCCTCCGTCGGTGTTTCAAAGGCTACAACGCCGGAAGAGTTGAAAAAGGGAATAGAATCGGCGTTTAAGGAAGATAAAAAGGTTGTTTTGGAAGAGTTTATAGACGGCTTTGAGGTGGAGTGCGCCGTTCTCGGAAACGACGAGCCAATCGCCGGCGAAGTGGGCGAGATAATCGCCGCGGCGGAATTTTATGATTTTGACGCGAAATACAACAATCCCGAATCAAAAACCGTTATCCCCGCCGGAATACCGGAGGAAAAGCGAAACGATGTAAGAAAAACGGCGCTGAAAGCATACAGAACTATCGGCTGCGAGGGGCTTTCAAGAGTGGACTTTTTTGTAAGGCGTTCCGACGGCGAGGTACTTTTGAACGAGATAAACACGATACCCGGCCAAACCCCTATAAGTATGTATCCGAAGCTATTTGAGGCGGTGGGAATATCTTACCGCGAGCTTATCGACAGACTTATTTCGCTTGCGTTTGAAAGAGGGGGAAAAATCTGATGGACACGCGCCCAATAGGTATATTCGATTCCGGACTCGGCGGATTGTGCGCCGTTAAGGCGGTGTTTAAGAACCTGCCTAATGAGGATATAATATATTTCGGAGACACTCAGAGAGTGCCCTACGGTTCAAGAAGCGAAAAGACGATAGAGGCGTTCGCGAGCGACGATATCAAATTTCTTGAACAGTTCGACTGCAAGCTGATAATGGCGGCCTGCGGCACGGTTTCATCCGTTGCCGTGAATGCCGCGGCAAAAATAAAAGAGCCGTTCGTCGGAGTGGTAAAGCCCTCCTGCCTCGCGGCGGTCAGGGCTACGAAAAACGGCAGAATAGGCGTTATGGCCACCTCCGCTTCGATAAACAGCGGGGCTTACGAAAGGGAGATACGCCGCCTTTCGCCGCGGGCGGAAGTCTTCGGCGTTTCCTGCCCCGTTCTTGTTACGCTTGTTGAAAACAACTGGATAGATGAGGACAATTTTATCTCAAAAGAGATAATAGCGCGCTATATCAAGCCGCTTCTTGACGAAGATACGGACACGATTATTTTGGGCTGCACGCACTTTCCCCATCTGGCGCCTATAATCCAAAGCGTTGCGGGTGCGGGAGTCACGCTTATCGACAGCGGCTTTGAGGCCGTTATGCAGGCGAAAAAAATGCTTGAGGAAAATAATCTTGAAAACGAAAAGAGCCATATCGGCACGGCAAGATATTTTGTTTCGGATAAAACTCAGAATTTTTCAATGATAGCCAAAACGCTGCTTGGCACGGATATATCCGACAGCGTGACCTTCAGCGAAACGGCGCGGTAATTGTTTATGGACAGGATTCTTTTGGATATCACGGGCACTCAGTTCGCGAACGGCAGGAGCGGCAGGGTGCAGCTTACCACTATGGGAACGCTTCGAGACGACGGCACGGCTTACATTATAAAATACACGGAGGAGCAGGATCCGCCGACAGAGCCCGTAAACGTAACGGTGAGAATACAGAAAGACGGCAGCGCCGTTGAAATGACACGAAGCGGAGCGTTTGACAGCTGCCTTATGATAGAAAAATCAAAGCGCAATCTATGCCACTACAACACGCCGTTCGGCAGTATACTTATGGGCGTTTACGGCAGGGAATCCGAAATCGTGCGTTCCGAGGCAAGCGGCAGATTCACCTTTCGATACGATATAGACGTAAACGGCTCGCTTGCCTCAAAAAACACGGTGGATATGAAATTCCGTGTTAAAAGAAAATCCGAGAGTAAAGAAAACAAAGGAGAAATATAAATGTCGTTACTGGTAAAAGAAACTCAGGCCGCTCTGAGAAAAGAGCTTATCAAAGCGCTTGACGCGGCGGTAAAAAACGGCGAACTGCCAAAGGCGGAAATCCCGGACTTCATTATCGAAAAGCCCGCCAACAGCGCCAACGGCGATTTTTCGGCAAATATAGCGATGGCGGGCGCGAGGGCTTACAAAACGGCTCCGAGAACGATTGCGAACGCTATAAAAAACAACATTGACCTTTCGGGAACTCTTTTTGACAGAGTAGAGATAGCGGGGCCGGGATTTCTGAATTTTTATCTTTCTCAAAGATATTACACCGAGATACTTAAGGATATAGCTTCAAAAGGGAGCGACTACGGAAAATCGGATTTCGGCAAGGGCAAAAAAGTTATCGTTGAATTTGTTTCGGCAAATCCAACGGGCCCCATGCACATCGGAAACGCGCGCGGAGGCGCCATCGGCGACTGCCTCGCGTCCGTTCTTGAATACGCGGGATACTCCGTAAGCCGTGAGTTTTATGTGAACGACGCGGGAAATCAAATAGAGAAATTCGCCACATCGCTTGAGGTTCGCTATTTGCAGATTTATAAGGACGGCGTGGAGATGCCGGAGGACGCCTACCACGGCGCGGACATAACGGAACACGCCAAAAACTTCGCGGCGGAATACGGCGATAAATTCGTTGACGCAAACAGCGCCGAAAGGCGAAAAGCGCTTGTTGATTACGCTCTGCCGAAAAACATTGCGGGGCTTGAAAACGATCTTCTTCGCTACCGCATAAAATACGACCGCTGGTTCAAAGAGAGCTCGCTTCACAACGACGGTTCGGTTGCCGCCGTTATCGAAAAGCTGAAAAGTCTCGGCGTAACTTACGAGCAGGACGGCGCCGTTTGGTTTAAGGCGTCGCAATTCGGCAATGATAAAGATATAGTTCTTGTCCGCTCCAACGGATTGCCGACATATATCGTGCCCGATATCGCGTATCATTACAACAAGCTTGTAACAAGGGGCTTTGACAAGGCGGTAAACGTGCTCGGCGCGGATCATCACGGATATGTGCCCCGTATGAAAGCGGCGCTTTCCGCTCTCGGCATAGATGCGTCAAGGCTTGACTGCGTTATTATGCAGATGGTAAACCTTGTGCGCGACGGGGAGACGATAAAGCTCTCAAAGCGTTCGGGTAAGGCAATCACTCTGACCACTCTGCTTGAGGAGATACCGATAGACGCCGCGAGATTTTTCTTCAATCTGCGAGAGCCGAACTCGCATTTCGATTTTGACCTTGACCTCGCCGTTAAGGAGACGAGCCAAAATCCCGTATATTATGTGCAATACGCCCACGCGCGAATATGCTCCATACTTAAAAAGGCGCAAAGCGAGGGAATAGAGCCGAGAGAAGTTTCAGACGGCGAGCTCGATCTCCTTTGCGAAAAAGAGGAAAAGGAACTGATTTCCCATTTGGCGGCGCTTACCGACGAAATCATATCCTCCGCAAGCGAATACAATCCGGCGAATATCACGAGGTACGTTATAGAACTCGCCACTCTTTTTCACAAATTCTACAACGCGCACCGCGTTATATGCAAAGACGAAAGCCTCACACAGGCAAGACTGCGCCTTTGCATTGCCGCAAGAGACACAATTAAAAACGTTCTTACAATGCTTAAAATAAACGCGCCCGATTCGATGTAAGAAATATATTTTTCAATCACAATCGGGAAATCTTAAGAGAGGTAAATTATGTCATCATCAAGAAGCAGACTTCTGCACGGTATCGGAAACCGAGTTTTCAGATACATTTATAAAGATCCAAAAAAGAATATGCTTCGCCTTGTAAAAATCGGCAAAAGAGTTACGGGAAAGATGTATCCCGAAAGCACCTTTACAAAGCCGATAGAAATAATTTCCGACGAAAACAACGTTTGGCACCGCTATCTCTTTGACGGCATAAGAGATATTGACCGCGGCGTACTTCAAACGGCGGCGCTTACCTTTGCCATAGACCTGGGGCTTATAGGCACCTCCGCCCTGCGCAAAAAAAGAGACGAACTGCATATCAACATTCCGTGGGTGGTGCTTCTTGATCCCACCTCCGCCTGCAATCTCAAATGCAAGGGCTGCTGGGCGGCGGAATACGGATATAAATCAAATCTTACGCTTGACGAGATGCGGAAAATAATTTCGCAGAGCAAGGAACTCGGCACCCATTTCTTTATGTTCACGGGCGGCGAGCCGCTTATAAGAAAAAAGGATCTTATAACGCTTGCCCTTGAAAACCGCGACTGCATTTTTCTCGCGTTTACAAACGGCACTCTCGTTGACGATGAATTTTGCGAAGGATTGAATAAATGCGGGAATTTCGGGCTTGCGCTTTCAATAGAGGGAACGCGTGAAACGAACGACGAGCGGCGCGGCGAAGGCACCTACGACAAAACGGTTGATGCAATGAAAAAGCTTAAAAAGCACGGCTGCCTTTTCGGAACGTCGGTATGCTACACGAGCAAAAACTACGAAGCCGTTACAAGCGACGGTTTTTACGATGATATGATCTCCCTCGGCGCGAAATATATGTGGTTTTTCCACTATATGCCCGTGGGAGGCGACGCGGACACTTCTCTTTTGCTCACTCCCGATCAGCGCGAGCACGTTTACCGCGCCATAAGGGAAAAGCGAAACGGCAAAACAGGGAAGCCCATATTCACCGTGGATTTTCAGAACGACGCCGAGTTTGTGGGCGGCTGTATCGCGGGCGGACGGAACTATTTTCACGTTAATTCCGAGGGCGACGTGGAGCCCTGCGTTTTCATACACTATTCCGATTCAAACATAAGGGAAAAATCAATAATAGAATGCCTGAGATCGCCCCTTTTTAGGGAATATTACAAAGGCCAGCCGTTTAACAAAAATATGCTGCGCCCCTGCCCAATGCTTGAAAACCCGCAGGCATTGCGCAAAATGGTTGAACGAAGCGGCGCTAAATCAACAAACCTCATCTGCGCCGAAAGCGCGGAGGCTCTGTGCGCCAAATGCGAGACTTACGCCAAAAACTGGGCTCCGAGGGCGAAGGAAATTTGGGAGGAAACGGAGCGCTTCAAGCCGTTTACCCAGTATTTCAGAGACACACCCGAGGGCGCCGCCGAATACGATCCCAAAGATTATTGATTTAATAATATAGCTGAGGGGAGCGCCGATAAGGCAGTATTTCTTTAAAACAAATATTTTTGATACAGGAAAAGGCAAAAGCGCCCCGAAGCTTCAGCGGCTTACGGGGCGCATATTTTATAAATATAATTATTTTGTAAGATAATAACTCGTTTCAAGCAGTGTTATAAATTCTTCACGCGGAACGCTGCCGTCGAGCAAAACGGATATCCAGTTTTCCTTATTCATATGGTATGCCGGTAAAAATCCTTTTTTGCCGAGGTACGAACCGCCTAAAATCGGGCCGCATTTTAAATCGGCGATATACACGCTGCCGTCTCTGTCAAGCCCGAGGCGGCGCTTTGGCACATCCATCACAACGGCAAACCACTTTCCGCCCGCCGAATGGCGCAGCACAAAATAATTCGGATATTTTTTCCAAAGATATTCCGGCTGAGCGCCGTGCTCCGAAACAGCATATTCGATAAGTTCTTCTCTGTTCAAAATCCCGCCTCCGAAAATCAAGTATAAATCGGGCTTGTAACGGCAAGCATTTGAAATTCACCGTTTACCGTTCCCCAAAGCTCGGCTCTGTACCAAGCGCCCTGTTTAACGGTTATTTCGGCGGTTTTTTCTTCAATGGGCAGCTTCGCAATCGTATTGCCGCCGTTCCCTGTTATAAATATTTCTTCATATTTTATATTTTGCGCACAAGCCGTGTTTCCCTGCGTCTTCGTATCAACGGTAAACTCAAATTTTAATTTGCCCGCCGGCACCCGAGAGCCTATACCGTATTTTTTCCCGCCGGCGTAAACGTTGAAGTAAAACAGCGCTCCCGCGGAAACAACGGTGCGGCAGTTTTTTATCGCCTCAAGCGCGCTTTCCCCGCACAAACAGCCCTCCACGCCGAGATATGTGCGCCCGTAAAATCGGTTTTCGGTTGACGGTCTGTGCCAATCCCTGCCGTAAACGGCGGCAATCCTGTATCCCTTATCAAGAAGATCGTTCCACATTAAAACGGAATTTATATTTTCGGCGCTGCCGTGAAAAAGTTCCTCGTGCCATATTTCCATATAATCAACATTTTCCCATTTTTTCACGTTAAATTCCCATCTGCCGCCGGTGCAAATAGGCGAACCGCACTGAAACGGGTGGGCTATGCCGACAATTCCGCCCGATTTTTTTACGGCGGAAATTTTTTCGTCAATATTGTCCGGTACGGCGTCGCGCCAATCAACAAAATCTTCGGCCCCAAGCACAAGCATATGGCCGAAATAAGTGGTCCATTCAATGCCTCTTATAAACGGGCATATTTTTTCATCAAGCTCCGATATGCCGCTGAATGTGTTATGGTCGGTCAAAGCTATGATTTCAATACCGTCCTCAACGGCGGCTTGTTGCAGGCCTTTCGGCGTAAAACCGCCGTCTGAATGCAAAGTGTGGCAATGGAGCTCCGAAGCGATATATTTCATTTTGCCGCCTCCCCCGTTATTTTTATCTTATATGAAACCGGGCAGGCGCAGCAGTGAACGTTCAAAACGACCTGCCAGCTTCCCGCGTCTATTTTGCCTTTTAAAAAGCCGGGCGAGGCATAATCCTCGCCTATTTCGTGGCGCTGTTCATTAGCCTGCCGATGGGCGGCGCCTCTGTAAACGCCGTTTCCGTCAAGCGAAAGGGTTATCAGATTATTTACCGGCATAAAATCCTCCGGCACCGCGCCGCAGTCTTTGCCGAGATATTTTTCAATACTATTTACGAGCATCTCGCGCGCGTCGCCGTCACTGCATTTTTTCGGAAAATACAAGTATTCTATAACAAGCTTTTCCGTTCCTTTTTCAACGGAAAATTCAATGGGAATATTCGTCTTGTCCTGCTTTGGCGTTATCCTGCCGATTTTTTCAAGTAATAACATAGCCGCGCCTCCCTAATTTATTATAATCCCGCGGCAATCTCTTTTCAATCATTGAATTGTGATTTAAAAGGTGATATACTTAATTAGGTGATTGATATGGAGATAAACTTAAAAAAATGGATGAAAGAACTTAATCCCGAAACGCCGATATTGCGATACAATATTCCGGGCACCCACGACTGCGTTACGAAATACGTTCAGTTTTCCCACATATCACGATGCCAAAATCTTGATATTTACGGCCAGCTTTGCCTTGGGGTGCGCGCCCTTGACATAAGGGTGCAGAGCGACGGGGACAGGCTCAAAATGGTGCACGGCATCGCTAAAGCGTTCAACACGCCGAATAAATTCGGCGCTCAGATGGATATGGCCGACGTGCTGAGGCACTGCTTTCGCTTTCTTGACGAAAATCCGAGCGAAGCGATAATCTTCCAGTTTAAAAACGACGGCGGCGAAAACGAAAAATGCTTCGACAATCTCTTTTATACCTATATTAAGGGGAACGAGAGCGGATGGTTTCTTGAGAACCGCGTTCCCACGCTCGGCGAATCGAGGGGAAAGATAGTGCTTATCCGCCGCTGCAAAATGCAAAAGAGAGAGGAATTCACCGAATATAACACCGGCATAGATTTTTCCGGCTGGGTGGAGCAGACCGAGGCGGTTCCCGAACCGCTCACCCTGCGAACGGGCGGAGAGCACAACGCCGTTTTCACGGTTCAGGACAGATATAAATATAAGCCCGAACCGCGCTGGAACGAATGTATAAAACCATTTCTCGACTCTGCCGCGCCGTTTGACGGCACTTACATAATAAACTATCTCTCCACGGCGGGAGGGCTCAAGGGTCCCCGCGCGAACTCAAAATACATAAATCCGCATTTTATCGCCTATCCGCTCAACAGTGAGTTTTATTACGGCACCGTTTACTGCGATTTCCCGACGGAAAAGCTTACAAAAAAAATAATAGAAACGAATTTCGGCTGAAATCCTGCCGATATTATATAAAATACGCGCGGGCGTTTAAAAATAAATAAAATATTATTTACCCGAATATCCGCTTTCGGGCAATGTGTTGAAATTCGGCATTTATGGCAAATTTTATCACATTTTACTTGCAGAGGCGCGGCGCATTGGTTATAATATGCTTATAATTTTTAATTATAAATAAATCAAAGGAGTATAAAGTATGACTTATTCAAATGAAGTTGAACAGATGTGTACCGTTAAAAAAGGTCCGCATCACGGCCCTGCTCCTATCCCGGAGGAGGGCAAATGGGTAAAGGCCTACCAGATAGGCGACATAAGCGGCTTTTCGCACGGCATAGGCTGGTGCGCTCCTCAGCAGGGCGCTTGCAAAATAAGCCTCAACGTTAAAAACGGCATTGTGGAAGAGGCTCTTGTTGAGACTATCGGCTGCTCCGGAATGACTCATTCCGCGGCTATGGCGGCGGAAATACTGCCGGGCAAAACTCTGCTTGAATGCCTTAACACCGACCTTGTATGCGACGCGATAAACGTTGCGATGAGGGAAATATTCAAGCAGCTCGCCTACGGCCGCTCGCAGAGCGCGTTCTCCGAGGACGGACTTGTTGTCGGCGCCGCTCTTGAGGATCTCGGAAAAGGACTTCGCAGCCAGGTGGGCACAATGTTCTCAACAAAGTACAAGGGCGTTCGCTATATGGAAATGGCGGAGGGCTACGTTACCCGTATGGCTCTTGACGAAGAGGGCGAAGTAATCGGTTATGAATTCGTTAAGGTGGGCAAGATGCTTGAGGATATACGCCACGGCAAATCCCCCGACGAGGCATACAAGGCTAATATAGGCAACTACGGTCGTTTCGCAAACGCCGCGAAATATATCGACCCGCGCGAAGAGTAAGATAAGGAGGAACGTAAAATGGCAAACGATGTAAAATTTGAGGGCAAGGAAAGAAGAATTGCCAAAATCGAAAAATGTCTTGCTCAGTACGGTCTTTCGAGTCTTGAGGAAGCAAGGGATTTATGTTTATCAAAGGGCATCGACGTTGACGCTATCGTTAAGGGCGTTCAGCCGATAGCTTTTGAAAACGCCAGCTGGGCTTACACTCTCGGCGCGGCGGTAGCGATAAAGAGCGGCGTTAAGACCGCGTCGGAAGCGTCCGAAAAAATAGGCGTCGGGCTTCAGGCTTTCTGCATTCCCGGCTCGGTTGCCGAGCAGAGAAACGTCGGCCTCGGCCACGGAAATCTCGGCGCAAGGCTTTTGAGCGAGGAAACGAAATGTTTCGCTTTCCTTGCCGGCCACGAGAGCTTTGCCGCCGCCGAGGGCGCTATCGGTATTGCGCGCACGGCGAACAAGGTCCGCAAAGAGCCGCTCAGAGTCATTCTCAACGGTCTCGGCAAGGACGCGGCATATATCATTTCAAGAATAAACGGCTTTACCTATGTTAAAACCGATTACGATTTCTACACGGGCGAGCTTAAAGTGCTTGAGACAAAGGCGTTTTCGGACGGCGAGAGAGCCGCTGTAAAATGCTACGGCGCAAACGACGTTCTTGAGGGCGTTGCCATAATGAAGGCGGAGGGAGTTGACGTTTCCATTACCGGCAACTCAACCAACCCCACGCGTTTCCAGCACCTTGTTGCGGGCACTTACAAAAAATGGGCGCTTGAAAACGGCAAATCATACTTTTCCGTTGCCTCCGGCGGCGGCACGGGGCGCACGCTTCACCCCGACAATATGGCCGCGGGCCCCGCTTCCTACGGTCTTACGGACTCTATGGGACGTATGCACGGCGACGCTCAGTTCGCAGGCTCTTCCTCCGTTCCCGCTCACGTTGAGATGATGGGACTTATAGGAATGGGCAACAACCCGATGGTAGGCGCAACCGTGGCGACGGCCGTTGCCGTAGCGCAGGCGCTTGCCGAATAAGCAAATTTATATAAATCAAAATAACAAACGGCGCGTCATTTGGGCTTTTGCCTTAATGACGCGCCTGTTTTAGCGTTTATAGCAAATAAAATTTAAAGTATGCTTTTTATTTCGTTCAGCGAATACACTACCCAATCCGCCCGCACGCCCTCGACCGGCAGCTTATCATAATTAAACCATATTGTTTTAAGGCCGTAATCGGCTCCGCCGTTTATATCCGCCGAAAGAGAATCGCCGATAAGAACTACCTGCTCCTTAGGTATATTGCCAAGGCGTTCAAGGCAGGCGTCGAAAAACTTTTTTTCGGGCTTCGGCGCGCCAAGTTCCTCCGAAATGAAAAGGCGGGATATGTATTTCATCATATCGGCGTTTTTAAGCCGTTTGTTCTGCTGCCAGGCAGAGGCGTTGCTCGCGGCGCAGACAGTATATTTTTTTGAAAGATATTCCAAAAGCCCGTAAGCGCCCTCAACGGTTTGCTTGCATTCGGAAAAAACAAGCCTGAAATCGTTTTCAAATTCAGGGCCGTTTCTGTTTATGCCGAGAATTTCAAATATCGTTTTCCAGCGCACCTTGTAGAGCCCGGGCTTATCAAGCTCGCCCTTTTCTATCTTTTGCCAAAGCATATCGTTTACCCGCCTGAATACGGGAAAAACTTCGCCGCCGAACTCCATTCCCCACATTTCAAAAGTGCGCTCCATCGCCTCCTCGGCGCATTTGTCAAAATCCAGCAGCGTATTGTCAACGTCTATCAAAACCGTAGTTATCATAATATGTTTTTCTCCAGATAAACCATAATATTCTCATTGTTTGAGCATATTATATCGGTTGCCTTTTCTTTAAGCTCGGCGCAGGCGTTTGAAACGGCGCATCGTCTGCCCGCCGTTTCAAAAAGTCTTAAATCGTTGCCGCTGTCTCCTACGGCGATAACTTTTTCAGGCTCCGCCGAAAGAATACGGCACAACGCCAGCAACCCCGAACCCTTGTGGGTGCCACCGTTCATTATTTCAAGATTATTGCCCATAGACGAGGTTATCTCGATTTCGGGGAACTCAGCGCGAAGTCTTTCGTAACATTCGCCGCGCTCGCCCATACTGCTGAAAAATACGTCGAAAAGCTCCGCCTTGAACTCGCCGCTTTTCAGCCTTTCGCCGATATTCTCCACGCCTCTCCTGCAGGACAGGATAACCTTTCTGAATCTCGGATCTATCTTGTATTTCTCAAAACTGCTCTCGTTGAGCTTTGTTATATCCGCCCACGGATGCAGTCCGCTGTATATCTCAATAAACGTTTCATAGGAATCAAGAACCGAAAATATTTCAGCCGCCGTTTCGACGGGCACGGTAGATGAATAAACCGTGCCGCGCTCTTTATCATATATTCCCGCGCCGTTTGAGTAAACAAAATATCTTATATACGGGCAATCCCGCGCCGCCTGCGGTATTTCATAATACGTTCTGCCGGTTACGGGAACAACTTGAACGCCCGATTTGCTTATGCACTCTATCGCGCCGAGGTTTTCAGCGCTTATTCGGGCGCTGTCGTTAAGCAATGTGCCGTCCATATCAACGGCTATCAAAGAATAATCCATTTTACGCGAACCGATATCAAATAAAGGAGGATACCTTCCGCCGGTACCCTCCGATTTTTATTTGATAAAATCAATGACCGTTTTTTCTATATTTTCCGCGGACAGACCGAACTGCTTCAACAAATCCTTTGCCGGACCGCTGTGACCGAACACGTCGTTTACGCCTATCCTTTTTACGGGAACTGGGCATTTCTCGCTTAGGCAGGAACAAACGGCCTCGCCGAGCCCGCCTATAATATTGTGCTCCTCAACGGTAACCACTCTGCCCGTCTTTTTCGCCGACGCGATTACGAGCTCCTCATCAAGGGGCTTTATCGTTGCAATATTTATTATCTCGGCGCTTATTCCTTTTGCCTCAAGCGCCTTGCCGGCCTCGATCGCCTCCGCGACCATAAGCCCGTTTGCGATAACGGTTACGTCGCTGCCCTCGCGTATCACCTCGCCCTTACCGATTTCAAACTTATAGCTTTCATCGTGGAATACGGGAACGGCGAGCCTGCCGAAACGCAGATAAACGGGGCCCTCATAATTGTAAGCCGCCTTAACCGCCTGCTTTGCCTCCACGTCGTCGGCGGGGCAGATGACCGTCATACCCGGAATGGAGCGCATAAGGGCGAAATCCTCGCAGCACTGATGCGAAGCGCCGTCCTCGCCAACCGAAATGCCCGCGTGAGTAGCGCCTATCTTAACATTGAGATGGGGATAGCCTATTGAATTTCTGACCTGCTCAAAAGCACGCCCCGCGGCAAACATCGCGAAGCTTGAAGCAAACGGAACAAGCCCCATCGTGCTGAGACCGGCGGCAATGCTCATCATATTCGATTCCGCTATTCCGCAGTTTATATGCCTTTTGGGAAACTCCTTTTTGAATATTCCCGTCTTGGTGGCAGCCGAAAGATCGGCGTCAAGTACAACAAGATTGTCCGCTCCCTGCTGCGCAAGCTCCTTTAAAGCCGTGCCGTAGCTGTCGCGCGTGGCAACATATTTTATCTCCGCCATCCTTATGCCTCCTTTAACTCAGCGAGCGCGGCATTTAATTCCGCCATCGCCGTTTCATATTCTTCGGCGTTCGGCGCTTTACCGTGCCAGCCCACCTGATTTTCCATATACGAAACGCCTTTGCCTTTAACGGTTTCCATTATTATGGCGAAAGGCTTGTCGCTCCTGTGAAATTCCTCAAAAGCTGCCTCTATCTCGTCAAGATTGTTTCCGTCTATAACCTCGCAGTTAAAACCGAACGCCTTCATCTTTTCGTCTATGGGTTCGGCGCTCATAACCTCATCGCACGCGCCGTCTATCTGAAGACCGTTTGAATCTATGATAACGCAGAGATTATCGAGCTTGTACTGAGCGGCAAACATAAACGCCTCCCATACCTGGCCTTCCTCTATCTCTCCGTCGCCGAGAACGGCATAAACTCTTATATCGTTTCTGCCCAAATATTTAGCGCCCTTTGCCATTCCGCAGGCCGCGCTTATCCCTTGGCCGAGAGAACCGGTGCTCATATCAACGCCGGGAACCGTGTTCATATTCGGGTGCCCCTGAAGATACGAGCCGATATGGCGCAACGTTTTAAGATCCTCCACCGGGAAAAAGCCGGAATACGCCAGCGCGCTGTAAAGCGCCGGAGCGGCGTGCCCCTTTGAGAGGACGAGTCTGTCCCTATCCGTATTTTTGGGATCTTTCGGATCGTATTTCATTTCCTTGCCGTAAAAATACGCGAGCACGTCGGCGATTGAAAGGCTGCCGCCGGGGTGCCCCGCCTTTGCGTTATAGGTGCTTTCGATTACCCCGATACGTATCTGCGCCGCGAGTATCTCAAGCTCCTTTTTAAGCTCTTTGTTCATAATGAACACTCCTTTATCGTTGTCTTTTTCATTCTACCATTAAAAAAGGTTTTCTTCAATAGTAAAAAAGAAAAAACCGAAAACGGACAGTCCGCCTTCGGCTTTTTGCTTACTTAATATGTTTCCTCCGTTTTCACTAGAATTGAGCTGATAATATATCTGTTTGATTTTTGGCCCGTTATGCAGGTGGAAAGAAGAAGAATCTTGCTGTTTTCGTTCACATCGACGTCAAGTCTGTTTCTGACGTTCTTTTGACTTGACTGCGGATTTTGGAGCATTGCCTGAAACGCGGCAAGCTGATCGGCGTTTGTGAAATCAAAGGTGTTCATTATATGCCTGTCGTCATATTTAAAAGCCGATATTATCTGATAAGTGAGCTTTTTGCCCGGCACATAAACGCTGAAATATTCGTGCTTGTCGAAAAATTTCTTATCCTCAAACTTGTGCAGCGTGGTAAACATTATATCGCTGTAGCCGTTATGGCCGTAAATAACCGTTATCGGATCGTTGAAATCCTTGCCGTTGCAGCTTTCGGTATAGATCGCGCCGCTGTCTTTCCACGATTTGTCAACGGCGCTGTGCTTTAAATAGAAAGCGTCGTCGGTGGAGCTCTGCACAACCGGATAATTAACGTTTGTGTCGTCTATCGTTATCCACGCGTATATCTCGTCGTTGTCCTTCTGCAAAGCCTCAAAATCAACAGGGCTTTCTATTTTGTTTTCCCCGTTATCGGTGCCCTGAAGCGTTTCTCTCATATTGCCGTATTCGCTTTCCAGCGCGGATTCTTTCACCAAATAAATTCCGAGAGCAACGCATAAGCAGACAAACACCAGCAAACCGATCCACAATATTTTCTTTATTTTCTTTTTCTTGCTATCGTCTCTTTCAACATTATCCGGCATAATATCGCCCTTTCTTTTTTAAAATTTACGCAAGCTTCGCTTTTCCCGTGCAAAGCTCATAATATCTTCCCTTGAGCGCCAACAGAGCGTCGTGATCGCCGCGTTCAAGTATTTCTCCATGCTCAAGCACCATAATGGCGTTTGAATTTCTTACGGTGGAAAGCCTGTGAGCTATAACGAAAACCGTTCTTCCCTCCATCAGTCTGTCCATTCCGTGCTCTATGTGAAGCTCCGTTCTCGTATCTACCGAGGAAGTCGCCTCGTCAAGTATCATTACGGGGGGATCCGCCACGGCCGCCCTTGCTATCGCGAGAAGCTGGCGCTGACCTTGCGAAAGATTTCCGCCGTCGCCCGTGATAACAGTATTGTAGCCGTCTTTAAGACGCATTATGAATGAATGCGCGGAAGCGAGCTTCGCCGCGGCTATACATTCCTCATCGGTCGCGTCAAGCCTGCCGTAGCGTATGTTTTCCATTACCGTGCCGGTAAACATATGCGTATCCTGCAGAACTATCGCGAGGCTCTTTCTGAGATCCGCCTTTTTGATGCGCTTGATGTCTATTCCGTCATAAGTTATAACACCGTCCTGAATATCATAGAAACGGTTTATCAAATTTGTTATCGTGGTTTTGCCCGCGCCGGTGGAGCCGACAAATGCGATTTTTTGGCCGGGCTTCGCGTAAACGTTTATGTTTTTAAGCACCTGCTTTTCGGGAACGTAACTGAAATTGACGTTTTCAAAAACCACGCCGCCCTCAACGGGTATTCTTTTTTCTCCGTCTATCCAATACCACTTTCTCACGCCGTTTTCGCGTTCCTCGGAAAGCGTTACGGTGCCCTCGTCGCTGTCGGGGGCGGCCTCCATAATCTCAAACACACGTTCCGCGCCCGCAAGAGCCGAAAAAATCGTGTTCATCTGATTCATTATCTGATCTATCGGCTGGCGGAACTGCTTTGTATAAGAGAGAAACGTAAAGAAAGTGCCTATATCAAGGGAGCTCGACAAAACGAGAAGGCCGCCCATAAGCGTTATCGTGGCGTAAAGAGCGTTGTTTATTCCGGTGCCGCACGGCCCCATAAGGCCGGAATAGAAGTTCGCCTTAGTGGCGACTTCGCGGTACTTTGAATTGAGCCCGTCAAATTCATCTACCGCCTGCGGCTCGTGATTAAACACTTTAATTACCTTCATACCTTCTATCGTTTCCTCGATATTTCCGTTCATCTCGCCGAGCGCCTTTTGCTGCGCGGCAAAATACTTGCGCGTGTGCCTGGCGATATTAAGCGAGTTCGCTATCATAATAACGAGGAAAACGGCGGCAACGATAAACAGCTTCCATTCAAGCACTATCATCATCGTTACTATGCTTACAAACGTGAACACCGATGAAAACAGCTGAACGATCGTCTGCTCCAGCATCATCTGAATGTTATCCACGTCGTTTGTAAAGCGGCTCATAAGCTCGCCGTGCGTTTTGGCGTCAAAAAATCTTAGCGGCAGAGTCTGAAGATGATCGAAAAGGTCTTTTCTTATAAGGTTGGTGGTTTTAAACGAAACCGAAACCATAATTTTCGACTGAAAGAATGAAAAGAGCGACGCGCCCACGTAAAACGACGCGACTATCGCGAGATTTTTGGCAAGCTCTTTCACGCCGACCGTGGCAAAATTCCCCGCAATTATCGACGCCTCAACGTCATTTAAGATAGGCTTGAGCCAGTATGACGCTCCGGTGGAGCAGAGCGTTGTTAAAACAAGCATAAACAAAACGACTAACAGCAGCGCCTTGTTTTTGCCGATATAATGCAATATTTTTGATACCGTCTTTTTGGCGTTTCGGGGCTTTTTAAATTCTCCCCTTCTTCCCGCAGGTCCCATAGGAGGCATTATTCAAACACCCCTTTCTGCTGAGTATTATAAATTTCCTTATATATCTCGTTGCTTTCAAGAAGCTCATCGTTTGTACCTATAGCGTCGATCCTGCCGTCGTCCAGCACTATGATCTCGTCCGCGTCCTTAACGGAGGAAATTCTTTGAGCTATAATAAACACCGTGGTGCCGGAAAGGCTCGAATAAAAGCTCTCCCTTATCTTTGCCTCCGTCGCCGTATCAACGGCGGAAGTTGAATCGTCAAGAATGAGTATTTTGGGCTTTTTTATCATAGCGCGCGCAATGCACAATCTCTGCTTTTGGCCGCCCGAAAGATTGAGCCCGCCCTGAACGAGCAAGGTATCGTAACCGTCCGGCTGAGCCATTATGAAATCGTGCGCCTGAGCGGCTTTGCAGGCCTCAATTATCTCTTCGTCCGTCGCGTCCTGTTTTCCCCAGCGTATATTGCTTTTTATAGTGCCGGTGAACAAAACGTTTTTCTGAAGAACAACTCCGATAAAATCCCTGAGCGCCGCGAGATCGTACTTGCGCACGTCCACGCCGTCCACAAGAACCTCGCCCTTTGAAACGTCGTAAAGGCGGGGTATGAGATTTACCAAGGAGGATTTTCCGCAGCCGGTGGAGCCGATTATGCCGACAACGCTGCCGGGCTTTGCCTTGAAGCTTATATCGTCAAGAACCGTGCTGTTTTCATTGTATCCGAAGCTGACGTTTTTAAATTCGACTTCGCCCTTGGGAGCTTCGGGGATAAACGGCTTTTCGCAGTTTTCTATATCTATTTTTGTATCGAGCACCTCAACTATACGGTCGCCGCACGCCTTTGCCCTTGTTATCTGCAAAAGGAACATCGAAACCATCATAATGTTCATAAGCATCTGCATAATATACTGGGCGAGCACGGAAATCTGGCCGACGTCCATAAGCCCCTTTGCCGCATCGTTAGCGCCCTTGTAATACACGTACATTATTACGGCGTTCATCAATAGCATCAGAATGGGCATTACCGTAACGATAAGTCCGGCGGCCTTTGAGCCCTGACGCGCAAGATCGTCGGAGGCGTTATGAAATTTCTTTTTCTCCTCGTCCTCGCGCACAAAGGCTTTTACAACTCTTATGCCTATAAGGTTTTCCTGAACGACTCTGTTTACGGTGTCTATCTTCTTCTGCATTTTCTGAAACATCGGAAAACCGAATTTCAAAACAAGAACGACTATTACAACGATTATCGGAAGCAAAACCAAAAGCATAAGCGAGAGCCGCGCGTTTATGGAAAAGGCGAACACGGCGGAAACTATAAGCAGGGCGGGAGCCCTTATCAGCATACGAAGGCACATCATAACGGTGTTCAGTATCGCCGTAACGTCATTTGTTATTCTTGTTGTAAGCGAAGCGGTTGAAAACCTGTCTATATTATTGAAAGAAAAGGCGCTGATCTTCGCGTAGAGTTCCTTCCTCAGCCTATAGCTGAACGTCTGCGCCACGACAGAAGAGGTTTTCATTGTGACTATACCGCCGCAAAGCCCCACAATGGCGAGCAAAAACATTCCGACGCCGACCTTTACGACATAGCCGGTAATATCTTCGCCGCCCGTTTCGGACACCCTGTTATATACCATATTTGCTATTGAGGGCATGGCAAGCTCGCAAATTGCCTCTGTTATCATACCCGAAGCGCTTGCCAAAGCAAGGAGCCAAAGGCCCTTCATATGCTTTGAAAGCTTTTTAATCATATGTATTATCCTCCGCTTTCATATTTTCTGCCGCTCTGTCAAGGAGATCGGAAAGCAGTTCTATCTCCTCCTGAGTCATTCCCTTTTTTAACGTTTCATCTATCAAAGCCATCTTTTTTCTGATGTTTTCGGGAGCCTGCCGCGCTTTTTCGGTTGGATAAAGCCGCGTGAGCCGCGCGTCTTCCTCGTCCGTTTTTCTTATAATAAATCCGGATTTTTCCATTCGTTTAACCGAAACGGAAACGGTTGCCGGCGCAACGCCGAGTTCCTTTGAAAGCTCGCACATCGAGATGCCCTCGTGATGATTTACAATAAAAAGAATATATTGCTGCCCCGAAAAAAGCCCTTGCTCGGCAAGCGCTTTGTTGAATGCGTTTTTCGTCATTTTTGAAAGATGACCTACCCTGGGGCCTATCATTCCCTTTGCGGGCGGGTCGTAGCAACCGTCTTTTTTCAAGCTTTTCGCTTCCGTTTCCCGATTGAAATTTTATGTGTAAGATCGGTCAAGCCGTTAATTTAGTCGGCTAACATTGTTTGGCTACTGCTTATTTTATCATATGTTAAAAAAAAGTCAACAAGAAACTTGTAAATTAAATATGAATGTGTTAAAATGAACGCTCGGTGCGAAAAGCGCAAGATTTTATTTCTTTTGCGGGAAAATTATGGAGCTTTACGATTACAACACGGTAAAAAGAATACTTTCATCACACGGCTTCGGCTTTTCAAAAAGCCTTGGGCAGAATTTTATCATTGATAAAGACGTTTGCCCGAAAATGGCCGATACGCTTAACGCCGACAAAACCGTCGGCGTTCTTGAGATCGGCCCCGGAATCGGCGTGCTTACCGCGGAGCTCTGCAAAAGAGCGGGAAAAGTTGCGGCCGTTGAGCTTGACAAAAGGCTTTTTCCCGTTCTTGAGGAAACTCTGAAAGAATTTTCAAATTTTGAGCTCGTGGAGGGAGACGCTCTCAAGCTCGACCTCAATTCTCTTATAAGCGATAGTTTCGGCGGATTTTCCCGCATAAAAATATGCGCGAATCTGCCCTACTATATCACCTCGCCGATTATTATGAAACTGCTTGAAAGCAGGCTCCCGGCGGAGGAAATCGTGGTTATGGTGCAAAAGGAAGCCGCGCAGCGCCTTTGCGCCGAGGTGGGAACAAGGGAAAGCGGAGCGGTCACGGTTGCGGTAAATTACTACGCGAAAGCAGAAATGCTTTTTGAAGTGGACAAAAGCCGGTTTTATCCGCAGCCGAAAATAGACAGCGCTGTAATAAAGCTTTCGCCACGAGAAAAGCCGCCCGTTGAAATCGCCGACGAAAAGCGGTTTTTCGCCATTGTAAAAGCGGCGTTTTCACAGCGGAGAAAGACGGCGCTTAACTGCCTTTCCGGCGGGCTCGGCATATCTAAGGAGAGCGTTGCGAGTGCGCTTTCGGAAATAGGCGTAAGCGGGCAGGCGCGTGCCGAAAGCTTCTCTCTTGAGGAATTTGCGAGGCTTTCCGAAATTCTGTAATATTTAAAGCGGCAAACCTTTCAGCCGCTTTTGGAGGATAAGATTTAATGGCATCTAAAGAAAAAAGGGAGAGGATTTTTTCCTCATATCCCATACCCAAGGCCGTGGCGGCGCTCTCGGTTCCGTCCGTGCTTTCAAGCATTGTAAACGTTATATATAATATGGCGGACACTTATTTTGTAAGCCTTATGAAAAATACGAACGCCACCGCCGCCGTTTCGCTTACAATGCCGGTGTTTTTATTTTTCGTGGCGTTCGGCAACATTTTCGGCGTTGGCGGCTCTGCCTACGTTTCGCGCTCCATGGGCGAGGGAAATAAAAGCAAGGTAAAAAAGATAAGCTCGTTTGCCGTTTTTTCCTCTATCTTTTCGGGCGCGCTTGTACTCGCGCTTATACTGATATTTATAAAACCGCTTATAAATATGCTCGGCTCAACAAGCGACGAGGTTTATGATTTCGCCTACGGCTACCTTAAATATATAGCGCTCGGCGGCCCTGTTATCGTGACCTCCATAACCGCGGGAAACCTTGTGCGCGGCGAGGGCGCGGCAAAAGAATCGATGACGGGAATGATGATAGGCACCATAACGAATATTATTCTTGACCCGATAATGATTCTGAGCATGGATATGGGCGTTGCGGGCGCGGCGATAGCCACGGTTATAGGCAATTTCGCATCGGTGGTATATTATGCCGTTTATCTTATGAGGGGCAATTCGATATTATCCTGCAATCCCAGGCGTTTCGCGGTAAACGACGGAATAGCGAGAAACGTTATTCCCATCGGGATACCCGCCGCAATAAACAACCTGCTGATGAGCTTTTCCAATATTATTTTAAACAATTTTATAAAGGATTACGGCGAATCCGCCGTTGCGGCGCTCGGAATAGCGATGAAAGTGAATATGCTTATCGCCTTTGTTCAAATGGGAATCGGCGTTGGCATTCAGCCGCTTATCGGCTATTCCTACGGTGCGAAAAATATGCGCCGCCTTAAAAAAGCGATGCGCTTTACGATGATGTGCACCGTGATAATAGGAACGGTGCTTTCGGCGCTGTATATAGTATTCGCGCCCCAGATAATAAACGTTTTCAACGGCGAGCACAACGCCGAAGTAACCGATTACGGCGTTAAGATTTTAAGAGCGCTTATGATTTCCGGACCGTTCCTCGGAATTATGTTCACCTATAATTTCGCGTTTCAGGGAATGGGCAGATCGCTGCCGAGCCTTGTTATCTCCCTCGGGCGGCAGGGCCTCGTTTTTCTTCCTCTGCTTGTGATAATGAGTAAGTACATCGGCTTTGACGGCATCGTATTCGCTCAGCCGGTTGCCGATCTCGCATGCGTTATTCTCGCGGCGGCAATGTTCGCCATCATAAACGCGAAAATCAAGAAAGATCCGGAATATTATCCGCAAAGCTGAATATATTTACCGCAATATACTAAAAAGCAGGCAGACTCCGAAAGGAAATCTGCCTGTTGTTTTTATGCGGTTTTACTGCCTTGCGGCTCCGAAATTGGTGTCTATCGTTTTCTTGAACAGCATATAGTCGTACTGCGGACGCCAGCTGTCGCCCGTTTCGGTCTTATCTTTGAAAGTATCCTCGTCGGCGGCAACGTTCATAACGTTTATTCCCTTAATCTCGTCGCCTTCCTTATAGCAGGCGTCCCAAAAAGCATGGTGGCCTATATAGGTAACGGAAGACGGAATATACATATACGAAAGCTTTCTGCAATAGTAAAAGCAGTCGCTGCCGATACTCTCAAGCCCTTCGGGCAGAGAATTGTAAACCGTTTTCATACCGTCTATCGACTTATAGGTGACGTCGGTTATGGGCTTATCGGTGGTGTAGCTGTAAACGTTGCAGAGCTCGGTGTTTTTGAACACTGCCATATTGCCCATTTCTTTAACTCCCTCGGGAATATAAAGATCGGTAATATTTGAATACGCAAACGCGAGCTCGCCGATTTTTGTTACGGTGGAGGGAACGACATAAGTTCTTACAACCTTATTGTATTCGTTGAAAAACGCCTCGTCGTATCTTTCGGTAACGCCCCAAAGCTCCTCCATTGGATTGCCCTGATCATCAAGCAGATTGTCGTATCCCGTCTGCGCCCTTATATATTTATCGTGGTCGTTGGGATAGAAAACCACCTCTGTCAGGTCCTTATTGTAAATAACGCCGTCGATATCGCAGTAATTCGGGTTCGCGTCATCTATCCAAACGTTGCGCACCCACCAGCAGCTGTAAATCGATTTTCCGTCTATAAAATTGACGTCTTTTCCGAACGTTATCTCGTTGAGGACTTCATCGCAGTTGAACGCGAACGCCGAAATCCGGGAAATCGGCTTCGTCGTATCTTTTTCGCCGGTCTTGTTGTCAACAACGTAATCTACCGTGAGCTCGGTTACGCCGCCCGGATTTGAATATTTTACAAGTTCATAAGTGCCGTCGTCCAGCGCCTTGTACTGATACGGGTCGGAATGCACGGCGCGCACCGAAAGCCATATCGCAACGCCGATGGCGATAACAAGCGCCACAACGACTACTATCTTTTTAACCGTCGCGTTTTTATACGGCTGATTTATCAGCGGCTTTTGAAGACCGTCTATCTGATAAGTCCAAATTTCGTCTTCGGGAATATCAATAGTATAGGCCTCCGCCGTCTGCTGGCTTTCCTTAGCCTCTTGGGCAAGGAAATCGTCATTCGATTTTTTTGCCTTGGCTTTTTTCTTTTCGGAACTCATGACGTCACCTCCGCTGTTTCTGTTTGAGCTTCGGCGGGCAGCGCCTCGCTGTCGCTCTTATCCGAATCGGACGCCTCAAACTGTTTTCGAGTAACCTCTTCTCTGCGCCTCAAAACCTGAATAACCTTATTTTGCTTATCATCGTCGTAATCCCAAATAAGATAAGGTATAGTCATAAGCAGATAACCGACTATATCAAAGATGATGGGCACAACTATTATCTTGATTCTTGTTGAATCTATGAACAAAACGTCCCAGTTACTGCTGAAGCCGAATCTCAGAAGAAGAAGAGGGATAATAAGACCTACAAAAGAGGTGATGGGACCGGTGAACCATCCGAATACGCCGGAGAAGCTTTCGAGCCTTTCGCCGGAAAGATACATCTGATAGTCGTTTACACGGACGTCCATATCGTGGCTTACCGACTTGGGCACCGTTTGGAACATCTCCGTTATAAACAGGACGATAACGCATATCGTGCCGCAGAGATTCAGATTATCTCCGCAGAAAATGTAGGCCAAAACAACTATCGTGTAGCTTATCGCCCTTGACAGCTGGAAGAATATCATAATCTGCTTATATGTAAACTTCTTTATGAAATAAGGCGTGAACAAATCCGGGGGGGTTCCGGCAAACGATATAAGCGCAACGATCAGGCTGTAGGGCAGACCGCTCAGTCGGAACGTATAGAGATACAAAACGGTTGTAAAGGCAAGCATACCGTTTCCGAGGGAATCCAAAAGGCCGACGATCGTTTGAATCCATTTGTATTTGTTCCTCATAACGCCGAACATACCGTTCCAGAAACTTATTCCGACCTTTTTCTCCAACGGCGGCTGAGGTATTCTTTCTTTTATCCTGCCCGCGAAAATCATTGTGAGAGTAGATGATACGAGGAAAGTGAACGGAATTATCCACTTGAACACCGCTATATCTGCCCACTCGTCTTTTGTCATACCGATAAATACGGGAAGAACTATGCCGAGTATGGACTGCGCGAAATGCGAAAACTTGATGGGCCATGTTCTTACGAAAATCCTTTCGCGAACATTGGGACTGCAGTTTTGCGCGCAGGTTTCAAGATTGCATACATTGACGGCGAATCCGCCGAACAGATTGTAAATCGAGAACAGAAGGTTCGCAACCCAAACTCTTGTGGGAACATCCGTAATAGTGGTGTAAAACGGAAGCCAACCGAGAAGGAATACCATAATAACTTTCGGGAGATAATCGCAATAGAGCGAATATTTATATCTTCCGAATTTCGGAATGAGTTTTTTGCGGTAGAAAATATTTCTGGCGCCCGACCAGCCGTTCCAAAGAATGTGCGTGCCGAGTATCTTAAACGCCGCGATGGCGTTTATGCCTTCAAGACCGTTAAGATATGTAATAAATTTACTTGATTGATCAAACAGCTGCGAATAATCGCCGATAACCATCGACAAACCTATCACAATGAGCGCGATATAAACGAAATTGAATTTTCGCTCCGTTTTTTTCGGCAGAAAGCCGAGATTGTCGTTGATTACCCAGCCCATCATCGTCCAGATATAATTGAGCGGCATATTGATAAGCGCGATTATAGAGAACGTGAGGTAGGGCAGCTTGTAATGATACATCATCAGATAGCAGCTTGCGGCAAATTGGAGATATTCCAAAGTTTTACTTGCAACATAGTTGCTGCCGTTTCCGATAAGTATGTCGGCATATTCCCTGTAGGGAACATACTTTCCCGGCGCCGGAGTTTTCCAGTGCGTTTTAATATCGGTAAATAGTTTGCCCGCTGACGAAGCCAACTTGTTTGCCATAAACAAACCCCTTTCAATTTGTGTATTTTTAATATTTTAACACAGCGTTATTAAAATTGCACTATTTTTTTCGATTTTTTATAGTTTTTTTATATATTTTTTTCAATCTGTAATAAATTTCGGCTTAAATCAAATAATATCAGGCAAAAACAATGCGGCGCTCGGAAAGCCGAGCGCCGCATTGTTTTTATTTTTCCGTTATTTTGAACAGGCGCACTCCGTGAGGGCTTACCCTTGCTTTAAGCTTTCCCGCAAATTCGCCCGCGTCTGATTTTTCCCAAATATCGTATGCCTTATAGGCCGTGCCGGGCATAAGAATTTCGCTCAAATCGGCGGATACGCTTCTTTCTTTGTCATCGGTGTTGAAAAGCGCTGCATATTTGCAATTTTTGCCGTTGCTTACCCAGACGACCGTTCCCCTGCCTTTTTTCTCGTTTCTTAAATATTCATACGCTCCGTGCGAGGCGCGGTGCATTTTGAGAAACTCTTCGTTTGTGAGCAGCGAAAGAGTCCAATCGTCGTTTTCCGGCATATTGCCTCCGAACATAAGAGGACTTCTGAAAATTCCCCAGAGCGTCATCATCGTTATCTGCTCGGGCTTTGTAAACTTTGTGAATCTGTTCGCCGCTCCGTGGCAGGGGGCGTTTTTGGCGAGTCTGCCGAGCGGCAGCATATCGCAATCGGGCCAATTTCCGCTTTTTACATATCCCTGCCATTCTTTGCAGCGGTCAAACATATCGTGCAGCTTGCCCCAATCGTCCCAAAAATCGCCCGTCATTCTCCACATATTCGCGTTTTTTGAGAGATGAGCGGCGTTTTTTACGCTCGCGGGGCCGGGCGAAAGCGAAAGCACCATATCGCGCCCGCAGCCGTCTATCGCTTTTCGTATCATTTCTATCTCGTAATCGGCGGAATACGGGTTATCCCACCGCCTGAATTCCGTTACGCAAATATCATCGCATTTTATGAAATCCACTCCCCACGAGGCGTAGAGCTCAAATATCGAATCGTAATACTCCTGCGCGGCGGCGCAGTTTTTGCAGCCGTACATATCCGTGTTCCAAGAGCACACCGAAAAATGATGGGCGATATCGCGGCAAGTGCTCTTACTTCCCTTTATCGGCAGATTCGCGTGAACGGCGCCGCGCGGAACTCCCCGCATTATATGTATTCCGAATTTCAAACCGAGGGAATGGCAGTAATCGGCTATTTCCTCAAATCCTTTGCCGCCCGCGGCGCTCGGAAATCTGTTTTCGGCGGGCATAAGCCTGCCGTAACCGTCCATATTCAGCTCGGTAAAATTGTTGTAATCGTTGCTTTTAGCGTTCGGCTCATACCACTGTATATCGCATACTATATATTCCCAACCGTATGGCTTTAGATATTTCGCCATATAGTCGGCGTTTTCTCGCAGCTGCCGTTCATTCACCGCCGCACCGAAGCAATCCCAGCTGTTCCATCCCAAGGGAGGAGTCTTTGCAAGCGTTTTTTTCATAAAAAATTACCTCTCGTTATTTTTTAAAACGGCGGTTGTGACCGCGCCGCCTTAACAAGATAATTATATACTGCGCCGCGCCAAAGTCAACAAAAAATTCCGGCCCCGCCGAAAAGGCATAAGTCGGAATTTTTTTGATTTGTTTAAATTACGCGGTCATTTCCGTTGCCCTCGCGGCGGCCTCTTTTTCGGCTTTTCTTTCGGCGCGCTTTTTTCTGGCTTTGTAATTCAGCAGCTTTTCGAGATGCTCCTTAGGAGTGGAGCACGCGCCGAGAGTGACCGTTTTCGCGCCGTAAATACCGTGGAAATCCGAGCCGCCCGTCATAAGCAGCTTATTCTTTTTGCAAATATCGGAGAGCATATTTATATCTTCCTCGCTCGCGGACGGGTGCCAAACCTCAACTCCGTCGAGCCCCATATCAACGTATTTTTTTATCTCGTCAACATTATCGAACGCTATCGGGTGGGCAAGAACGGCTATTCCGCCCGCTCCATGTATCTCCTCTATAACCTTTTCAACGCTTTGATACTTCGTCGGGGCGAGGACGTTAGTCTCGCTTGTGGGATCAAACAGAGCGTGATAGAGATCCCCGAATATTCTGTCCGTATATCCCGCGTCCATAAGCGCGTGCATAATATGCTGCTTAAAAAGATTTGTTGAGCCCGAAGCGTGATTGATTATAAAATCGCCCGTTATCGGGAAGCGGCTCGCCACCTTCAGCATCATTATCTGGCCGGCTCTTTTTCTTGCCACGGAAGTGTGCCTGCACACGGCCTCAAGCCGATCGGGAGCGTCGGCGAGATAGCTGAGAATATGCACTTTTTTGCCCGCCTCAAAATCAAAAGCGGATATTTCAACACCCGATATGACCGTAACGCCGTACCGTTTGCCTATTACCTGCCCCCTTACCGTGCCGGCAAGGCAATCGTGATCCGTAATAGCTATAGTATCTATGCCGCTTTTCTGCGCTATTACTATCAAATCCTCAATTCCTACGGAACCATCGCTAAGCTTAGTATGACAATGCAGATCTGCTGCCATAACTATCCTCCTTTAAATATTGTGAAAGGCATTTGGCCCTTTATACTTATATATTAGCATTTTTAAAATAATGTTTCAAGTCATAAGTTTCACAAAATTCGTCGCAATATACAAGAAAACATTGAAAAATTCTGTTAATTTTACCAAAAATCCCGCAATTTGCAAAGCTCACGGTACAATTCGGCAACGGGAAGCCCCACGACGTTGAAATAATCGCCCTCTATTCCCTTCACGAGCAGAGAGCCGAAGCCCTGTATTCCGTACGCCCCCGCTTTATCGCGGCATTCGCCGGTTTTTATGTAGTTTTTGATTTCACTTTCCGAAAGGTCGTAAAATCTCACCTTTGTCTCTTTATAAAACGATTTTTCCCCGCCCGGCCAAACAAGGGTTACTCCCGTGAAAACGGAATGCACCCTGCCGCTTAATCTCCTCAGCATTTCAAACGCCTCGCCGTCGTCGGCGGGTTTTCCGAGTATTGAGCCGTCAACGGCCACCACCGTGTCGGCGCCGATTATAACGTCGCGGTCGTTTTTAAGCGGAAGCGCCTTGAGTTTTGAAAGATAAAGAACGGCGTTTTCGGGTTCTATCCCCGACGGCAGAGTCTCGTCCGCCTCGGCGCTTTTAACCGAAAAATTTTTTGTGATAAGGCCGAGAAGCTCCTTCCTTCTCGGAGATTTTGACGCCAAAACAAGCATTATTTCACTCCTCTGTAATACAGTCCCCGCGTAAACGGAAAATCCGCCTTCGCACCCGCTTTGTAAAGGGAAATTATCCTCAAAACGTCTTCGGCGCTTTCGTCGGTAAAATAAAAATGGATGAAATCGGTTTTAATATCGCGCAGTCTGTCGCCCATATAAAGCGGAACGCTGTTCAGCACCTCCGCGCACGGATAAGGCGAGCAGACAACGGGGAACCGCGCGCCTGTTCTGTCGGTCAGCGCGCCTTTTCGGCCGCATTTTACGCAGCCTATATCGTTTTTGACGGGGCAGTTTCTCGCCAGCATAAGCGGGAGCCTGCCGTAGCCGATTATTCCGGTATCCTCGGCATTTACGGCGTTCGCCTGCCCGAGGCTCAGTTCAAAAGACAGTATCGGAGAATTGAATTTCCGCGCCGCAATACTGTTGAAAACATTGAGCCCGAAATCGCCAAACGCCTCAAAACCGAGAGCCTTTGCCAGCCTGTAAGAGCCGATATTTCCGCAAAGGGCTTTATTCACTCCCGATTTTTTTAGTTCAATCAGCCTTTCCGTTATCTCTTTTTCTTTTCCAAACAGGCCGCGCGGGATCTCAACACCGGCGTGAAGATCGCCGAACGCCCCATCGTCCGACCATATGGGTATAAAAACACGCGCAAACGGGTGGTGTGCCGGTATCCGCCGCGCATCGGAAAATCTTGCCGTAAAATACGGCTCCGCTCCGACCGCTCTCGGCAGAATACACGGCATAGGCAGCGCGTTTACGCTGAATTTTTCCGCGGCGGTCAGCTTTTCGACAGCCTCTCTGCGAAGCGCGTTTAACGCGGAGGCGGAAACATTAAGACCGCCGTCGATTTCAACTTTAATTTTGCCGGGGTAAAACTGCGTTGCCCCCAGCTTTGAGAGCCTTTCCTCCGCCTCCGTCTGTGTAAGCGCCTTTGTTCGCGCGGGTTCGGGAACGCTCCCCGTGACCTCAACGCTTTTTCCGAGCGCCCGCGCTTTCAACAGCATCGGCTTTCCGCGCCCGCATTCAAATTCCATATCTATCGGCACAAGAGGATTTTCTTTTTCGTAAAGGCGCGAAAGGTTTTTCAGAACGGGCGCCGCCGCGGTAACGTCTTCCTTTCTGCGCACGCCGAACATATTTTTCCCCAATCTGCCGTCAAAATAACCGCTTGTAAATCCGCTTCGGCTGAAAACGCTTTTCAGAGTTTCCTCGTCGTCGGCGCGATATTCGCCCTTTACCGCCTTTTTTAAAGCGGTCACCGCCGCCGCGACGTATTCGGGGCGCTTCATTCTGCCCTCTATTTTAAGACTTACCACTCCCGTTTTTTCTATTTCGGCAAGCTTACCTATAAGGCTGAGATCTTTAAGGCTTAAAGCGTAGCCGTGGCCGTCTCCCGCCGAAAACGGCAGGCGGCAGGGCTGAGCGCAAAGCCCTCTGTTGCCGCTTCTCGCCCCGATTACGGAAGACATATAGCATTGCCCCGAAACGCTCATACAGTGCGCTCCGTGGACGAACATTTCAAGCTCGATACCGCAATTCTCTCTTATTTCGGCAATCTCCGCGGCGGAAAGTTCCCTCGCGAGAACGGCGCGCGAAAAGCCCATATCCTCAAGCGCCTTTACCCCCTGCGGGCTCATCACGCTCATCTGCGTTGAGGCGTGAAGCCTTGCCTGCGGGAAGCAGTTTCTTATCATTTCGGCAAGGCCGAAATCCTGAACTATAAAAGCGTCAACGCCGTATGAAAGGGCGTTTTCAACAATGCCGTAGGCCTCGGTCAGCTCGCCGTCGCCGCAAAGGGTGTTTAAAGTAAGATACAGCTTTACGCCGCGGGCACGGCAGTAAGCGGCGGCGTTTTTCAGTTCATCATCATTAAAATTGCCGGCGCTTCGGCGGGCGTTAAGCGCTTTACAACCAAGGTAAACCGCATCAGCGCCGCACCTTACACCGGCAACAAGCGACTCCCACGTTCCCGCAGGAGCTAAAATTTCAAACTTCATATAATTACATCATCCGTTGAGTCTGCCCCTGAGCTTTTCTATTTCTCTGTTGAGCCTTTCTATCTCGCGCCTTTCAACGTCCACCTCTATCTTTGATCTGGCGGCGTCCTCAATATAATCCTTGATCTGAGCGCGAAGATTATCTGCCGCGGCAGCGGCCTTTCTGCTGTTGTCGGACTGCTCGAGCGCCACAAGAACGGCGCACTGTATAAGAGAAAGACTCGGGCTGTTTTCCGAAATTTTTTTCATCTCGGAATCAATCATTTCGCCGAGGCTTTCAACATATTCGGGATCGTCCTCCGTGATAATGGAATAAGTTGCTCCGCATATTTTAAGCTGAACCTTGTTTTTATGAGTCATATAAATGCCCCCGATTTAGATTAAACTTATATTTTTAGTATAGCAATTTAATAAAATCTTGTCAAATATTAAAAACTAAAGGCGGATAAACGGCGGAGGCGCGGCAAGCGCCTCACCGAAAAAAGCATTGATTTTCGGCGTTTCGCGCGTCTAAATCCTCAATATCAAAGCGGCAAAACCGATATAGACAAGCAGCGAGACAGCGTCTACCACGGTCGTTATGAAAGGGCTTGCCATAACGGCGGGATCAAAGCCGAGCCTTTTCGCGAGTATCGGCAGAGTGCAGCCGATTATCTTCGCCATTATTATTTCCACGAAAATGGTGAGGCTTATAACGAGAGACACGGTAACCGAAAGATCGCTGTTGCCGAGAACGAGCCTGTCAAAAAGCATCAGCTTAGCGAAGCACACCGCGCCGAGTGAAATACCGCAGACGGCTCCGACGCGTATTTCTTTCCAAATTACCCTGAAAATATCCTTGAGCCCCACCTCGCCGAGAGAAAGGGAACGTATTATCGTTACGCTTACCTGACCGCCAGAATTTCCGCCCGTGTCCATAATCATCGGAATAAATGCTATCAGCACGGCCATTGAGGAAAGCTTCTGCTCAAAGGTGGTGAGTATCTGGCTTGTTATCGTGGCGGAGATCATAAGAAGCATAAGCCACGGTATGCGCTTTTTCCACGTTTCAAATATGCCCGTTTTGAAATAGGGCGTATCCGTAGGGAGAATGGCGGCCATCTTTTGAATATCCTCTGTATCCTCTTCCTGAAGAACGTCGATAGCGTCGTCTATCGTGATTATGCCTACGAGCCTGTTTTCCATATCAACAACGGGCATGGCGAGGAAATCGTATTTTGAAAGCTGCTTTGACGCCGTCTCCCTGTCGTCAAGAGTATTTATGGAAATAACGTTAGTTTCCATAAAATCCTCTATAATATCGTCGTAATCGTGGATCAAAAGATCCTTAACCGTGAGCACGCCGATAAGATGGCGCGACGAATCCGTAACATAGCAGGTGTAGATAGTCTCCTTATTTACCCCCGTTCTCCTTATCCGCTTGAACGCGTCCTCAACGGTCATATCCTTTTTCAAATCGACAAATTCGGGAGTCATAATTGAGCCCGCCGAATCCTCGGGATATTTCAGTATGGTGTTTATCGCCTCGCGTGTTTTCGGATCCGTGTTTTTCAGTATTCTCTTAACGATGGTGGCGGGCATTTCCTCGATAATATCGGCGGCGTCGTCGATATATATCTCATCGAGCACCTCTTTCAGCTCGGTATCGGAAAAAGCGATTATCAGATTTTCCTGAGTGTCCGCATCAAACTCAACAAAAGTATCGGCAGCGTTTTCCTTGGTGAGAAGTCTGAAAAAAAACACGCGCTGTTTTTCATCGTCTACCTCTTCAAGTATCTGCGCTATATCGGCGGGGTTCATATCGTTGAGGTACTTTTTCAGCTTTCCTATCTCACGGCTGCCGTAAAGCTCCTCAATAACATTCTTTACCTCTTCGATTTCCATATTCTCACGACCTTTCGAGTTTATTTAAAAGGCAGAGCGTTAACGCGCGGTTATTTTTCTTCCCGCGCGTAGAAATTTTTTTCCTCCCTGTCATAAGGGCTGAGCGCCGCGCGCCTTATTATAACGGCGAGCAAATACAAAACGATCGCCGCGGCCGCCGCGGAACCGACAGCAATTAAAAATTCGGGCTTTTCATAAAATTTTTCATCCGTTACAAAGGAAACGTAATCCGAAGAATTCATTTCCTCCCTAACCTCATCAAGCGTTTTATCCACTCTCAGAATTTGAAAAGTATAATGCTTAGTGCTTCCGTTGGAAGCCAAAACCGTAAAGTTGAGCTTAGGCTCCTGCGTTTCGTTTAACGAAATATCGAGCGGAGAGCAGCTTGCGTTCACATTCTGCGTAACGGGAGTGAGCTTGAGACGGCTCAGATCCGACGGGATATACAGCTTATAGTCCGTATCCTCCGCGTTGACCGCGGGAACGACCTCGCCGTAATCGCAGATAAGATCGGAAAGATTCGCGTTGCCCGTGACCTCGTATTCCTTGGCGTTTGAATAATCAAACGTATATCTTACGCTGCCGCTCTCAAACTCAAGAGTGACCTCAACGCCCGTCTGCCGCTTTGATTCATCGAAAATATAATTCACAAACAGCCTTGCCGTGCCGTTTACCTTATAGGAATCGAGCATCGGGCTGACCGATGGATCCTTCAGCGTAACGGTGAATTTCGTTTTTCCCTCGGAAAAGCCGCCGTCTATATCGGCGTTGGTGAACGATATGCTTTCCAAATAGGGCGCGTTCAGCACAGGGCCGCCGGTAGAGCTTTCGGCCGCGAAAACGGAGAACCCCGAAATCAGAATGCCGAAAGACAGCGCCGCTGCGGCAAATAAAGATATTCCTCTTTTCATCTTCACTTTTCGGCAAGAATATAGCTTGATATTCCGCCATCCTCCAATTTCTCTTTTATATCGGATTCGTCCGCGGACGAGACAATGTAATATACCGTGTTTTCTTCTTCATATTCCGGAATTATTTCGGAGAGACTTTCGGCATCTTCTCCGTCAAGAGAGATTTCTACCGCCTCCAAAAGCTTTATATCCGTTCCTATATCCTTGTAAAGACGCTCCGCGAGGGTGTCGAAACCGTCGTTATACGCATCGCTTATATCATCGGGAAGCTCGGTTGCGCAAAGAGCGAATACCTTTACTCCCGCGGCGCTTGCCTCGGCTATAATATCCTTTATATAACCGTATGATTCCGGCGTATCGGGATTGAGATAAGTTCCTCCGTCCTTATCCTCATAAACGGAGCCGTCTGCGTTTTTGAGCGCCAAGTCCGTGTTCTGCCGCGGCGCTATATTATCGGCATAGCACCATACTATACCGACGGGAAGTATCTCCTGCCGAGTAAGCTCGGATATCGAATCCCCCAAATTCGCGGCGGGTGATGCGACCGCGCCATAAGCGTCGGCGTTTGCGAGAGAGCTCGTATATCCCAATGTTCCGTCGCTTCTTTTTATATCGAAAGAAACGCTGTTGCGCCCGTTCCCGCGCGCGTCGTTTATTACGTTTTCAAGCATTACGGAGCCGTCGAGCGACAGACTTTCCGCGCGGCGGCTTTTTATTTGAAGCGAAATCGTATTGAAAGCGCCCTGCTGAGAACCGCTCTGGGAAAGCTTCGGCATCGCGTGGCGGTTTATATAAACGCCCATAATCGCGTAGCCCGCATTCAGCACGGCAAGGCAAAGCAACAATATCGGAATTATTCTAAGCGCTTTTCTGAGCCTTTGAGAGCCGTAGATTTGACGTGAGCGCGAAGATTTTTTCGGCCTCATATAATCGAATTTATCGGTATAGAGGCCGCCGTCGGCATATTTATCGGCAAAATCGATATGCCTGCCCTTGGCGCTTTCAGTCCATTTCCGATTTCGCTTTACGTTTTTGTAAAAGCGTTTTCTTTTCATATTTTCCCCGCGTTTTCTTTAAGCCGCGCTATTGCCTTTGCGGGATCGGGGCTTTTGAAAACGGCCGAACCCGCCACGAAAACATTCGCGCCCGCCTTTGCGCACAGCTTAACTGTTTCGGGATCAACTCCCCCGTCCACCTGTATGTCGATATTCGGAAAATCACCGCGCAGCTTTTCCGCTTTCGGCAGCATATCCGCCATAAAGCTCTGACCGCCGAATCCGGGCTCAACCGTCATTATCAGCACCATAGACAGCCTGCCGATATACGGATAAACGGCGCTTATATCGGTTTTCGGCTTTACCGAAAGCCCCGCCTTGCAGCCGCAGGAGATTATTTTGTCTATCGTTTCGCTTATGTCGCTGTCGCTTTCCGCGTGAAATGTGATGATATCGGCTCCGGCGTCGGCAAAATCCTCTATATATCTGAGCGGCTCCGAAATCATAAGATGCACGTCAAACGGCAGAGAGCAGACGGCTCTCATCGCTTTTATCACCGGAGCGCCTATCGTGATGTTGGGCACAAAACGGCCGTCCATAACGTCAAGATGTATCATATCGGCCCCGGCTATCTCGCATTTTTTAAGCTCCGCCTCAAGATTGGCAAAATCGGAAGCGAGCATTGACGGCGAAATTTTTATATCCATAATTCCCTCGCTGCTTTAATGCGGCGGATCTCGGACGCACACCGATCGCGCCGCCTTAATAATTATTTAAGACAAACATATTATACATACAAATTTCCGCGAAATCAACCTCATAAAATAAAAGATGGGCAAAAACCGCGCTTTATTGCCGCGGCTCAGGCGGATGCGGGCGAATTTACGCGGGTATTCGCCGAAAAAATCATAATTTTTACCCTTGTTTTTGATATAAGCCTGTAGTAGAATATATGAGTATTTTCAGGCTTCGGCCTGACGTTTACAAATCAGGGCTTTGGAGGAGCGGCATATGATTCAGGCAAACTACGTTACGGTGCAGTTCGGCGGTAAGGCACTGTTCGAGAGGGTGAACGTGACTTTCGCGCCCGGCAACTGCTACGGTATAATCGGCGCGAACGGCGCTGGTAAATCAACATTCTTAAAAGTGCTGAGCGGCGAGCTTGAGCCGCAAAAGGGCGATATTTTTATGACTCCGGGCGAAAGGCTTTCTGTGCTTGAGCAGGATCATTTCAAATACGATGATTTTGAAGTGGTGCGCACGGTGCTTATGGGTAACCCGCGCCTTATTGAAATAATGGAGGAAAAGGACGCCCTTTACGCAAAGCCGGATTTCAGCGACGAGGACGGAATAAAGGCGGGAGAGCTTGAGGCTGAGTTCGCGGATCTTGACGGCTGGAACGCCGAATCCGACGCCGAATTTATGCTCAACAAGCTCGGCGTTACGGACAAATACCACTATCTTAAAATGGCGGAGCTGCCCTCCGATATGAAAGTAAAGGTTTTGCTCGCGAAAGCGCTTTTCGGCAATCCCGATATACTTTTGCTCGACGAGCCGACGAACCACCTTGATCTTTCGGCCATACGCTGGCTTGAAAATTTTCTTATGGATTTTGAAAACACCGTTATCGTGGTTTCGCACGACCGCCATTTCTTAAACAAGGTCTGCACACATATCTGCGACGTTGATTTCGGAAAAATACAGCTCTATGTCGGCAACTATGATTTCTGGTATGAATACACGCAGATGCGCCAGCGCCAGATGAAGGATCAGAACAAGAAAAACGAGCAGAAAATAAAGGAGCTTCAGGAATTTATTCAGCGTTTCAGCGCGAACGCCTCAAAATCGAAGCAGGCGACAAGCAGAAAAAAGCAGCTTGACGCGCTTGAGATGATAGAGATGCCCGTTTCCTCAAGGCGCTTTCCTTACGTTGATTTTAAGCCGGACAGAGTTTGCGGCAACGATCTGCTCAAAGTGGAGCACATAACAAAGACGATAGGCGGCAGAAAGGTTCTTGACGATATTTCATTTATCATTCACCCGAGGGAAAAAGTCGCTTTCGTGGGCTCAGACGCGGTTGCCAAAACAACTCTTTTTAAAATAATTATGGGCGAAACGGAGCCCGACAGCGGCAGCTTTAAATGGGGAGTAACGACTTCTCAGAGCTATTTTCCGAGCGACAACGGCGCGTATTTTGACGGAGTGGATCTGAATCTTATAGACTGGCTGCGGCAGTACACGACGCAGACTCTTGAAACGGATATAAGAAGCTGGCTCGGCAGAATGCTTTTCAGCGGCGACGACGCGCTCAAAAACGCAAGCGTGCTCTCCGGCGGAGAGAGGGTAAGATGTATGCTCTGCAAAATGATGCTGAGCGGAGCAAACGTGCTTGTGCTTGACGAACCGACGAACCACCTTGACCTTGAATCGATAACGGCGCTTAACAACGGCCTTATCCGCTATCCCGAAACCGTGCTTTTCACCTCGCACGACCATCAGTTTATACAGACGGTAGCCGACAGGATAATCGAGATCTCCGGCGATAAGCTCGTTGACTACAAAGGCACTTACGACGAATTTCTTGAGAATTTCGACGAGGATCAATTAAAAAAATACTGAATAAAATAAACGAACGCCGTTCCCTAAATCGGGAACGGCGTTTTGATTTTCTATAGTTCTGTTTTCACTCAACGGTAACGGATTTGGCAAGATTTCGCGGCTTATCGATGGGCAGATTCTTTTCTTTCGCCGTGTAATACGCGAGAAGCTGGAGCGGGATCACCTCAAGACAGGGCGACAAAAGGGGGATAGAATCGGGATAGGTTATCACCTCGCCGATTTTTGTGAGCTCTCCCCCAAGGCTTTCCGGCGCAAAGACAGTAACGCGCGCGCCCCTTGCCGTTACCTCCGCAAGGTTGGAGGCGGTTTTTGCGAGCAGCTCCCTGTTGCTTATAAGACCGAAGCAGACTGTATCCTTTTCAATAAGGCTTATCGTGCCGTGCTTCAGTTCGCTCGCGGGATAGCCGACACAATCTATATAACTTATCTCTTTCAGCTTCAGCGCGCCCTCAAGAGCGGCTCCGTAATCAACGTTTCTGCCAAGGAAAAAGCATTTGTCAACTTCGCTTATCTCCTTTGCGAGCGTTTTGATTTTTTCGGTGTTTTCGATTATTTTCTCCGCCTTTTTCGGAAGCGTCGCGCTCATATTCGCGGCTATCTCCGAGAAAACCTCTGTGCACGCGCCGCGCGCTCGGGCGATATAAAGACACAGCATATTCATAACCGCGAGCTGGCAGGTAAACGCCTTTGTTGTGGCAACCGCTATTTCCGTCCCCGCCATCGTTAAAACGCTGTAACGGCTCATTTTGGCGATCGAGCTTTCGGGTACGTTTACTACGCTAACCGTTTTCGCGCCGGATTCCGATGCCGTTTTAAGCGCGGCAAGGCTGTCCGCCGTTTCACCGCTCTGGCTGATTATTATCACAAGGCAGTTTTCGTTCAAAACCGTATCGGCATATCTGAATTCGCCCGCGTATTCGGCAAAGGTCGGTATTTTCGCCGTTTTTTCAAAATTATATTTGGATATAAGGCCGACGTGATACGCGGAACCGCAGCCCACGATATATATCCGCTCAAGAGCCTTTATTTCCTCTTCCGTGTAAGGAAAATCTTCAAAACACACACCTCCGTTTGCGGTAACGGAATCAAGCGTGTTTTTAATGACCTGCGGCTGCTCGCAGATCTCTTTCAGCATAAAATGCTCGAATCCGCCCTTTTCGGCGGTTCCCGCGCCGAGGCTTATGCTCTTCTTCTCTTTCTCCGTCAAATTAAAATCGGGATCGTAAACGGAAACGGAATCTTCCGTTATCGCCGCCGTTTCGCCGTCCTCAAGATATACCGCCTCGTTCGCGCGGCCAAGCAAAGGATTTATATCCGACGAGATGAAATTTTCTCCCTTGCCGAGCCCGATGATGAGCGGTGAGCTTTTTTTGGCGCAGTAGAGCGTCCTCGCGTCGTTTGAGCATATTATTCCGAGAGCGTAAGAGCCCTCCAAAAGTTTGAGAGTTTTTCGTATCGCCTCAAGAATATCGCCGCTGTAATTCAGTTCCAGCAGTTTTGGAATAACCTCGGTATCCGTTTCGCTTTCAAAGGAAACGCCGCTCATTTCAAGCCCGTCCCTTATTTCGCGCCAGTTTTCGATTATTCCGTTGTGAACCACGGAAAAATGCCCCGCGCAATGCGGATGGGCGTTCGTTTCGTTCGCCGCTCCGTGGGTTGCCCATCTTGTGTGGCCTATGCCGATATTTCCGCGCGGGCTTTCGTCTTTCAGCTTTTCCTCAAGGCATTTTATTTCGCCCTTTGCCTTTACAACGCCGAGCCTGTTTTTATCGAGAACGGCTATTCCCGCGCTGTCGTATCCCCTGTATTCAAGCGCTTTAAGTCCGTTTATAAGTATTCCCGCGGCTTCGCTTTTGCCGACGTATCCTATTATTCCGCACATAATAAATCCCTCCGTTCGTTATTTGTTGAATATTATGTTTAAAGCGTGTTCAGCCTTGCCGCGATAACGCTCATATCGTCCTCTTTTTTGCCCTTAACCGCTTTGAGGGCTTCGTTCAGAACGGAATCCGCTATTTCCTGAGGAGTCCTCCCCTCAAAGCATTTGAGCATCGCGGGGAGCCATTCGCCGCCCGCTTCCGTTATGCCGTCGCTCACCATAACTATAATACTTCCGCTTGAAAGCACCGCCGTGCGCTTCGCAAATTCTATACCGCGCAATATCCCCGCCGGCATAGAGGTAAGCTCACATTTTTCCACCCTGCCGTTTTTTAAAATGAAGGTGGCGGGCGCTCCCGCCTTATAGAGATCCACTCTTCCCGTAAACAGATCGACGCACGCGCAGTCTATCGTCGCGAGGCTTTCCTCGTTCGACTTGACAAGTAGGGCGGAGTTTACGACCTTCAGGGCGCTGTCGAACCCGAAGCCCGCGCAGAGGAGCTTTGAGAGCAGTCCCGCGCCCATGGCTCCGTCAAGAGCGGCTCTGCCCCCTCTGCCCATTCCGTCGCTTATTATCAAGATACTGCGGCCTCTTCCGTCGTTCACGGTCTTTATCGTGTCCCCGCAAAGCTTTCCCTCCGCGCTGTGCTGCGCAAAGCCTATCTCAAACGAATAATTCGGTCTTTCGGTAAAAGTTATCATTGAATCTTCGCGGAAATGAGCTACTCTGCACTTTTCAAAATACCTGCCGCATATTTTTGAAATCTGCTTTTGTATTTCGGGGCGCGACGCAGTATTATCCCTGCCCGCAGTCATTATTTCCACTCTCATTCTGCCGAATTTATCCTCAATTACCGATATGTTGCGCGGATATATTTCGTATTCTCCCAAAAGCCGCCTTATTCTGCCCGCCGCGACATTATCGAAATATTCAGCCTCGTCAAACTCACGCGCAAGGTCGGAAAGCATATCAGCTATTGAAAAGAACTGATCCGAAGCGAGCATTCTTATCTCGTTTGTTTTTTCATTGATTATCTCGCGGGAAATATATTCCTGCTCTGTGAGCTCCGATCTCATTTTTTCCGCGTTTTTGGCGTTTACCTCGTTTATCTTTTCGCGCACCTCGTTTACGCTTTCGCTTATATTGTTCATCGCGGAAGACGCGAAACGCAGCTTTACAACGAGGCTCTGCCTCAAAGAGCCGTCCGGCGCTATATCGGCGCCGTCGTGAAAAAATTCCTCAATCTTTTTTGCAGCCGACGGAGGAATAACGGCAAACAGAAACGCGCCTGCCGCGCTTTCAACGGCGATAAAAAGGCCCGCCGCGCTGCCGGACGCCGCGCAGAACAGCGCCGTTCCGAGAAAAAAGGAAACGGCGGCGCCCCAAACGCTGACAGAGCAGAAAAGAGACGCGAGCATCGCCGAAAAAGCGTAAGCGCCCGCGAGAAAAACGGTGGAGCCGCTCTCTATGCCGAGTGAAAAGCCGAGCACAAGCGCGAGTATCAGACCGAGCCTGTCCGCGCCGTAGTGAGCGGTAAGAAGGACGGCGAACACCGCCAGCATTCTCGCCGGGGAAAATCCCGCGACGGTGAATCTCGAAAGCCCCATAAGCACGATCGATGCCGAAACCACAAGGCAGGTGAGATCCGATATCGAAAGCGCTTTCAGCCTAAGCCTGCGGAAATCGCATCCGAGCGCCCTGAAAAAGAAAAAAGCTCCGCCCATTCCGAGCAAACTTTCGGCAAAAACCTGCATATATGCCGCCGGCGGTTCTCCGGCTCTCAGATTCGCAACCGCTCCGGTTGAAGCGAGAGCCATAAAAGAAAGAAGCATCGGATACAGCGCCTGCCTTTTCGGCTGCGAAAGAGAAAGCGCAAGCGTTCCGAGAGCGGTTATAAGCACGGCCACGGCATAGCGGGCAAAGCTGTCGTTGCAAAATACGAGATAGCCGAAAGCGCTGCCCGCCGCGGCGTAAACAAAATTATTCTTCTTTGAAACGGAGATAACGGATATTGAAAACGGAGAGGCGATTTCAAGCACATAGCAGCTGCTGAGAACGAAGCCGAGAACGCAGTAAGCCGCTGCCTCAAGGACTTTTCTGCCGTTTTTACTTTTCAGATTTTTTTCAATATCCGCTCTTTTGGTGGCAACAGTTTTCATTTTGACACATCCGAAAACAGAATTTTCCCCTCCGTTTCTCAATTATAAATATTATTTTCCGAAAATAATGTCGCAAAAAGCGGCGCTTCGCCTCTTTTTAATCAAAACCCGCCGACTTAGCCGAATATAAAAACAGCCGAAAGCTGATTGTTGACATTGCAAAATAATGGTAGTAAAATTAAAGAAAAATAAAAATGAGAAAGGAAGTATTTTTATGGAAAAGAAAAACATAGACTGGTCCAATCTCGGTTTTGCCTATATGCCCACCGATATGAGATTTGTTTCCAACTATAAGGACGGCAAATGGGACGACGGGGTTCTTACAGCCGACAGCACCATAACAATGAGCGAATGCGCCTGCGTTCTCCAGTATGCGCAAACCGTGTTTGAAGGCCTTAAAGCCTACACCACGGCCGACGGAAGAATCGTCTGCTTCCGCCCCGATCTGAACGCGTCGCGCCTCGCGTCTTCCGCAAAAAGGTTGCAAATGCCTGTTTTCCCCGAAGACAGATTCGTTAAGGCGGTTGAAGAGGTTATAAAGGCAAACGCCGCGTGGGTTCCCCCTTACGGCTCCGGCGCCACTCTTTACATACGCCCGTTTATGTTCGGCTCAAATTCCGTTATCGGCGTTAAGCCCGCTGATGAATATCAGTTCAGAATTTTCTGCACGCCCGTAGGCCCCTATTTCAAGGGCGGCGCAAAACCCATAACCATCCGCGTTTCAGATTTTGACAGAGCGGCTCCCCACGGAACGGGGCACATCAAGGCGGGCCTTAACTACGCTATGAGCCTTTACGCCATCGTAGACGCGCACGAGCAGGGTTACGACGAAAATATGTATCTCGATCCCGCGACGAGGACTTACGTTGAAGAGACGGGCGGCGCGAACTTCCTGTTCATAACCAAGGACGGCACCGTAGTCACCCCGAAATCGGATTCCATTCTTCCCTCCATCACGAGGCGTTCCCTTTGCGTAGTCGCGGAGGAGCTTCTCGGTATGAAAGTGGAGCACCGCAAGGTTGCCCTTGAAGAGGTAAAGGACTTTGCCGAATGCGGACTTTGCGGCACCGCGGCGGTAATCAGCCCCGTAGGCAAGATAGTGGACCACGGCAAAGAGATATGCTTCCCGAGCGGTATGGACGAAATGGGCCCCGTTACCAAAAAGCTTTACGATACGCTTACAGGCATTCAAATGGGCACGATAGAAGGCCCCGAAGGCTGGGTACACGAGATAAAGCTCGACTGATAAACGACCGCTTACAACGCAGTGACATATGGCATATACTTAAAAAGGAATAACATAAAAACAGCGCTTTAACCAAAAGCGCTGTTTATTTATAGCTGAGGGGAGCCGAACACAATAAGGTTTTTGCGGGCTTATTTACGCAAATACCGCTTCAAACCCCCTTGTCAATACGCAAGTATTGACTTCGGCGTTTTCATTGTCTTTGCAAAAATCCTCACCGCAAAAACTGCTTAGCATCCCACGGCGAGGAGTTTTTGAGGGATTTTTGCTTTTTTCGGTGCAGGCGGGCCGGCGCCCGCCAAGAAGAAAAGGGGAAAAATAACCAAAAAGAACCGCCGTGGGACTTATCGGGTTCAACTCCCCTCAGCTATATATTCCCACCGAAATAACGAGGCGGTTTTTCTTCGTGCCGCCGTGAACGCCGTAATATACGAATCTGCCGCGCCCCCTTACCGAAATAATATCGCCGCTTTTCGGAATGTGGGAAAAATTTTCGCAAAGGCGATTGTTTACGAATATCCGCCCGCCGACGAAATAATCCTTAACGGCGTTTCTTGAAAGCCCGAATACGGCCGCGGTGATCGCGTCAAGCCTTTCGGAGGCGACGGTGAGGCGTTTTTCCTCGGGCTGTTTTCGGGCCGTTTCGGGCAGCTCATCAACGATTTCACACCGCACCGAGGTGTGCTTAACCTTATCAAGATTTTGCAAAATGTATTGAGCTATGCTTTCAAGGCAGAAAATATATCCCGTGTTTTCGGCTGTCACTATATCTCCGAGCACCTCTCGTTTTATACCGAGCCCCATAAGCGAACCGAGAAAATCCCTGTGCGTAAGCTCGTCGGCGAATTTCGGAGCGGCGGGGCGCGCTTTTATTATCGAAATCGGAAAATCCGCGTCATCGCAACCGTCACCGAAAGCCGCTACGCATCGCTCCGCTTCACCGTAACCGCCGAAAAGACGGTGCGGCACGGGGATCTTCAGCCCCTCAAGCAGACTTTTTTCATCAATATTAAGAAAATCGGAAAATGTTACGTAATTTCGCCGAACCGCTCTTTCGGCAAGCTCAAAAAATCTTTTTTCGGTAATATCCATACTAAAATGATAATACTTTTTAACCGCTTTGGCAATAGCCCGTCTAAAACGAACACGATATATCCCACGGTGTTTTTTAATTATTTTTTCCTTATTTTCGGCGGTCGGCTGCGGTTGCCTTTTCAAAATTTTGGGTATATAATTTTAATAAAAGCGGTAAGCGTCCGTTTATTATTCACGACGAAAGGCAGTACGCAATGAAAATCACGGTTATTTTTACGGGAGGCACTATAAGCTGCTCCGAAAACGGCAATATTCTTTCCCCGAATAAAGAAAACAGCGCTTTGCTCTTGAGCCTTTACGAGAGCCGATACGGCAAAAACGCCGATTTCATATGCGAAACGCCGTATTTTTCCCTGAGTGAAAACAACACGGGCGAAAATCTCGGCGTCCTTGCCGACTGCGTGTGCGGCGCGGTAAATACCGATTGCGACGGCGTTATAGTCGCTCACGGAACGGATACGCTTCAATACTCCTCCGCCCTGCTGTCCTACGCTCTCGGCGCTCGGAGCAAGCCCGTTGTTATTGTTTCCGCCGCCGACTCGCTTGCCGACGAAAACTCAAACGGCGTTGACAATTTTGCCGCCGCTGTCGATTTCATTAAAGGCGGCTTCGGAAAAGGCGTTTTCGTCTCATACAAAAACAGCGGCGGGGAGGTTTATATCCACCGAGGCAGCAGATTACTGCCGCACGGCGAGCTTTCGGCGGATATATTCAGCATAAAAAATCAATATTACGGCAAATTTGAAAACGGAAGATTTATAAAAAATCCCGATTACCGCGCAAAATCCGACGAAACGTCTCCTTTCGGAAAAGTAAATCTGAAAAAATACTGCGATTCGGTAGCTGTAATTCAGCCTTATGTGGGATTTGAATACCCCGAAAATGTGACCGCCGACTGCGTGCTTATAAAAGCATACCATTCGGGCACTATCTGCACGGACGACCCGAGCTTCAGGCGCTTTGCCGAAAATCTGAATAGCGGAAAAATCCCCTGCTTCGTCTGCGGCCGCGAGGGCGAAAGCATATACGAAAGCTCGCTGATTTTTGAAAAATACGGCATAACGCCGCTGCCCGCGGCCTCTTTCATCTCGCAATATATAAAGGCATGGCTATGCGCCGAAAACGGCAGGGATTTTTCAAAAATGCAACGCCTTTCACTCGGCGAGGATCTGCTGTAACCATCGTTATCAAAGCGATAAAAATATGAACCGCGCGCATATTTTAAGAGAGCGATTGAAATTTTTTACGTAGTATTGTAAAATTTTAATATAATAAATTTTTGAGGGGTTAAAAATGAAAAAGAAAACAATTTTGGCAGCGACGGGAGTGCTTATCGTTATCGCTGCCGCGGCCGCGATATTCGCGCTTATTTCGCCTTCCGAAAAAGACGACTACGCGAAACGGCCGGAAAAGATAACGGACGCTGATTTTCTGCGCGTTGAGGATTCATATCTCGTAAATAAAAACGGCGAAAAGGTCATTCTTCGCGGAGTTAATCTCGGCGGCTGGCTCATACAGGAAAACTGGATGTGCCCCGTTACCGGAGAGGACGGAAAATGGGGAAATCTTGACACGGTAAACGCCTTTAAAAACAACGGACTTACGGACGAGCAGATACAGCGGCTTTTCGACGTTTATCAGGAAAACTGGATAACCGAAACGGATCTTGACATAATCGCCGAAAGCGGAGCAAACTGCGTTCGCGTTCCTTTTTGGTATCGCAATTTTATGCTGAGCGAGGCGGGCGAATGGATAAATGACGATTTGAACGAAAATCCCGGCTTTAAAAAACTTGACAGCATAATCGCGCAGGCGAAAAGCAGGGGTATGTACGTTATTCTCGATCTTCACGGCGCGCCCGGCGGGCAAAGTATGAATCACTCTACCGGCACCGTGGGCAGAAACGACCTCTATACCTCCGAGGAATGCCTGAACACAATGAAAAAGCTGTGGACCGCGATAGCGAATCGTTACGCGAACGAGCCGGCGGTTGCCGCGTACGACATTATGAACGAGCCGCAGAACAACGACGGCTTTGAAAACGCTGAAAATTACGTCAGCCCGTGGGATCCCGCCGCGTGGGAGCAGACAAACGGCGTTTACAGACAAATGATAGCGGCGGTGCGTGAAGCCGACCCAAACCATATCGTTTCCGTTGAGGGAATCTGGCGAATAGAAAATCTGCCCGAGCCCGAGGAAGAGGGATGGACGAATATGCTGTATCAGGTTCATTTATATGATGATACAAAGCAGTTTCGCTCTCTTTGCCGCGACGTAAAAAAATACGGTAAAAAACACGGCGTTGCCGTTATGGTGGGCGAATTTTCAAACACCGAAGGCGCCGAGATATGCGACAAATACGGTATAAGCCGTATAAGCTGGACTTATAAGGGCGCAAAGGGCAACAGCGGCACCTGGTTTTGGTACTACGGCTCGCCCGAACCCGTTGATCCGTCTGAGGACAGCTTTGACGAAGCTCTCGAAAAATGGAGCGCCGCCCTGCGGACGGAAAACGGCTTTACAAGGGTCGACGGCGTTGTAAAAAGCTTTTCGTACCAATCCCAAGGCAATTAAAACACATTTAAGATTATATTATTAAAAAACAGGGCTAAATCACGCCCGCGCATACAATTAAAGACAAAAACCGGCCGCAAAATACGGAAATTTTGCGGCCGATTATTTTTAAAACATTATTTTACGGATTTAATAAACGGTATGATGAACGGACGCGGGCTTGCTTTTTCTGATTATTCCTTGCCCTTATTCCGAAGCCCCGGTCAATTTCTTTGTAAATATTATTTCCAAATCATCGCAAAACGGGAAGAAAGCGCCCGAATCACGATAACCGAGCTTTCTGTAAAAATGCTGAGCAGATTCATTTGCCTGTGATGAAGTCATCAGCTTATCATATCCGAGTTTTTTCATTTCATTTTCCCAAAACCCGACCATTTGTGTGCCGTAGCCTTTGCCGCGATACTCCTCGAGAAAATACAGCATATTCATAAACGGAATTTTATCCCAAAATAAATTCCATCTCAGCCAGCCCGCAAACGCACCGTCAACAAGCATAATAATTTCACGGTTGTTTTTAATTGATTCTTCCCAAATATTTTTCCTGATACGGCTTTCCCTGCTCAAAAGCATTTCTTTATCCGCCATAGTAGCATATCTTATCTCTATCATAATTTATCACCGCAAATTCTCTTTATCCGCTCATAATAAACTTTCTCGCCCGCAAAATCCGATAATCAGCTTTAAACTTTGATTTCCATAATTTTTTATATATGTTTTTGGATAGCATTACAGTAAAGAACAGAAATTGAATTTATGATACATACAATAATATATCCGGTTGCATAATCTTTAAATCCCGTTAATCCGATAATTATACAAATTATCAGCGTTATGGAAACAAGTATAACGGCAAATTTTCCATTTTGTTTTATGATAAATATAATGTTGTGAAATACTTGATCTAACGAATTATTATCATATAATTCAATCTTTTTAATCTTGCTGATTATTAAAAATATAAATGTAACTAAAATAGCAACAATGGTTTGAATACCACACAAATTTTTTATTGATGCATTATAGAGATCAATTGGCATAGATAATATTTTATCTATAACTAATACGGGTACAAATAATAGCAAAGATAAATAATTTATGATATTTAACAAACCCAAACTAAATTTTAACAATTAGCTCACCGCCTTCTTGATAGTATTTTTATTTTGGGCAAAAAAATCTTAATCTTAGTTGCGTTTATGCTATTATCCGATTACAGTATTCCTTTGATCAATTCATCATAAAACTTGTTTGTATAATCGTTCATTTCATAACACAATTTTATCGTTTCGGGCAAATAGCACTTGTTCTTATCTATTACATTATTTCTCATAAAATCAAGCGTCTGTTCAAGAGTTTGTCCGCGGACAGAGCCTGTTATCAATGTCTTTACCACGGTATAAGCTTTACCGCCTTCAAGCACATGCGAATCGTGAAGGAGTTTACCCTCAAGAGTTTCCGGTATTTCAGGCCTTTGAGATTCCCAAGCGATTTTAACGATCTTTTGAATTTCCAAATCATTAAGTCCGTTCTCCGCTAACCATTTTTCAATTATCTTTTGATCGCTATAAATAAAACCGTGAAAGTATAACGCGGAAAGCAGAGCGTTATAATCGACGTCATAACCGTAATCGGCGATAAGTTTATCGACCCACCTACGCACCAAATCAATATGCCACATATTATGCATTATATCCTTATCGGCATAGTACGGCCTTGAAAATTCTCTAAGCTTTTCTTCCGATATTTTCATAATTGATCACCGTAAATTTTCTTAATCCGCTCATAGTAAACTTTTTCATCAGCAAAATCCGATATTCCGCCGAATTGGCTCATTGTTCCTATTAGCGGCGTGTTTTCAAGCGATGTGCCTTTTAACTTTTCAACTGTCGCGTCAACAAACTTATCGGCGAAAATAACCTTTATATCTCTGCCGAAATAAGACTCAACGCTGTAATCGACCTTGTTTGTCAGTCCGCTTGCGCTATGTAAATCCGCGACAAGCGCCTGCGCTTCAACAAGGTTGTTTTCTCTTTCCGTTAAATCATTTGCTTTTAGCGCCGTATTTATTTTTGTCTTGATGTTTTCATCAATATCCAACTTGTTGAAGGCTGTTCCAAACCATTTACTGTACGGCGCGTATGTATCTTTATACAGGAAACACAATCTCATCAATCTTTCCGCGATTCTCGCGCAAATGATTTGTGAACCTGTTTCATCGCCTACCTCGCCGCAACGCTTAACAAACGCCTGCTCGGACGCAATCATATTCCATTGCGACGCAATCAAATATAACTTAATATCGTCAGGATAGAACTTTATTTTATCGGTCAATTCCCTGATATTCAGCTTATCCTCAAACAATTTACCCGATACTAAGGACAATAACCTATGTTCCGAAAACGCAAGCCAATCTGATGATGTAATATTTTCTAAATCGGCAGTGCCGATTTCTTCAATAAGAAATTCATCAAAAGTCTCAATAAATATCAAAGGATCGACCTTGCCGCTGTCAATAAATTGAGGGTGGCGAACTCCGCAATCATTCGGATCGGGCTCGGTAAAATTAACGCTGTAACCCATATATTCATACGGGAGATTTTCGGCAAACCGGTCGAATATTTCGTCTTTTTTATCTATATCATTTTCACTAAGGAACATATAGAAACGCGGCCCCCACATATGGTCGCGGGATACCTCGTCGTCATATCCGAGAACATCGGAGCCGTAACCGATCAGCCCCGCCGAATATCGCAAATCGGGAAAATATTTATCAATAATCGGCTTTGCGCATTCATTGAAAAAGCCTTCGCATAACTCTAATCCCTTTATAAATTCAGTCATTTTATAACTCCTGTTATTTTAAATCAAATCTTTTTATCATTCTCATAGGATAAGTATAAACTTCAAGCGCGGTGATCTTTGCTTCTATAAAGCAACCGCTGTCAAATACTAAACTGATGGCGTTTTGCAAATCATCGGTATTGATTTGCGCAATCGTGCAATGTATTGAGGGGCTGTTATCTTTAACAGAGTTACATCTGCCTATACCCGTGCAGTATTCCTCATACCTTTTATGAAAATCATAATAGAAATCCACAAATGTTTTTCAAAGTGTTTCGGTCAGCACTTTACCGTCAAATTCAATCTTATCAGCAAAATGATAAATATAGTATAATTATAAATTTAATATAATCCATTTTTATTTTACCGAAAAATCTTTGCTTTTTCAACAAAGACGGCTAATTTTTCCTTCGGTTTGGTAAGCGAGGGAATTTTTTATGCCCGTTATTAAAAATTTTTTCAACGGTTCCAAATCGAAAGGCGCTTAACAACAAAAAATCATAGGAAAATAAAGTAAAAATAGAGTTCGCTAATGGCACGGGTGACTACCCAATATAAACAACCAATCTCTCGAAATTCCCTGCTCTCTTTTCAAAAAAGTGTGTTTTTGTGTTTTTGCCAAAAGAGTTGTTTTTAAAAAAATAAATATATATTATAATTATGAAGCACTGCAAGATAAAATCATCTGTCTTGCAGTGCTTTTTTGCGGAATTTTACAAGGAATAATTCCTATGAAGTGTGGCTCTATACTCTTCTGTAAAAATATATCATAATATAAGATAATTTGGAAAGGAATGTAAATATGAAGGAGGTTTATGTCAAAATGGATCCAAGTAAACTCAAATGTGAATATCTGAACGGGGCTTATAATGATATCGCAAATTTACTTGGAATCGATGCCGTGCTTAAGCTGCACGCAGCATACAGAGGTCAGCAAATTACTTTTCCCGTTCAGCTTTTTACAAAAGAATTTATAGCTATACAGATAGTCAATGAATATGACGGCTATAATTTAAAGCAATTAGCTACTAAATTCGGATATAGCGAAAAATGGATAAGAAAAATACTCAAAGACCATATAGATAAAATTTAAAAGGAGAAAATTATTATGGAAACTAAAAAATGCCCAAATTGTCAAAACGAAATACCTGCGGACACAAATTTATGCCCTTATTGCGGTACAAATATGAACAGCAATATTAACACACCTGATAATAAATCAGTTGATAACGGAAACATCAAAAGAGGCTTATTAGTTGCTTTACTTGCAATTATAGGCATTGTTGTTATGTTCGCATTCCGTGCATGGCTCGGTGTCCCTATTTATTTAGTAGCCTTCTTTATCGCAGCTATGCAGCTTCGCAAAGAATACGAAGCTGAAGGCGGAACTTTAGGCGAATTCATAAAAGATTGCATAAAAAACAAAGATATCGGAACAAAATTAATGACTGTTACTGTATTGATTTTACCTATCGTACTTATAATAGGAGCATATCGTTGGATAGTTACTGATACATATCGTGACGCGGGCTTGTATTAACAATTTTAAAAATTAATTGGGAGAATATAATTATGGGACTTTTTGATAAATTCAATAAGGATGAATTTTTAGACAAAGCAAAATCCTCAATGGGGAATTTTGCTTCCACCGTTAAAGAAAAAGCGGCTGAAGTTAAAGCTGCTTCAGACCAGAAGAAAACAGAAAAGGCTGCTCTTGAAAAAGAAATGACAGACAAAGCAAATCAATCAACAGCAGACATTATCAATTCCATTCTTTCTTATGAAAATAACGGAAGCGTATTTAATGACTTAAGCAAAGAACAAATATTATCCTTTACAAAAGACTTTTACGATAAAATTGTGCTTCCTGCAAGTAGTGTTCAGCTTACAAGAATTCAAATGCACCCTTTCATTTCGCCAAAGCTGATTGAAAGATTCGGAAAGACTGTTCCGATGTTTGATACCTCTGAAACACCTATATTACATATAAAGGCAGACGGTAAGCAAGAGCTTATGCTGACTGAAAAAGCATTATATTTTGTTCTGAACTGCACAGGTAATGAAAAATATCTTTCAAAGGGAAGAATTCCTATTGAGCAGATAAGTGAGATAACTTTTGTAATCGGCGAAGACAAAGAGCTTTCAACTGTAAAATGTGATGAATACGAATTAGCAGGCTTTATAACCGATAAAGTTATCAGAGAAGATTTCATTGCATTGAATGAATATTTCAATAGAATGAAAAATCATAATTTTGAAATTACGAATGAACAAGTTGACCAAATGATAAGAACAAAAATCGGTGATAAGGTTTGTACTGAAATTCAAAAATATATGATTTATGACAATGAACAGTTTGTATATTTTGCGTGGGGACTTAATTCCCTTTCCGCAAAAGACTACATTGTATGTACTACATCTCAAATCATTGTTATGGACAGAGAGCTTTTTGGTGCAACGGCAAATGTTAAACAGCTTTATTATGAAGATATAACATCAGCAAGCACAGAGCAGAATTCAAACAGCAATGATTTAACCGTATATCTTCTTGAATCCGCTTTAACTGCTGCAACAAAAACCTGCGACCTTAATTTAAGTGTTGCTGGAAACAATATGAAAATAAGCACACTTTATAAGGTTGAGGCTGAAAGAGTTGTTCAGGTTTATCACGAATACAGAAAAATCAGCAAGCAAGCAAATCAACCGCAGGTAAATGTTCAACAGCAAGCACCAAGTAACAATGTTGATGTTGTTGAACAAATACAGAAATTAAAAGGCTTGCAGGAGGCAGGTATTTTAACCGAAGAAGAATTTAATGCTAAAAAAGCAGAATTACTTGCTAAAATGTAAATACAAAATTACGAATTCCAAATAACAAAGTATGTTTTCTTGGTCTGATTTTTCTGTTTATTGTGTGACACAGGGTGTGATTCTCTGTTCGATTTCTGCCTAAATGCTTTGTTTTTTCCTAATAAAAACAAAAATCTCACAATCAGAGGATAATTTTCCTCAAATTGTGAGATAAATGGTCGAGGTGACAGGACTTGAACCTGCGGCATCCTGCTCCCAAAGCAGGCGCGATACCAAACTTCGCCACACCTCGATTTTTATGCCGCGCTTTTGAAAGGGCGCTGTTAAAGCGCTTACACATTTTAATATATATGCCGCGATTTGTCAAGTAATATACCAAATCGTAAAATATGACGATATGTTACCGTCAGCGCAAGTATTAACGGAAAAAGCGGAAAAGCCCGCGTGTTGAGCGCGGGCGCGGCTTTAGTTTACGCTATGCTGATTTCAAGAATACAGTCGCAGCCGTCATCCTCAACATATTTCACCTCAACGGTTTCGCTGTTTTTCAAAGCAGAGGCCTCGTCTTTCGTCAAATCCAAAGCGCCGTAAATATCCGCCGTGTTAAATTCCCTTCCGTTCAGCTCGAATACCACGTCGTAAAAGCTTTCGCCGTCGTCATCGGTATAGTTTTTGAAAATTTCGGCGTTTTCCGGTCTGCCTTTTTCATAAAGATAACTTTCGCTTTGCATAATTTCCGTGTATTCGGCATAGGTCTGCCTATCGGAATTAACGCCGAGCCGCAAAAAGACATTTAGAGCTATCAAAAACAGTATGACAAACAGCGTGCCGAAAAAGCCGGTTCCGAAAAAACCTTTCGCGGCAACGGCCCTTATCTGTCTAAAAATAAGAGGTATCAGAATTATCAGGGAGACAACCAAAGCAATTACCGATAAGATTTGAAAATCCGTATCAGGCCCCTGCTCCAAAAAGCTGTAAATTTCAGTCATTATCCATATCCTCCGTTAGTTTTTACCGCGAATAATATCCGACCAGCAGACGGTTAGTAACTTTTTCAAACGGGCTCCGCCCCCCTTACGGGAAGCGGAGCGTTTTTCAATGGCGGCGGGTTTTTACGCCCGCCTTTATCTTTATTTTTTGAGTATTCCCTCAAGACCCGCGGCAAGGCCCGCCACGCCCTGTATCTCGCTGGGTATGATTATCTTTGTCGCCTGTCCGTCGGCGGCTTTGGCAAACGCCTCAAGCGATTTTATCTTCACTACCGCTTCGGTGGGATCGGCCTCTTTTATCATCTTTATGCCGTCCGCCTCGGCCTGCTTGATTTTGAGTATCGCCTGAGCTTCGCCGTCCGCCTCGCGTATCTTCTGCTCACGGACCGCGTCGGCCCTCAGTATGGCGGACTGCTTTTCGGCCTCTGCCTCAAGTATTTTCGATTCCTTAAATCCTTCGGCCTCAAGTATACGGCTCTGCTTTTCACCCTCGGCACGCAGAATGGCCTCACGGCGTTCACGCTCCGCCTTCATCTGCTTTTCCATTGAATCCTGAATTTCTTTGGGAGGCAGAATATTTTTGAGCTCAACACGGTTTACCTTTATTCCCCACGGATCGGTAGCCTCGTCAAGTATGGCGCGGATTTTTGTGTTGATGGTATCTCTTGAAGTAAGCGTTTCGTCAAGATCCATCTCACCGATAATGTTTCTCAGCGTTGTGGCGGTGAGGTTCTCAATCGCCGCGAGCGGCGCCTCAACGCCGTAGCAGTAGAGCTTAGGATCCGTTATCTGGAAAAATACCACCGTGTCTATCTTCATGGTGACATTATCCTTGGTGATAACGGCCTGCGGCTCAAAATCAACTACCTGCTCCTTGAGGGAAACGACCTTTGCTACCCTTTCGATAAAGGGTAATTTAAAATGCAGCCCCGTATCCCATGTGCCTGAATATTTGCCGAGCCTTTCAACCACGAACGCCTTTGACTGAGCAACTACCTTTACGCAAGCAAGCGCAAAAATCACAAGTATTACCAATATTACGGCAAGTCCTATTGCGAATTCCATAAAAAAATCTCCTTTTAATATTTTTTAAATTATTTTATTCGGCGGCCGAAACAATCAGCTTAACGCCCTCGATCCTCAAGACCTTTACTCTTGTGCCGACGGCGAGCTCCTCTCCGTCGTCGCTTCTCGCGGACCATATTTGATTATCGACCTTTACCTGACCTTTGGCGTTGATATTTGAAATGTCCTCCGTTACAACGGCAAGCTTTCCGATATAGCGGTCGGCGTTCGTTTTTTCGCTTTTTTTATTGAGCGATTTCCTTACGGCGGGGAATATTATCACAAGAGCCGCCGCGGAAACGGCAATGAAAACGACCGCCTGAATCGCGACGCTGTCCGTAAAAAAGCTTGTTATCAGCGCCGCCGCTCCGCCTATGGCGAACCAGATCGACAGAAGCTGCATACTGACCGCCTCAACGACAACCGCCGCGATTATAACGGCAATCCAAACCCAGATCATTTCAATACCTCCTCCTTCATTTTTATTTTAACATATCGGGCGCATCCTATCAAAAAAGACTCATGCAAAGGCGCCTTTACATGAGTCTCATTCTTTAAAACTTTGCCAGAGGCTTTCTTCCCTCGGTTGGTGACAAAAGTTCGCAAATTTATTTGTGGAATTACTCCCTCTATGTTGATTGCATTATAGCACAAATTACGGAAAAAGTCAATATTTTTTCAAAATATCCGCAAAACAATACGCCGCCATACCGAATTTTGTTAATTTTTTAACAATTTCAACCGTTTGACAAATCCACCTGCCGGCGTATAATTATAATACCGATGTTAAGTTAATCGATTATGGGAGATAAAAATGAAAGAACAGGGCAAAAGCACCTTCAGAAAGCTTGAGGCAAAAAGAAAAGAGAGCGTTTTTCTTATAATAAGAGGTATAGAAGCGGGCCTTTCCGCCGGACTTATATCCGTGCTTTACCGTTTTCTTCTATCCTGCGCCGAAAGCGGAATGCAGGCCGTAACTCAATCAATAAAGGGAAATCCGCTTGAAACCGCGCTTTGGCTTGGCGCGCTCGCGCTTTTGGGAGCGTTTGTTGCCCTGATAATAAAATGGGAACCTCTCGCAAGCGGTTCGGGTATTCCTCAGATAGCCGGCGAAATCAAGGGCTACATCGCCCCGAACTGGCTGCGTGTCTGCGCCGCGAAGCTCGTTGGCGGAACGGTTTCGATATTCGCCGGGCTTTCGCTTGGAAGAGAGGGCCCGAGCATTCAGCTCGGAGGTATGGCGGCAAAAGGAATAGCCGAAATAACAAAGGCGGATAAAACCACAAAGCTCAGAATGATAAGCTGCGGGGGAGGCGCGGGACTCGCCGCGGCGTTCAACGCTCCGCTGGCCGGAATAATGTTCGTTTTGGAGGAATTGCAGCACACGTTTGACAAGGCTATACTCTGCATGGGAGTTGTCGCCTGCGTTACGGCGGATTTCGTTTCAAAAATATTCTTCGGCCAAAATACCGTTTTTAATTATGAAACCGAAAACATACCGCTTCGTTATTACTGGCTTCTGATAATTCTCGGCCTGCTTCTCGGGGTTTTGGGCGCGGGCTATAACGTTATTATGATATTTTTTCAGGAGCTTTTTAAAAAATTCAAAAAAATTCCGCGCGCCGTTAAGCTCGCCGCGGTTTTCGTGATAAGCGGAATACTTGCCATATATATGCCTCAGCTTGCGGGAGGCGGGCACACAATGGCGGATTTTCTTTTGAAAAATCACCCCGCCGTACCCCTTATGCTGTTTTTGCTGGCGGCCAAATTCTTATTCAGCGCCGTAAGCTTCGGCTCCGGCGCGCCAGGCGGAATATTTTTTCCGCTTTTGATACTCGGAACATACATCGGGGCCGTTTTCGGAGACTTTTCCATAAGCCTGCTGCACCTTGACGGAGATATATGGGAGGAATTTGTAGTAGTTTCTATGGCGGGGCTTTTCGCCTCAATAGTCCGCTCCCCGATAACGGGTATAATTCTTGTGTTTGAAATGACGGGGAATATAGATAATCTGCTTCCCCTCGCGGTGGTAAGCTTTATCTCGTACGCCGCGGCAAACCTTATAGGCGTTACCCCGATATACACTTCCCTGCTTGAGCGTATGCTTCCCGCCGACGGCGAAGAGCCGCCCGTTCCCGACAGAGCGGAAAAAGTACTTCAATCCTTCGTGGTGCCTACCGGAAGCCCGATAAACGGAATGAGAATAAGCGATATAGATTGGGGAAAGCACTGCGTTATCGTTTCGGTTGAAAGGGACGAAAACCCGATGACACCGAAGGGCGACACCGTGCTCAAAAGCGGCGACGAGATAGTTCTTCTTATCAGCCAGCGCCGATTCGCCGAGGACTGCGAAAGGCTGGAAAAACTGATAAACGGTTAGCGGTTGCTTTTCTTATAATTTTATAACTTTTTAAGAAAAAATCTTGAAAGAGTTTAAAAACTTTGTTAAAATTGTAAGATGAATTATTCATCGAAAGGAGTTTCTTTATGGCTGAAGTTAAAGAAAAACAAAAAAAGTACATGAAGTTCTCGGAGATAATCACTTACGGTATCGGCTTATTCGGCGTTGCCCTTATGACAGGCTGGATGCCGGACTATACCGCCACGTTCTTCGCGGACTTCGCGTTTAAAGGCAAGGGTTTTGACGCCACCGCGATGTCAAACGCCATTTCCATGGTTTTCCTTGTAGCCGGATTTGTAGGCGCCGTTTGCGAGCTTGTTATCGGCTATCTGGTAGACCACACAAGAACCAAATTCGGCAAGGTCAAGCCTTGGGTGGGCTTCGGCGTTATCCCGCTTGCCATAATTTCGCTTCTTGTTTTCGTTGCTCCGAACACCGGCTCACAGACGGTGGCTATAATTTGGATGTTTGTTGTTTACAGCTTATACACGGCCGTTTCCTGCGCGGTAGAGAGCCCCGCGAACTGCTTCGGCTCCCTTTGCTCGCCTAATTCAAGCGAACGCTCCACCGCAATATCCATTGCTTCGTTCCTGCGTTCCGTAGGGCAATCGGGCGGTATGGTAGTTGTTATGGTTGTGGGCGCACTGATGAAAGTGCTTATGGGTAAACAGCAGTTCCAAAACGCCGAGGGGCAAGGTCTTGACCTTATTATTTCAACGGCGGTATGCGCCGTCGGTCTTATTCTGTTCGTTATGATATTCTTCGTAAACAACAGAGAGCGCGTTCCGTTTACTCAGGAAAAAGTAAGCATCAAGGATTCGATAAAGGTTGTTTTCGGAAACAAAAACCTGCTTATGGTTTCGCTCACCAAACTCTGCGGTTTCGGGCGAGGCGTTTACGGCACCGTTTCGCTCTACATAGCGATTTATCTTCTCGGTTCAAAAGACCTCAAGCTCGGTCTTCTTCTTCCGATGGGTATAGGCACCGCGGTCGGAACGCTTCTTGTAAACCTTGTTCTCAAAAAATTCTCCACAAAGAAAACATATATTCTTTTCTGCATTTACGGCGCAAGCTCGCTGGCAATCCTCTATCTTGTTTCAAGCACTATCGGTTTCAACAGCACGCTTATAATACCGTTCCTTATCATAAACTTCTTCTGCGGCCTTCAGCACGGCAACACCAACACAACGCCGAATATTATGATAGCGGACTGCGTTGATGAAATAGAATACAAAACGGGTAAGCGCCAGGACGGTATCGCATATGCCGGCTACGGCCTTTTCTCAAAAATCGCCTCGGCTTTCACAAAGGGGCTCGGCCCGTGGCTGCTTTACACATGGTCGCAGTATAAGGTGTCTTTGGACGCCAACGTTGCCTATGCTTCGCAAAGCGACACCACACTTAACCGACTGCTTATGATTTACACGATCATTCCCGCCGTGTTTGTATTGTTCCAGATGGTTCCGATATTCTTCTATGATAACGTAGGCAAGAAAAAGGAAATGATTGCCGCAGCTCTTGCGGAGCGCCGCGCCGCAAACGCAAACGACAATAACGATGACGCTGCGAACGACGCAGCGGCGGAATAAAACGGGAGGTAACTGACAATGGCTAAAGAGAAAAAAGAATTTAATTACGGGCTCTACGCCACGATAACGTTTATCGCCGTGACCGCCGTTTTGGTGCTTATTACGGCATTTACCTTCAGAGGAAAATATCTCGCGTTCAACGCCGAGAAGGTTGCGGTCAATTACGCGGACACACTCGCTCAAAAGGGCGACGGCTATAACGCCTATAAGTACACGTTTCTTTCAAAGAGTGAAAAATACGGCGATTTTATACGCATTCAGTATATGTATCCTCTTATCTATAAGGATTACAAAATCGGCGAAGGAACTAAAGGACTTGACGGTCTCAACGACGACAAGCTCAAATCCGACGCCACTAAAAACGACGACGGAAGCCTTGCCGGCAAGCTTGCCGACACTATGTATCCTTACTATGTTGAGCTTATCAACAACGTGGGCTGGGATAATTACGACACTTTCTTCAAGAGCTATTTCAACAAGCTCATCGAGGAAAGAAAGGCGCTGTTCGGCGATGATTATCTGGACGACAGCATTATGTTCTCCGCTCTTGAGGCAAACGTTGCCTCATATGGCGACAGCCTTACAGGCACAAAGGCGGTTGTTGACGAAAATTCAAAAGTAACGCTGGGTAAGGACACAATCGGCATTTATCAAAAGAAATTCAGCAAGGACTACAAACTGTCCTGCTCCGTGAAAAGCTCGGAAGCGATAGCCGACCTTGATGCTTACAAAGCATCTCTCAATCCCGACGTGCTCGCGACTTACGGAATTAGCGCAAACGATATTTCGGAAGCCGCATCAACCGTTATTCAGGTTACCGCGGCGGACGGCTCCGTAGTTGCCGAGCTCACGGTTACCGAGGCGAAAATAGGAAACACCTGGTATGTTGACAATATTTCAACAAACACCTCGGCCGCGTATGAAATATCCGCCTGAGTTTAGCCGGTAAAAATCAAATTGCCCGATGAAAATCATCGGGCAATTTTTATTGGTAAAGTATCAAAAAAGCGGAGCGTGCGCTCCGCCTTTATTATTTGTTTTTAGCCGAGTTCCGAGAAATACTTGATAGTGCGCACCATCTGAGAGGTGTAACTGTTTTCGTTATCATACCACGAAACCACCTGAACCTCATAAAGGCCGTTGCCGATGGGAAGCACCATCGTCTGAGTGGCGTCAAACAGTGAGCCGTAACGCATACCTACTATATCGGAAGAAACGATTTCGTCCGTATTGTAGCCGAAGCTCTCGTTGGAAGCGGCCTTCATTGCGGCGTTGATGCTTTCAACGGTAATATCGTCGCCCTTAACAACGGCGGTGAGAATCGTTGTTGAACCGGTGGGAGTGGGAACACGCTGAGCGGAACCGATGAGCTTGCCCTTAAGCTCGGGAATTACAAGACCGATAGCCTTTGCCGCGCCCGTTGAATTGGGAACGATATTTACGGCGGCGGCGCGTGAGCGGCGAAGATCGCCTTTTCTCTGGGGACCGTCAAGAGTCATCTGATCGCCGGTGTAAGCGTGGATAGTGCACATAATGCCGCTTTGTATCTCGGCATAATCATTGAGCGCCTTAGCCATCGGAGCAAGGCAGTTCGTTGTGCAGGAAGCGGCGGAAATAACCGTATCCTCGGCGGTGAGAGTGTCGTGATTTACATTGTAAACTATTGTGGGAAGATCGTTGCCCGCGGGAGCGGAAATAACTACCTTGCGGGCGCCGGCCTTGATGTGAGCCGAAGCCTTTTCCTTTGAGCAGTAGAAACCGGTGCATTCAAGAACAACGTCTACGCCGAGCTCTCCCCAAGGAAGATCGGCGGCGTTTGCCATCGCGTAGATCTCTATCTCCTTGCCGTCTACAACTATTGATGATTCCTTGGCCTCAACCTTATCGGCAAGCGCGTACTTGCCCTGAGAAGAATCGTACTTGAGAAGATGAGCAAGCATCTTGGGGCTTGTGAGATCGTTGATAGCAACTACCTCGTAGCCCTCTGCGCCGAACATCTGGCGGAACGCAAGACGACCGATGCGTCCGAAACCGTTAATAGCAACCTTTACCATTGGATTGTACCTCCGAAAAATGAATTATTAAAATATTGAATCCTCAATATTTTATCGTATATATTCTATACTCTTTATCGACGAATATCAAGAATTTTTTTCCATTTCCAAAACTTTGTTGATTCTAAACAAAATGAGAGCGATATTGTAAGCGTTATTAGCACGCTTTTTTAAAAGTTACGCGCTTTTCTGCGCTTCTTTTCTCTCTTTTGCCGTTTTCTTAAGCAATATGATTGCGGGAATTATCGAAAACGCGCCTACAACCGCGGCGGCAAGGAAAATATTCGGCGTGGGTATTTTCTTTTCAACGCCCATTTCAATATAAGTGGCGTTGTTGTTCGCGATGACCGCCGCGCCGATATACGGGCCCGCGACCATCGGTATAAGCACCTGGAACACCATTCTTATTCCCTGGAAAAGACCGACTTTATCCTCGGGAGTATAATCCCTTATCGTTCCGCTTACCGTTGCGGAGGTAACGAGGAACGCGCCCATCATTATCGTGCCGACAACTATAAGAAGCGCAAGCGGCACATCAACCATAAAGTACATTCCCACGAAACCGCCGACAAGAACGCAGATAGCGGGCACCATAAATTTTATCTTGCCGTATTTGTCTATGATCCTGCCCATTATAACCGAGAAAACAGCGGCGAGCACGAGGATAATGCCGAGCGGAATAGCATAATCGGTTATGCCGAGGCATTTTTCGAGATATATGATAATATAGGGCATAAACACCTGATACGCTATATTCAGAATGCAGAATACGGCGAAAGTAATATACAGCATTTTATTCGCCTTAACGGTGGAGGGCCTGAAGCCGTAGAAAATATTTTTGAAATAATTTTCCTCATTCGCCTTAATACCCTGCCTGTCTTTCAAAACGAAAAGGCCGATAATTCCGCAAACCGTGGTCACACCGCCCACTATGTAGAAGAAAATATCCCACTGGCCCTTTTGCTTAAAGCCGTCGAGCACGCCGAAAACAAGTATCATTGAAACGAGCGGCATAGCCTGAAGCACAGCCTCTGCTCTTCCTCTGTTCGTATCGTCCGTTATATCCGTAACCCAACTGTTGAACGCCGCATCCGAAGCGGTTGAACCGAAAAACGTCATAACGCAGTCCATTATAACAATGAGCATCGACGTTGCGGCGACTATGTTCGCGGTGTGGAATATCTTGCTTGTGTTATCAACCGTGATAAGGCCAAAAGACGCAGTTACAATGCCCCATATGATATAGCCCACCGTGATAAACACCTTGCGCTTGCCCAGCTTATCCGAAAGCGCGCCCATTATGAGCGTTGTTGCCGCGGCAGTTATGGCGGAGGCCGCTACCATCGCGGCAATATCGGTTGCCGTGCCGCCTATAACGTCGAAAAGATATACGTTGAAATACATATTTTCGATTACCCACGCAAGCTGGCCGACAAGGCCGAAAATCGCGATACAAAACCATACTTTTCCTGAAATCTTTGTTGCTTTGCCTGAAGACATAAAAAATTCCCCCTCATATCTATTATGAGGGAGAAATAGCGTTTTGTCAAACTAACTTTTTAAATTTACGCGTTCATATTTCGGAAGCTTTACCGCCGCCTTGAACAAATCGCCGTCTATCGAAAGAATCAGCTCGCCGCCGTTTAGTATGCAAAGCTCCTTGGCTATCGAAAGCCCCAGCCCGTTTCCGTCCTGACTTCTCGATTTATCGCCTCTCACAAACCTTTCGGTCAACTCATCAACCGATATGTTGAGCGGCTCTTTCGATATGTTTTTAAGCTCGAAATATCCGAAATCGCCGTCCTCATACAATCTTGCGTAAACTCTTGTATTCGGCGCGGAATACTTTCTCGCGTTGGTGAGCAGATTTTCAAACACGCGGTAGATCTTGGAGCCGTCGGCGAAAACGGTGTACTTCTTTTTGGATTCCTCAAACACTATCTTAAGACCGTTCTTTTCAAAGCTCTCCGCTTCTTCCACTATCGCCTGCGAGGCAAGCTCGTTCAGGTTTATAACGGTCTTGTTGAGTGTTACGTTGCCCGAGGACACCTTTGACGCCTCTATAAGATCCTCAATGAGCCGTTTCAGCTTTTTTGATTTTTCATCTATTATGCCTATATATTTGCGCTCGGTTTCATCCTGTATATCGCATTTTTTCAGCAAATCAATATAATTGATGACCGAGGTGAGCGGCGTTTTCAAATCGTGGGAAACGTTTGTTATCAGCTCTGTTTTCGTGCGCTCGTCCCTAACGGCCTTTTCCACCGCCGCCTGCAAATCGGCGTTCGTGCTCTCAAGGCTTTGAACGAGGATCTTAAGGCTTTCGGGCAGAGCTTGTGTGTCAAGCTCCGGTGTTTCCCGCCTTTGCCCCGCGTCTATAATGGCGTCAAGGCTTTTAAGGAAATATACGGCTTTATAAACAACATAAATGTCAAACACTATGAGCGCTAAAACTATCAACAAGCACGGCCATATGGAGTCTACGACAATAAAGAATAAGGCCGCCGACAGTGCGAGTACATTTACGAGCGTATAAGCAACTGCCGTTACGATCACTTTTTTACTCAGTTTTTTTGGCTTTTTAAAAAGCGATCCGACTATATATATGAACTTATCGGCTATCTTTTTTACAGTAAGAATAACATATCTATAAAATAATTTAGCTATCGCGTATATAACCGTGTTTTTTAATACGGAGCTGCCCGCCTTGATATTTCTTGCAAAGGAAAATATAAAATCCCCGGCAAAGAAATATATGCCGCAAACGCAAACAGCCACCGCAGCTTTCAGCAGATTAAAAACGATTTCCGGTTCATCAAAAAACTGCTCCGCGTAATAAAGATTATAAACAGCTCGTTCTATCTGCCCCCACAACTCGCCGAAAATTATGAATGCGAGTCCGAGGCAGCAGGCAAAATCAAACGCAAAGCGCAGATCCGTGGGCAATTTATCCAAGGCGGAAACGGAAATGCCGCCGTTTTGATCGTGACCCGCGAGCCGCACGGAGAACACCGCGAACATAAGGAACACAAGACCGCTTATGAATGCGTATATAATGGCTTGCGTAAAGCCTACGCTCAGATAATCGTTATAAAAAGCGTTCAAAAAAGCGTATTTATCGTTTTCGGAAAAGGTTGTGTTAATAAGAACATACAGTTTGCTGTCTGTTCTGACGTCTCCCGCCTTTGCGTCGTTTGTGTCAAAATTATATATTCCGGCGTAATATTGGGCGTCCGATGTCTTCATACCGCTTTCTTCAAGCGCTTTGCTCTTGTAAAGCTTTCCGTTTTCAATATAGAAGCTTACGCCCTCTCCGCTTTTGACTTTTTTGATAAACTGATTTTTATCGCCTATCTCCGAAAACGACGTTTTACCGTCTATTTCATACAGATAAAGAATGTTTTTAAAATCCGGAATGCACGGCGAATCATAATATTCCGACACGAAGACATTAGACATCAAAAATTCTTTGATCATTTCCTTCGCGTTTTTATCCGTTTTCCCGAAATTTATATGATCGCTCTGAATATCCGCCGCCTCAAGTGTATTGGTGTCAAAATCCAAATCATAGTAATTTCCGTCGTTTCCCTTATAAATCTGCATATTGAACACATCGTTGATAAGGTCAACATCATCGTAAGTATCGGGATTTCCGGACTCTTCCAGCGCCTGCTTTACAAGCTCCTCGATCGTGCTTTTTGAGACAAGCGCCTTTTTCTCTTCGCGCTTGTATGCCTTAAACGCGTCTTCAACGGCGCTTTCGTAATAAGCGTTTGCCTCTTTTCTCTCCGTTTCATACCTGAGCGACTGCGTGATTTCCGAAAGATCCCCGCTCAGCGTCGTGCGGAAAAAATCGGAAGAAATAAACGAGTCGTTTTTATCCGTATATCCCCCATACCATATCTTAAACACAATGGTGGATATTTGGGAAAAAGCGATGACAAGAAATACGCAGGCAAGCGCGAAACAGAGGATTTTGTTGAATTTTGAATACTTATATCTTTTCCATTTTGTATCCAAGGCCGTACACCACCTTAATATATTTCGGGTCTTTCGGATTTATCTCTATCTTTTCCCTTATGTTCTTTATATGCACCGTTACGGTTTTTTCGCTTCCGAAGGACGGCTCGTTCCAAACGCCCTCGTAGATTTGGCCGGAGGAGAGCACCCTGCCCATATTTTTGCAAAGATATTCGAGTATCATATACTCTGTCGCGGTGAGCTTTACATTGGCGCCGTCTACCGAAACGGTTTTCGCGTCCGTATCAAGCACCAACCCGCCTGTGACTATCTGCGATTCTTTCTTAACGAATCCCTGAAACGAAACGTAGCGCCTTATCTGCGATTTCACCCTTGCCACAAGCTCAAGGGGATTGAACGGCTTAGTCACATAATCGTCTGCGCCGAAGCTCAGCCCCGTTATCTTATCCGTATCCTCGGATTTCGCCGAAAGCATTATTATGGGAAAGCTGTGCTTTTTTCTGATTTGCAAGGTGGCCTGCAATCCATCCATCTTCGGCATCATTATGTCTAAAACAAGGCAGTGTATCTCGTTGTTTTCGATGATCTCCAGCGCCTGCGCGCCGTTTTGCGCTTTCAGCACGTTGTAGCCCTCCAGCTTCAGATATATCTCGATTGAATCGAGTATCGCCCTATCGTCGTCGCAAACAAGAACCGACTCCACAATCATCACTCCTTTCCGTTACAGGTTTTAGTATAACATATAACCGAACATAAGGTAACCCGTTAAATATGATTAAACACTTTTATTATTCAAACGCGGTAATGAAAAAATTAAGAAATAATAAAAAAGCGGAGCAAAAGCCCCGCTGGTAAATCATCTTACCATTTGTTATGAACCCTTTCGGCGAACACAAGCTCATCCTTTATAACGATTTCGGTGCCGTCGTCAAGCACCGCTTTGCCGGACATCAGCCCGAACACCTGATGCGGCAGCATACACAAAACCTTCAAATCAAGAGGCGACTGGCGGTCGATGATCGGCTTGAAATCCATTTCAAATCTGCCGTCGGAGGCTGTAAACGTCCACGGCTCGGTGTAAAGATATTCATCGCCGTTTTTCGGGATATTAAAGGTTATATCCTCAAGCTTATGCGATGTACCGTTATAAAACAGCATATTTTCGCTCGCCGCCGACGTGTTGCCGAAGCCGTAGCCTATATTAAAGCCAAATCGGCTGCCGTCCTCAAGATACATTTGGCCGGAGCCCCAATACCACGTGTTGTCGTAAGTCCAAACGCCTCTGCCCCAGTCGAGCGTGGCGAGCGCGCCGTTTTCCCTGTTGAAATCATAGCGCTTTCCGTCAAATTCAAAATAACCGTCGGCACGCATACAGTTTATTTTCTGATTGTAGTAGAAATGCTTATCCTTGTCAAACGGCGTGGCTATCACCATACTCTCCTCGGGAAAATCGGTAAGCGTAACATCGAAAACAAGCGTTTTTTTCGTGTTGCAGTAATTGCCGTAAGAACCGTGGAGACGGCGCGTTTTTCCGTCGTTTTCAAAGCGCATATCGCAGGTGCCTACCTTTGCGCCCACATCGCCCGTTTCGCTTGTGGGCGGAAGATTAAGACTTCCAAGCGGCAAAACGCCTATCTCCGAATCGTTCATCTGAATCGGTTTTTCACCGAATTCAAGAAACGAAACGGTAAGGCAGCTTACGTAACCCGCGTCCGAAAGAGTGAGGCAAAGGCCGTAATCCCTGTTGCCTATGTAATAGTAATCCCATTCCTTTATACGGATTTTGGGCGCTTTTATGTCTTCCCTGCTATACTGCCATAGGAGCTTTTTCGCAAAGCCCGGCTCCGCGATATTGCCGTTTTTATCAAGCAGTTTCTGCTTTTCCTTTATCTCGTGCTGCATAGTTTTTTACCCCTTTTTTCAGATTTCATTTTTATAATATCACATTTCGAGTAAAAAAAGAAGAGCTTTTTAATAAACGCCTTAAATTCGACTCCCCTCAGCTATCCCGTTTTTTGTTTACAAACAGAATCCGATATTGTAAAATGAATACATAACATTGAAAAGAGTGTTGTTATGCCGAGTTCCGTTAAAGATTACAGAAAGCTTATAGAACAGCCTTGGGGCAGAATGTTCTATGAAATGATATACAGGCAATTATCAATTCCCGAAAGCCCGAAGCTGAATATTTTGGATTACGGCGCGGGATTTTGCGTAACGGCAAATCAATACGCGAAAAATCACAATGTAACCGCCGTTGAGCCGAACAATGATATGCTCAACTTGAGAATCAAAGACAATGATTTTAATTTGATTAACGGAGATATTGAAATATTAAAGGATATGCCGAGCGGCAGCTTTGATTTGGTGCTCTGCCATAATGTTTTGGAATATGTTTCCGATAAGGAAATGATTTTAAAACAACTCACGAGGGTTTTAAAACAGGGCAGTAAGCTGTCGATAGTAAAGCATAATTTGGAAGGCAGGATCCTTGCGTATGCCGTATTCGGCGACGATCCCGAATCGGCTCTTGAACTGCTGAGCAAAAGCCGTGACGACGGGAGCAGTATGTTTGGCAGCCGCGATACATACGGCAATGATTATCTTATCAACAATTCCGATAAATTAGGGCTGATGATCGATAATATTTACGGTATCCGCGCATTTTTCGCTTTATCATCAAACGATAAAATCAAATATACCGACGAATGGTATGATAATATGCTTGAGCTTGAGATGAGGGCTTGCGGCATTGACGCGTATAAGAATATCGCGTTTTTCAATCATTTGATTTTTACCAAGAATTAATATAAATGCGGACATTATAGCTGAGGGGAGTTGAACACAACAAGGTTTTTGCGGGCTTATTTACGCAAATACCGCTTCAAACCCCTTGTCAATACATTATATCTAATTATTGCTTTTGAAAAGCGAATTATTATAAGTATATGAATATCCGCGCATAATTTGAGAGTAAAAAAGAGACGTTTTTCTTATTCGGAAAAACGTCTTTTCAGACTGTCAAAAAAGGCTATACAAAGGCCCTTGTTTCCGGTATAATAAAAGGGAACGGGGGTGTTGTTTTT
>CANQGT010000005.1 GCA_947623505.1 uncultured Clostridia bacterium | reverse complement strand
ATTGCCGCCTGCAAGGAAATGAATAGCCCTGATCCTATTCAGCTTGGCTCATACAGAGGGTTTACTATGGAACTGTTTTTTGACACTATGGAGCGTCAATATGTCGTCAGATTAAAAGGTCAGACAAGTCACAATGTGCCTCTTGGCGAGGATATACACGGCAACATCACCCGTCTCGACAACGGCATTGAACGCTTTGAGGAAATGCTGAAAGGCGCAGAAAACGAGCTTGAAAACACCGAAAAGCAGTTTGAGACCGCAAAAGCGGAAGTCGAAAAGCCGTTCTTAAAAGAGGAAGAACTGAAAAGCAAGATGGCTCGACTTGATGAGCTCAATATATTGCTCAACCTTGATAAGAAAGAGAACGAAATCATTTCCGATAATGTGCCGGAAGAATTCGATGCGCCGCAAAAGCACAAAAACAAAGTCTATGAAAGATAATTTGAAAATGCTTGACATAACACACCCATTAGGTGTATTATATCAACGAGGTGATAATGTTGATGAACATTCGTGAAATGAGAAGTCGCTTAGGCATAACACAAAGCGAATTTGCCGCACGATATAATATACCGTTTCGTACTGTTCAGAATTGGGAAGAGGGCGTGCGCAAGCCGCCGAAATATGTATTAGATCTGCTTTCAAATCGTATAGAAATCGACCTTGTCAACCGAAAGACAACTGTATTGCCTAAATATAATCCACAAAAAAGCGACTTGCCAAAAAGAAGCGATTTTGTTGGGGCTCTCGCTTGGCTTAAAGCTGTAAACGACTGCATCGGGGAGCCTGTTGTTTTTGCATTAGATGAAGCTCTTATGTGTCAGGGTAATTTTGGAGGACGCAGTGACGAGTATATTATATGGTTATATGGTGACGACTCAGTTTCACGATTTAACGGTGTAGTTATTCTTGGCAATCAGGTCAGCCCCTACAATGTAGAGGAAAAGAACGGTCTGTTATATACCGATTTTAACAGAACGGTGGCAGACGCTCTCGCCAATGAATCCATCTTGGATATGCAGGGGATTACGGAAGCCTTAAGCAATTATTATTATTCAAATAGTGAGAGTATTGAGGGGCTTGCAGTTTCTCCAGAACAGTGGACAAGATTTAACAGTCTTTTAATGGACGCTATAGAATACTATAACTCATAGGAGACTAACTATTAAAAATCAAAGATTATACTCGTTAAATCAAAATAATTTAATCAATAAAAAGCCGATGGGAATAATCTCATCGGCTTTTTTGTGCAAGAAATTAAAGGAGAAGATGAAATGGAAAACAAAAACACAATATCTGTATTGCTTATAGAGCCGGGCAAATATCCCAAAATAATTGATATGGAGGACAGTCTTGAAGCAATGCAAAAGGCTGTCGGAGGATATATTGAGCTTCTTCATTTAGATGATGAGGTATCAATAATATGCAATGAGGAAGGGAAAATCTGCGGGCTACCGCTTAACCGAGCAATATACGCTGACCAAGACAAAAAGGAAATGATTGAGATTATTGCAGGCACTTTCTTCGTCGCATATACTCCGCCCGATTCAGAGGAGATTGAGAGTTTGCCAAAAGAACTTTCCGGCAAATACAAAGAGTTATTCAAATATCCCGAACAGTTTTTCAGGACAGCACACGGCATTAAAGCTGTTCCGTATATACCCGCAAAGACAGCAGAAATTGTGCGCTAATGTGTACTGCATACGTTTTTGAATTTTGTCGCGAATATTGCAAATAATATTGACATTATCACGGTAAACCGATATAATTTTAATAAAGTAGGTGATTATAATGATAATAAGTGACATTATGAAAAAGCAGAATATTTCTAAATATCAATTATCAAAAAACAGCGGTGTTCCTTATACTACTCTGTCGGACATTATCAGTGGCAAATCGCAGCTCGAAAAATGCAGCGCAGATACAGTATATAAATTATCAAGAGAACTGAATATTACAATGGAGGAACTGCTTTGCCCTTGCTTTGAGAAGCGATGCAGCTTTGAATTATTTAAGAGCAATGTATGCCATCAATTAAAAAAACTCGGAGATATTGATTTTATTATCGACACTTTAGAGAAAAATAAAATCCGAGATTATTATAATCGCGGATGGTATCCCGAAAGTTTTTATTTACTTGCAATGCTTGATTATATCAGTCGCCTTAATGGAGTGGCTATATGTGAAGACTACAGCGACATACGCAGACGCTCTTTGCAAGAGCCGATATATCCTTCAAGTATTATTGCGGAAGCAATAATTTTGGATAGTGAAAGTGCAAAGCAAAAAGCAAAATTGAAAGCGATTCCTGAATTTTTAAGATTTAATATCATAGAAAGTGAGGTGCGAAATGTTATCTGAAAACGCAAATTATTTTACCAAAGAAAACCTTGATGAGTATTTAAAAGAATTGGGGAAGGAATATCGCCGTATTAACGGTAAGAATATGCCTGCAGAAATTATTTTAATCGGCGGTGCTGCTATTATAGCTAATTACGGTTTTCGAGATATGACTACTGATGTTGACGCGATAATTCGCGCAGCGTTTTCAATGAAAGAAGCCATAAATAGTGTGGGTGATAAGTTCAATCTCCCCAATGGTTGGTTGAATGCAGATTTTATGAAAACTAATTCTTATTCACCAAAACTTGACCAATATTCAGTAATTTACAAGCGATTTTCAAATGTGTTGAATGTTCGCACTGTTTCAGCTGAATATCTTATTGCTATGAAATTGTGTTCCGGTAGAAAATACAAAAACGATTTGTCTGACATTATCGGTATTCTCTATGAACACGAAAAGCGAGGTGTTCCGTTGACAATGGAAGCTATTGACCGTGCTGTTTGCAATCTTTACGGAGGTTGGGACATCATACCCAAGGATTCTGTTTCCTTCATTAAAAACATAATGAAAAACGGAAATTTAAAAAAAGCTTTTGATTCAGTCAAAGCAGAAGAAAAACAGTCAAAAGATTTGTTGGCTCAGTTTGAAAAAGACAATCCAAAAGCAGTAAATACTGAAAATGCAAATACTATTTTGGAGACATTGAAGCGTCGAAAAAAGCAAGAAAGAGGACGCTGAATATTTTATAACTGAACTAATATAAAGCCGATGGGAATAATCTCATCGGCTTTTTTGTGTAAAAAAATAATAAAGGAGAAGATTAAATGGCATACAATCACATACCCGAAGAACTAATCGAACGGGCACGCGCAGTGTCCGTTTTAGAGTATTTCGAGACTTATAAGCCCGGCGATCTGCATTGGTACGGCAAGTGCTTTCGAAGTCGTGAGCACCCGTCTTTTTGCGTTATGCAGGGTGGATATGTCTTCGATTGGAAGTCTCAGGGGATAACAGGATATGGCGCACTCGACTATCTTAAGAAGTGCGAGGGCTACGATTTAAACAAGCAAGAGGACTTTAAACGAGCCGTCGAAATCCTTACCAACACAGACATTGAGCTTGTTCAGAGCAGAGTTTCAAAAAGTAATTATGCGGCAGACAGGCAGCCGAAATTAGAATTTTGTTTGCCCGAAAAAGCATTCTCAAACTCTCGCGCTATTAACTATTTACGAGATCGGGCTTTGTCTAAAGAGGTTATAAACTACTGCATTCAAAAGGGACTGATTTATCAAAGTAAGAAGATTTGTGCCGGGGTATTGGGAGGGCGACCGCTTCATTTACGACCCGTCGGCAGACGGAGGAATGATGTTAAAGCAGCATTGGGTAGAGGGAAAGCACTATTGGGACAGCGTTTACAATTCCCCGGCCCGTATTCAGACCGTGGAATGCCCGTCGCTGGACGACAGCACTATCCTGCTGACCGACCCGAAAAACCTTATCGTGGTAAACACCTACGGCGTACAGATTAGAAAGACCACGGAGGGCAAAGAGGCGATTATGCAGGATAAGCGCTTCTATGTGACGCACCTTGACTACGACCCGATTATTGAGGAGCTTGACGCAACGGCAATCATCAAAGGGCTGAAATAAGAGAGAGGAGGAGCGAACATGAGCTATCATTTGAGACTTTGTAAATCCCTCTCTTACAAGGGCGTTGTGTCCGCAACAAAGAAGCAGCCGGACGTGTTCGTGGAGGACAAGGCTACCGCCGAAGCAGCGGTAGCCACTGGCTATTTCACTCTCGTTGAGAGCGAGCCGGAGGAGCAGGCAGCGCAGCTGGAAGCAGCGGCGCACCTCGATAAGGAGCAGTTGGAGAGCATGAAGTTCGACGACCTCAAGAAGCTGGCGGAGGATATGGGTATTGACACCAAAGGCCTCAAGAAAAAGGCGGAATTAGTTGAGGCTATTTCCGCTGTTGAGGTAATCCCCGGCGAGGAGGAGAACGAAGTGGACTACGGCGAGGACGAGCCGGAGCAGACAGCGCAGCCGGAATATGGGGTGCAAAATCAGAGAGGTGCCACCGCTCGATTTTTGGGGGCTCACTAAACAAATTCGTTATGTGGGTAACAACCTCAACCAAATCGCCAAAGGTATGCACCTGCACGGACAGATTAACGCTGCCGCCTATGAGGACAACACCGAGAAAGTATTCGAGATTTTAAACTCGATCCTTGAAGCGGTTTTGAGAGGTGAGTAAAAAAATGGCTCAAACAAAATTGTGGAGCAAGCGGGCAAAGAAAGGTCATACCGCACGAAGCGTAATTGAAGAATCCTGCGATTACGTTAAAGACGAAAAAAAGACAAAAGACATCAGTATATCGTTAGTTGAAAATGATGATGAAGATTTTGCCGCAGATGATATTACTCATACTGTTTTGAAATATGTTGTCAACACCAAAAAAACAAAACTTGAAGAAATATTCGTCTCCGGCATAAATTGTGAGCCTGCAACAGTCGATAGTGAGTTTATGGAGGTCAAAGAATTTTGGAATAAGACCGACAAGAATATCTTGTGGCACGGCGAACAGGGATTTAAGCCGGGAGAGATCGATCCGCACACTGCACACGAGATCGGGCGGAAGCTCGCGCAGAAAATGTGGGGCGACAAATTTCAGATCCTCGTGACTACTCATATCGACAAGGCGCACATTCACAATCATTTTGTTTTCAATTCGGTCAGCTTTGTTGACGGCAAAAAATATCATTACGATTATTCAGAGATATATCGGCTGCGGCGGGAGTCTGATAAGCTGTGCAGAGAATATGGCTTATCTGTAATTGAGACACCGAAAAGCAAAGGCATATCACATTATGAATGGGAAAACGGCGGCAATCCGAAAACTGTCAGAGGACTTATCAAGGAAGATATTTCTACTTGTTTTTGAGTTTCTAAAATTATATTTTCGATTTGTGTTTTAACATATTTCAATCCTGTTATGATTTCTTCTCTTGTTTCGACTTTCGACTCCATTATTCTAATATCCTCCCAAAAGTATAAATTTGTAGCCGAAACCACGCTTTAACATTGTTTCGACAATAAAACGTGCTCAATAGATTGAGCATACTTAGATTATACTCAATATCTTTAGCATAGTCAAGAGATTAGTTATGTTATTTTATTCATATAATATATTAAGAGATGATAGCATATGATTTCTTACGAGCCGTTTTATAAAACCTTAAATAAAAAAGGCATAACTGAATATGCCTTGATTTTTAAGCACGGGATTCCCGCAAATACGCTCCATAGAATGAAGCACGGCGAGGCAATTACCACAAAAACGCTTAATGAATTATGCTTCATTCTTGATTGCAGAGTTGAAGATATTTTAATTTATATAAAGAATGATAAAGAATAAAATCCTGCTTGTTAAAGGCAGGATTTTTTATTAGCTTAATATTGATTTTTAAAACAATAGCTGTTATTATATCAACAGAGCTTTTGCTCTCTTGGAGTTATCACAGATAACGGTAGGCGGTTAGTCCTCTTAATAAAAAGAGGGCAATGCCCTCTAATTGATTTTAGGGGGTGATGCTATGGAATATTTAGCTTTTATAGTTATTATTCTTATCGTAGCCACGGGCTACATAATAAGCATAAAAAACGACCGCCCATAAGCTCCACACTTAGGCAGTCGTTTGTCTAACTTGGGCTAACCGTCTATCGGATAACTCCTTGTTCATTTTTATTATAATAAGCTGATTTCAATTTGTCAACAGTCAAGTTTTATCCCGCTTGATTTATATGGGATATTTTTAATCGGTTTTATATCAACTCTCACTTATGCTTTTCATTATACCAACAGCAATAATTTGTCAAATCTCGATTGAGATTACGACAAGGAAAAAACTTTTTTTCTTCATTATATGTTAAAAAACTTTTTTCTTTGCTTGACAAATTATCTTATGTTGGTGACTCCTCCTTGCACTCGTAAGAGTAGTAATTTATTTAAAGGAGTTGTCAAAATGAAACTGACATACGAAATTAACAAAATTGATGAGTTCAAGGCTTGGAGCGGGGCAGTTGAAACCGTTAAAGCGATTATCGAAAATGATAAGCAAGATGAATTTATGTTTATTCTTGAGGACATTTTCCCTAACGGTTGTACTGAAACAGAGCTTAACGATTTCCTTTGGTTTGATGATGATTTCATCTTTTCCGCACTCGATATAAAACAAGAATAAGCTCTAAAAAATATCCCTGCTTTGTTAAATCAAGGCAGGGATAAAATTTTGAATATATTGTCCGTTTACTGCAAACAAAATTAAGATTTTTTGCAAACAAATTGCAAACATTTTTGCAAAAAAAATGTTAAGCTATTGTTATATCGTTGTGATTTTATACAATGTAATTTTAAAAAAATTGTGCAAGTTAAACTAAAAATCACTAAAAAACACCATAAAACATTACTTGTAAAGCTATTTGAAACGCTCCAAAACCGCGTGCCGGGCACCGCAAGAGGGCAAGGCTGAAAATTTGCAGAAATTTGGAGGGAGTGTTATAATAAACATCAATTTTGTGTTTTGGGAGGAATTATTTTGCTGAAACTACAAGCAATCAAATATCAAGACCGTGAGCTTTTGCGTGATACATCATTGGAAGCGATGGCGAACGATGAATGGGAGAAAATGATTTCCGAATCAACCGCTCGGTCGCACAACCGTCAATATTTTGAGATCTTTATTGTGACGGAAGGGGATACCGTTGTCGGCTATGTAAGTCTTTATGCTCATTCGCCGCACATTATCAGCTGCGGATCTGAAATCAAACCGCAATACAGACGGCAGGGGTATGCTTATCAGGCGGAATCACTTGTTCTGAAAATGTCAAAGTCGCTGGGATACACAGTTGCGGTAGCATATATCAGAGAAAGCAATTCGGCGAGTATTCGATTGCATGAAAAACTTGGATTTGAACAGGACAGCGCTTTCGTAAATGATAAGAACAATGAAATGCGGCTTTACATTAAGGCGCTTTGATGTATTTCTTTGCCTACTGAGGGAAAGACTTTGACTGCTTTTTGCGTATGATTTTAGAAAAATAATATCTCAAAAGGATGAAAAGTGAAAAAATCGCGATATAGTCAATCAAGAAGCAAAAAGTTTTTTTGTTTTTAAGTTCGCTTAATGTTCATTTGTTATGTTATACTGAAAGAGAAGAAACAAAACATTTCGCAATCCCTTGCGGGGCTATACGTCAGAGAGCTTTTTAACATGAGAATTTTATTGGCGGAGGATGAGCGTCCGCTCGCGCGGGCAATCGTCAAAATTTTTGAAAAAAACAATTATTCGGCAGACGCGGTGGAAAACGGCGAGGATGCTCTGCTGTATCTGCAATCGGATAATTACGACGTTGCGGTGCTGGACATTATGATGCCGAAAATGGACGGCATTACCGTACTGAAAAAGGTGCGGGATGCGGGCAATCATATCCCGATTTTGATGCTTACGGCAAAATCCGAAATCGACGATAAGGTGCTTGGGCTCGACAGCGGCGCCAATTATTATCTCACTAAGCCCTTTGACGCAAAGGAACTGCTTGCAAGTATCCGCGCCATTACCAGAGGACAAACAAGCACGGATTCTCACCTTACATTCGGGAACATCACGCTCGACCGTGCCACATTTGAACTGTCCTCGCCGTCCGGCAGCTTTCGGCTCGCCAATCGGGAGTTTCAGATGATGGAAATGCTGATTTCCAACCCGCATCATATCATTTCCGTCGAGCGGTTTATGGAAAAGATTTGGGGCTATGATACCGATGCCGAGAACAGTGTTGTTTGGGTATATATTTCCTATCTGCGCAAAAAGCTGACGGCTCTTCACGCCAATATTCAGATCAGGGCTTCCCGCAATGCCGGATACTCTTTGGAGGAATCAATATGATACGAAAACTTCGGATTCAGTTTACCGCTCTGGCGATGCTTTCTCTTCTGCTGCTTCTTGCGGTCATCATAGCAGGTATGAATCTGTTAAACTACCGTTCGGTTGTCAGCGATGCGGACGAGGTGTTGTATCTTATCTCGCAGAACAGGGGAGTATTTCCCAATATGGACGGCGGGCAGGGCCCCGGAGGGCGGCATCCGCACGGCATGTCGCCGGAGCTGCCTTATGAGTCGCGGTATTTTTCTGTACTGCTCGGAGACGACGGTACGGTGATCCGTGTGGATACCAGCCGCATCGCCTCGGTCGATAGCAGTCAGGCGGCGGATTATGCCATGGCGGTCGAACAGAGATCCTCCGAAAAAGGCTTCTTTAAGCAGTTTCGTTATATAAAATCTTATGAGGGGAACGTCGTTCGCATCTCCTTTTTGGACTGCGGACGAAAGCTGGATGCCTACCGAAACTTTTTGCTCATCAGCATTGTGATGGCATCGGCGGGATTTCTTGTCGTTTTCTTTGTGATTGTGTTTTTCTCCGGAAAATTTACTCGCCCGATTGCCGAAAGCTATGAGAAGCAAAAACACTTTATTACCGACGCAGGGCACGAGATCAAAACGCCGCTGACGATTATCAGCGCTAACACCGATCTGCTTGAAATGGATATCGGCTACAACGAGTGCCTTGACGAAATTAGGCAGCAGGCGAAGCGATTGACAGGGCTTACCAACGATTTGGTCAGTCTTGCCCGCATGGAAGAATCGGAGCGGACGATGACGATGATCGAATTTCCGATTTCCGATGTAGTGCAGGAGGCGGCGACGCCCTTTCAGGCTCCCGCGCAGGCGCAGAACAAGCAGCTTGTGTGCAATATACAGCCCATGCTCTCGATGAAAGGAAACGATCAGGCGGTCAGTCAGCTTGTTTCTCTGCTGCTCGACAATGCGCTGAAATATTCGCCGGAGGGCGGCGTTATATCCTTGGAGCTTGTGCGGCAGGGCAAGCATTTGGTGTTGTCGGTATTCAATCCGACTTTTGAGGAAATCCGCCCGGATCAGCTTTCTCACGTGTTCGACCGCTTTTACCGAAGCGATCCATCCCGCAATTCGCAGACCGGAGGTCACGGCATCGGCCTGTCGATTGCAAAGGCGATCGTAACGGCGCACGGCGGCAAAATCAGCGCGCAGACAAAGGACGGACACTCGTTTTTGATTTCGGCAATCTTTTCGGCTTCCTAATTTAATATATGAATTAACAGAACGGTAAAGTGTTTTCGCTTTACCGTTCTGTTGCCATTATGGATTATTTTCGCTTAAAAGTACTCTTAATTTTTTATCTTGTTTTTAAGTTCAGTTAAGGCGAGCTCACTATAATTTCAATATAATTTTCAAATCGTCAGAGCTTTTTAGTTCAGGCATAAATGAAAGGACGAACTATCAATGTATATTATCAAAAACGCGCTCAAATGTATCGGGCGCTCAAAAGGAAGAAATATCTTAATAGGCATCATCGCATTGGTAATCGCCGTTTCCGCCTGCATCGGGCTTTCGATCCGGCAGGCGGCGGAAAGCGCCAAAAACAGCACGCTTGAGGAAATGACGGTTACGGCGACGATTTCCTTTGACCGACAAAGTATGATGCAGGATATGCGTCAGCCCTCCGCCGCATCGGACGGACAGCCGGACGAAACGCAGGACCGTTCATTCGACCGGGAGCAATTCCGTGATATGATGAACGGTGACACATCGCTCACTTTGGAAGAATACCAAACCTATGCCTCGGCAAAGTCGGTGCAGGATTTTTATTACACCCTGACAGCCTATTTCGACGGTTCCGACAATCTTGAGCCGGTCAGCACTGAATCGGAAAGCGAGGATGAAAGCGAGCCTTCCGCCGGAGCGCCGGGCGGTGGGATGAATTTCGGACGCGATAAAGGTAATCGAATGGGCAATATGGTTACCGGAGATTTTACGCTGATCGGCTACAGCGGCGACAACGCCATGACCGCGTTTCAGTCGGGGACGACAACGATCAGCGACGGCGCCGTTTTTTCGGAGGGAACAACGGAGCGTCAATGCCTGATTTCTGAAGAACTGGCCGCCTATAACGATTTGGCGGTGGGCGATACGATCACGCTCGCAAATCCCGAAAGCGAAACGGAAACGTATTCGCTGACCGTTTCCGGTATTTATCAAAACACCGAAGCCAACGATCTGTCCGTATCCATGTTCGGTGTCGGGCAGGATCCCGCCAACCGAATCTATCTGAGCGCCGCCGCATTGCAGGGGATCCTCGACGCATCATCCTCCGTTTCCGAAACGGTGACCGATGAAACTACCGGTCGTGAGACTGAAACGGCAGTCGGCAGTTCTCTGTCCGCGACCTATGTATTTGCCGATGCCGACGATTATCACCGCTTTGAAGAAGAAGTTCGCACTTTGGGGCTGGACGATTCATACACCGTATTCTCAGCCGATTTGACGGCGTTTGAAAACAGTTTAACACCGCTGAATACGCTCAGCACGATGGCGGGCTGGTTTCTGTTGGTGATACTGCTGATTGGCGCGGTGATCCTGATCGTGCTCAACATCTTCAATATTCGCGAGCGTAAATACGAAATCGGCGTTCTGACCGCCATGGGTATGAAAAAAGGCAAGGTCGCTCTGCAGTTTTTGACCGAAATTCTGGTCGTAACGATGGCGGCAATCCTTGTCGGCGCGGGGATCGGCGCAGTCAGCGCAGTCCCGGTCACCAACGCCCTGCTGGAAAATCAGGTGGAGAGTCAACAGTCGACACAGCTGCAGATGGAAAACAACTTCGGCCGCGGCGGCAATTTCAAGGGCGGGATGCAAGCCGCTGAGCCAAACGGACAGAATGACGTGCCCGGTGACATTACGGACGGGGGAGGCCGCGGCGGATTCGCCGCGTTCGGACAGAATATGTCAAATTATATTACCGAGGTAAATTCGGCTATGAATTTGACGGTGCTTTTGCAGTTGCTTGGGATCGGCCTTTTGCTGACTTTGGCCGCCGGAGCGGTATCCGTTCTGTTTGTGATGCGATACGACCCGCTGAAGATTCTCGCAAACAGAGACTGAGAAAGGAGAATGAAACATGGAAATTTTAGCGTTGCAGAATATCTGCTTTTCTTACGGGAAAGTCCCGGTATTAAAAGATGTAAACTATCGCTTTGAAACAGGAAAAATGTATTGTATTATCGGGCGGTCCGGCGCAGGCAAAACCACGCTGCTTTCTCTGCTCTCCGGGCTCGCAATGCCGAACAGCGGCAGTATCTTATACAATGGAAAGGATATTGCCGGGCTGGACAAATATGCCTTTCGCAGTAAATACACCGGCGTGATTTTTCAAAGCTTTAATCTCATCACCAAATTTACGGCGCTTGAAAATGTGATGCTGTCTATGGACATCGCCGGCGTAAAAGGCGTCAACAAACGGCAAAAGGCAATGGAACTGCTGACCGGCGTCGGTTTGGACGAGGACGAGGCTAACCGGCGTGTACTGAAGCTCTCCGGCGGACAGCAGCAGCGTGTCGCTATCGCGCGGGCGCTGTCCTACGACCCGCAGATCATTTTGGCAGACGAACCGACCGGAAATCTTGACGGAGAGACGCAGAAAGAAATTATGGATATTTTCCGAAGACTTACAGAACAGGGGAAATGCGTGATTTTGGTCAGCCATTCTCCGGAAGTCGCCGCGGTATGCGATGAGAAATATGAACTGCAAAAGCTGTCCGGAAAAAACAGTACGAAAGGATAGGCGGTTGGCTGAACAAGGCCGCCGATTTCAAATTCCTATTCGTTTTGTTAGGCGTGCTTCGTGATGGAAATCGGTGAAATTTGCGCTTTGCATTATTAACAAAAATATTGACCTTTACCTTTCAATTTTATATAATTGTTACAATGGAGTTGATTGTGTTGGGAATCAGTAATTTACTTTACGGCAGAATGGAAAAAGCGCTGTCTGCGCTGTCTTCCTCATCGAATGCTCTGTCACCGGACAGCGCCACACCTATAGAAGAGATTGATGACGAAGCAAAGCTTAAAATTATTCTGTGGGGCGACCCGCAGCTATCATGCATTTCTCCGCTTCGCAGCGCGAGAGTTTTTGCCGCGTGCAAGGATTTGCAAAATTCACACTCGGTTTTTGATGCTCTTGTACTGCTCGGCGACATTGCCGAATCGGGTTCATGGTGTGAATACAGATTTATGCAAAAGTTGCTCTCACCGGTTGCAGAAAAATTCAAATACATTTTCGCAGTACCCGGTAACCACGATATAAGAATACGCAATTTTAAAAAGCAGGCACAAAGATTTGCTTCTTTTTTGCGTTCGATTGAAAACGGACGGCCTTGCCCTGACGGAAGATATTGGTTCAGCGAGAGTGTCAACGGATATAAATTCATTATGCTCGGCGCTGACCGAGCGGCATTTGAAGGATCTTATATTTCTCCTGCCCAGCTTGAGTGGCTCAACAATGAGCTTGACAGCGAAAAGAACAGCGGCAAACCGGTTTTTGTTTTTAATCATCAACCGTTAAAACGCACAAACGGTCTGCCTGTTACTTTCCTCGGCAAGGGTAAATGGAGAGGCTCAGTCGGCAACGAATCCAACAAAATTCTTGAAATATTCAAAAAATATAACAACGTAATTTACATAACGGGACATTTGCACTATTGCACAAGTCAATATACTTACGAAGACTGCGGCAGTTTTAAGGCGATATCCGTACCGACGATAGGAGTTGTGAACCATGGGGCATTCTCAAAATTCACACAAGGATATATACTTACGGTATTTGATGACAAAATCGTCGCAAAATCACGTGTTTTCGGCGAAGGCAAATACGTTGACAAAAGTGTGCCTAACGCAGAATTCACCATTAATCTTTGAGCAATGTTTTATTTTGTGCCTGTGACTTTAGCCGAGCGCCGATAAGGCAGTATTTCTGTAAAGCGGGGGCGTTATAATGATATACAAATTAGATGAATTTTCGCAAAGCGAGGCAAACATTTTTACCCGCCGGGATAGTGATGAAAGCCGAATAGTATATAGTTTAACTGACGACGGCGATTATGAAATGACCGTCGGAAAAAACGATTGCGGCGTATATACCGTTAAGAGAAACAAGAATTTTGACGGCTGGGAAATGTCCGTTTGTGATTTTATCGGTTTTTATGAGACACGGGGCAAAAATATCGGTTTATCCGTCAGCCGTGAGGATTTGGACAGAGCCGAGAAATTATACAACGGCCATAAGTATAACGATGCGTTTCTGAGAGAAAATGAGCCGGATGTTTTGATACACAGCACCACGCTTGAAAACCTGAAAAGTATCGTTAAAGATAGATGCTTAAAAAGCTGGAATATTTTAAAACGCGAAAAGGCAATTTGGGAAGATAAGCCGATAGGCGGAGAGCTTGGCGATCCTATTGATTTTCGCGATTTTATTATGTTTTCCGCGGGCTCATTATCCGGTGAAATCGTTGTTTTATCAAAGCAGAACGGCAAAATAGTTATGGATTCCGATATGAAATATAACACCGGAGCAAGACTTTATTTTGACGGTAAAAAAATCGCCGCCGACGGATTGCTGATTCGTGACGGTATACACTTGATGGTTAAGGATAAATTGCCGCTTGAACCCTATTTACTATGGTGCGCGACCTGGCATAAGATGGGATTAAACAGCCGCGTTTCAACGCCTAAAGAATTTACCGAAAAATCAAATATGATGTTTAACCGCTTATTCGGAAAAAATATCACAACAACATTTTAGAAATCTATATAAAAAGTAAAGAATTTGTCAAAATCGGCGCGTATTTTAATTCCTTGAAAATCAATTTAAAAATATGCCCAAAATGATAAAAGCTAATTTTCAAAATGTCTTTACATTTTAATTTTCCGGTGATATTATTTATTGGAAAATAAATATAGGAGTGATTTTTATGCGCTTTAAGAAAAAGATAATGCCTTTGCTGCTTGCCTTGTTTCTTGCGTTTTCAGCGGCTCCGCTTCAGGCGCTTGCGGCAGACGGGGCGGTAACCGTCACCGTGTTTACCACAAATGATATTCACGGAACGGTCAACGGAAGCGAAACGGCCATAGGTCTTGAGCAGGCGGCGGCGATAAAGGCTTCAACGCCCAACGCGCTGCTTGTTGACGCGGGCGACGCTACTCAGGGCGCGTCTTTCGCCACCGTTTCGCAGGGCGAGGTTGTTATAAATGTTATGAATGCCGCGGGTTACGACGCTATGGCGGCAGGAAACCACGAGTTCGATTACGGAAGCGACAGACTGCTTTCAAATGTGAAAGCGGCGGATTTTCCTATCCTCGGAGCAAACGTTATGCTTAACGGCGAACCGATGCTTGACGGCCATACCGTTGTTGAGGCGGGCGGAAAAACTATCGGCTTTATCGGACTTACGACCGTAAGCACCGCGTCGTCAACAAATCCGTCAAAGCTTGCGGGCGTTGAATTTCTTGATGAGATAAAAGCCGCGAAGGAGCAGATAGCCGAAATATCAGATACAGTTGACGCAATCGTTCTTATAACGCATATGGGCGATAATTCCGCTGCGGTTGAAAACACGAGCGTCGATCTTCTCAACGCGCTTTCCGATTCCGAAATTTCGAGTATAGCGGCGGTTGTTGACGGCCATAGCCACACCGTTGAGCAGAGCGATTATGTACGCGGCAATCATTCGGTTCCCGTTATTCAGACAGGAACGAACTTTACCGCCCTCGGTCAAATCGAACTTACTTTTGAAAACGGCGGTGTAACTGCCGACGGTTCGCTTATTGATTACGATGCCGCCATGAGTTATCCTCTTACGCAGGCGGGCAACGACGCGGCTGCGAATGTTCGAGCCGCTTTTGATAAAGCAAACGCCGCTCAGTCAGAAATTCTCGGTCAGGAGCTTTGCGTTAATTCCACGCCTCTTTGGGGCGGATATATCTACTGGGACTATGCCGAATCAAGAATAGTTGAAACTACCTACGGCGATTTTGTTACAGACGCCTTTTCGGATTTCGCAGGTATCTTCGCGGAGCAAAACGGCTATGATATGCCTGTTGTCGCTCTCGAAAACGGCGGCGGCATTTCGTCCGCTCTGCCGGCGGGCAAAGTTACTAAGGGCGATCTTCTGAACGCGTTTAACCACGGAAATATGGTAGACGTTGTGAAAATAACGCCGTCTCAGCTCTATATGGCGCTTGAATCGGGCTTGACCTCATCGGGGCAGGACGAAACCGGCCTTATCGTGCGCGAGAGGGTAAGCGGCAGCTTTATGCAGGTGAGCGGTTTAACTTACACCTATGATCCCGCGGCTCAAAGCGGCTCAAAGGTAACCGAAGTGATTCTTGATAACGGCACGGCTCTCGACCGCGCCGACGAGACAACCGAACTTATGCTTGTTACAAACAGCTACGTTTCTTCTTCGTTTATTTCGCTTGGCGCCGAAAAGCTCGGCGAGCTTGGCGGAGAGGATCAGATCGTTATGGATTATATCCTTTCCCTTACCGCGGACGGTAAGCCGCTGAATTATCCGAATATTAAAAACAGAATACTTATCGCTAACGATAAGTCGCCCGAATATTACACCGTTTCGGTTCCCGTTATTTCCGATAAAGAGGACGGCGGCGCGCTTGCAAACGTATGCGTCGATCTAAGCATAGACGGCGGGGATTACTCGTGGTATATTACAAATGCCGACGGATGCATTACCGTTGAGCTTCCCAAAGGGCCGCACACGCTTTTCTTAAAGCAGTCTTCGGATGGTCAGCCCGTATATGTCAACAATTATTCGGGTTCGGGCACCGTAACGACCAAAGAGGGTTATTACAGACTTGGATTTCTTGTTGATGAAAATAACGTAAACGAACCCGAGCTTGCAACGCAGAAAATCATTGCCGCAATCGCACAGGATGTTGTTGAAGCGGAAAATACGATTTTACAGCGCACCGATTTAAGCGATGAAGATAAGCAGGGATATATTGAGGGGCTCAAGGTTCTTACCGATGAAGTCCTCGCAAAGCTTGAGAATGTTAAGTCTGAGGATGAAGCCGACGCGCTGTATTCCGAATTTTTGACTGCTCTCGATAATTATATGGCGGGAATAAAGCCTACCGAGACCGAACAGGAAAAACCGGGTGAAAGCGAACAAACAAAACCGGGCGTTAAACCGAATGATGAAACCGAGCAATCGAAAAAGCCCGAGGCAGGGGAGGGCACTTCTCCCGAAACAGGAGCGGGCGAGACCGCGGCTTATATTGCCGTGTCCGCATTTTTCGCTTCAATTCTGCTTGCCGGAGCCTGCGTTTTGATTCGTAAAAGAAAGTCGGGCGAGCGAGCATAAAATGCGCTTCTAACGGATAAAAAAGGCGTTGGGCTAATCGCCCAGCGCCTTTTGCATATAAAGTCAACTCTGCGTTTCCTCTTTCATCAAATAAGTTCCGCCGGCAAGTACAGCCACGGAAAAATTACCGAAACGGTGATATTCGTAAACAGGCTCGTCAAATCTCAGATAATCACTGACGGTGAAGTTTACTCCGTCGATTTTTCTCACCTTGTTTGAATGTGAACAAACATATATGTTTTGCCCGTCGGCGGAAATGTGAGTGGGATTTACAAAAGTCTGCGCGTCTTTTCCGCCTATTCTCAGATCGACCTGCATGGTTTGGCAGGAATAGCGAATAACACAGCCCTCTCCCGGGCAAATTGACCAAAAATATTTTCCGTCCAGCGCAAGCCGGTAAACCGTTTTGCCGTGGTATTGAAAATAACCGCTCCAGGAAAGATTGCCCTCACGGTCAAATATTCCTGCCTCGCCGTTGGGGTAAATTACAAGAACGCGTCTGTCGTATAAAATTCCTGCGTCGCATTGAACGAAATTCGGTATAGTTTCGCTTATTTCCTTAAACGACGGGCCGAATTTTTTCAGCAGATAAGCGTTTTTCGTTAAAACCTCTTTCGTTTTCTTGTTGAAATCAACAACGCTGTAAGCCGCTTTGAACTTTGTTGTCATCGCTATCGGCTTTTTTTCAACGACGATTGCCTTGTCTTCACCGTATGGCAAGACGTCTATCACTTCTTTTGTGCTGATTCTTACCACTTTCTCAATCCCCCGTACTGTTTTTTGGATTTTCGGCAGTAAGATAGCCGAGCGTCATAAGGCTGTCAGTCAGATGAACGTTTTCAACAAACACTTCGGGATGCGCCATTGCGATATCATAATTGCTGAAATTCCAAAAGCTGTTTATTCCAAGCTTTATCAGAATATCGGTTAATTCTTTCATATCGTTTGACGGAATGCACACAACGGCGCAGACGGGCTTGTTGTCTATGCAGAAATTTTCGATATAATCTATGCTCCGAACGGGTATGCCTTTAATCATATTTCCGCAGATAGCCTCGTTTTTGTCAAAAATTCCGATGATTTTAAATCCGCTGTTTGTGGCGGATATTTTATTGCATACCGCTTTGCCGAGATTTCCAGCGCCTATCACAATCGTTTTTCTCTCGGTATTTACGCCCAAAATTTCGCCTATTTTGCCGTAGAGTTCAGGTACATTGTAGCCGTAGCCCTGTTGACCGAAGCCGCCGAAGCAATTAAAATCGTGGCGTATCTGCGAGGCGGTGAGCCCCATTTTGTCCGCAAGCTCCTTGGAGCTTATTCTGACGATACCGTTTTCTTTAAGGTGCAGCAGAAAGCGGTAATAGCGCGGCAGTCTTTTTATGACGGAAATGGATATGTCTTCTTTTTTATCCATACTCTCTTCCTCTCTGAATAATAAAGCGGTATTATGTGTCTGTCAGAATATCATTTAGTCATTTCAGTGATCGTTTCCATAACATAATCGCCGAATTCACTGCATGTGCAGCCCGTGTCCCTGCCGGTGATAACAAGCTTTTTCTCTTCAAACATACATTTGTCGAGCGCCGCCTCAAGCGCGTTTGCCTTATCCTGATAACCTATGTGCGAAAGCAGCATAACGGACGCGCGAAGCATACTGCACGGATCGGCGTACTTACCTCTGCCCTCGGCGATCATTCTCGGCGCCGAGCCGTGAATAGCCTCAAACATAGCGTAATGCTTGCCTATGTTTGCCGAACCCGCCGTGCCGACTCCTCCCTGAAATTCCGCCGCTTCGTCGGTTATGATGTCACCGTAGAGATTCGGCAGAACAAACACCTTGAAGTCCTTTCTTCTCATCGGGTCTATAAGCTTGGCGGTGGTGATGTCAATATACCAGTCGTCCGTAACTATATCGGGGTATTCCTCTCCGATTTTCTTTGCGGTGTTAAGGAATTTTCCGTCCGTTGTTTTTATGATATTTGCCTTGGTGATTATGGATACCTTTCCCTTTTTGTTCTTTTTCGCGTATTCATACGCAAGGCGGGCAATTCTGTCGCAGCCCTCCTGTGAAGCAACGGTAAAGTCAACGGCAAGATCATCGGTGATATTTACGCCGTGAGAGCCTACGGCATAACCGCCCTCGGTGTTTTCACGGAAGAAAGTCCAGTCGATGCCCTGATCGGCAACTCTGACGGGGCGCATATTGGCGAAAAGATCAAGTTCTTTTCGCATAGCCACGTTGGCTGATTCAACATTCGGCCAGCCGTCGCCCTGCCTCGGTGTTGTTGTGGGGCCTTTAAGGATAACGTGGCATTTCTTCAATTCTTCAAGCACATCGTCGGGGATAGCTTTAAGGCACGCGGCTCTGTTTTCTATCGTAAGCCCGTCTATTTCCTTAAATTGAACCTTGCCGCTTGCCACCTCGTCTTTAAGCAGAAACGCAAGCACTCTTTCGCTTTCCTTGGTGATTATCGGACCGATACCGTCGCCGCCGCAAATGCCTATTACGATAGTGTCCAGCTTGTCAAAATCAAGAAATTCTTTATCTTCCTTAATTCTTTTTGCCCTTTCAAGCTGACTTTCCATAAGCGAGCGGAATTTTATGACCGCCTCGTCGATCGCGGCGTTTTCTTTTTCGTTAAGCATAATTTACAGTCCTTTCGGTTTGTTAGTTATTTCTCTTGTGTAGTCGAGCAGTCCTCCGCAAAGGAGCATTTTTCTCTGGCGCTCCGAAAGATGCGAGGAAACAAGCTCGTATTCCTCGCCTGAGGTCAGGTTTTTAAGCACAACGGGTTCGTTGTTTTCGATGCGTTCCCTTATGTTAGGCAGAGAAAGCTCATCCATTTGATTTATCTTATCGTAATCCTCTTCGTTTTTAAACGTGAAAGGAAGTATTCCCGCGTTTACAAGATTTGCCGCGTGGATACGCGCAAAGCTCTTTGTGATAACCGCCTTTACACCGAGATAAAGGGGAACAAGCGCCGCGTGCTCGCGGCTTGAGCCCTGCCCGTAGTTTGAGCCGCCTATGATGAAGCCCTTTCCCTCGGATTTAATTCTTTCGGGAAAGCTTTCGTCGCAAACTGCAAAGCAATATTGCGAAAGGTGCGGAATGTTTGAACGGTAGGGGAGTATCTTCGCTCCCGCGGGCATAATATGGTCGGTGGTTATATTGTCGCCCACCTTGAGCACGGCCTTTGCGGTGATTTCGTCGGGAAGCGGTTGTGTTTTCGGGAAAGGCTTGATGTTCGGACCGCGCACTACCTCAACGCTCTCGGCCTCTTCGGGAGAAGCGGGAGGCTCTATCATATTGTCGTTTATAATGAATTTTTCAGGCATCGCCGCTTCGGGAGCTTCACCAAGCTCACGCGGGTCGGTGAGATAACCCGTAAGCGCCGAAGCCGCGGCAACTTCGGGTGAAACAAGGTAAATGCCCGCGTCTTTCGTTCCGCTTCTGCCCTCGAAATTTCTGTTGAATGTGCGCAGGGAAACGCCGCCGGAATTGGGGCTTTGGCCCATACCGATGCAGGGGCCGCAGGCGGATTCAAGTATTCTCGCTCCGGCACTTATCATATCGGAAAGCGCGCCGTTGAGCGCCAGCATATTGAGCACCTGTTTTGAACCCGGCGCAATACAAAGCGAAACATTCGGCGCAACCGTTTTGCCTTTCAGTATACGCGCAACCTTCATCATATCAACGAACGATGAGTTTGTGCATGAACCGATAGCGACCTGATCCACCTTGATTTTTCCTATTTCTTCCGCTGTTTTGACCTTGTCCGGCATATGGGGGCAAGCCGCCATCGGAACAAGCTCGCCGAGATCGATATTTATAATCTCGTCATAAACCGCGTCTTCGTCGGGCAATATCTCCGTCCAGTCTTTTTCGCGCCCCTGCGCTTTCAAAAAAGCGAGAGTTATTTCGTCGGAGGGGAAAATCGAGGTGGTGGCTCCGAGTTCCGCGCCCATATTCGTTATAGTAGCTCTTTCGGGAACGGAAAGAGATTTTATGCCGTCTCCTCCGTATTCAATGATTTTGCCGACGCCGCCTTTGACGCTCATAATTTCAAGAACCTTGAGGATTATATCCTTTGCAGATACCCACGGTTTTAGGCAGCCGTGAAGATTTATCCTCGTCATCTTCGGCATCGGAATATAGTATGCGCCGCCTCCCATTGCAACGGCAACGTCAAGGCCGCCCGCGCCGATGGCAAGCATTCCTATTCCGCCGCCCGTGGGAGTGTGGCTGTCGGATCCTATAAGAGTTTTGCCGGGAATACCGAACCTTTCAAGGTGAACCTGATGGCAAATGCCGTTGCCCGGCCTTGAAAAGTAAATTCCGTGCTTTTTTGTGACCGTCTGAATGTAACGGTGATCGTCCGCGTTTTCAAAGCCCGTCTGTAACGTATTGTGGTCTATGTACGCAACGCTTTTTTCGGTCTTTACTCTGTCTATGCCCATAGCCTCAAATTCAAGATACGCCATAGTTCCCGTGGCGTCCTGAGTTAAGGTCTGGTCGATTCTAAGGCCGATTTCGGTGCCGACTTTCATTTCGCCGTCAACAAGATGGGCCTTTATGAGCTTTTGCGCAAGTGTCAAACCCATATTTTTTCCTCCGTGTTTGTTAAAAGATTGCAAAAATATTTTATAACATTGTTTATCTATTGTCAATGTTTGCTCCTTATATTTGTAAATTGAAATTAAGAAACGCGCAATATATAATAAATATTGTTGAAATTTACAATATCTATGTGCTATAATTAAATGAATAATTCAGGGCATAATAAGCAGGAAAGGTTGCGATATTATGTCCGAGTGTGAAAACCGATCCGAAGGCCAAAATATGGAGACAGAGCCCGAAAACGATTTTGAAACAGGCTCGATAACCGTTCAGAAAAACGGTCATTTTATTCATTGCCTGACCATTATCGGCCAAATCGAGGGGCATTATATTCTGCCAAGCCAAAATAAAACAACAAAGTATGAGCACGTTATTCCTCAGCTTGTGGCGATAGAGGAGAGCAGAGAGATAGAGGGGCTTTTGATAATTCTGAACACCGTTGGCGGCGACGTTGAGGCGGGTCTCGCAATAGCGGAGCTTCTCTCAACAATGAAAACCCCTACCGCGTCTTTGGTGCTCGGCGGAGGCCATTCGATAGGCGTTCCGCTGGCGGTTTCCTGCCGCCGAAGCTTTATCGTTCCGAGCGCGACTATGACGGTTCACCCCGTAAGGCTCAACGGTCTTGTGCTCGGCGTTCCGCAAACTCTTTCTTACTTTGAAAAAATGCAGGACAGAATTGTAAATTTTGTTGAGTGCAATTCAAATATTTCCGCCGAGGATTTCAGAAATCTTATGATGAAAACGGGCGAGCTTATTATGGACGTGGGTACCGTGCTTGACGGCGACGGAGCGGTTCGTTGCGGGCTTATTGACGAGCTCGGCGGTCTTTCAAACGCTTTGGATTATTTAAACTCGGTTATCGAGGAGGGCAAAAAGAATTGTTCTGGTCGATAATCAGCGAGTCTGATATAACATTCTGCGAAAATTCAATAAAATGCGATAATTCCGTTCGTTCAAGCAATCCTTACGACTATCTGCGAAAGGGCTACTTCGTTGATAACGCGTCTATGTTCGGAGGTGAAAACCGTGTCGTTTTTAACGGCGATTTTTCAGGCCATAGCTCAGGCGGTAACATTTATTCTTCCCGTCTCGGAAAGCGGCCATTCAGCAATATTCCATGATCTTTCTTCCCGTTATTCGGGCGCCGTCTCGGAGCTTACGGGGCTTATACATATAGGTATAGCGATAGGAATAGCCGCCGCGTTTTATAAGGTCTTCGCAAGGCATATTTATGAAACTGTCGGCATTGTCAAGGATATTAAAAATAAATCATTTGATATTAAAAAGGGCTCGTACTCGCGTAATTTTTTGTTTTTTACGCTTATTCCGTTTGCTTTTATGCTCTTTTATCTTATTCCCGTCGGCGCGTCGGTTAATCTCTATCAGCTTCTCGACTCATATTCAACCGACGGTAATCTTATAAGCGAAGGTATCTGTTTCCTTTTTTCGGGCGTGCTTCTTCTGCTTGCGTCGTTTGTTTTGAAAAAAGATAGCCGGGGCGGAAGATTTACCCTTACCGCAGTGCTTGCTCTTTCCTTAATGATTTTTGTTTCGGTGCCGCTTGCGGGGCTTTCGTTAAGCGCAACGGTGATTTGCGTTTCCGTTATTTGTTCGGCAAACAGAAATCACGCTTTTCGCTTTTTTGTAAGCGTTTCAGTACCCGTTTTGCTTGTAACGGGTATTTCCGAAATCGCAAGGTGCGTTACATATGTAACGGTTTTTGAGGGGATAATCGCCGTAGTGCTTTCGGGCGCGGTTTCATTTTTCTGCGTCAGAGCGTATAAATGGCTGATAAACAATGTTGATTTAAAGTATTTTTCTTACTATAACTTCGCTTTGGCGGCGCTTGCGGTCATAACGGGTATAGTTGAATTATTTGTAAAATAAAGAGGCGTATTATGGCAAACAACAGCAATGCAAACAGAAACAATAACGGAAATCCCCGCCGCTCAAATTCCGCGGCGGAGCGTGAAAGAATCGCCAGAGAGAGGCGCGACGCAAATGTGAAACGTATAGTAAGCCTTGTGCTGTTTTCTCTTTCTGTAGTCTTTTTCTTTATTGCCGTTGTTGACGGCGATAACGCTTGGAATTTTATACATAATGTATATTTGGGCGCGTTCGGGCTTCTTGCCGCATGCGCTTTCCCGATTTTGACTATCGTTATAACAATAATGTTTTCTCTGAAAGACGGGGAAATTGAAAGATTCGTCGGAAAAAGCATTGAGGGCATATTGCTTGTTCTTTTGGCTTCGGCGTTTGTTCACATTTTGCAGAATCAACCGGGCGGCGATTTCAAAGAAGTGGTGACAACGGCGTTTTCTTCGGCCTCCGCCGAATTTAACGGCGGCTTTTTCGGCGCCGTTATCGGCTGGCTGCTTCTCACTATGGGTAAGGCGCCGGCGATAATTCTTTGCCTTGTGTTGATTTTTGTTGTTTTTATGCTCCTTGCGGGTATCACAATTATTCAGTTTTTTAAAGCACTCTCAAAGCCCGCCGAAACAACATATAAGAAAGTCGCTCCCGTTATAAGTGAAAGAATAGAGCAAAAAAGGCTTCAAAAAGGAAATATCGACGTTCCGCTCGACGCGGCTCCGCCGAACGGAAAAGAAAAAGTAAGAAAAAAGAAAAGCGAACCTCAGAGCGAAAAGACTGATGATATTCAGCCCGAAGTTTCCGTCCCGAGAAGCATTATCGATGAAATCAACGCCGCGAACGAGCGCAACAGAAGAGCGCGAGAGGAAGAAGCGGCGAAAGCGCAGGCGCAGGCAAAAGAAAAAAGCCTTGACGATATCGTCCGCGACGCTTCCGAGAAAAAGCAGGAAAATTCAAAAGAGGAATTTCGCGTTACGGAGGAGCAGATGAAATCCGGCGTTGAGGATTATGTTATGCCTTCCGTTTCCATTCTTAAATCGGGCAGGCAGGCCGCGGTAAGGGACATCAGCGGCGAGTTAAAGGCAAACGCCGAACGCCTTGTTGACACTCTCCGCTCGTTTAATGTTGAGGCCAAGATAACCGATATAAGCAGGGGCCCCTCCGTTACAAGGTACGAGCTCAAGCCCGCGGCAGGTATAAGAATATCAAAGATTACAAATCTCGCTGACGATATCGCGCTGAACCTCGCGGCAACGCACGTGCGCATCGAAGCGCCGATTCCGGGAAAGGCGGCAGTCGGGATAGAGGTTCCTAACAAGGTTAAAAATACCGTTTCCGTTAAGGAACTTATAGATACTCCCGAATTTACGGAGCAGAAATCAAAACTTTCGGCAGGACTCGGCAAGGATATAGCGGGAAAATGCGTTTACTGCGATATTTCAAAAATGCCGCATTTGCTTATCGCAGGCACCACCGGTTCGGGTAAATCGGTATGTATGAATTCAATAATCGTTTCGATTCTTTTCAGAGCCAGACCCGATGAGGTTAAATTCCTTATGATAGATCCGAAGCAGGTTGAGTTTTCAAAATACGTTGGCATTCCGCATTTGCTTGTGCCCGTTGTCACCGATCCGAAAAAAGCCTCGGGCGCTTTAGGCTGGGCTGTGTCGGAAATGCTGCAAAGATACAATAAATTTTCCGAGACCGGCGTAAGGGATATTGAGGGATATAACAGATATGCGGAAAAGAACGACGGTGTTGAGCCTATGCCGAAGATATGTATATTTATCGATGAGCTTGCCGATCTTATGATGGCCGCTCCTAAGGAGGTTGAGGATTCGATATGCCGCCTTGCCCAGATGGCGCGAGCGGCGGGTATGCACCTTGTTATCGCAACGCAAAGGCCGTCTGTTGACGTTATCACGGGATTGATAAAGGCTAATATTTCTTCGCGTATAGCGCTCACCGTTTCTTCTCAAATCGATTCAAGAACGATACTTGACACCGGCGGTGCGGAAAAACTTCTCGGCCACGGCGATATGCTTTATAACCCGATCGGAGCAAGCAAGCCCATAAGAGTTCAGGGCTGCTATGTAAGCGATGAGGAAGTGGAAAAGCTCTGCGAATTTATTAAAAAACAGGGCATGGGAGAATATGACGAAAATATTCAGAAAGAGATAGACGCAAAAGCGGCGCAGGATAAAAAATCCGGCGGTTTTGACAACTCGGACGAACAGGAAAACCGTTTTGATCCGTTGTTTGACAAAGCGGCTGAGGTCGTCATCGAAACCGGTACCGCATCAACCTCGTTTTTGCAGAGAAAGCTTTCCGTCGGCTACGCGCGCGGGGCAAAGATAATAGACCAGCTTCAAGAATACGGCGTTATAGGCAAGCCGGACGGCAGTAAGCCGCGTCAGGTGCTTATGACCAAAAGTATGTGGCTTGAAAAGCGCGCCTATGACAGCGGTAAGGATTTTACGCAGGAAAACAGCGAGCAGATAAGCCTGAATGAAATGCTCGGCGATTCTTCGGATGCGGTTATAGACAATCAGGGAGACGGGGATTTTAAAACTGATTTCTGAACGGTTCGGGTAGGTGCTTAGTAATGGAAAACACGGAAAATGAAACAGAAAAAAAGAGCGATACGCGCCAAACGGGTATTCTTGTCGGTATGGCTCTTATTATACTTTCAGCCGTTTTCGTTTATATAGCCGTGTCTCAGCCCAAGGAGACGGTAAAAAGCGAAACGTCGGAAAATATTACATATTCGTCCTCACAAAGCGGGCAGGCTAATACCGTTTCAGAAAAAGCAAGCGAGTCCGAAACAAAAGCGACTTCCGCCGATATTAAGACAGAAAACACGGATTCAGGCCGATATGAACCCGATACCGTAAATTATCCGATTGACCTTAATTCCTGCAATGCCGAAGATCTTATGACCATTGACGGAATAGGCGGAACGCGCGCTGCGGCGATAATAGCTTACAGAGATTATCTGGGCGGTTATTCAAGCGTTGAGCAGTTGAAAAATATAAGCGGGATAGGGGAGGCGACTTTTGAAAAAATCGCGCCGTATGTGACTGTAAAATGACCGATCTTCTCGAAAAACTGAAACTCGCTTTTTTCCCACGAAGGTGCGGTATCTGCGGCAGAGTGATATGCTTTGACGAGGAACTTTGCCCCGAATGCTCGTCTTCACTGCCGTATATCGAAGAGCCCGTTTGCCTGAAATGCGGCTGCTCCAAGAAAAACTGCGTTTGCAGAAAATTTTCAAGAGAAACTGAATATAAAGCGCTTATCGCTCCGTTTTACTATGAGGGCAGGGTAGCCGAGGGCATTCTCAATCTTAAAATGAACGCGATGCCGAAGCTTGCTAATCGGCATGGCCGCGAAATAGCAAACGCCGTAAGAAAAAATTATAAGGAAATCGATTTTGATTTCGTAACTTTTGTGCCGATGTATAAAAGCGATTTGAGCGATAGGGGATTTAATCAGGCCGAGCTTCTCGCAAAGGTCGTTTCCTCGGAATGCGGCATACCGTTTAAGGAAATTCTTGTTAAAAAGCGCAAAACAAAAATGCAAAAACGTCAAAGCGCCAAGGACAGATTTGTAAATATGTACGGTGCTTTTGAACTCAAGAAGGGCGTAAACGTGGACGGCGCCCGTGTTTTGCTGATAGACGACGTGAAAACGACCGGATCGACTTTGACTTCCGTTTCTCTTACCCTTAAAGCATACGGCGCCAAAGAAGTGTATTGCGCCGTTACCGCCGTTGTTAAACTGAAAGACGGCGTGCAAAAAGACGGAAAGCTCGATAATGGCGCCGAAGACGATAAAGACGATAAATAACGCAAAATTATTCACCGCCTGAAAAAGGCATTGATTTTGAAAAGCAAAAGTGATAGAATTGTGAAAACGCGGGTATGGTGGAATTGGCAGACACGCAAGATTTCGCTGATGATACCTCGGTGTAACAATTTAATAATGAAAAAATCAGACCCAAGCGCTCTGATTTATATAAACGCAGGTATGGTGAAACTGGCAAACACGCTGGATTTAGGATCCAGTGGAGCGATCCTTGCAGGTTCAAGTCCTGTTACCTGCACCAAAACAGTACAAATCCGAACCCTAAGCCGGTTGGCGAAGGGTTCGGATTTGTAATTTACTGTTCAAAAATTTTATGATTTAATGAAATAGCCATATCAGTACTTGGCAGAATATCTTCATTCTTAATTAACTTGTGATTTGTTTAGTTTCTTTCTTCCCGGCATACCGCGGCGGATTATCATTGCCGCATATGCCGCCGTAAGCACGCCCGCAATCGTGTAGCTTAGCGTCCACGAAAGGTTAAAGCCTATCTTAGCGTTCAAAATATAGCTCGAAATTATGAACATATAAAACATACCCGGAGCAAGAGTTATTATAAACGGCATTCTGTGCCGCATCATATACACTGTAATCATCGCGAACGCGAATACGGCTATTGTCTGGTTCGCCCAAGCGAAGTAACGCCAAAGCACGTTAAATCCGCCCGCATTTAATTTCGCGAATATCAGTATAACCGCCACAACGGCGAATATGACAAGCGAAACCGCCAATCGGTTCCTTTTCTTTGACTGGTCGATCTTTGCCGTCTCCGCAATTATAAGTCTCAATGAGCGCAGAGCCGTGTCGCCGGATGTAATCGGAAGCACGATTATTCCTATTACGGCTATGATTCCCCCGACTTTGCCGAGAAGATTATTTGAGACAATGCCGACAACGCCCGTGGCCTCGGTCTGTGCGTCGGCGAGGCCGAGTTTCATTACACCCATTGTCGCGGCGGCCCATATCATAGCGATAAAGCCCTCCGCTATCATCATATTGTAAAAGGTCATACGGCCTTCTTTTTCACTTCTCATGGTGCGTGAGATAAGAGTCGATTGGGTGGAGTGGAATCCTGAGACTATTCCGCACGCGACGGTCACAAAGAATACCGGTATAAAATGGAAGCCCTGCGGATGAACGCCCGCCACGCCCGTCGTCCATATGTCGTCGAGCTGATAACCCTTTGCGAACAAACCTATAAACACTCCGACCGCCGATAAAATAAGCAGTACACCGAAAAGCGGATAAATCTTACCGATAATTTTGTCGATAGGGAAAAGCGTAGCGATTATATAATAAACGAAAATCGCGCCATATACTATCCAAACAATGGGGCTGTCCGCATTGCTGCTTGCTTTCAAAATCTGCGTTACAAACAAATCGCCCGGCGTGTAAATAAACACCGTTCCGAGGAGCAGTATAGTGAGACAGACGAATATATTATAAAACCTATACGCATTTTTGCCGAGATATTTTTGTATAAGCGACGGCATCTGCGCGCCGTCGTTGCGCATGGAAATCATACCGCTCATATAATCGTGAACGGCGCCGCCTATCACGCAGCCTATCGGAATCGTCAAAAACGCAATAGGTCCGAAAAGAATACCCTGTATCGGGCCCAATATAGGTCCGGTTCCGGCAATATTTAAAAGCTCGATCAGTGAATTTTTCCATTTTTTCATGGGAACGTAATCCACGCCGTCATTAAGCCGCACGGCAGGCGTTTCGCGGTCGTCCGGCCCGAATGCCTTTTCACACAGCTTGCCGTATAGAGCTCCTCCGGCAAAAAGTATCACAAGTCCGATAATAAAAGTCGTCATTAAAATCTCCCTTTCCGTATATTTGTTCCTATATGGATTTTATCACAAATTTTTGATAAAGTTACTCCGCGCATTTGGTTGCATTTTTCAAGTATTGTTTTACGTCCGAGGGAAACTGACCGCCGCAGCGGGCTAATTCCCCGAGAACACGGTCTGTTCCTGCTTCGCTTTTATACCAATTATCTTTTGTGATGTTGAAACAGCTGACGGGGCATACTTTTATTTGAGTGTCCGGAAAAGCCATTTGATAAAGCATAAGACAACGGCGAGCATGGAACGCCTTGCAAACAATCAAAGCGGTTTTAATTTCAATTTTGTTTTCATCTAATATCCTTCGTGAACAAAAGGCATTATCCCTTGTGTGGCCGGACTTGTCCTCTCCGATTATTGCCGAAGCGGGAACTCCGTTTTTCAGCAGAACGTCGGTAAAAAATTCATAATCGGACTTGTAATTGCCGTTGTATATCTCAGCCTTTGATTGTACGCCCGGCCATTTATCCCTTTTTACACTTACGCCGCCGGAGAGAACCAACAGGCTCGCAAACCCTTTATGATACAGTTCGGCGGCATATTCGGGCTGTTCGGGGTGAGAGCCGCCCGGCAGAAAAACAGCGTCCGCCTTTTCGGGCTTGTCCTCTATGAAAATGAAATCCGTTATATCATTTATGATGCGATCGGTCATTATTCTCGCTCCTATAAGCTTGAAAACAGCAAAAGTATTATATGAACACTCAGACGGATTTTATACGTTCTGTAATTTTTTGAGCGTAATAATATATTTCTTCAATATCCGTGTTTATAAATTCGCCGTTTTCATAAAGTATTTTTCCGTTTACCATTGTCATTTTCACGTTTTCTTTCGAGCCGCTGTAAACGATATTTTTTGTAATGTTGTTTATGGGGCGCATATTCGGTCTGTGGAGGTCTATGACCGTCAGGTCGGCCGTTTTCCCGACTTCCACCGTGTCGCAGTCGTAAAGCCCCATACAGTGAGCCGAGCCTACGGTGGCGGCTTTCAGTATTTCATCTGCGTCTCCGGCGGCCGCGTCGCAAGCGCTTTGCTTCTCATTTGCCGCTATCATATACATTTCTCTGAACATATCAAGGGCGTTGTTGCTGCCCGCGCCGTCCGTTCCTATAGCTACATTTATTCCTTTGGACAGTATTTTGGAAAAAGACGAGATGCCTGACGCCAATTTTGCGTTTGAGCAAGGATTCAGAATAGCCCAAACGCCGTGTCTTTTGTAGATGTCGAGATCTTCGTCACTTAGCCAAACGCTGTGATACGCGCCTCCGCCGTAATCAAAAATGCCGAGCTCTTCAAACAGCGCCGAGGGGGTTTTCCCGTATCTGCCGATGCATTCCTCAACTTCGCTTTTCGTTTCGCTTGAGTGCATAAAAACGGGGGCTTTATATTTTTCCGCCAATTTTCCGACGCCCGCCATACGCTCAAGAGAATTTGTGTATTCAGCGTGAAATCCAAGTCGGTAGCTTATAAGCTCGTCATAATTATTGTACTTATTGTAATATTCCTCCAAAGTTGCAAGGCTCTCCTTAAAATTGTTCACCCCGCAGGTCATAACGGTGCGGAATCCCAAATCAACGCTTGCCTTTGCCATACTTTCGGGAAAATAATACATATCAAAGCAGGCGGAAATGCCGCTTGTGAGATATTCGAGAAAAGCGAGCTTTGAAAGATGATAAATATCGTCCGCCGTAAGCTTTGCCTCCAAGGGGAATATCATATTATAAAGCCAATCTTGCAGGGGCAGATCATCGGCCAAGCTGCGCGCAAAGGTCATTGCAGAATGAGTATGAGCGTTTTTGAATGAAGGCATCAGCAAATTCCCGTTCAGGTCTATCTCTCTGTCCGCTTTTTTATCGCAATTTTTGCCGATAAAGACGATTTTTGAGCCGTCTACCCAAACCTCGTTGTCACATATATCCATTCCGTTTTTAAGCGTAAGAACTTTTCCGTTGTAAAATCTTATCATTTCAAAAGCTCCTTTAAAGAAATTTCATAAGGCGGGCGTGCTATGCCTCGGTCTGTTATTATCGCGGTTATAAGTGAATTATCGGTCACGTCAAAAGCAGGATTCAGGCATTTAGTCTGCGGCAAAGCGGAAGGCTTTTCAAAATACATATTTTTTATTTCGTCGGCGTCACGCTCCTCGATTACAATGCCGTCGCCGTCGGGCGTATTAAAATCAACGGTTGAGAGCGGACCGAGCACATAAAATGGTATTCCGTAATAACGCGCGAGAACCGCAACGCCGCTCGTGCCTATTTTGTTTGCCGTGTCGCCGTTGGCGGCAACTCTGTCGCACCCGACGAGAACGGCGTTTATAAGCCCCTTTTTCATAACATAAGAGGCCATATCATCGCAAATAAGCGTTACGTCGGCACCGCTTTTTTCAAGCTCGTAGCTTGTGAGGCGCGCTCCCTGAAGCAACGGGCGTGTTTCGTCGCAGTAAATATGAAATTTATATCCCTTTTCGGTGCCCAAAATTATGGGGCCGAGCCCCGTGCCGTATTTTGACGCGGCGAGAGCGCCGGCGTTGCAATGCGTCAGTATTCCGTCGCCGTCTTTAAGCAGCGAAAGGCCGTATTCGCTTATTTTAAAACAGGTATTTTTATCCTCATTATGGATAGCGACAGCCTCCTCAACGGGATTTTTGCCGCCGCGATACGATTTAAGTATCCGAGAGGTCGCGTATGTAAGATTTACCGCGGTCGGTCTTGCCGAATCAAGATATTCCTTTGCTTTTTCGATATTACCGCCGTGAAAAAGAGCAAGGGAATAGCCCGCGAAAATACCGATAGCCGGAGCGCCGCGAACCTTCAAGCGAAGTATTGCGTCATAGCAGTCCTCAAGGCTTTTCATCTCGATAACGATTTCTTCGTTAGGCAGTTTTGACTGATCCAAAATAAAAAGCCTGTTATTTTCAAAAATAATATTATCCATTTGCCATTCTCTCTATTGATTTGATTACAAGTTTTTTGAATAGAGGCGCGGTTTTGTCCGCCGTTTCGGTTACTTCTTGCGCCGTTATGGGTTTATCAAGCAGACCGCAGGCAAGATTTGTAACGCAGCTTATTCCGCACACTTCAAATCCGCATTGTCTGCCTGTCTGCGCCTCAATGGCGGTGCTCATTCCAACGGCGTCGGCTCCGAGAATAGAGCACATTTTTATTTCGGCTCTCGTTTCAAACGCGGGGCCCGCCAGTTGAATGTAAGTTCCTTTTTTCAGCGGTATACCGTTTTCAAGCGCTGTTTCAATTATTATTTTTTTCAGCCGTTTACCGTAAACCTCGCTCATATCGGGAAAACGCGGCCCGACCGAATTATCATTTTCGCCGATGAGAGGGGAGGGCACAAAGCTTGAAATGTGATCCTCAATCAGCATAAGATCGCCTATCGAAAGCCGCCTGTTTATCCCGCCCGAGGCGTTTGTGAGAAACAGGATTTCCGCTCCCGTTTTTCTCAGCAAACGAACGGGCATAACCGCCTGCTGCGGCGAGTAGCCCTCATACAGATGTATTCTGCCCTGCATCACGGCAACTTTGGCTGAGCCTACGTAGCCGAACACAAACCTGCCTCGATGGGTGGGCGCTGTTGCCTTTGGAAAATCCGGAATATCGGAAAAGTCAACGGAGGCAACGGCGTTTATCTCTTCGGCAAGCGATCCGAGCCCCGAACCGAGAACAAGGGCGATTTGCGGAGTAAAATCGGTAACACTTCTTAGATATTCAAGCTGTTTTTCAAGCATAAGGCTCACCTCTCAGTGTTATTATAATTGCTTTTATTGATTAAATCAATAAATTCCTATTGCAATATACAACTAATTTTGTTATCATTATTGTGTGATAATTTGTATTTCGGAGGAATTATTATGAGAAAAGTTGTTTCGATTCTTCTGTGCGCCGTTATGGCAATCGGCTGCGCTTTTGCTTTCGCAGGCTGCACTCCTGCGGAAAAGCTGAGCTATGACGTTGTTCTTATTACGGACGGCGGCACCGTTTCGGACGGTTCCTATAATCAAAGCGCTTGGGCGGGCGTTTCGGAATTTGCCGAAAGCGCCGATATGACAAGTCGGTATTATCAGCCTGTGCTTGATGAAAGCGGAATCGTTTCCGCCGAATCCGCAATGTCTTATGTTGACCTTGCCGTAAAATCCGGCGCGAAATACATAGTTCTTCCGACCGCCGCTTATGAAAACGCCGCTTACGAGAGCGCTGAAAAGTACGCCGATGTAAAATTCATTCTTATTGACGGCGCTCCCAAAGCGGAAAACGGTGAGGCGGCAAAGGCCGATAATCTTATGTCCGTTTCGTTTGACGATTTGCAGAGCGGCTTTCTTGCCGGTTACAACGCGGTTATATCCGGCAATCAGAAATTGGGATATTTCGGCGAAAACACGGAAAAATCAAGAGCCTACGGTTCCGGTTATATTCAGGGCGCGGCTTATGCCGCGGACAGCAAAGGCATTCCCGTAACCGTCGATTACGCGGATTACGATTCGCCTCGGCTTAATTACAGCTATTCTTTTACGGTTAAAGCGAATTATAAAAAGATTTCCGAAATTGACGAGGACGTTTTTAAAATCAACGTTGTAAACGGCACCGGTTCAGGCGTTTACACCGAGGGCTCCAACGTAACGCTTACCGCGGATCCCGCTCCCGAGGGCAAGGTCTTTGACAGGTGGGAGGTCAAGAGCGACACCGAAGGCGTTAAAGACAGCAAAGTAAATCTTTCCACAAAAACAAAGCCCTCAACCAATCTTCTTGTTGAGAAATGCGACGCGACTATCACCGCTGCATATAAGGACGCGGAAGATACGCTTTACCCCGTGATCGTTATGAACACGGGCGGCGGCGAATATACAAAGCAGTTCGCGGCGTCGGGCGCTTCGCTCGAAGTTATAGCACCCGCGGCGGCTTTCGGTACGGTATTTGATCACTGGAACATAAATTCCGACGATGAGGGCGTTATCGACGATTTGAACGCCAAGGATACGTGGGTGCATATCGGCGAGGCCGGTCTCACTCTTGAACCCGTTTATGTTAAAAGCGTTTCGCCGACCTTTGACGTGACCGTCGTCACCGGAGAGGGCGGAGAAGGCGAATCGAGCGGAAGCGGCGCTTATCAGATGGGCGACAGGGTTTCGCTTTCCGCCGCGCTTCCGAAGGACGGATATATTTTCTATAATTGGTCAAACGCCGATGAAGACGGTTACGGCGCGGGTATTTCCATGGAAAACGAATATTACCCGATCACTTCTTTTGAAATGGTAAACCGTTATAAGGCCGTTGTTGAGAAAATGTATAACAAGGGTGTTTCCGTTGTATATGCCGGAGGCAATACGCAGGGCGACGTTGTTTCCGACGCTACATGGAGCTATAATTTCCCGGTTGCGGCCATAGGCTCCGAGATTTGGCAGTCCGGCTGGACAAATTATTATTCTTCCTCCGTTAAGGATTATGCCGCCGCCGTAAAAGCCTGCCTGAATGATTTTAAGGGCGGAGAGTCGATAGTCGGAAACTGCTCGAATAAATGCGTTGCAATGAGCTATGTTGACGAAAAGCTTGCCGATGATTACAACGCCGTTTATGCCGCATTGGGCGACGGAAAAATCGCCGTCAAGCCCGCCGTTTCCGTCGGCTCCGACGTTTCCGGCGCATATCCCTCAAAATGCCTTACCGTCAATTATTGGATAACAGAGGACTAAACGCAATAAATAATTCAAAAAGGCTTCCGATATTCGGGAGCCTGTTTTTTTATAGATAATCTTGTAATTTTTCTTGTTTACTTAACTTTGTCTTTTCCCACTCTGATTTCAAGCTCTTTTTTTATTTTGTTTACTGTGTTTTTCGTCGTCAGCCCTATGTCCAAAGTCGTTACCTTATCGTCGTTGGCGGTTATAATCAAAAGCGCGTGGCGTTCCCAAAAATTTTTTCTGAGGCTCGGCGAAGTGTCGAGATAAGTTTCAACCTCGCTTATTTCCGAATAGGAAAAAACGTTTTCGCTGTCCGTCCCGTTAAATTCAAATTCATCGTCATAAAAAATGATGCCGTTTTTGAGTACTTCTCTTGTAACGAGTATTCCGATGATAAGAGCGAAAACTTCCACGACCGCAAAAAATATTACCGCCGCGTTCAGCTCGCTTATCACTTTTTTTACGGCAAACACGCCGAACGCTATGGCCGCCAAATCAAGCAGAATAACAAACGCGAGCGTAAGAGGGGAGATTATTCTTATAAATTTATGCTTCATTATAACCGTTCTCCTTAAATGTTCGCAGCACGTCGCAGTTTTTAAGCTCAAATTCGCGGCCGTTCAGATAATCGAGCGTTCCCGCGTCTTTTAATTCAAAAACTATCTTATAACTGCAAAGCGCCTGCCTGTATCTGCCATGCTCAGCGCCGTATTTTCCGTCATTTACAAGCGGGTGGCCTATATGGGCAAACTGCGCCCTTATCTGGTGAGTTCTTCCCGTTTCCAATTTTATTTCTACAAGTGAAATATTATTACGGCTTTCAAGAGTTTTATAGTGTGTAACGGCTTTTTTTGAGCCGTCTGTCTCTCTGTCGCTAACAATAACCCTGTTTGACTTTTCATCTTTTGTTATAAATGAGGTGAGCGTGCCGCTTTTAGGCTCGGGAATCCCGTGAACGGCCGCGAGATAATATTTTTCTATTTCGCGGGATTTTATTTTATCATTAAGGATTTTAAGCGCCTCGGCGTTTTTGGCGGCAATCACTATTCCGCTTGTGTTTCTGTCTATCCTGTTGGCAAGAGACGGAACGAACGAGCCGTTTTTCGGAGACCATTCGCCCCTTTCGTAAAGATAGCGTTGAACGCGTGCAACAAGAGTGTCGCCGTAAACTCCGTTCGCGGGGTGGCACAAAAGCCCAGCGTTTTTATTCAGCAGTAAAATATTTTCGTCCTCGTAAACAATGTCAAGCGAAGTTGAAGCGTCAAGAAAATCGTAGTGCTTGGCTTTTTCTTCAAGAACGTCGTCTTTAAGATAAAGCTCGATAACGTCCCCTTCGTTGAGAATCGCCGACGGCTCCGTGCGTTTTTTGTTTACTTTTATATTCTTTTTTCTTATTTCCTTATACATTAGGGAAGAGGGCATTGAGGGAAAGGTCTTTCTTATAAATCTGTCCACCCTCCGGCCGGCGTCTCCGGCGGAAATTGTAAAACTTTTCATATTTTAATTATATATTATTGTTTGCAAAAAGTAAATAATGTGTTATAATAAACTGATTATGCGAATACAAGGAAAATATTTTGATGGACGGATTCAAACTTGTAAGTGAATATAAGCCCACAGGCGACCAGCCGGAGGCTATCGCGGCGCTTGTTGAGGGCGTTAAAAGGGGAGACAGGGAGCAGACTTTGATGGGCGTTACCGGCTCCGGCAAAACCTTTACTATGGCAAATATAATAGCGAAGATAAACAGGCCGACTCTTGTCCTCGCTCACAACAAGACCCTTGCCGCGCAGCTTTGCTCAGAATTTAAGGAATTTTTCCCCGAAAATGCGGTGGAGTATTTCGTATCTTATTACGATTATTATCAGCCTGAAGCGTATGTTCCGACAACGGATACTTATATTGAAAAGGACAGCGCGATAAACGAGGAGATAGACAAGCTCCGCCACAGCGCCACGGCCGCGCTTTCCGAAAGGCGCGACGTTATAATCGTGGCCTCCGTTTCCTGCATTTACTCCATAGGCGACCCGATAGATTACCGCAATATGGTGATCTCGCTTCGCGCGGGAATGGAATATTCCAGAGACGATATGATAAAAAAGCTCGTATCCATTCAGTACGAGAGAAACGATATAAATTTTGTGAGAAATAAATTTCGAGTTCGGGGAGACTGCCTTGAGGTCTTTCCCGCCGGTTCAAGCGGAAACGCCGTAAGGGTGGAATTTTTCGGCGACGAGATTGACAGAATCTGCGAAATAAATCCCCTTACGGGAAAGGTGGAGGGGATACTTTCTCACGTCTGCATTTATCCCGCTTCGCATTATGTTATCGGGCGCGAAAAAATGAAGCTCGCCCTTGAAAGAATTTACGATGAAATGTGCGAACGCGTCAAATATTTTGAAGAGCGCGGAAAACTGCTTGAGGCGCAGAGAATAAAAGAACGCACGATGAACGATATAGAGATGCTTCAGGAAACGGGCTTTTGCAAGGGTATTGAAAATTATTCCGCCGTTATGAGCAACAGAAAGCCCGGCGAGGCGCCGTTTACTCTGCTTGATTATTTTCCCAAGGATTTTCTGCTGTTTTGTGACGAGAGCCACGTTATGCTGCCGCAGGTGAGGGGAATGTACGGCGGCGACAGAAGCAGAAAGGCAAGTCTTATAGAATACGGCTTCAGGCTCCCCTCTGCTTTTGATAACCGCCCGCTTATGTTTGACGAGTTTTACAGCCGGGTAAATCAGGTTATTTTTACCTCCGCCACTCCGGGTGAATTTGAAAAGGAGCGTTCAACTCAAATTGTCGAGCAGATAATTCGCCCGACCGGTCTGCTCGATCCCGTCGTAACTGTCAAGCCCACCGACGGGCAGATGGACGATCTTGTTTCCGAAATCAACCTTCGCGCCGAAAGAAAGGAGCGTGTGCTTGTTACAACGCTCACAAAAGCAATGGCGGAGGATCTCACAACTTATCTTGAGGGTTTCGGAATAAAGGTGCGGTATATGCACCACGACGTTGACACTATCGAAAGAATGGAGATAATCCGCGATTTAAGGCTCGGCGAGTTTGACGTGCTTGTAGGCATAAATCTGCTCAGAGAGGGGCTTGATATTCCCGAGGTTTCGCTTGTTGCGATACTTGATGCGGACAAAGAGGGCTTTCTCCGCTCGGAAACTTCGCTTGTGCAGACGATAGGGCGCGCGGCGAGAAACGCCAACGGCGAGGTTATTATGTATGCCGACAGCGTTACCCCGTCTATGGAAAGAGCTATCAGCGAAACGTTCAGGCGAAGAAATATACAGCAGAAATATAACGAGGAACACGGCATCGTTCCGCGGACTATCAAAAAGGACGTTCGCCGGGTGCTTGAGATCACGTCGAAAGAAAAACTTGAGGGCAAGGGGAAAAAGCGCCTTACCAAAAAAGAAAAGACGGAGCTTATTTCAAAGCTTACGAAAGAGATGAAAGAGGCCGCGAAGATGCTCGAATTCGAGCACGCCGCTTATTTGAGAGACAAGATAAAGGAATTGCAAGAGGATTAAAATATATGCTTAAATTATTTAAGGATAAAGGCTTTTGGAAAACTGCGCTGAAACTCGCCGTACCCGTGGCTCTTCAAAATATGCTCACAAGCTCGTTTACTCTTGCCGATACTCTGCTTGTAAGCAATTTGGGCGAAACAGCGCTTTCCTCCGTCGGAATGGTGGGGCAATGGGGCTGGCTTATGACCATGGTGCTTGTCGGCTTTTCTTCGGGAACCACCGTTTTCGTTTCGCAGTTTTGGGGAATCAGGGATATAAAACGCATACGCTCCACCTGCGGAATAGCGCTTATTTCCGTGCTTGCCGTTTCGGGCGCTTTTTCGGCTGTCAGCATTGTAGCGCCGTCTTACGTTATCAGAATGTTCAATTCGGACGCCGCAATTATTAACGAGGGCGTAAAATATCTGCTTTGCGTTGTCTATTCATACACCGCCGTTGCGATAACAAATATTTTATCCGCCGTTTTGCGTTCGGTTGAAAAAGTTAAACTGCCTATGTATGTTTCCGCTTTTACAACAGTTTTGAATATTATTCTCGATTACTGTATGATTTTCGGAAAATTCGGTTTTCCCGAAATGGGAATAAAGGGCGCCGCGATAGCTACCTCCGTTTCGGCTTGGGCGGGCGTTGTGCTGATAGTAACAGTTTCTTTTATCCAAAAGAATATTCTTATAGCGCCGCCGCGCGAGATTTTCGGTTTTTCAAAAAGAGAGTTTGCGGAGTTTTATAAAAAGGCGATGCCCGTTGTGTTCAACGAGAGTATGTGGGGGCTCGGAACGTTTGCTTTCAACATTATTTTCGGAAATATGGGCTATGAATATTTCGCTTCGCTTACAATACTCAGAAGCTTTGAAAATATCGCTTTCATTTTCTTTATAGGCCTTTGCAGCGCTTCAAGCGTTATGATAGGAAAATCCGTGGGAAAAGGAAAAATAGAGCGCGGGATAGAGGATTCAAAGCGTTTTGCCGTTATCGTTCCCGCGGCCGCGGTAATAGTCGGTATTTTTATATTTATTTTCAGAAAGCAGCTTATCGGGATTTTCAATATGAGCAGCAATATAAGCAAGGTAACGCTTGACACAGCTATGATAATTTTGGCGATTTATGCTTTTGAACTGCCCGTAAGAATGATACCGTATATTCAGGTAGTCGGTATATTCCGCTCCGGTGGAGACACCGTTACGGGAGTAAAATACGATCTCTGCACGCTTTGGTTTATGTCTCTGCCTGCAACTCTTATTGCCGTTTACATACTAAAGGCTCCGTTTGTAGTTGCCTTTGCCGTTATGTATATATTTGAGGATTACGCAAAAACAGCGCTATGCCTTCGCTATTATCGCTCTTTGAAATGGCTGAAGCCCGTTACCGAAGAGGGAAGGCTCGCGCTTGAGGAATTTAAAAAACAGCGGGTGATGAAATGATAAAAAATTTAATTGTTAAAGGTGCAAGAGAGCACAATCTTAAAAACATTGACGTTACCGTTCCGAGAGACAGTCTTGTGGTGTTTACGGGCCTTTCCGGTTCGGGCAAATCAAGCCTTGCCTTTGACACAATATACGCCGAGGGGCAGAGAAGATATGTGGAGAGCCTTTCTTCATACGCAAGGCAGTTTCTTGGACAGATGGAAAAGCCTGACGTCGATTATATTGAGGGATTGAGCCCCGCAATATCTATAGATCAAAAGACAACGACGAGAAACCCGCGTTCAACCGTGGGCACCGTTACGGAAATTTATGATTATCTTAGGCTTCTCTATGCGAGGATTGGCGTTCCGCACTGCCCCGTTTGCGGCAGGGAAATAACGCAGCAGACGATAGATCAGATAGTTGACAAGATTCTTTCATATCCCGAAAAAACGCGTATTCAGCTTATGGCTCCGATAATAAGGGGCAGAAAGGGCGAATACGTTAAAGAGCTTGACGATATAAGAAAAAAGGGCTTTGTGCGCGTAAGGGTTGACGGCAGCGTTTACGATCTTTCCGAAGAAGTCAAAATGGAAAAAAACAAAAAGCACAATATTGAGGTTATCGTTGACCGCCTTGTTATTTCCGAAAGCATAAAAAGCCGTTTGACCGACAGTATTGAAACCGCAACCGCTCTGTCAAAGGGCGTTGTGATATGCGATTTTGTCGGAATCGGCGAGGAGCTTTTTTCACTTGAATACGCCTGCCCCGAGCACGGCGTTTCAATAGAGGAAATGAGCCCGCGTATGTTTTCGTTCAACAATCCTTTCGGGGCCTGCAAGCGTTGCTCGGGTCTCGGCACGTTTATGGAGATAGACGAGGATTTGATAATTCCAAACAGAAAGCTCTCGATAAATCAGGGGGCGATAAAGGCAAGCGGGTGGAACGTTGCGGACGGTTCATCGATTGCGAGAATGTATTTTGAGGCGCTCGCGAAGGAATACGATTTTTCGCTTGATATGCCCGTGGAAATGCTTTCCTCCGAAGCGATTGACGTTATTCTTCACGGCACAAAAGGCAAAAAGCTGAAAATGAAGCGTGTTACTTCTTACGGAAGCGGCACTTATGTGACCGATTTTGAGGGGATAGTAAGCAATCTTAAACGCCGGTATGACGAAACGGCTTCCGAACTTTCAAAGGCCGATATAGAGCAGGTGATGGTTTCCTCCGTCTGCCCCGACTGCAAGGGCGCAAGGCTTTCTCCGATAAGTCTTTCCGTGACCGTTGGCGGTAAAAATATTTATGAATTTTGCAAAATGTCCGTTTCCGATGAAATAAAATTCATCAATAACCTGAAGCTCACGGAAAAAGAAGAGATGATAGGCAGACTGATTTTAAGAGAGATAAGGGAAAGACTCAATTTTCTCAATTCCGTAGGTCTTGAATATCTTTCACTCGCCCGCGAGGCCTCCACTCTTTCGGGCGGCGAGGCGCAGAGGATTAGGCTCGCAACGCAGATCGGCTCATCGCTTACGGGAGTTCTCTATATTCTTGACGAACCCTCTATCGGGCTGCATCAGCGTGATAACAACAAGCTTCTTGATACTTTGCGCCATCTGCGGGATTTAGGTAATACTCTTATCGTGGTTGAGCACGATGAGGATACTATGCGCGCCGCTGATTACGTTGTTGATATAGGCCCCGGAGCGGGCGTACACGGCGGAGAGCTTGTTGCGGCAGGCTCTGTTGAGGATATTATCGCCTGCGGCAGATCGATAACGGGGCAGTATTTGAGCGGAAAGAAAAAAATTCCCGTTCCCGAAAAGAGACGGCAGGGAAACGGCCATATGCTCACCGTTTACGGCGCCGCCGAAAACAATCTTAAAAAAATCGACGTTGAGATACCGCTCGGAAAATTCGTTGCCGTAACGGGTGTTTCGGGTTCGGGTAAATCGAGTCTTGTTAACGAGATTATATATAAATTCCTCGCGAACGAGCTGAACAGAGCAAAAAAAAGACCCGGAAAATTCGATAAAATCAAAGGCTATGAATATCTTGATAAGGTGATAAACATAGATCAGTCGCCGATAGGCAGAACACCTCGCTCAAATCCCGCGACTTATACGGGTGTGTTCAACGACATACGCGATATTTTTGCCGAGACGGAGGACGCGAAAGTCAGAGGATATAAACCGAACCGCTTTTCGTTCAACGTTAAAGGCGGTCGATGCGAGGCCTGCCAAGGTGACGGTATCGTTAAAATCGAAATGCATTTTCTCGCCGATATATATGTTCCCTGCGACGTCTGCAAGGGGCAGAGATACAACAGGGAAACGCTTGAGGTAAGATTTAAGGGAAAAAACATATATGAAGTTTTGGAAATGACGGTTGACGAAGGACTTGAATTTTTCAAAAATCAGCCTAAAATATATAATAAGCTGAAAACTCTTTCCGACGTCGGCCTCGGTTATGTAAAGATAGGCCAGCCCGCCACTACGCTTTCGGGCGGCGAGGCGCAGCGCGTAAAACTCGCAACGGAACTTATGAAGCGTTCGACAGGCAGAACTATTTATATACTTGATGAGCCGACCACGGGGCTTCACACCGCGGACGTTCATAAACTTATCAATGTTCTTTCCGCGCTTGTTGACAGCGGCAATACAGTCCTTGTTATCGAGCATAATCTTGACGTTATAAAAACCGCCGACCATATTATTGATTTGGGGCCGGAAGGCGGAAACGGCGGCGGCAGGATAGTCGCTCAGGGAACTCCGGAGGAGCTTGTGAAATCAAGAAAATCATACACCGCAAAATATCTTAAACCGTTGTTAAAAAATAAATAGGAGGATTTTTTATGGAAACAAGAGTTGCCGTTATCGGGATTATAGTTGAGAAAACGCAGTCGGTCGATGAACTAAACGCGCTTTTGCACGAGTACGCCGAATACATAATCGGGCGTATGGGAATACCTTACCGCGAAAAGGGCATTAACATAATCAGCATAGCCGTGGACGCTCCGCAGGACGTAATAAATACCCTTTCGGGAATGATAGGCAGGATAGACGGCATAACCGCGAAAGCCGCCTATTCAAATTATACTTCCAAGTGATAAATATGAAAGAAATCATTCTTAAACTTGAAAACGAGCGCTTTTTGAGCGACGGCGAATTTCGCCGCCTAATCGAGGACGATTCCGAGGAAACGGCGCGTTTTTTAACAGAAAGGGCGGACGCTGTCAAACGCCGCGTTTTCTCGAATAAAGTTTATATAAGAGGTCTTATTGAGTTTTCAAATTATTGTAAAAATAATTGCCTCTACTGCGGAATACGGCGGGAAAATCAAAACGCTCAGCGTTATCGGCTGAATAAAGAGGAAATTCTTGATTGCTGCGCGCAGGGGTATTCTCTCGGCTTTCGCACCTTTGTGCTTCAGGGCGGCGAGGATTCATATTTTACCGACGAAAGAATGGCCGATATTATTTCTTCAATAAAATCGGAATATCCCGATTGCGCCGTTACGCTTTCTTTGGGCGAAAGAAGCCGGGAAAGCTATGAAATTATGTTCCGCGCAGGAGCGGACAGATACCTTTTGCGCCACGAAACCGCCGACTCTGGGCATTACGGCAGACTTCACCCGCCCGAACTCTCGCTTGAAAACAGGAAAAAATGCCTATATGAACTTAAAGAAATCGGTTATCAGGTGGGCTGCGGATTTATGGTCGGCTCGCCGTATCAGAATACGGACTGTATAATTGAAGATTTAAAATTTATCAGGGAGCTAAAGCCGCATATGGTCGGGATAGGCCCGTTTATTCCTCATAAGGACACTCCTTTTCGGAATATGCCGCAGGGCGGCTTAGAATTAACCCTCAAACTTATAAGTATTTTAAGACTTATGGATCCGAACCTGCTGATCCCGTCCACCACCGCCCTCGGCACAATCGACGTTGCCGGCAGGGAAAAGGGGATACTTGCAGGAGCAAATGTTGTTATGCCGAATCTTTCGCCTAAAACGGTCAGAAAAAAATATACTCTTTATGATAATAAAATCTGCACCGGCGAAGAGGCGGCAGAGTGCATAATCTGTTTGAAAAGAAGATTGGCGGGCATAGGGCACGAAATCGCAGTCGGCAGGGGAGATCACATAGGATTTGGGGAGGATATATAAAATTATGGCTGAAATAAATCAAACACCGAATGCCAACAGAGTGCATATAGCATTTTTCGGCAAAAGAAATGCCGGCAAATCCAGCGTTGTAAACGCTGTTACCGGTCAGAAATTATCCATTGTTTCCGACGTTAAGGGAACAACTACCGATCCCGTTACAAAGGCTATGGAGCTTTTGCCCGTAGGGCCGGTAATGATTATTGACACTCCGGGTATTGATGACGAGGGGCTTGTTGGCGAGCTTCGCGTTAAAAGGGCGCAGCAGATAATCAATAAAACGGACGTTGCGGTTTTGGTTGTTGACGGCTCAATCGGTAAAAGCGTTGACGACGATAGGCTTATCGGCCTTTTTAAGGAAAAATCCATTCCGTATATTGTCGTTTATAATAAAAGCGATTTGAAAAAGCCGGTCGTTCTTTCGGAAAACGAAATATGCGTAAGCGCGCTGAACGGCGAAAATATAAACGAACTTAAAGAAAAAATCGCGTCGCTCGCGAAATCAGAGGAGAGCGAAAAGAAAATAATCGGTGATTTTCTTAACGAGGGAGACATTGTTGTTCTCGTTACTCCGATAGACGGTTCCGCGCCGAAGGGGAGAATGATACTTCCGCAGGTGCAGACGATACGAGACATACTCGACGCCGGCGCAGTTTGCGCCGTTACGCAGACGGAGCAGCTTGCCGAAACTCTTGCCACTCTTAAACAGCGCCCGCGAATGGTGGTTACGGACAGTCAGGCTTTTTCCGTAGTTAAGGATATAGTGCCTGAGAGCGTTGCCTTGACTTCGTTTTCAATTCTCTTCGCGAATTTCAAGGGCGTTTTAAAGCCCGCGGCCAAGGGAGCCCTTGCGCTTGAAAATCTGAAAGACGGCGACACCGTGCTTATTTCGGAGGGCTGCACTCATCATAGGCAGTGCGAGGATATAGGCACCGTAAAACTGCCGAATTGGATAAGAAAACACACGGGTAAAAATCTTAAATTTGAATTTACTTCGGGCGGTGAATTTCCCGATGAGCTTTCGGGGTATTCTCTTGTAGTTCATTGCGGCGGATGTATGCTAAATGAAAGGGAAATGCGTTACCGCCAAAAATGCGCCGAAGATCAGGGCGTGCCCTTTACTAATTACGGAACGCTTATCGCCTATATGAACGGGATACTTAAACGCGGAGCGGCTCTGTTTCCCGATATTTTCGGTTAATATCGGATGCCGAATATAATCTTATTTAATCGTCTGCCGGACTGCATTTGCGGTCCGGCAGATTTTACTTATGATTTTTGATTCTGTTCAGGGCGTTTTTTTCAAGTCTGCTCACCTGCGCCTGACTTATTCCTACTTCCTTTGCTACCTCCATTTGCGTTTTCCCCTCCATAAACCGCAGATAAAGTATATTTCGTTCCCGCTTGTCAAGGCGGTTTATTTCGTCCTTTATCATTATTTCATCTATCCAGTCCGCGTCGCTGTTGCTGTCTCCCACCTGATCCATAACGTATATTGTGTCGCCGCCCTCGCTGTAAACAGGCTCGTAAAGCGAAACGGGATCAACTATCGCCTCCAGCGCGAGAACTACTTCGCTTTTCTTAATTCCAAGCTCCTTTGCTATTTCCTCAACCGTCGGCTCCTTTTGGTTTTTGTTTATCAAATTTTCTTTTATTTGCATTGCCTTGTATGCCGTGTCTCTCATACTTCTGCTTACGCGAACAGAGTTGTCGTCTCTTAAAAAGCGTCTTATTTCGCCTATGCACATCGGAACGGCGTAAGTTGAAAATTTAACGTCAAGATCCATATTAAAATTATCTATCGCCTTTATCAGACCGATTACTCCCACCTGAAACAGGTCGTCCATACTTTCGCCCCTGTTTTGAAAACGCTGTATCACCGATAAAACAAGGCGCAGATTGCAGTTGATAAGATCCTCACGGGCTTTTTTGTCTCCGTTTCGCGCTTTGCGGAGAAGCTCCATTTTTTCGCTTTCCTTCAGCACCTTAATATCGTTTGTGTTTATTCCGCAGATTTCAACCTTGTTGTATTGCATACACGTCACCGTTTCAAGTTTTATGTACGCAATTATTATTGTCTTTGCCGCGTTAAATTATTACGCTTCAAGGCCGATTTTATTAAAAAAGCTTCCCGCGCGTGGGAAGCTTTTTTAATCTGTTTTATATTTTTCGAATATGCGGAAAATCCCGTTTAGTAAAATCCGTTTAAGACTGCTTCAGCCCTCTTTCGGTGAGGAGCTTGTCTATCTTCGGGCCCGTGTCAAGCAGAGAGGAAACGGACATATCGTGATTGAGCGTGTCGATAAAATACGCTATGTATTTTGAAAGCTCAACCGAAACGTACCATTCTCTTGACAGAAGCTCGGGGCTTTGGTAAACGCCGTTCGTTGAAAGCACTTTTGCGATAGTGCCATCCTCGTATGCCTTGTCGAAAACGGAAAGACCGCTGGCGAAAAGACCGAAAGTGGTGCATACAAAAATCCTGTTTGCTCCGAGCTGCTTGAGCTTTTTGGCAACGTCAAGCATAGATTCGCCCGAGGAAATCATATCGTCAACAATTATAATATCCTTTCCCTCAACGGAATCGCCGAGGTACTGATGCTCAATAATCGGATTGCGTCCGTTTATAACGCGCGTGTAATCGCGCCTTTTATAGAACATTCCGAGATTTATGCCAAGTTGCGTCGCGAAGTAAATGCACCTGTGCAACGCGCCTTCGTCGGGGGAGATGACCATAAGGTCGTTTTTGCTTATTTTAAGATCCTCAACATTGTTTACAAGCGCCTTTATCATCTGATAAGTGGGCATTACGTTCTCAAACGAGGTGTGAGGTATGGCGTTTTGAACACGTTGATCGTGGGCGTCGAACGTTATTATGTTTTCAACGCCGAGATGAACGAGCTCCTGAAGCGCCATAGCGCAGTCAAGCGATTCTCTTGCCGATCTTTTATGCTGCCTGCCCTCATACAGCATCGGCATAATAACGGAGATCCTTTTTGCTTTTGAGGACGAAGCCGAAATAACTCTTTTTAAATCCTGAAAATGGTCGTCGGGTGATTTCGGCACCTTCATACCGAACATATTGTATGTTACGCTGTAGTTAAAGCAATCGGTAACGATATAAAGATCATATCCGCGAACCGTGTCGTTAATAACGGCTTTGCTTTCGCCGCTTCCAAAACGCGGATTTGATATGCTGATAAGAAAAGAATCCCTTTGGTATCCGTAAAACGCTATTGAGCCATGATGCTCAAGCGCCTGCTCCTTGCGCCACCTTACAAGATAACTGTTTATCTTTTCGGCGAGCGGTTCGCAGCCCGGCATAGCGATAATACCAAGGGGACCGTAGGGTATGGTTTCAACGTTTTCGGCAGTTAATCTCGGCATAAAATTACCCTCCTGAATATATTACGTCCGTATTTTACAATATTTGATGCAATCTTGTAAACAGAATTTTTAACTTTTAACTAAATTGTCATTATTTGGAGAAACGGTTGCCGAAAAAGCGCGGTCAGGTGTTTTTTCGGCCGCTTTTCAATTTAAAATTTTACAATCGCCTCAAGAGCCTTTTTCTCCTTTCGGCAAGAAAATAAACAAGTATTCCTGCCCATGTTGCCCCCGTTACAGCGGCGCCGAGAATCAGCCCTTTTGGTTTAAAGATATATTCAACGGTGTGCGCGCCCTTTGCAACGCTTACACCGAGCATGGCATCACCGATTCTGAAGTTCTGAGCCTTTTCGCCGTCAATATATACGCTCCAACCGTCGTCAAACGGTATGGAAGAGTAAATCGTGCAGTTTCTGTCGCATTCAATGCTTCCCTTGATGCGCGTGTCCGTATAATCTGTTATTTCAAGCGAATTGTCTTTTAACATTTTATATCCCCGCTCAAAAACATTTTTGTCCGCGGTGTAGGAATAAACGGTAAAAGTGCCCTGTTCGTTGTCTACGGTGCCGCATTCGGCGCTTACCGTTACTTCGGAGCCTTTAGCAAAATAACCGAGATCAAGTATATACGGCGTTTCGATAAGCTGTGAAACCGTGCTGTCGCCGTAAGTGCAGTCTATTGAGCGTATATCGGAAGAGTCAACGTAAATATAGAGATTGCCGTCCGACTGCGTTTTCAAGGTTATATCTGCGCAGGCATAGCCGGAGCCGTTCTTTTTGAAAAAGACGGTTCCGTTTCCTTTTATATCGTCGCCTGTCATACCCGTGTATTTGCAGGAGACGTACCGTGCTTCCTTAAACACGTCGGAAACTCCGGTGGCAAGAGAGAAGAAGTCCGACTGAACCTCAAACGGATTTCCCTCCGAGGTGTTCCACGCTTCAACCGCCGAATTTACTCCGAAAGCGACGGGGAGTGTAAAATCGTTTTTGTAAACGACGCATCCGTTTTCCACGTTTTCATAAAACTTTGTGTAAAGATCGGTGCAGGGGCGTACGTTTACACCGTTATATATAAGGTATTTTATGCCGAACATCGCATTGTAAACGGGAGTTTGAGTGTTGTAAGTGTAGCTGTTTATCCTGTTTCCGTACATTCCGAGGTTATATTGAAGCCGCGAATAGTTTTCATACGCCATTGATGAAAAAACGCTTATGCCGTTGTAGCCGTAAATGCAGGGATCCATTCTTGTGTTAAGATAGCATAGCTCTGTTCTGTATAATGATTTGTCTTCGCTTTCTATGCGCTCCACGGCGTCGGTGTACGCGTCGTAGTTTTTATTGTAATCTTCAAGGCTTTGGTTGAAATTGAATGCGCCGGTATCGCAGATAATTACTTCGCAAAAGGTGATTGCGAGAATGATCGTTCCGAGCACGAGCTTTCCGACTCTCCTTTTTTTCGCGAGAAACAGAAACGCCGTCCATATAAATATAAAAGCGAGCGTGGCATAGACGGTAAATTCAGTTGTTTTATTTGTGGGCAATTCCTGAGAAACGGCGATAAAGCCTATCCACAGAAACGCCGTTATTCCTATTTCTTTTATGCTTATGTCTTTAAGACGCATAAGCGTTTTAAATGATATTACAAGCAGTATAAACGAGTACGCGAACGAAAAACGGTAGGGCAGATCGTTCGGAAAATGAAACGCGTGCCAAATAAAATTAAGATAATTTACGTTAAAAGAAATAAAAAGCACAACAAGCAGCGAAATATACGATGCTTTTTCCCGCAGACTTATTTTTTTGTTCAGCGCAAAGAGCGGCACAAGCAAAAGAGCGAGTGTTCCGCAGTAGATATTCGGAAGAACGTCGTCTCCGCTTGAGCGGATCGTTGTTTCAAGCCCCGCCAGATGATTTTGAAGAAAATCGAAAACGCCGAAATACGAACTGAGTTCGGACGGAAAACTGTCCGACGTGGCGCTGCAGGAGGAAAGTATAAAATAAACTGGAATAAGAAAAACCGCGCAAAGCGCCGCCGCGAGCACGGACGAAAGCGCAAATATTACGCCCCTGTTCAAAAATCTGTTGTTTTGCAGGGATTTAAACGAGAATTTTTTTGAAATTATGAGCGACGCGTCGATTTTTTTCGGGCGAGGCGCCGAAAAATAATAGGCTATATAATAAATTACCGCAAATATGCAGAGCATAAAAGTTATATAGTAGCTTGCCGTGAACGAATAGACGAGCGTAATTATATACAGCCTGCACTTTCCCTTATTTATTATGTTTTCTATTCCCAACGTCAAAAGCGGCAGAACGAACATTCCGTCAAGCCACATTATATTCCAGAAATAAGCCAGCATATATGCCGAAAACGAATATAAAACGCCGAACGCCGCCGTTGAAAACGAATGGCGCGAAAGGCTTTTTTTAAGATAAAACGAAAACGCCGCCGAGGCAAGAGCGCATTTTACCGAAACGATGAACGAGACCGCGAAAGGCATCTGATCCCTGTCAAAAAGCAGTATCAAAGCGCTGAGCGGGCTTGAAAGATAATTGAAAAAGTTACCCAAGAAAGGGGAACCCCCGCCTGAGGTCAGACTGTAAAAAAATGAACCGCCTTTTGTTAAACGGTCAAAGAGCTCGGTGAAAAGCGGGCCGTACTGATGATAAAGGTCCATTCTGTAAACCGTTTCGTCCCCGAACGGAAAAACCCTGAATACGGCAAACATAAAGCACATCGAGATAAACGAAACGGCCGCGGCGCCGACTACAAATCTGTTCGCGAAAACAAATCCGTAAATTCTGCCGTTTTTCATATCGTCCGGCTTATCGGGGCAGGCAAATATAAGTATTCTCGCAAGCGGGTAATTGATAATATATATCAAAACGGCGCAGAAAAGCCAAACGGTGTAGTCCTTCAGCCCAAGCGCTTTGGCAAGCAGGGAATAAACGAGACGGTAAAGCCCGAAATGGATAAAGGCGTTAAGCGCGCCCAAAACGATCTGCCTTGCCGGATATGTGTTTATATTCTTTTTAAAAACAAAAAATCTTTCAAGAATAAGCAAAACGGCCTCCGCCGCGATAAATCCCGCCGCGCAGGCAACCGGGACGCTTACTCCGAAAAAGGTTTTCAAAAGCTGTTTTAAAAATATCAGAATAAAAAACGAAAAGCAAAAGGCGGCGGTGTAGTTTACCGTTTCGCCGTTTACAAATCGGTTTGATTTTACTTTGCGTGAACTTATAGTTATATCCATTGTTTCCACCTGTCTGTTTTATATATTAGATAATATCATAATTCAATAAATTCTTCAACACATCGGGCGAATATAATATGTAATATTTTCGGACAAGAATACATATATGTTATTGAGGTGAGAGAATTGGGATTAAAAAGCGTTATCCCGTCGCTGTCGGACGGAATCGCGGGCTCGATATGCGCTCTGCCGCCGGAGATTTTAAAGCAGCTTAACGAAATAAGGATAAGAAAAAATATGCCGCTGATCCTTGTTTTCGGAAAGAACTGCCTTTTTATCACAAAAAAAGGAAAGCTTTTGAATCACGTTTCCGATACGGCTTACATAGTGGGAGACGAGGAATTTGATCTTGTTTTTCGCAGATTAAGCAATTATTCCGTTCATTCCTTTATCGATAATCTTACGAAAGGATTTATAACAGGCGAAGACGGAAGCAGAATCGGCGTGTGCTCAACCGCGGTGATAAAAGAGGGTTCGGTTTCTTCTGTAAAAGAGATAACCTCGCTTAATATCCGTGTGTCCAACGAGGTAAAGGACTGCGCAAGGCCGATACTGAATATGCTTTATATCAACAACTTCCCGAGCATTATTGTCGCTTCCCCTCCGGCGGGCGGAAAAACAACGTTTTTGCGCGATATGGCAAGACTTCTTTCAGGCGGTTTCAACAATAAATACCGCAAGGTCGTTATAATCGACGAAAGAAACGAGCTTGCCTGCAAAGGCTCGAACGGATTGAGCGCCGACGTGGGTATAAATACCGACGTACTTACAGGTTTTCCGAAAAGCGTCGGCATAGAAGCGGCGCTGAGGACGCTTTCGCCCGATATTATTATCTGCGACGAGATAACAAAAACGGAAGAGGCCGCGGCGATTTCCGAGGGATTCAATTCGGGCGTAAAATTCGCCGTTTCGGTTCACGCCGCTTCAAAAAGCGATCTTTTGCGTAAAAACGCCGTTAGGGAGCTTATTTCAAGAAACGAATTTGATTACGCCGTTATGCTCAACGATTATACAAACGATTTTGAAATTACGGAAGTAAGTGAACTGAGAAGTGAAATATTTGGGAATAATCCTTCTGAATCTCTGCTGGGCTGCGGCAGGTGTGTGCTGCGCAGGCAGGCTTAAGCTTAAATGCACGATTTCAAAAGAACTTATCGATATGTGCAGCCTTATGGCGGTGGAGATCGGCTTTTCCGCGAACGAAACATCAAAAATAATCGAAAGGCTCGGCAGGGAGCCCGCTCTTTGCCACCTTGATTTTCTCAAAGACTTGGATTTTGAAAACATAAATATCAAAACGGAACTTGACGACGAGGATAACGAAAGCATAAATTTTCTTTTTGCGAATTTGGGAAAATCCGACTGCGCCACTACTCTTGAATTGCTTGAGTCATTCAGAAAAAATATGGAGCTTAGCAGAAAAAAATATGAAGATTATTACAAAAGCCACGCGAAGCTTTACGTGATGTTCGGAATATTCGGCGGCCTTGCCGTTACTCTTGTTTTGATATAGGAGGATAAATGGACGTAAATCTGATATTTAAAATCGCGGCGATAGGCATTATAATTTCGGTTTTAAACACCGTTTTGATACGCAGCGGAAGGGAAGACCAGGCAATGCTGACCACTCTTGCCGGAGTTATCGTGGTGCTTATGATGCTTATTCCCGAGATAAGCGACCTGTTTTCAACGGTCAAATCACTTTTTAATCTATGACGGCTGTTATCGGGATATCACTTTCGGCGCTTATACTCGCCGTATTTTTAAAGGAACACAATAAAACAGCGTCCGTCGGACTGACGCTTGCCGCCTGTTTTCTTATCTTTTTCAAAGCCGCGAGCGGGCTTGGCGACGTCTTTGCGTCACTAAGGGAAGTTTCCGCGGGAGTTGAGGCGGCAGGCGCGTATGCCGGTCTTATGCTTAAGGTTTTGGGAATAGTTCTGATAACTCAGTTCATCTCGGACATTTGCAGGGACAGCGGCGAAAACGCGCTTGCGGGGCAAACGGAAACGGCGGCTAAGATAATAGTTATTTCGATGATACTTCCGCTGTTTGATTCGGTGATAAATATTATTTCGGGATTTTTGAAATGAAAAGATTTTTTATAGCTTTGGGAATTTTCGCCGCCGTGCTTCTTATTCCGTTATCAGCGTTCGCTTCTGAGGAAAACGAATATGAGGAACAGTTGAAAAATTACGATTTTTCTTTTCTCGAAGAACTTGACGAAAGTACATATAAATTGCTTGAAGAGCTTGGATTAAGCGATTTTGATTACAATACGCTTGTGGATTTTTCGTTTAAGGATTTTCTTGATAAAGCAAAGGATTCCGTCAGCGGCTCTTTTCGCACTCCGCTTGAGGCGGGAGCGGCGATAATAGTTTTTATAATTCTTTCGTCTTTTTTGCAGAATATGCGCTCCACCGTTTCCGACGGTGAAATGAGTTCCTTTTTTTCAACGGCAAGCGCGTTGATAATAGCGTGCGTTCTCGCGGTCAAAATGCGGGGAACAATAAGCCTCGCCTGTACCTCGGTATCCGTTTGCGCCGATTTTATTTACGCCTTTTTTCCCGCTTTCTGCATCATAATAGCCGCTTCAGGCAACACTCTCGCGGCGTTTTCAACAAATTCAATGCTCCTCGGCCTTGCTCAGTTTCTCAATTTTATTTCAAAAAATATATTTATCCCGCTCACAAACTGCTTTTTGGCGGTGGGAATATGCTCGGGTATCAGAAGCGAGCTCAATCTTAAATCACTGCTCGGATTTATGAAAAAGTATCTGACTATGGCGATCTCCGTCTGCGCCGCCGTTTTCGTTTCGGTTCTGTCGATAAAAACTGCCGTGGCTTCACGCGCCGATATGCTTGGGCTGCGCTCGGTTCGTTTCGCTATAAATTCCGTTGTTCCCGTAATCGGCAGCGCGATAAGCGAGGGGCTTTTGTCAATACAGTCGTATTCCTCGCTCATCAAGTCAAGCGTCGGCGTTGTCGGCATAATCGCTGTCGCGCTCGTATTTCTCCCCGCGTTGGCAGAGGTCGTTTTCTGGCGGTTTTTTCTCGGGCTGTCATCTCTCATTTCGGAGGTTTTCGGCGACGATTCCGTTTCTCTCGTCCTTAAAGCGTTCGGCGAGGCTATGCTGATAATGAATGTGGTTCTTATACTCTCAATGGTCACCACGATAATTTCAATAGGCATTCTGATAGCCGCGAGGGGAAGCGTGTAAATGGATTTTATAAAAAGCTGGACTTTCTGCATATGCATAACTCTTATGCTTTCGGTGGTTTTTTCCATACTCACCCCAAAGGGAAGTATGGGCAGATTTTACAAAATAATAATTTCAATGTTCATTTTTATTTCTTTTTTGTTTCCGCTTACGGAATTTGACATATCCGATTTTAAATTTGATTTCGATTTTGACAGCGAATATTCCGAGGTTTTGGAGAACGCCGCGCAAAAGCAGATTGAAAGCTCGGTCGGCTCTGCGCTTTCCGAAAGCGGTTTCAAAAACTGCGCCGTTTCGGCGCGCGTAAAGGAAGATAATGGTGAAATAACCGTGGAAAGTCTTTTAATATCCGTTCCCGACGGGTATTCGACGAAAGAAGTGAAGGATCTGCTGTTTGATAAATTAGGCGTGGTGGCGGAAGTGAAGCGAATTGGCGATTGATTTAAAGGAAAGGATAAAAACCCTGCTGAGTGATAAATCCGGCAGAATAAAGGCGCTTGTGGCGCTCGGTATAGCCGGAATAATCCTCATCTTGATTTCGGAAACGGGCTTTGCGGGGAAAAAGCAGGAGCAGACCGCTGTCACGAAGTCCTCATCGGTTGATTATTCTTCTTATATCGAAGAACTCAGCGATAGTTTGAGCGAAGTTATATCAAGCATAGACGGAGTCGGAAAATGCAAGGTAATGATTACTCTTAAAAACACGACCGAAAGCGTTTTTGCAAAAAACACTCAAAATTCAACCGCGGACAGTTCTGTTTCTCAAAACGATGAATATGTTATATATGACGGGGAAAACGGAGACAGTCCTCTGCTGCTCAAGGAAAAATTCCCCGAAATCGAGGGCGTTGCCGTTGTGTGCAGCGGCGGCGACGATATTTACGTTAAGGAAAAAGTGGTAAAATGCGTTTCCGCTTTGTTCGGCGTTTCCTCAAACAGAATTTCTGTTACAAAAATAAGCTCTGATTATTAACAGAAGCTGAAGCATTTATCCGCCCATAGATGAATGCGTAAATTTAAAATATTTATGGGCGGAAAGGTACGGTATTGCTATGAATGAAAAGAAAGAAGCAAGAAAAAAGGATAAGGAAAAGGAAAAAGTAAAGGAAAAGGCGAACGTCAAAGGTATAATGACGGAGGAGGAACTCAAGAAAAAGCGGGATAAGAAAACAAGAACGGCACTTTCTGTTTTTGTTTTTCTTCTCGCGGTCGGCCTGGGCGGCAACTGGTACTGGCACAACAGCGATATTTCCTCGAAAATAAATTCCGTTGTAAGCAGTAACAAAACTCTCGGCGAGGCCACTTATGTGGACGGCACAACGGAACCCTCCACAAAAGCGGAAAACGATTATTTTTCCGCCGCGAGGCTTGACAGGGAGAGCGCGAGAGACGCCGCTCTTGAGGAAATGCAAAAGGTTATAAACTCAACCGATGAATCGGAAGAATCAAGGCTTGCCGCGTCGCAGGGCGTAGTAAGGCTTACTACAAATATGGAAACGGAAAATAAAATAGAGACGCTTGTTAAAGCGAAAGGCGTTAAAAACTGCCTTGCCGTGATAAGCGAAGACGGAACAAAGGTGGACGTTATAGTTGACGTTGAAGAACTGACGGACGAGATAATTCTGCAAATTAAAGAAATTTCGATGGAACAGCTTAAATGCGGATTTGAAAATGTTACCATAATACAGTCAAAATAAACTTGTATATTCTTTTTTCCTGTGTTATACTTATCATACAAAGTCCGCCGTTAGTATATTATTAAGGGCGAGAACGCGGTTTGAAATATCGTTTTGTATGCGAGGATATACAGGGAGGCAGTAAAATATGGAGATTTCAAATTACAGCGCCAAGGGCGATCTCATTATTTCCGAGGAGGCCGTTTCCGCTATCGCCACAAACGCGGCAAAGGACGTGGACGGCGTCGCGGGCTTTTACAACAGACCTGCGGACGTTGTTTCCACGATAAAAAAAGGCAGTCTTCGGGTAATGAGCCCTGTAAGAATTGTTCAGGACGGCGACAATCTCGACATAAGCATATATATAAATATTGCGAGCGGTAAAAAGATACAGCCGGTTGCCGAGGATGTGCAGAAGGTCGTAAAAGAAGCCGTGCAGAATATGACGGGCAAGTTCGTTTCAAAGGTGAACGTAATAATCGCGTCGCTTGCCGATGAAAAAGCGCCCGCCGCAGAACCTTCCGAAACTGAAGAGTGATTGTTATAAAATTCGGCTGAAAGTATTATTGTTTTCAGCCGATTTTTTTGGAGGAAATATGAACAGAAGAGAGATGAGGGAGCAGGCGCTTGTTCTGCTCTTTGAAAAAGAGTTTTTCGCGGACAAGCCCGCCGCCGAGATCGAAGCCGTTTATGAAGAAAACGTGCAGGAGCTTTCCGATTACGCAAGATCCGCGTTTGAAAACACGCTTTCTAATACCGACAAAATCGATCCGATCATCGAAAAATATTCCACTTCGAGAAAAATACGCAGAATACCGAAAATAAATCTTTCAATCCTGAGACTTGCGCTTTATGAAATCATATACGAGGAAAACGTGCCGGAAAGCGTTGCCGTAAACGAAGCCGTGGAACTTGCGAAAAAGTATTCGGGCAAGGACGATTACGCCTTTATCAACGGCATACTCGGCAGTTATTTGAGAGAAAAATGATGTTTGCGGGATTTGATACAAGCAACTATACCACTTCCGCCGCTCTTTATGACGGGGAACGGATATATCAGCAAAAAAAGCCGCTTGAGGTAAAGGCGGGCGAGCGCGGTCTTCGCCAAAGCGAGGCACTTTTTCAGCACACCGTCAACATTCCGTCGGTTATTCGCGCTCTCGCGGGCGAAATAACGTCCGCCGGTGATATAAAGGCGATAGGCGTAAGCTCAAAGCCCCGAAATCTTGAAGGCAGCTATATGCCGTGTTTTCTCGCGGGAGTAAGCGCCGCGTCCGCCGCGGCTTCGATGCTCGGCGTTCCGCTTTATGAAACGTCTCATCAGGTCGGTCATATTCTCGCCGCTCTTTATTCCGCCGATAGGCTTGACCTTATTGACCGCCCTTTTATCTCCTTTCATATTTCGGGAGGCACAACGGAGGCGCTTTTGGTCACGCCCGACAATGCCGATATAATCAAGGCCGAAATAATCGCCGAAAGCTCCGATTTAAAAGCCGGGCAGGCGATAGACAGAACAGGTGTTTTGCTCGGCCTTTGTTTTCCTTGCGGCGGCGAGCTTGACAAATTGGCACGCGAAAGCAGCGCCGAATTTAAAATCAAGCCCTCAATCAAAGGATTTAACTGTTCTCTTTCTGGCGTTGAAAACAAGGTTAAAAAAATGCTGTCAAGCGGTGAAAGCAAACGCGATATCGCAAAATACGCGATTTCGTATATACGCGCCTCGCTTGACGAAATGACCGAAAGGCTTATCGAAAAATACGGCGATCTGCCCATACTTTTCGCGGGAGGCGTTTCCTGCAATTCCGAGATAAGAAGTAAAATGGTTCAAAAGTACGGCGCTCTTTTCGCCGCTCCCGAATTCAGTTGTGACAACGCGGCAGGAACGGCGGTTTTTGCCCGACTTAAATTTGAGAGAGAAAAAGGCTCTTAATTATTTTTTTTAAAGGTGATAATATGAATGTTTTGTTTATCAACGGTTCGCCGCGAATCGGCGGAAACACCGATCTTGCAATCGGCGAAATGGTTTCAGTTTTCGAGGAAAACGGTATAGAATGCGAGATCCTGCGGGTGGGGAACAAAAATATAAGGGGCTGCGTTGCCTGCGGATATTGCTTTGAAAACGGAAAATGCGCTTTTGACGACTGCGTCAACGAAGCGGCGGAAAAATTCAGCCGCGCAGACGGCCTCGTTATCGCAAGTCCCGTTTATTACGGCTCCGCTAACGGCACTTTGGTATCTTTTTTGGACAGACTTTTTTACAGCTCTCATTTTGACAAAACGATGAAGGTGGGCGCAAGCGTTGTTGTCGCGCGAAGAGGCGGTCTTTCCTCAACTTTTGACGAGCTGAACAAATACTTTACAATATCTGGTATGCCCATAGCTTCAAGCCAGTATTGGAACAGCGTTCACGGCAGGGAGAAAGGGGAGGCTGAATTCGACGAGGAAGGAATGCAGACAATGCGTGTGCTTGCTCGGAATATGGCTTTTCTTATAAAAAGCATAGCGCTCGGCGCTGAGGCTTTCGGTCTGCCCGAAAAAGAGGAACACACGTTTACGCATTTTATAAGATAAAGGAAGCTCACGAAATCTATGTTTGCAAAAGCGGCAATAAATATTCTAACCGTTTCTCAGCTAAATAAATATATAGCGGCGCTTATAGATAACTGCGCGCCGCTCAAAAGGCTGTATGTTAAAGGCGAACTTTCCGATTTTAAAAGAAACGCTTTTTCGGGCCACTGCTATTTTTCGCTAAAGGACGATTCGGGTAAAATTTCCTGCATAATGTATTCTTCCGTTGCATCTAAGCTCAGATTCGAGCCCGAAAACGGAATGACCGTAATTTGCTTCGGGCGTGTTTCCGTTTACGATAAAAACGGCGTATATCAGCTTGTTGCCGACGATATTATTCCGGACGGCGTCGGCGAAATGTATCTCGCGCTGAACCGCCTCAAAGAAAAACTCGAAAAAGAGGGACTTTTTGACGAAAGCAGAAAAAAACCTCTGCCGAAATTTCCCTCAAAAATCGGCGTTGCCACTTCAAATACCGGAGCGGCTGTTGAGGATATAAAGAATATTGCCGCGAGGCGCTATCCTCTTGCTGAGATTATCATTGTTCCTACTATCGTTCAGGGCGCTCAGGCCGCCGAAGATATAGTGAAATCAATAGAATTTCTTGACGGTATGGGAGATATAGACGTAATTATTTTCGGAAGAGGGGGCGGCTCCGCCGACGATCTTTGGTGCTTTAATGACGAACGGGTTGTAAGAGCCGTTGCCGCCTGCAAAACGCCGATAGTCTCAGCCGTCGGCCATAAAACGGACAGTCCGCTTTGTGATTTTGCCGCCGACGTGGCGGTGCCGACGCCGAGCGCCGCGGCGGAAAGAGTTTGCCCCGATTTTAACGAATTGTATTCTGCTCTTTCCCAAATTAAAAGCAGGCTTTTTGCCGCCGTAAACGGAGTTATCGACGGGAAAATAAGAGAGCTTTCTGATATTACCGGTTCTCCCGTTCTTGAAAATTACGAGGCTTTGATTTGTTCATATTCCGAAAAAGTGAATGAACTTCGGCGAAGAATAAACGAAAGGCTTGCGTATATAATTGAAAGTAAGGAAGCGCTTTTAAGCTTGCTTGCGGGAAAATTGAACGCATTAAGCCCGCTTGCCGTTCTCTCAAGGGGATATTTGATCGGCGGAATAGGCGGCTCGGTAATAAAAAGCGTTTCGCAGATAAAATCAAAAGACAGTATAGATTTGACTTTTTCTGACGGTAAGGCAAAGGCCGAAATTACGGAGGTTATAAATAATGGATAACGAAAAAACATACGAAAGCGCGTTAAAAAGGCTTGAGGAAATAACCGCTTTGCTTGAAAAAAACGAAGTGCCGCTTGACGAAAGTATGAAGCTTTTTGAGGAGGGCACCTCGCTTGCGGCTTTTTGCAGCCGAAAGCTTGACGAAGCAAAGCAAAAGGTTACGGTAATAAATAAGGAACAAAGCGATGAATAAAAAAGAATTTGAAATTTTACTGAATGAAGACGCAGAGCTTGTAAACGAGGCTCTTTTAAAACATATTCCTCCATGCCGCGACGGGCAGGACGAGGTTGCCGAGGCTATGCGGTACAGCCTTATAAACGGCGGTAAAAGACTCAGGCCGATTTTGTGCATTGAATTTGCCAAGGCTTGCGGCTCAACAGCGCTGGACGCTCTTGATTTTGCCTGCGCCGTTGAATTTGTGCATACCTACAGCCTTATTCACGATGATCTGCCCTGTATGGACGATGACGATTTCAGAAGGGGAAAGCCGAGCTGCCACAAAAAATTCGGCGAGGCCACCGCTCTTCTTGCCGGCGACGCCTTGCTTACTCACGCCTTTGAGATAATCGCTTCATCAACGCTTTCCGCCGAAAAAAAGGCGAACGCGGTTTTGCTTTTGTCTCAAAAAGCGGGAGTGGACGGTATGATAGGCGGCCAGATAATCGATCTTAAATATGAAAGCGAAAATCCGGATTTAAAGCAGCTTTTGAGCGTTCATCGGCTTAAAACAGGCGCGCTTATAGCCGCCGCCTGCCTTTTGGGCTGTATCGCGGCGGGTGCGGACGATATGAAACTGAAAGCCGCGTATAATTTCGCGTATAAGCTTGGTATCGCTTTTCAGATAAAGGACGATATTCTTGACGTTGTGGGAGACAGCGCCGTATTGGGCAAGCCTGTAGGCTCCGATGCCGAAAACGAGAAAACCACCTACGTTTCGCTGATTGGTCTTGAAAAATCGCAAAGCGATGTTGAGGAGCTCACGGCGCAGGCCGTTTTTGAATTGAAGGCTTTTGAAAACGCCGATTTTCTTGAAGCCCTTGCCGCGTATCTTACTCAAAGAGTTAAATAATATACGACTGTTGCATTTTTATACATTCTGTGATAATATATCACGGTAAGGACGCGGTTTTCTTTTAATCGTGCCCGATTGAAAAGAGTTGATAAGGTAAATGTCCGTTCTTGATAAAGTTGATTCTCCGAAGGATTTAAAAAAGCTCGATAAATCGGAGCTTGAAGAGCTCTGTTCCGAGATAAGGGAAATTATTATAGAAACCGTTTCCGAAAACGGAGGTCATCTTGCCTCAAATCTCGGCGTTGTAGAACTCACCGTAGCTTTGCACAGAGTTTTCTCAGCTCCGACGGATCAGATAGTTTTTGACGTTGGCCATCAGTGCTACACGCATAAAATCTTAACGGGAAGAAAATCCGCTTTTTCCACGCTCCGCAAGGAAGGCGGAATAAGCGGATTTACCCGCCCGAATGAAAGCGATTACGATATTTTTTCAAGCGGCCATTCGAGCGTTGCCGTTTCTCAGGCGATAGGTCTTGCAAAGGCCAAAAAGCTCAGGGGAGAAAAGGGAAAGGTAGTTGCCGTGGTCGGAGACGGCGCGCTTACGGGCGGCCTCGCGTATGAGGCGCTGAACAACGCCGGCGACGGAAGCGACAATCTTATTGTTATAGTAAACAACAACAATATGTCGATAAGCAAAAACGTCGGCACCATGTCAAAGCATCTTACCACCGTAAGAACTTCAAAAAAATATTTTACTTTTAAATCGAACGCGCGGCGGTTCATTGCGAAAATTCCCAAGATCGGTGTACATATCAACAAAATGCTCACCGAATTTAATACCAAAATAAGAAAAAGAGTTTATAAAAACGCCACTTTTTTCGAGGATCTCGGATTTCGTTATTACGGACCTATCGACGGCCATGATTTGGAGCATCTTGAGGGCGTTTTGAACGCCGCGAAGGCTCACACTCATTCCGTGCTGATTTATGTAAACACCATTAAAGGCAAGGGATACGGCCCCGCGGAAAAAAATCCCACTCAGTTTCACGGTATCGGAAAGTTCAACGTTTCAACAGGCGAGCCGTATTCTTCCTCGGAGGGATTTTCCGATATTTTCGGAAAAACCGTTTGCTCTCTCGCCGAAAAAGATTCGAGAATATGCTGCATAACAGCCGCAATGGCCTCCGGAACAGGCCTTGAAAAGTTCTCAAATATGTTTCCTAAACGCTTTTTTGACGTCGGTATCGCCGAGCAGCACGCGGTTACATTCGCGAGCGGCCTCGCGAAAAACGGAATGATCCCCGTTTTCGCCGTTTATTCAACGTTTTTACAGCGTTCGTATGACCAGCTTATCCACGACGTTGCAATGCAGAATCTTAAAATCATTATTGCCGTTGACAGAGCCGGTCTTGTTGGCGAAGACGGCGAATCCCACCAAGGCGTGTTTGACGTTTCGTTTTTCAATTCCGTTCCGAATATCACCGTTTTTTCTCCGTCAAGCTATGAAGAGCTTTCGCTTATGCTCGGTCAGGCGGTTTACCGCTGCAGCGGAGCCTGCGCCATTCGCTATCCCCGCGGCGTTCAGTCGGATATGCCCGAGAATTATTCCTACAATAAGAAAAGCTTTGACGTTTTCGGCAATCGTGACGGAAAAATCTGCATAATAAGCTACGGCAGGGAATTTTCCGAATGTTACGCGGCGCTTAATGACCTTGACGACGCTTTCCTTATTAAGCTCAACACGATAAAGCCCGTTGACGAGAGCGTTTTGGAACTGATAAAAAAGGCCAAAAAGGTGTTTTTCTTTGAAGAAAGCATAAAGGCGGGAAGCGTCGGCGAAATCCTTGCGGAAATGCTTGCGGAACGGGGCATTAGGGTAAAATACCGGCACTATGCGGTAAGCAATGAATTTGTTAAGCAGGCAAGCGTGTGCAGGCAGCTTGAGCTTTACGGATTGGACAGAAAAAGCATTGTCAAAGAGGTATTAAATGGCGGAAAAAATAAGGCTTGACTACGCCGTGTTTGAAAAAGGCTTTGCGCCGAGCCGCGAAAAGGCAAAGGCAATGATAATGGCGGGTCAGGTATATGTCAACAATCAAAAAACCGTCAAAGCGGGAACAGAAATAAAAAGCGGCGATTTAATCGAGGTAAGAGGCGGAGCGCCGAAATATGTTAGCCGAGGCGGTTTCAAGCTTGAAAAGGCTCTTGAGGTATTTCCCGTTTCGTTAAACGGAAAAATATGTATGGACGTCGGCGCCTCCACCGGCGGTTTTACGGACTGTATGCTAATGAACGGAGCCGCTAAGGTGTATTCCGTGGATGTGGGCTACGGTCAGCTCGCTTGGAAACTGAGGTGCGACGGCAGAGTCGTTAATCTTGAAAGAACAAATTTCCGTTACGTCACGGAGGAAGAGATAAAGGACAAAATCGACTTCGCTTCCGTTGACGTTTCGTTCATATCACTCAGGCATATTTTGCCGAATTTAAACAGCTTTCTCGCCGATGGCGGTTCCGCGGTGTGCCTTATAAAGCCGCAGTTTGAGGCGGGTAAGGAAAAGGTGGGAAAAAAGGGCGTTGTCAGAGACGCCGGCGTTCACATTGAAGTTGTGGAAAACACCGTAAATCTTGCTGTCGGCAACGGTTTTTCGGTTGGAGGTCTCGATTTTTCCCCCATAAAAGGCCCCGAGGGCAATATAGAATATCTTATTTATCTTTTAAAATCGTGCGAGCCGAAAGTTGCCGATGAAATCGACGTTTCGGCGGTGGTTGAGCGATCGCACAAGGAGCTTTTATGAATATATCGTTATTCGGAAATCTTAACGGCAATTCAATTTTGCCGATTGCCGAAAGCGCCGCGCGGATTCTTTATAATTCAGGTTGCAGCGTTTTTGTTTCTGATGATTTTACTTCGCTGCTTTCCGATTTACCTGTTTCGTTTCTTCCCGAAAGCAGGCTTATGGAAGTGTGCGACGCCGCGCTTGTTATCGGCGGAGACGGTTCTACGGTGAAAGCCGCGAAAAACGCCGCGATATGCGGAAAAAGCATTCTCGGAATAAATGCGGGAAGGCTTGGTTTTTTGAGCGGAATTGAAAAAAACGAGCTTTCTCTGCTTGAAAATCTTGCCCGCGGCAATTATAAGATAGACGAACGGATTATGCTGAAAGCGCAGATTGTTGAAAACAGCTCCGTCAAAGAAACTTATCACTGCCTTAACGACGCGGTTTTTTCAAGGGGCGATTTTTCAAGGCTTATAGATATTAACATAACGAGCGAGGGCAGGGCGCTTCTTGATTTGCGCGCCGACGGCGTTATCGTTTCCACTCCCACAGGCTCAACCGCTTACAGTCTTGCGGCAGGCGGGCCTGTTTTAAGCCCCGATCTTAACTGCTTTGTGATTACCGCTATCTGCCCCCATTCGCTTATGGACAGAAGCATTGTTGTCAGCAGTTCAAGCACGCTTTGCGTGGAGCTTAAAAGCGATATAAACAATCACTCAGTGCTTACCTGCGACGGAGAGGACGCCGTCAAAATCACGGCGGACAGTAAAATAACGGTTTCGCTTTCTCAATATAAGGCGAGGCTTATCCGACTGAAACCGGATAATTTTTATGAGGTTATGAAAAAGAAAATCATAGAAAGAAGATCGTGATTATGAAAAAGAGACGGCAGGCTAAAATACTTGATATAATTAAAAACGGAAGCGTTGAAACACAGGAAGAACTCCAGTCACGTCTTCTTGAGGCGGGCTACGAGGTAACGCAGGCCACAATTTCAAGGGATATTAAGGAATTAAGGCTTGTTAAGGATCTTTCCGAAAGCGGAAGATACGTCTATTCCACCGTAAGAAAAAGCGATAAGGACGCGTTTTCCACCCGTGCCGCGGGTATTTTTGCGGATTCCGTTATAAGCGTTGACAACGCAGGAAATTTTGCCTGTGTCAAATGTTTTTCGGGTATGGCCGGAGCGGCGTGCGCGGCGATAGATTCAATGCAGTGGGGCGGCGTTTTGGGAACGATAGCGGGTGACGACACCATTTTTGTGCTTTGCAAATCCGCCGAGGAAGCGCAGGGCTTTAAGAGCAGTTTGGAGAAGTCTTTGAATGTTAAGAACTCTTAGTATTGAGAACATAGCCGTTATAGAAAAGGCAAGGATAGAATTTAACAGAGGTCTGAATGTCCTTACCGGAGAAACGGGAGCCGGAAAATCAATAGTAGTGGACAGTATAAACGCTATTCTCGGCGAACGCACTTCACGCGAACTTGTGCGCCACGGCGCTGACCACGCTTTTGTAAGCGCTTCTTTTGAGGATATTTCAGCGGAGGCCGCCAAAGGAATCGCCGAGCTCGGCTTTGGCGCCGATGAGGACGGCGTGCTTCTTTTGTCCCGCCGAATTTCGGAAAACGGAAAATCGGTTTGCAGAATAAACGGATTCCCCGCGACCGCCTCTATTCTTAAAGAAGTCGGCAGGCTTCTTGTGAATATCCACGGTCAGCACGACAGTCAGCAGCTTCTCAATCCCGATGAGCATTATACTTATATCGACAGGCTCGGCGGCGAGAATGCCCCGCTTTCAGAATACAGAGATTTATTTCACGAGCTTATCTCCGTTCGCAGACGGCTTCGTTCGCTTACATCTGACGAGGAGAACAAAGAGAAAAACCTGGATTTGCTCGATTATCAGATAAAAGAGATTGAACGGGCAAACGTGCGCGTGGGCGAGCACGCTGAGCTCACGAAGAAAAAACTTATGATTGATAATTCCGAAGCCGCCGTATCCGCCATTGATTCCGCTGTTTCAGTTATAAAGGGCGGAGAGGAGATCGAGGGAGCGTCGGTATCTCTTTCTTCCGTTTTAAAAGAGCTTTCCGCCGTTAAGGGCGCGACCGACAAGCTCAAAAGCGCCGCCTCCAAAATAGCAGACGCGCTTGAACTCTTGGAGGAGGCAAACGATATTCTTTTATCCGAGCGTTCGGATTTTGAATTTGACGAGGGAGAGCGCGAAAGAGTGGGAGAGCGGCTTGACGCTCTCTATAAGTTGGGTTTGAAATACGGCGGCAGTGAGGAAAATATAGTTGATTATCTGAATAAGGCGCGCGCCGAAAGAAACGCGATTTTAAGCAGCGACGAAGAGCTTGAACGCCTTACCGAAGAATATTCGGCTCTGCTTGAAAAAACCGCGAAAAAGGCGGAGGAGCTTTCCGATTTCAGAAAACGCACGGCTAAGCGGTTTGAGGCGGCAGTAAGAGAGCAGCTTGAATTTCTTGATATGCCGAAAATAAGATTTTCCGTTAAATTTGAACACGGCAACCTTTCCGCGAACGGAGTGGATAAAATAGAATTTCTTATTTCCACAAATCCGGGCGAGCCGCCGAAGCCGCTCGCGAAAATAGCTTCAGGCGGAGAGCTTTCGAGAATAATGCTTGCGATAAAAAACGTTTTGGCGAAAACGGACGCAGTCGGCACGCTTATATTTGACGAGGTGGATACGGGAGTATCCGGCCGCGCAAGCGGAAAAATCGGGCAAAAACTGAAAGCCGTTTCTAAAGATACACAGGTGATAACCGTTACGCATTCGGCGCAGATAGCGGCGTTTGCGGACGAGCATTTTTTGATTACAAAGGATTTTGAAAACGAAAAAACATACACAAAAGTAACTTCTCTTGATTTTGACGGCAGAAAGAGGGAACTCGCGAGGATAATGGGCGGGCTCAATATAACGGATTCACTGCTGAAGAGTGCGGAGGAAATGCTTTTGTCACAGGAGGACTGATAAAATGGGAGTTTATGAGGAACTTAAGGCGCGCGGGCTTATCGCTCAGGTCACCGACGAGGAAGAGATAAGGGAAATGGTAAACAGCGGCAAGGCGGTGTTTTATATCGGCTTTGACTGCACCGCGGACAGTCTTACCGCCGGCCATTTTATGGCTCTTACGCTTATGAAAAGGCTTCAGGACGCGGGAAATAAGCCTATTGCGCTTATAGGCGGAGGCACCACGATGATAGGCGATCCTTCGGGAAGAACGGATATGCGCAAAATGCTTACGAGGGAGGATATAGACCGCAACGCCGCCTGCTTCAAAAAGCAAATGGAGCGCTTTATAGATTTTTCGGACGGCAAAGCGCTTATGGTAAATAACGCCGACTGGCTTATGAGCTTGAATTATGTTGAGGTTTTGCGCGAGGTCGGCGCTTGTTTTTCGGTAAACAATATGCTTCGCGCCGAATGCTATAAACAGCGAATGGAAAGAGGGCTGTCATTTCTTGAATTTAACTATATGATAATGCAGTCATACGACTTTTATCATCTGTTTCAGAATTACGGCTGCAATATGCAGTTCGGTGGAGACGATCAATGGAGCAATATGCTCGGCGGTACGGAGCTTATACGCAAAAAGCTCGGCAAGGACGCTCACGCTATGACAATAACGCTGCTTACCGATTCGCAGGGCAACAAGATGGGGAAGACGGCGGGCAACGCCGTTTGGCTCGATCCGAATAAAACTTCGCCTTATGATTTTTATCAATACTGGCGCAACGTTGCCGATTCCGATGTGCTTAAATGTATAAGAATGCTTACATTCCTGCCGATTGAGGAAATAGATAAGATGAACGAATGGAAGGGAGCCCAACTCAACAGAGCCAAAGAGATTCTTGCCTTTGAGCTTACAAAGCTTGTTCACGGCGAGGAAGAGGCAAGAAAGGCGCAGGACGCGGCGAGGGCTCTGTTCGTCAAAGGAGCCGACAGCGCCGATATGCCCACCACCGTCCTTGAGGACGGCGATTTCACGGACAGCGAGATTTCGCTCGTCGATATGCTTGTGAAATCCTGCCTTGTCAAATCAAAAAGCGAGGCGAGACGGCTAATCTCTCAGGGCGGGGTTTCCGTAAACGACGAAAAAATAACCGATTTCGCTTTTTCGGTAAAAAAAGACGAATTCGGCGCTAAAGGCGTTATTATCAAAAAAGGTAAAAAGGTATTTCATAAGTTTATCAACAATTTTTAACTTTAAAAATCAAAGCGATTTCCCGAAAATCTGTATATAGTCGGTATATTAGGCATAGTCAATGAAAGGGGTAATAATTATGCTTAAATCCTCACTGATCGCGTCTGTTGACGCAAAGGCGGGCAATTCACAGATATACATAGGAAAAGATTACAGAGTTACGGTTTTAACGGAACGGCTTATCCGCTTTGAATTTTCAAATAGCAGGAGTTTTACCGATCTGCCAAGCTACGCCGTGTGGTTCAGGCGTTTTCCCGCCGTTAAATTTTCGGTGAAAGAGGATAAAAAGCATATCGTCGTTGAAACTCCCGCCGTTAAATTTTATATCCTTAGAAAGAACGGCGCGCCCGATTTCGCGGAGATTATAATCGAAAACAAGGCTCTTTCTTTCAAAAAGTCAAAAAATTTAGGCGGAACCCGCAGAACTCTTGACCGAACCTTGGGCAGAGCCTCGGTTGATGACGGACTGATAACCGATAACGGCGTTTACTGCCTTGACGACGGTGATTCCTTGCTCATAAGCGAAAACGGCTCTTTCACTCGCAGAAAAGGTGAAGGGACGGATCTGTATCTTTTCGCTTACGGTAAAGATTACAGGGAAACCGTTAAGGCGTTTTACAAAATCAGCTCGCCCGTTCCGATAATTCCGCGTTTCGCGCTCGGCGTTTGGTGGAGCAGATACAGAAAATACACTCAGCAGGAATATCAGGATCTTATGCTCAGATTTATAAAAGAAAATATTCCTCTTACCGTCGCGACGGTGGATATGGACTGGCATTGGGTTGATCTTAATGATGAATTTGGAGACGAATTTAAAAAGCTGAAAGGAAAACACAATAAAAGCGGCTGGACCGGCTATTCTTGGAATACTAAGCTGTTTCCCGATTACAGGGCGTTTTTGCGCTTTCTTAAAGACCTTAATCTGCGTGTAACCTTAAATCTGCACCCTGCGGACGGAGTTCGCTTTTTTGAAGATATGTATGCCGATTTCGCCAAAGCGGTCGGAGTTGATCCCGAAAGCAAGGAGGACATTCCTTTTGTCTGCGGCAGCGATAAATTTTGGAACGCCTATTTTGATATAATTCATAAGCCCTATGAAAGGGAGGGCGTTGATTTTTGGTGGATCGACTGGCAGCAGGGCACTAAAAGTGACGTAAAAGGGCTTGATCCGCTGAAAGCCCTCAATCATTATCATTATCTTGACAATGCCGAAAACGGCGAAATACCTCTTATTCTTTCCCGTTACGGCGGTCTCGGCTCTCACCGCTATCCGTTGGGCTTTTCGGGCGATACCGCGATAAATTGGAAAGTATTGGATTTTCAGCCCGAATTTACCGCGACTGCCGCCAACGCCGCGTACACTTGGTGGAGCCACGACATTGGAGGCCACTGCTTCGGTGAACGGGACGATGAGCTCTATCTTCGCTGGCTTCAGTTTGGCGTTTTCAGCCCTATTATGAGGCTTCATTCAACGCAGGACGATCTGCTCGGTAAGGAGCCGTGGATGTTCAGAACGGACGTTTATAAGTCGGCAAAGGAATATCTCAGGCTTCGGCATGCATTTATCCCGTATATTTACACTATGGATCACAGAACGCACACCGAAGGGATTGCGCTGTGCGAGCCGCTGTATTATTCATATCCCGATAACGAAAACGCTTATAAATACAAAAATCAGTATATGTTCGGCAGCGAGCTTCTCGTATGCCCCATAACGGAAAAGGCCGATAAAGCAACAGGTATGGCCATGACCTACGCCTGGCTTCCCGACGGAAGATGGACGGATATTTTTACCGGGCAAAGCTATAACGGCGGGAAATGCGTTCCTCTCAACCGTGATATTGAATTTATTCCCGTTCTTGCGAGGGAAGGCGCGTTTCTGCCTCTTTCAAGGGATAAGGGCAACAGCTCCGATAATCCCGAAAATTTGGAATTGCTTGTTTTTTCGGGCAACGGCAGATTTGTTCTGCGTGAGGATAACGGCAAGGTGGATTTCGCCGAGCATTGTTGCGACACGGCGTTCGTGCAGACTTACGATTCCGATAATAATACTTTGAGTATAAAAATCTGCGCGCCCGACGGCGATTTAAGCGTTATTCCCAAAAACAGAAATCTGCGTGTTACGCTTGCCGATATATGCAAGGGCGCTGAAATCGGCGGCGAAGAATTGAGCGTCGATGATAAAGACCGCCCGTACATTGATATTTGCGTTTCCTCCGCTAACGGTGAAATAGAACTGAATATTGAAAACGCGGTCAGAAAAACGCAGGATTTAAAGGAGAGAGTGGTATATATCCTATCACGCTGGCAGGAAAAGACTATCAAGAAAAATATTGCCTATATGCCTTTTGAAAAAGCGCGTTCAAGAGAGGATATAATCAAGGCTCTTGAGCATTCAAAGCTGCCTTTTGCCGTTTCAAGCGCCGTTAAAGAGGCTCTTGAAACGCTGTAAGGCAAAGTATTACTATGATTGACCTTAGCTTTAATGATTTTTGCTCCGCCGAATTTTCACTATTTGGCAAAAATCCTATTATCAAAAATTTCAGCGGAAGTTTTACTGCCGCCGATCCGTCCGTTATTACTCCCGAAAATTCGCACGACGGGTTATGGCACCTTTTTTGCCACACCTTTTTCGGCGTATATCACTTTTCGGGTGAGAACGGCGTTGATTTCAGCCTTGATAAGAAAATCGTTTCAAGAGCCATGCGGCCTAATATAAACCGTATCGGCGGGATTTATTATCTTTTTTACGAAAGAACAAAGCCGCTTTTGGGAAACGCTCTCAGCCTTGTGGGCGGAAAATGGAAATCGGAAATTTTCGTTACTGCTTCCGAAGATCTCGTTCATTGGAGCAAGCCTTTTCCCGTTATCAAAAAGACGCGCGGTTTTGATGCGGACGGCAGAGGGCAGTCCATCTCAAATCCGTTTTTGATTAAAATGGGAGACGCTTACCGCCTTTATTATTCCTGCGGGCTTACGTTTATAAAAGACTGCGGATTTTGCGAGCCGACTTATATTAACTTCGCCGAAAGCAAAAATATTACAGATAGTTATATTTCGCGCGAAAGCCCGATTATTTCACCCAATAAATGCAATCCGTATCTCAATCTCTGCTCGGGCTGTATAAAAGTTTACAGGCTCAGAGACTGCTTTATAGCTCTGCAAAACGGAATTTACGAAAAAGGCGGAAAAAGCCATTCGGCGATAATGCTTCTGCGTTCGGACGACGGCGTAAAATTTGATTTTGTAAAGCCGCTCATTGAGCCGTGCGAAAGCGGCGGAGGTTGGATGGCGCAATACGTTTACGCCTGCTGCCTTACATATTGCAACGGCGAGTTGCGCGTTTATTTCAACGCTCGCAACACCTCAAATATTTTAAGAGGCAGGGAATGTATCGGCTTTGCCCGGGCGTATCCTAATATAGCTGAGGGGAGTCGAACACGATAAGCCTACAGCGCTGTTAAAACCGTTATTTAATTTACCGCCGCAAAAAACGCGGCGGTTTTATTATGTTCTTTTTGAGAATAATAAAATATATTTATTGAAGATAAGGAAAATATTTGTTATAATACTTGATTGGTGAAAGTTATGGATAACATTAAAACGGAGATAGAAGAACTCAGAAGGACGCTGCAATATCACAGCGACCGTTATTATAACGACGACGCGCCCGAAATAGAGGATTACGAATACGATATGATGATGCGCCGTCTCAAAGCGCTCGAGGAGGAGCATCCCGAATATGATGATCCCGCTTCGCCCACAAAACGAGTCGGCGGCAAAGCCGACAATTCCTTTGAAAGCGTTGTTCACACGGTTCGTATGGAATCGCTTCAGGACGCTTTTTCAAAGGAAGAGCTCTTTGATTTTGAAAAGCGAGTTAAAGATACCGTCAGTTCCCCGAAATATTGCGTAGAGCCCAAAATAGACGGCCTTTCGGTAAGCCTTGAATATGAGAACGGCGTTTTCGTAAGGGGTTCCACGAGGGGCGACGGAAACGTAGGCGAGGACGTTACAGGCAATCTGCGTGTTATAAGAAATATACCGCTCAGGCTCAAAAAAAATATTCCCTATATTGAGGTTCGCGGAGAGGTATATATGCCGAAAAAGAGCTTTGACAGAGTTGTTGACAGGCAGCTTATAAACGGCGAAAAACCGTTTAAAAATCCCCGCAACGCCGCGGCGGGTTCACTTCGTCAGAAGGACAGCGCCGTTACCGCCTCAAGAGGTCTTGATATTTTTGTTTTCAACGTTCAGCGGGCGGAAGGCGTTGAACTTAATTCGCATAAAGAAAGCCTTGATTTTCTAAAGGAGCTCGGTTTCAACACCGTTCCCGAATATACGCTTGTTGACAGCGTAGCGAAAGCCGTTGAAATTATTGAAAGCATCGGCGAAAAAAGGGGAGAGCTTGAATACGACATTGACGGCGCGGTCATCAAAGTTGATGATTTCGCTATGCGAGCGGAGCTTGGCTCAACGGCTAAATTCCCGAAATGGGCGATAGCTTTCAAATATCCGCCCGAAGAAAAACAGACAAAGCTGACGGATATTGAAATCGCCGTCGGAAGAACAGGCGTTTTGACGCCGACGGCCGTTCTTGAGCCTGTTCATCTCGCGGGAACGACCGTCTCCCGCGCAACCCTGCATAATCAGGATTTTATAAACGAAAAGGGCATAAATATCGGCGATATTATAACGGTGCGCAAAGCGGGAGACATTATCCCCGAGGTGCTTTGCCTCAATGAAAAAAGATCCGAAGGTGTGTTCGTTTATCCCACGGTCTGCCCAAGCTGCGGCAGCGAAGTCGTTAAGGAAGACGGCGAGGCGGCGATAAGGTGCATAAATCCCGATTGCCCCGCTCAGCTTTTGAGAAATCTTATCCATTTCTGCTCGCGGGACGCTATGGATATAGAGGGGCTCGGCCCGTCGATTTTGGAAACTTTTGTAAACAACGGGCTTATTGAAAAAACAGAGGATATTTACTCGCTGACTTACGATAAGATTGCCTCCGCCGATTTGGAGGGCTTCGGTGAGAAAAGCATAAAAAACATTATTTCTTCGGTTGAAAAATCAAAGAAAAACGATCTCGGCAAGCTCATATTCGCGCTCGGAATACGCCATATAGGCTCAAAAGCGGGCGCTTTGCTCGCGGGTCGATTTAAGGAAATTGAAACGCTTATGGCCGCTGACTTCGGCAAGATACTTGAAATCGACGGATTCGGCGAGGTTATGGCTCAAAGCGTTGTTGATTTCTTTAAAAACGATAAATCAAGGCAGCTTGTTGAAAGCCTTATCGAAAGCGGCGTAAACACAAAGTCGCTTGTAAAAGTTACCGATACTCGCTTTGAGGGCAAAACCTTTGTTCTTACGGGAACGCTCCCGACTCTTAAACGCGCGGAGGCTTCCGCGATAATAGAGCGTTTCGGCGGCAAAACCTCATCGAGCGTTTCAAAAAAGACCGATTTTGTGCTTGCCGGAGAGGAAGCGGGAAGCAAGCTCGACAAGGCGAACGCCCTCGGAATAGAGATAATAGACGAAGAACGGTTTATGGAAATGATAAAATGAGAGAATTAAGAAAAAAGCAGAAAAGGCTGTTTAAAATTATGAAAGCCGTTATAATCTTCTCCGTCGCTTATATAGTCGTTTATATGGGCGCTTATCCCTATATTTTGGATTACAGCCGCGCGGCGACTGTCGCGTGCAGTTATATATGTGACATTCTGATTATTCTGAGCTTGTGCCTCACCTTTATTTATTACGGTAGATACGGAAAGTGTGATTCTTTTTTGAACACTATCGAGCACGAGATTGACGACTGCGGATATTATCTGCTCGCGAGAAGCGAAAGAGAAAACGCGGAGTTTTTGGCGGCGATGCAAAAGGATTTTTCCGCCGACGGTTATGCTGTAAACACAGACGTTGAGAGCGATGATTTTACATTTGATTTTACGGCTTTCAAAAGGAACGAATATTTTTACGCCGTTGAGGTGAACGACCTTTCACGAGAAGATGTAATCGCATATATAGATGAGGTGATAAACGACCTGACGGTACATAGGCTTAAAAGAAAGGGCGGCTGCGTTATCTGCTTTGTTACGGATAAGGCGCAGGAAGGCGCGGCGGCGCTTTCAAAAATGATAACGCCGATAGGGAAAAAGGAGCAGCTTAAAATAGCCGTTGCCATTGCCGAACCGTCCGAAAACAAATGTTATTTCCTCGGCAATATGCAAACAAAATGCCAGCAGCTCATAGCGAATTACGTAATGCGGTGCGATATTCCCATAAAGGATAAATATAAGGGCGAAAGGCGGCTCGCGTTTCAGGATGAGCTTGAGGAACGTATGAAGGAATTTACGCCCGCCAAATTTAAAGACGGCACATTTTACGCGCATTAAGGAGATTTTGATTTGAATACTTGTGTAAAAGATTATTTGAACGGCATTAAAAACAAAAAAGTCGCTTTCGTCGGAATGGGGGTAGCAAATATGCCCTGCGCGAAGTGGCTCGCGGAAAAGGGCGTTGAAGTTTGGGCGTGCGACAGACGCGGCAGGGATTACATCGGGGAAACCGATTGCTCTGTTCTCGATTCGCTCGGCGTTCATTTTTCACTCGGCGAAAATTATCTTGACGTTTTACCCGAAATGGATATAGTTTTCCGCTCGCACGGAATACTGCCTTTTCAAAATTCATGGATTGGCGAATGTATTTCAAGAGGGCAGACTGTGACTACGGAAATGGAGGTATTTTTCAAATACTGCCCATGCAAAATAATCGCCGTGACAGGCTCAAACGGAAAGACTACGACCACCACCGTTATTTCAGAAATGCTGAAGGCTCAGGGCAAAAGGGTATTTCTCGGCGGAAATATCGGCAAGGCCCTTATGCCTGAGCTTGAAAATATCTGCGAAAGTGATATTGCGGTCGTTGAGCTTTCGTCATTCCAGCTTCTAACGATGGGCAATATGGTTAAAAAGCCCGATATCGCCGTTGTTACGAATATAGAAAAAACGCATCTCGACCATCACGTTAATCTTGACGAATATGTTGACGCAAAGCGAAATATTCTTATCTATCAGAGCGCCGATTCCAAAACCGTTCTCAATGCGGACTGCGATTATTCAATCGGCGGCAGCGTTTATCACGATATGCGTTTTGACGTAAGAGGAAAACTGTTTGAATTTTCAGTAAAGCACCCTGTTGAAAACGGCGCGTTTATGGCTGAAAACGGCGATATTTTCTTCAGCGAAAACGGGGAAAGAGTATTTGTAATGAATAAGCGTGATATAAAGATACCCGGGCTTCATAACGTTGAAAATTACTGCACCGCCATATGCGCCGTTTGGGGCATAGTAGATACAAAAAATATGGCTGAGGTAGCAAGAAAATTCGGCGGTGTGGAGCACAGAATAGAATTTGTGCGCGAATACAGGGGAGTTAAATACTATAACGATTCAATCGCCACCTCGCCTTCAAGAGTTATAAGCGGGTTAAACGCGTTCGATCAAAAAATCATAATGATTTGCGGCGGTTCGGATAAGGGCAACGATATGAGCCTGATGGCTCCTCTCATTTTAAAAAAGGTCAAGCTCCTTATACTTAACGGAAACACGCGTGAAAAAATTTACGACGCTGTCACTTCCTGCGGCGGATTTGATGAAAGCGGACTTGAGATAGTTAAAACCGATACAATGGAAAACGCTTTGCTTATCGCAAAAGAAAGGGCGCAAAGCGGCGATATAGTTTCACTTTGCCCCGCCTGCCCCGCGTTTGACCAGTTCAAAACTTTTGAATACAGGGGCAGAAAATTTAAGGAATTAGTAAACGGATTTGGTGAAGAATGAACACAAAAGGGCTTTTAAAAAAACTTGTTTGCGTGCCCGCCGTCGGCGGCTGCGAGGATAAAATCAACACGCTTCTCGGTGAGCTTCTGCGTGATATGGGAGAGGTTCACACGGACTCTATGAATAATCTTACATGCACGTTCGGCGAGGGTTATCATATTTTGCTTGACGCTCACATCGACGAAATAGGGCTTATTGTCACTTCCGTTACGGATGAGGGTTTTCTCAAAGTCGCCGCCTGCGGAGGAATCGACCGCCGTATGCTCTGCGAAAGCGAAGTTACCGTTTGGGGCAAAGAAAAACTTTACGGAATTATTTCCGCTTTGCCCCCGCATCTTCAAAAGGCTTCGGACGGAAAAAAAGCGCCCGATATATCCGATATTTCAATCGATTTGGGGCTGAATGCCGAAAAGGCCAAGGAGCTTGTGCCGCTCGGAAGCAGAATTACGTTTCGGCGGCAGTACAACGAGCTTCTCAACAATCAGGTGACTTCAAACTGCCTTGACAACAGGGCGGGAGCGGCGGCGATTATTCTTGCTCTTGAAAAAATCAAGGGTTTGCCTGTCAAAATTACCGCTCTGTTCTCAACGCAGGAGGAGCTTGGCACCAGAGGGGCAAAAACGGGACCGTTCTCGCTTGGCGTTGACGAAGCGCTTGTAACGGACGTATCTTTCGGTTATACTCCAAACAGCAGTAAAGATGAATGCGGCGAAATATCAAAGGGAGCTATGATAGGCGTTTCTCCCGTGCTTTCATCCGAAATATCGGAATCGCTTAAACGCTGCGCGCTCGAAAACGGAATAGAGCATCAGATCGAGGTTATGGAATCAAGAACGGGAACAAACGCGGACGTTATTTCACTCTGCGGCGGCGGAATAAAATGCGGCCTTGTTTCAATTCCGATAAAATATATGCACAGCCCCATTGAAACAGCGGATATTTCCGATATAGAGGCCGTTGCCCGGCTTATAGCGGCATATGTTAAGGAAAGGGCGGAGGAAGTAAATGCTTAAGGATTTGTGTATGCTCAACGGAGCTTCCGGCAGGGAATTTGAAGTAAGGGAATATATATTAAACGCCGTTAAGGGATATTGCGAATGCGAAACTGATCCGCTCGGGTCTGTTATTGCTTTCAAAAAGGGAAAGAAAAGGCCGAAGAATAAAGTTATGCTCTGCGCCCATATGGACGAGGTGGCATTTATCGTAACTTATATTACCGACGACGGTTATCTTAAATTCCGCCCCGTCGGGGGAATCGATCCGCTCGCCGTTCTCGGCAGAGCCGTCAGAATAAACGGCAGGATCGGAGTGATCGGCTCAAAGGCGGTGCATCAGCTTTCAGAGGAAGAGGCAAATAAAGCGCCCGATTTTAAGGAACTGTTTATAGATATCGGCGCTTCGGACAGAGAGCAGGCTTTGAAATATGTTTCTTTGGGCGACAATGCCTATTTTGAGTCGGAATATATAAATTTCGGCGACGGCTTTATTAAATCAAAGGCCCTTGACGACAGGATAGGCTGTATGCTTTTGACGGAGCTTATAAAAGGCGAACTCGAATATGATACTTATTTTTGTTTTAACGTTCAGGAGGAAGTCGGCCTCAGAGGCGCGGCATGCACCTCTTTCGGTGTTCAGAGCGACGTTTCGGTTATACTTGAATCCACTACCGCCGCGGATATAAGCGGAGTTTCAGGCGCTGAGCGCTGCTGCGTTCTCGGCGGCGGCCCCGTTGTTTCGTTTATGGATTCAAGAACGGTCTATGACAGACGGCTTTATAATATTGCTCTCGAAACCGCAAAGGAAAACGGCATAAAGGTGCAGACGAAAACCGTTATAGCCGGCGGAAACGACGCGGGAGCCGTGCAGACAAGCGGAAAGGGAAGCCGCGTTCTCGCCGTGTCGCTTCCTTGCAGATATATCCATTCGGCCGCAAGCGTCGTCAAGGAAAGCGATATTGAAGAAACAAGAAAACTGCTGAAAGTTTTGTTGCCTAAACTTTATGATTGAAAGAATCGGCGATCCCGTCTGTTTTGACGGATTTAAACAGGAAGACATTTTTGCCGTTCGCGTTTTTTCTTTGCTCGGCGCTTACGGCTGCAAATATCCGTTTGCCTCTTTTTACAGGCAGCTTGATGAAAACGGCGAAATAACGGCAGTTCTTTCATCGCTTGACGGAAACGTTACCGTTTCGGCGCTCAAAGGCAGAGCCGATGAAGAAGAGCTCCGCGGTTTTATTCTCGCGCTCGGTTATAATTCGGCGCTTTGTGACGAAGCTTTGAATATTTCGGAATCTTTTTCTTTCGGAAATGTTATGGAGAGTAAGAGGCAGATCGAAATTATCGCGGACCGCGCCGAGCTCAACAGATACCCGAATCTTTTTGACCTCTATAATTTTCTCGACGGCGGAATCGGAGGCTTTGACGCTTGGTACACGGATTTGAATCATAGAATACGCCACGGCTTTGCCCGCGCATACTCGCTTGAAATTGGCGGCGAAACCGTTTCGAGCGCGCTTCTTTCTTCCGTTTACGGAGATAAAGCGGTGCTTTCGGGCGTCAGAACGGACGAGCGTTATCGCGGCAACGGCTATGCTTCGGCGCTTGTCAGCGCAGTGTGCTGCGATTTTTGCGGCAAGGTTTATTTAATGAGAGAAAACGGAAAAAACGAGGATTTTTATAAGCGACTCGGCTTTGAAAATACAGGAATTTGGAGAATGTATAAATGACGCCTTTTTTTAAAATTGACGGCAGAATCGAAGAGGCTTCGCGCCGCGCTATGGAAAAATGCCGCGATCAGTTTGGAAAAATCGATGAAATCACGGAATACAATCAGCTTAAGGTGCAGTCGGCTTTTATTGAATACGGCGTTTCGGAGAGCCACTTTTCGCCGAGCACCGGTTACGGATACGGAGACAGGGGAAGAGAAACTCTCGATAAAGTGTGGGCAAGGGTTTTCGGAGCCGAAGACGCGCTTGTACGATATAATTTTACCTGCGGCACTCATACGCTTGCCACGGCGCTTTTCGGCGTTCTGCGCCCGGGCGACAAAATGCTGTGCGTTACGGGAACGCCTTACGACACTATTCACGGCGTTATCGGAATCAGCGGCAGCGGTATGGGCTCCTTAAAGGATTTCGGTATTGTTTACGACGAGGTGCCGCTTAAAAACGGCAGGCCGGATCTTGAGGCGATCGAAAGCGCTGTTGACGAAACGGTGACCATGGTTTATATTCAGCGAAGCAGAGGCTATGAGCTTAGGCCGAGCCTTCTTGTTGAGGAAATAGGCCGAATCGCCGAGACAGCAAAGAAAAAAAATCCGAACGTTATTGTTATGGTGGACAACTGCTACGGAGAATTTGTTCAGAAAAAAGAACCAACCGAAGTCGGCGCGGATCTTATTGCCGGTTCTCTTATCAAAAACCCGGGCGGCGGTATAGCCCCCACCGGCGGGTATATTGCCGGAAAGAAAGAGCTTGTTGAGAAATGCTCCTATCGGCTTACGACTCCCGGCCTCGGCAAAGAGGTGGGAGCCACTCTCGGGCACAACAGGGAGCTTTATATGGGGCTTTATTTCGCTCCGCACACCGTGGGCGAAGCTATGAAAAGCGCCGTTTTTATAGCAGCGCTTTTTTCCGATTTCGGTTATAAAGTCACACCGTCATACAATGACGAAAGGGGAGATACGGTTCAAAGTCTCGGGCTTGAGGATCCCGAAAGTCTTGTCGCTTTTTGCCAAGGGATTCAAAGCGGAAGCCCGATAGACAGTTTCCTTCTTCCCGAGCCTTGGGATATGCCGGGTTATGACAGCAAGGTCGTTATGGCCGCGGGTTCGTTTACGCTCGGCTCATCAATAGAGCTTTCGGCAGACGCTCCCCTGAGACCGCCGTATTACGCGTGGATACAGGGCGGTCTTAATTTTCACGGAGCTAAGATCTGCGCTCAGCTTGCCGCGCAGAAGATGCTTGAAAGGGGGCTTCTCAAATAATGTATAACTTTAAGGGTATATCTGCGGAGGCCATCGGCCTTTTATCGCTTAACGCGTTCAATGATTCAAAGGAGTTTTATGAACAGCACAAGGAGGAACTGAAACAGAATATCACCGTTCCCATGCGCCAGATAGTTCTTGACCTTTCGGATATAATGTGCGAGATTGATCCGCTTACGGATACGAACCCCGTGTATGCCGTTTCAAGAATACGCAGAGACACGCGCCGCACAAAAAACAAGCGTCTTTACCGAGATAATCTTTGGCTTTTTCTCAGGCGAAATAAATTTGCTTATCCTTTTGCGCCGTTTTATTGGTTTGAGTTCACACAGCAGAATTACGCGTTCGGTCTCGGTATGTGGACCGAGAGGCAGACGCAGTTTGATTTTGTCAGGGAAAAAATCCTTGCGGAGCAGGACAGATGGTTTGAGGCGATTGAGGCGACAAAAAGCGCGGGACTGACATACAACACAAGGGATTTTTACAAAAAGGATAAAATTCCGAATGCTCCCGAAAGGCTTAAACCGTATCTCAACGCGAAAAACGTTGAATTTTTCTATGTCGGCAATGATTTGGGCAGGCTCGCCGATCCGTCTCTTATCGACGAACTGCGGCTTATGCTTGATATTTCGTCTCCTATGTATAAATTTTTGATAGAGGCTTACGATAAAGCCTTCAGCGAGGGTATGATAAATGCAAACTATTACAGAAGATAGCCTTTTAAGGCTGAAAAGCGGAACCGATATAAGAGGAGTAGCAATTAAAACCGAAACGGAGGAAATCGAGCTCACCGACGATGTTGTTGAAAAAATATGCGGTGCGTTCGTGATTTGGCTCAGAAAGAGACTGTCAAAAAGCGATTTGAGAATAGCCGTTGGAAATGATTCAAGAATATCCGCCGGCAGGATAAAGGCCGCCGCCGTTAAGGCGTTTGTTTCATACGGAGTTCGTGTTTACGACTGCGGACTTGCGTCTACGCCGTCGATGTTTATGACCACGGTTATCGATATAAAAACCGACGCGTCTCTCGAAATCACGGCTTCGCATCATCCGTATCAAAGAAACGGGTTGAAATTCTTTACCCGTGAGGGCGGCCTTGAGGGAAACGAGATAAAAGAGATACTTGCTTTGGCTTACTCAACCGAACTCGGAAACGAACGGGGAAGCGTTGCCGATTATGATTTTATGAGTGTTTACTGCGCCCATCTCAGGGATATTATCGTTAAAGGAGCCGACTGCGGCGATAGGCCCCTTTGCGGTCTTAAAATAACTGTTGACGCGGGAAACGGAGTCGGTGGATTTTTTGCCGACAAAGTGCTTTCCCCGCTCGGTGCGGACACGAGTGGGAGCCGCTATCTTGAGCCTGACGGCACTTTTCCGAATCACATCCCCAATCCCGAAAACGCCGAGGCAATAGCATCCGCGCGCAAAATGGTGATAAATTCAAAATCGGATTTCGGCTTTATATTCGATACGGACGTGGACAGAATGGGCTGCGTTTATTCAAGCGGCGAGGAGATAAACAGAAACCGACTTGTCGCGCTCGCTTCGGTTATCGCTCTTGACGGGCACGAAGGCGGAACCGTTGTGACGGACAGCCTCACTTCCGACGGTTTGCGTGAATTTATTGAAAAAAAGCTCGGCGGCAGGCAGCTGCGCTTTAAAAGAGGTTATAAAAACGTTATCGACAAGGCCGTTGAGCTTAACAAAAACGGGATTGATTCGCCGCTTGCGATTGAAACGAGCGGGCACGCGGCATTGAGAGAAAATTATTTTCTTGACGACGGCGCTTATCTCGCCGCGAAAATCGTTATTCTGCTCGCCAAATTGCGTAAAAACGGGAAAGGAATAAGCGCTCTTATAAGCGAACTTAAAGAACCTGCCGAAAGCCTTGAGATAAGAATACCGATTTTGACCGATGATTTCAAAGAATACGGCGAAACGGTTATCGATTCTTTGTCCGAATACGCGGCGGCAAGAGACGGCTGGCAGATTGAAAAGGAAAATTATGAGGGCGTGAGAATAAACGTTTCAGGCGGCTGGTTTTTACTGCGCCTTTCCGTTCACGATCCGATACTTCCGCTTAATATAGAAAACGATTATGCCGGCATTTGCGAAGAAATCACCGCGGAGCTCAAAAAATTTTTCTCTCGGTTTGACAAATTAAATTTAAAAAATTTTGACTAAGGTGCTTTATGCTTTATTTCATTTTCGGCCGTTCCGGCTCCGGCAAAACAGAATATTGCTTTTCCGAAATTAAAAGGCTTGTTGATTCCGGAAAGGATAATTTGCTGCTCATCACTCCCGAGCAGTATAATTTCACCGCCGAAAAAAAGCTTTTGCGACTGCTTGGAGAACGAAATGCAGGCAAGGTCGAAAACTCCTCTTTTACACGCCTTTCAAGCGAAATAAACCGCATTTACGGCGGAGAAAAATACCCCGTAATCACAAAAGGCGGCAAGGCGGTTCTTATGAAAAGGGCGATCGACGCGGTAAAGGACGAGCTTGGCCTTTTAGGAGGAAAATCGGACGCGCGTTCTTTTATTTCCTCAATGGTTTCCGTTAGCGACGAGCTTGCCTCCTGCGCCATTTCTTCGGACGATCTTTTTGAAGTCTCAAAAAAAGTCGGCGGGCAGTTTCTCTCCCGTAAGCTAAAGGATATTGCTCTTATTATGTGTGAATATAACCGTCTGCTTGACGGTTCGTTTGTGGATTCCTCCACCGTTCTCAGCCGTTTGTACGACAAGCTTGACAAAACGGGCTATCTGAATAATAAGACCGTTTTTATCGACGGATTCAACGGCTTTTTGGCAAGCGAGCTTAAAATTATAGAGCTTATAATCAGGGATTGCGCCGATATTTACGTTACGTTTTCGGGAGACGGTTCTTCGCAAGGCGCTTTCGGGCTTTTCTCTTATGTTAATAAGAACGCTTCCGCCGTTAAAAATATTGCCGTAAAATTCGGGGTTGACTCAAAAAGCGTTGTCCTCCGTGAGAATTACAGAGCGGAAAACAAGGAAATGCTTTTTTGCGAGAAAAATATTTTTTCGGGCAGCGCCGAAAAGTATGAATATAAACCCGAAAATATCAGGTTATATTCGGCAAACAGCGTTTCCGACGAATGCTCATATATCGCGATGAAGATAAAAAAGGAGCTTCGCTCAGGAACAAGAGCCCGCGATATTGCCGTTATTTGCCGCGATTCCGAAAGCTACGGCGACGGTATTATTTACGCTTTCAGAAAATACGGTGTTCCGTTTTACGTTGACGAGCGCCGCCCCGTAAAATCTCAGCCGCTGATGGTTTTCGTGCAGTATCTTTTAAGGACGGTTGTTTACTCTTACAGAAGCGACGATATACTCAGCCTCATTAAAACAGGACTTACCGATATCGGCAGGAACGCCGCGGGAAGGCTTGAAAACTATATCTACGTTTGGAGCATAAGCGGGGTAGGCAAGTGGTCTAAGCCTTTTGAAGCGTCTCCGAACGGATTTTCAGACGGTCTCAGCGAAAAAGACAAGGCCGCGCTTGATGATATAAACGCTTCCCGCGAATATATCTGCAAACGGCTTGACCGCTTTAAGTCAGCTGTAAAGACGGACGACGCGCGCGAGATAGGCGAAGCAATTTACAATGCTCTGCTCTCGTTCAACGTCGGCAGAAATCTCACCAAAACGGCAAAGGCCCTTTCAGGCTACGACAAAAACGAGCTTGCGCAGGAACAGGGCAGAGTTTGGGATATTCTTATGGAGATTTTGGATTGCCTTGCCGCTGTTTTGAGGAATGAAAAGATTTCGCTCAGGGATTATCTTTCGCTTTTCGATTTGATGATTTCTTATGAGGATCTCGGCGTTCTTCCGCAAGGGCTTGACAATGTTCAGTTCGGTCAGGCGGACAGAATAAGGGCCGATAATCCCGAAATTGTTTTTATTCTCGGCGCCAATGAGGGCGAATTTCCACGCTCGGTGATAAGCGGCGGACTTCTTACGGAAAATGACAGGATAATGCTCAAGGAAAACGATCTTGAGTTGTATTCTTTCGGCGAAACGCTCAGTATTCAGGAACGCTATTTCGCCTATACGGCTTTAAGCGCTCCGAGAAAAAAGCTATTCGTTACATATATAGGCAGAGGCGCGGGCGGTTCGCCGTCGTCAATCGTCACTTCTCTTAAAAAAGCCTTTCCGCTTTTAACGGAAACCTCTTACGGCGATATACGGGACGTTGAGCTTATTGAGAGCGAGGCTTCCGCTTTCGAGCTCTTTGCCCGCCGTTTCGGCGAAAACAGCGTTTTTTCCGAAACTCTGAAGGAATATTTCAAAGATGACGGCAGATTTTCGTCTGTAAAGCTTTTGAGCGAAAACGCTGCGGTAAAAATCAAAGATAAAAACATCGCTACTAAGCTTTTCGGAAAAGATATGTATCTTTCCGCGTCGCGCCTTGAGGATTATTTTGAATGCCCGTTTCGTTATTTCTGCAAATTCGGACTGCGTGCCAATCCGCGCGAAAAAGCGCAAATGGGCGCTATGGAGACGGGAACGGTCATTCACTTCGTGCTTGAAAATATTATTTCAGAGGTGGGTTCTCCCGCTCTCGGCAGAATGAGCAAAAGTGAAATAAGGCGGCTTGTTGACAAATATCTGACCGAATATTTTAATACCAAGCTCGGAGCTCAGGATCAGAGCAGGCGTTTTTCTTATACGTTTATGCGTATTTCAAAAATGCTTTACAGCGTTGTTCTCCGCCTTGCCGATGAATTTTCTCAAAGCAAATTCGAGGCGAAAGCTTTTGAGCTTAAGATAGACAGAGACGGAGCCGTAAAGCCGAAAATCATTCCCCTTGATGGCGGAGGCTCGGTAAGCCTGCGCGGAAGTGTTGACAGAGTGGATATTCTTGAGGAAAACGGCGAGAAGTATGTTAGGGTTATAGATTATAAATCGGGCAGAAAGGATTTCAGACTTTCCGATATTCTTTATGGACTTAATCTGCAAATGTTTGTTTATCTTTTTTCCATTTGCGCCGATAAATCATGCGAATATTCGGCTGTTCCCGCGGGGGTTCTCTATATGCACGCTTCAAGGGAAACGCTTGGGCTGAAAAGAGACGTTGACGAAAAAAAATACAAAGACGAAGAAACAAAGATATTCAAAATGAAAGGTATGGTTCTTTACGACGGCGAACACGATATTCTCAGATCTATGGAACAGGATCTCGGAGGTAATTACATTCCTGTTAAATACACGCAGAAAAACGGATTGGTCGGCTGCTTTGCTTCTCTCGAAGAGCTTGGCAGGATAAGCAAAAAGGTGGATTCGCTTATTGTTGAAATGGCGTCCGAGCTCCAATCGGGAAATATAAATCAAAATCCGATTAACGGAAAAAATCACGATAAAACCTGCGATTATTGCAAATATTCTTCCGTTTGCGCAAACAGGCGGTTTATAGGGCAGCGGGAAGCGGAAGCTTTGACTGATGAAGAGGTTATGAAAATATTAAAGGAGGAAGAGCCGTGCCGAACTGGACAAAGCAGCAGTCTGACGCAATAAAAGCCAAAAATTCAAATATTCTTGTTTCTGCCGCCGCGGGTTCTGGTAAAACCGCCGCACTCGTTCAAAGAGTAGTTAATATTCTTACCGACGAAAGCGCCCCCGTAAGCGCCGACAGATTGCTTATTCTGACGTTTACAAACGCCGCCGCAGCCGAGATGAAATCAAGGATTTCCGCTTCGCTTGAGGATATTTTAAGCCGCGCCCCTTCAAATATTTATATTCAAAGGCAGCTCTCGCTTCTTTCCGTATCAAAAATCTGCACCGTCGATTCATTTTGCCTTAATCTTGTAAAGGAAAACTTTTTTACTCTCGGCATAAGCCGTGATTTTTCCGTGCTTGACGACGCTCAGCTCCAAGTAATGACCGATTCCGCTCTTGACTCCGTTCTCGACAGAGCTTTTGAGGAATATTTTGAGGAAATCGCGTCACTAACCCGCCTTTTGGCGGCGCCAAAGGACGAAAAGGAATTTAAAAATACGATAAAGCGCGTTTACACCTATATTTATTCTCAGCCGTTTCCGCATAAATGGCTTGATTCCGTTTGTGAAAATTACAATCCCGATATACCGCTTGAGAAAAGCGTATGGTATCCCTATCTTACCGAAGAAATCATTTACGCGCTTGACACAGCCCTCGAATACGCCGAATCGGCGCGTTCGGTTCTTGACGAGTGCCCCGATGATATTATGTTTGAGCCTTACAGCGCCAACCTTAACGAAGACTTTTCCGTTATTGAAAATCTCCGCCGTTCGTTTGACGGAGGCTGGAACGAAGTATGCAAAGCGTTCGCCGCCGTTAAATTCGGAAGGCTTGCGAGTCGTAAAAATTATACGTCGCCGATAAAGGACGATTTTGTTTCACGCAGAAATATATACAAGGGCATTATTGATGAAATATCCCGCCTTGTTTGCGCTGATTCCGAAGAATACAAAGCGGACGCGGAGAAGCTCTATCCTGTTTTGAAAACGCTTTGCCGAGTTGTCGGCGAGCTTGATAGTGAGCTTTCTTCGCTCAAGGAGGAAAGAAACGGCTATTCATTCGCGGATATTGAGCATTTTGCGATTTCTCTTTTATGTAAAAATGAAAATTCCGCCGTTGTGCCGAGCGATCTTGCTTTGGAATTGCAAAAGAGCTTTTTCGAGATTCTTATAGACGAGTATCAGGACACAAACGAGGCGCAGGATCTTATTTACAGTCTGCTTTCCAACGGAAACAACCGCTTTATGGTGGGCGATATAAAGCAGAGTATTTACCGTTTTCGACTTGCGATGCCGCATATTTTTATAAAAAAGCGCAACGATTATCTGCCGTATGAGGGTGAAAACGGCGGGAGCCGTAAAATCATTTTCGATAAAAATTTCCGTTCCAAAAAAGGCGTATGCGACTATGTAAACTTCCTTTTTTCGGCTATTATGAGCGAAAAAACGGGCGAGATAGATTATGACGAGGAAGAATACCTTAATTACGGAGCGGATTATAATGATAACGGCGTTGCCTGCGCTCAGCTTAAAATCCTAAAGGGCGTAAAAGGGGAAAACACCGATTTGCTCGAGGCGCAATATATTTCCGAAACAATAAACGAAAAAATAGCGAAAAAGGAACTTATAAGGGACGGAGGCGTTTACAGGCCGATAAGATACGGTGATTTCGCGATTTTACTGCGCTCTATGAAGAATCACGCTCCAGTATATAACGAGGTGCTCACCGCAAACGGAATACCCGTTGTCTGCGACAACGCCGAAAATATGTTTGACTGCGCCGAAATTAAAATACTTACTTCACTTCTGCGCGTTATAGATAATCCGGCTCAGGATATACCCCTGCTTTCGGTTATGAGCTCTCCGCTTTACGGCTTTACGCCCGACGAGCTTTCCGAGATAAGAATATCGGGCAGGGCGGGGATGGATCTTTATGCCTGCGTTCTCAATTCAAAATCCGACAAGGCAAAGCATATGCTTTCCGAGCTTGAAATGCTGTCCGAACTTTCGGTTACTTCGCCCGTTTCGTATTTTATTCGTTACATATGCGAATTTAAAAGCGTTTACGCGTTTGCGGGTGCGCTCGGAAACGGTGAGCAGAGGTGCGCGAATATCGACAAATTCATTTCCTATGCCGCCGATTACGACAGCTCGGGCAGTGTCGGTTTGACTTCGTTTATCAGATATATAGATAAAGTCGCGGAAAGCGATAACGGCTTTCAAAGCGCCGCAAATACAGCCGTTTCGGAGAATGCCGTTAAAATTATGAGCGTTCATCATTCCAAGGGGCTTGAATTCCCCGTTGTTATTCTTGCGGGCTCCGAAAGAAAATACAATATGCGCGATCTAAACGGTAAATTCCTTTTGCACCCGATTGTCGGACCGGGCGTTAAAATGCACGTTGAGGACGGGCTTTACGATTATGATACGCTTCCTTACGCCGTTGTTCACCGTCTTAACAAAGCCGCGATTCAAAGCGAAAATCTCAGGGTGCTTTATGTTGCGGTCACACGCGCAAAAGAGCAGTTTATTTCTTTTATAACGACAGATAATTTAAGCGGACGCCTTAATTCGCTTGCTTCTAAAATAAGCGGCGGCAAGCTCAGTCCGTACCATTGCCGAAATATTATGTACGACGGTGATTTTATCTTGGCAGCCGCGCTTACTCATCCCGACTGCGGAGAGCTTAGAGAGTTTTCAGGCATTGCCTGCGACGTTCGTAACGCTGATTTTTCCCTTGACGTTGAAATAAAGGATCCTATCGAAAACGAAAGCGTCGGACACGAAGAGATTAAAGCCGGATTTGACGCTGAAATGCTTGCCGATATAAAAGCCCGCGCCGAATACAAATATAAATATTCAGAGCTTTCCTGCGTTTCGGCAAAGTTCACTGCTTCGGAGCTTGACGAGAGTATAAAGACCCTTGACTATACCGCTTCATCAAAGCCCGCGTTTTTGAGTGACGGTGAAATGACTCCCGCTCAAAAAGGAACGGCGATGCACGCGTTTATGCAGTTTTGCGATTACGAAGGAGCAAAAGCGGATTTGGAAGGGGAAATAGAACGCCTTGCAAACCGTTCTTTTATAACGCCGGAACAGGCCGATTGCCTTGACAGAAAAGCTCTTAAAACATTGTTTTCAGGCGATCTTTCAAAACGTATTTTTGAAGCGGACAGGCTTTACAGGGAATTAAAAATTTCATCTTTTGTTAAGCTGAGGGATATTTCCGAAACAGACAGCGATGAGGAAATTCTTATCCAGGGCATTTCCGACTGCGTTTTTGAGGAAAACGGAGAGCTTGTTATCGTAGATTACAAAACCGACCGGGTTAAGGACGAAGAGCAGCTTTTATCAATGTATAAAAATCAGATAGAATTTTATAAATACGCCGTATCAAAAACGCTTGGAAAGAGGGTAAAAGAGGCTTTGCTGTATTCTTTTGCGCTTTCAAAAATATGCAGTTACAAATAATTTTAAAAAAAGACTTGCTTTTTGCGGCTTATTGTGTTATTATTCCAAATGCTATGACATTATTTTAAAGAGGTGAAATCAATGAAAGACGGAATTCATCCCAAGTATCAGGCTTGCACGGTAAGATGTGCCTGCGGCGCGGTTTACGAAACAAAAAGCACAAAAAGCGAGCTCAAGGTTGATATCTGTTCAAAATGTCATCCCTTTTATACAGGTAAACAGAAGCTTGTTGATACAGGCGGACGTGTAGACAGATTTAACAGAAGATACGGCAAGAAAAACTGATTTTTATTGAGGCAGCGTTTTTACGTTGCCTTTAATATTTGCAGGGTGTTTGAATTGAAAGAATACAAAACCGTAGAATATGAAAACAGCTCCGAATTTGTTGAGAAAAGGTCGAGATTTATCGGCTGCGTTAAGCCTGTAAAAACGCAGGAGGAGGCTGTTTCGTTCGTTAACTCCGTAAGATCAAGGCATTGGGACGCGTCCCACAACGTTTACGCCTACGTTCTCAGAGAAAATAATATTCAGCGATACAGCGACGACGGCGAACCGTCAGGTACGGCGGGCGTTCCGGTGCTCGACGTTATTCTTAAAAACGGGCTTACGGACGTGTGCGTTGTTGTTACAAGATATTTCGGCGGGATTTTGCTTGGCGCGGGAGGCCTTGTAAGAGCGTATTCGCACGGCTCAAAGATAGCCGTTGAGTCCGGCGGAATAATCACTATGGCCCCATGCGCCGTTCTCGGATGCAAAACGGATTATTCCTTTTATTCAAGCCTTGTAAAGCTGTTGGATTCATTCGGCGCGAATATTGAAAGCAGCGATTTCGGCGAAAGTGTCCGCGTGACTTTTACGGTGAAAAGCGAAGTGCGCGAAGAGCTCGAAAATCAGCTTACGGAGATGAGCGGCGGCAGATATTCGTTTGAGCGCCTTGGTGAAAAATACGCAAAAATTTAAAACCGCCCGAACATCATTTGTTCAGACGGTTTTATACGTTGTTTATTCTTTTTTGCCGGCTGTTATAAATATTATTTCCGGGTGGTTGAACAGCCTCACGGGAAATTCCGAATTGCCGAGACCCCTGCTTATAATAAGCTTAGGTCTCGTTCCTTTTTCTCCTCTCGCGTATTTCGGAAAAAATCCCTGCCCGGGGCTGAAAACAGGGCCGATAAACGGCAGTATAAACTGCCCGCCGTGAGCGTGGCCTGAAAGCTGGAGGTCAAAGTTATACTGCGAGTAATTAAGCTCTTTAATACTTTCAAAATTTTCGGGAAAATGGCTTAAAACTATTTTAAAGCCGCCGTACAGATCGAGTTCTTTGAAATATCGGGATAAATCTCCGTATTCAAAAGTTCCTTTCATTCTTTTTAAATAATCGTCGAAGCCGCCCTGCTTTTCGTCAAGACCTAAAATCGTAACCGTATTGCCTTCGATTTTTATCTGCGATATTTCGTTTAGAAGCACGTTAAATCCCATTTCGCGCAATTCCCGCATCAAGCCGTCGAAGTTTTTAAGCCTTCGCTCGTGGTTGCCTGATATATAAAACACCGGCGCCGTCTGCACAAGCTCTTTTCCGTAAGCGAGCATTTTTTCTTTGTTTTTGCATTTGTCGTTGATATAGTCGCCCGTTATCACAATAAGGTTCGGTTCCGCTTTTTTTACTTCGTTGAGAACCTTTTTGAAAGGCTTTGAATGAAAATCCGAAAGATGCGCTATTTTTATGCTTTTTCCGGTGATATTTTCGCTTTGAATTTTATATTCGGTTATATCGAGCTTATTGTTTTGGTAAAAGCAAAACGCGAAAAGCAAAACGACGGCGAGAGCCGTCACGAAGTATGGCATAGAATACACCTCTTTTTGATGATAACAATTAAAAAAATCCAAGTCAAGATAAAAATTTGCTCTTTTAAAAAGGAATTATGCACAATATTGCGTATAAATATTATGAGATGTAATAAAAAGGTGATATTTTGGATAAAATTATCAGAGAACGAGCGGAAAATAACGAAAGAATGACATTGTCCGAAAACGCCTGCCTTTCGCAAAATTCGCTCGGCAGGGAGATATTCGAGGAAGAATGCTCGATAAGAACCTGCTTTCAGCGAGACAGAGACAGGATAATCCATTCTTCATCTTTCAGAACGCTGAAGCACAAAACGCAGGTTTTTCTCGCTCCCGCCGGAGATTATTACAGAACAAGGCTTACACACACGCTTGAAGTTTCGCAGATAGCGAGAACTATCGCGAGAGCTCTCTGCCTCAACGAGGATTTGACTGAGGCGATCGCGCTCGGGCACGATTTAGGGCATACTCCTTTCGGCCACGCCGGCGAAAGAGCTCTGAACAGCGCTTCGGGGATTGATTTTAGGCATTACGAGCAAAGCGTTCGCGTAGTTACGAAAATCGAAAAAAGCGGACGCGGGCTCAATCTCACAAAAGAGGTAATAAACGGTATCGGATGCCACTCGAGCGGCGCCAAGGCTTTTACTCTTGAGGGGCAGATAATACGCCTCGCGGACAGGATTGCTTTCATAAATCACGATATTGACGACGCGGAGGCGGCAGGCGTAATGAGCGAGGGGGACATTCCTTCACACCTCGTTTCGGCGCTTGGGAGCAGAAAATCCGAGAGAATAAACAATCTTGTTTTCGACGTGGTTGAAAACAGCAAAAGCGAGATTTGCTTCGGGAGCTTAATGGGCGAAGCGTTTGACGAGCTTACCGATTTTATGTATAATCGCGTTTATTCAAGCGATATATGCAGAAGAGAAGATGAAAAGGCTTTTGAAATAATCGAAAAGCTTGTTTCGTTTTATAAAGAAAATCCCGATTTGCTGCCTGAACCGTATTCGGAAATTTGCGAAAAAGAGGGGATACCGAGAGCCGTCTGCGATTACATAGCCGCTATGAGCGACAATTTGGCGTTAAAAAAATTCAGCGAGCTTTTTCTGCCGAAATCCGAGCTCAAATAGAAAGGGGTTGAGATTATGGCGCTCAGCGAGAGCTTTTTGCAGCAACTCAAATACAAAACCGATATTGAGGATGTAATTTCAACTTATGTAACTCTGAAAAAGCGAGGCTCCACTTTTGTGGGACTTTGCCCGTTTCACAATGAGAAAACGCCGTCGTTTACCGTATATCCCGATACGCAGTCGTTTTACTGTTTCGGATGCGGCGCCGGCGGAGACGCGGTAACATTTATCAGAAAAATACAGAATCTCGATTATATGGACGCTGTGCGGCTGCTTGCCGAAAGAGCCGGAATGCAGATGCCCTCCGAGGGCTTTGACGACAGCCTCGCAAAAAAGAGAAGACGCATACTTGAGGCTAACAGAAAAGCCGCGAAATTCTTTAATTCCCGCCTCACCGGCGCGGGAGGCGAAAAAGCGCTCGGATATTTTCTAAACAGAGGGCTCACAAAAAAAACGATAACGAAATTCGGGCTCGGTTACGCGCCCACCGACTGGGACGGGCTTTTGAATTATCTTAAAGACGAGGGCTTTTCCGTTGCCGAAATGTATGAAGCCGGACTTGTCAGAAAAGGGCAGCACGGATATTACGATTATTTCAGAAACCGTGTAATAACGCCGATTATCGATATATACGGCAACGTTATCGCGTTTGGCGGGCGCGTTCTTGACGACAGCAAGCCGAAATATATCAACACGAGCGACACGCTCGTATATAAAAAAACAAACGAAGTTTTCGGCCTTAATTTCGCAAAGGACAGCGGCAGGACAAGCATTATTCTCTGCGAGGGATATATGGACGTTATCGCTATGCATCAGGCAGGATTTACCAATGCCGTTGCCGGCTGCGGAACGGCGCTTACAAACGAGCAGATAAGTCTTATTAACAGATACGCGAGCGAAGTGATACTTGCTTACGACGCCGACGAGGCCGGTCAAAAAGCGCTTAAAAGAGCCATTCAGATGTTTAAGCAGACGAATCTTAAAATACGTGTTCCAAAACTGATGTACGGCAAAGATCCCGACGAAATAATAAAAACTGTCGGCGCCGAAAAATTCGCCGCGATGCTTGAAACGGCCGCAAGCGATCTTGAATTTAAGCTGCTTGAGCTCAGAAATTCGCACGACCTCAAAACAACTCATAGCAAGATCGATTTTATAAACGAGGCCGTCAAGGTGCTTGCCGACGCTTCGCCGGTAGAGCAGGATATTTATATTTCACGCTTGTCCGAAGAGCTTGGAATAGACAGGAAAAGCGCGGCGGCGCAGCTTGAAGCGTACGCTAAGAAAAACGCGTATGCCGTAAGGCGGGCCGGCAGCAGAAAAATTATAAACGAAAGCGTCAGGCAGACCGCGAAGGCCGCTTTTGACGGCAACACCACAACAAAGAAGTTCAAAGCGGAGGAAAGAATGATTTTCCTCTTGATAAAATATCCCGATTGTTATAAAATGTTAGACGGTTTTTCGTCGGAATATCTCGGCAAAGGCTTTATAAAAAAGATTTTTGAGCTTATCTGCGCCAATATCGAAAACGTTAGCGGAACCGATATTTCTTCGTTTTCGTCCGAGCTTTCGGTGGATGAGATGGGCAGGCTTTCCGGCTTGATGGCAAACGGCAGGGAAAGCGTTGATCCAAAAGCCGAATTTCCGGACTGTCTAAAGGTAATTCGCGAGGAATACAATAAGAAAAACGGTCGTTCTGTTTCCGTTATGAACGACGATGAATTCAGAAAAGCTTTCGGAAATACATAAAATGAGGAGAACAACATGGATAATTTAAATCTTACGCCGACTCAGTCGGTTTCGGAAGAAAAAAAGATAAACGCGTTTAAAAAGCTTGTTGAAAAAGGCAAGTCGGTAGGTCACCTTACCGCTCAGGAAATCGACAATCTTATCGTTGAGCTCGATCTTGACGTTGATGAGCTTGAAAAGCTGAACGATATGATAGACGGCTCGAATATCAGCATTATAGACGATTTTTCGGCCGAGGCGCTTGACGGTATTCCGCTTGAGGTGGATCTTCCCAAGGAAACGGACGGCGCCGACACCGTAGTGACGAACGAAAACGCCGTTATGGACGATCCTGTTAAGGTCTATCTTAAAGAGATAGGCCGTGTTCCGCTTTTATCTCCGGAGCAGGAGATTGAATACGCCATAAGGATTGCCGACGATGATCCCGAAGCGAAAAAACGCCTTGCTGAATCCAATCTGCGCCTTGTCGTAAGCATTGCCAAAAGATATGTGGGCAGAGGAATGCAGTTCCTCGACCTCATTCAGGAGGGCAATATGGGGCTTATCAAGGCTGTTGATAAGTTTGATTACACAAAGGGCTTTAAATTTTCAACGTATGCCACGTGGTGGATAAGGCAGGCGATAACGCGCGCCATCGCAGATCAGGCGAGAACAATAAGAATACCCGTTCATATGGTTGAAACTATAAATAAGGTCAAAAAGGCGAACAGCCAGCTTCTGCACGAGAACGGCAAGGAGCCTAAGCCCGAGGAAATTGCGGAGTTCCTTGAAATGCCTACGGATAAGGTCAGGGAAATCCTCCGCGTCGCACAGGAGCCCGTCTCGCTTGAAACGCCTATCGGCGAGGAAGAGGATTCCCATCTCGGCGACTTTATCCCCGACGATGATGCTTTGCCGCCTGATGACGCCGCTTCGATGAGCCTTTTAAAAGAACAGCTTTCAGACGTGCTCAAAACGCTTACGCCGAGAGAGGAAAAGGTGCTTTCGCTTCGTTTCGGCCTTGGCGACGGCAATCCGAAAACACTTGAAGAGGTTGGCAGGGAGTTTAACGTTACGCGTGAGCGCATACGTCAAATAGAGGCAAAGGCGCTCAGAAAGCTTCGCCACCCGAGCAGAAGTAAAAGACTCAAGGATTTTTTGGACTAATGATAACACCTGAACAGATAAACAGAATAAATGAACTTGCCCGCAAATCAAAAACGCAGAAGCTGAGCGATGAGGAAAAAGAAGAGCAAGCGGCCCTTCGCAGATTATATATTGACGGTTTCAGGCAAAGCCTTATAGGTCAGCTTGAAAACACTTATGTTGTTGACGAACAGGGAAATAAAAGGAAAATAAAAAGAAAAAATGAAAAAACTGATAATAATTGAGGGGCTTGACGGCAGCGGAAAATCAACGCAAGTAGGGCTTGTTGAAAAGTATTTTGAAGACGGCGGCGTAAAGTTTAAAAAAATCAAGCTGCCCGATTACGAAAGCCCGTCGAGCGCGCTCGTAAAAATGTATCTGGCCGGCGAGTTCGGCACATCAGCAGGCGACGTTAACGCCTACGCCGCCGGAGCGTTTTACGCCGTAGACAGATACGCTTCTTTCCGCCTCGGCTGGCAGAAAGAATACGAAAGCGGAACGGTCATACTTGCCGACCGTTACGCAACGTCTAATTCCATTTATCAAATGGAAAAAATTCCCAAAAACGAATGGGACGAATATCTTGAATGGAGCGCTGATTTTGAATATAAAAAAATCGGTATTCCCGCTCCCGATCTCGTTATTTTTCTCGATATGCCGGTGGATATTTCCCAAAGGCTTATGTCGTCAAGATACAATGGCGACGAGGGCAGAAAGGACGTTCACGAGGCAGACAGAGCCTTTCTTTTAAAATGCCGGGAAGCGGCGCTTTATACCGCAAAAAAACAGGGCTGGAAGGTAATCAACTGCGCGAAAGGCGATTTACCGCGAGATATTAAGGATATACATTCTGAAATAATTGAAATAATAAGAGAGGAATTATGTTAAATTTCAAAACTCCCGAATTGAGCGACCGAAGCAGGGTAATCGAATGTTTTGCACAAGCTCACAGTATGAACTGCGAGTATTCTTTCGGTAGCGTTTATCTTTGGAGGACGGCTTACGCCACCAAAATAGTGTTTTATAAGGATTTTTTCATTTGCAGATGGGGTAAAACCGATATTTCGTATTCTCTGCCCATAGGCAAGGGTGATTTTAAAGACGCTGTTGAAATGATTATCGGCGACGCCGGTGAACTCGGAATAAAGCCGAAGCTATACGGTGTTACGGAAAGCTACAGGGAACTGCTTGAAAAATATTTTCCCGGCAAGTTTTCATATATTTACGACGACGGCTGCAACGATTATATCTATAATGTAATCGATCTTGCCGAACTTAAAGGGAAAAAATATCACGGCAAAAGAAATCATATTGCTAATTTTGAGCGCAATAATACCGATTGGAGCTATGAGGAGCTTTCGGAGTCAAATATTCCGGAATGTATAGACTGCCATTCTGAATGGATAAAAAGCAGGGATGACGACGATCCCGATTATTCGCTTGAATTTGAAGCGGTGCTCACCGGTTTTGAAAATTACGGTAAGCTCGGCTTTAAGGGCGGCGCTATCCGTGTTCACGGCAAAATTATCGCATATACTTACGGAGAGAAAATTAACGACACTTGCTTTGTGTCCCATTTTGAAAAAGCGCCGTCGGGCGAGCACGGAGCATACGCGATCATAAACCGTGAATTTGCAAAAAGACTTCTTCTTGACGGTTACGAATACGTTAACAGGGAAGAGGATCTCGGCCTTGAGGGGCTCAGAAAGGCGAAGCAGTCGTATCATCCCGCGATATGGCTTAAAAAGGAAACCGCTGTTTATGAAGGCTGAAAGAATTGCGTTTACCGAAGACAGAAACCGGATAATTTCCCTTTGGAGCGAAGTTTTCGGCGATTCATCAGAGGAAATCGAATATTTTCTTGTAAATTGCGAACACAAAAAATGCCTCGGCTTATTCGCGGACGGCGCTCTTGTTTCAATGCTTTTTCTTGTTGACTGCAAATACGCTTCATTATACGGAAAGTATATTTATGCCGTCTGCACCAAGCGTGAATTTCGCGGCAATGGGTACGCAGGAGCACTTATCGATTACGCAAAGTCGCTCGACTGTGATTTTCTTTGGCTGATTCCCGCAAACGACGGCCTGTTTGATTATTATTCAAATTTCGGATTTGAAACAAAGCTGTTTTCCTGCGGCAAATTCGCCGATAGCGTTGAATTTGACGAAGCGGAAGATATTGTTTCATATCTGTATGAGGGAAGCGATTACGCTTTTCCAAAGGGTATGGTTTATTCAAAAACCGATTTTCCGCCGGGTTTTACCGGCTTAAAAAGATAAGGGGAGAATAATTATGGTTTATGTGTTGCTTGCCGACGGCTTTGAGACCATCGAGGCAATGGCTCCGGTGGATATGTTAAGGCGCGCCAAGATTGAAGTAACAACGGTCGGCGTTTATTCCAAAAACGTTGTTTCATCCTGCGGCATATCGGTCGCGGCTGATATTACAGCCGATGAATTTGATTTTTCCGACGCGGAGGCAATCGTTATTCCCGGGGGAACGCAGGGCGTTATAAATCTTGAAAAATCTCATTTTGTCCAGGCCGTTGTGGACGAGGCTGCCGAAAACGGGCTACTTATATGCGCGATTTGCGCCGGGCCTTCACTTCTCGGTCATAAAGGGCTTTTGAAAGGGAAAAAGGCGACTTGCTATCCCGGATTTGAGGATTCTCTCGAGGGCGCCGTTATTTCGGACGGCTATGTTGTTACGGACGGCGATTTCATCACCGCTAAAGGCGCGGGAGTTTCGGTTGAATTCGGCCTCGAGATAGTTAAGGAACTTGTTGGCAACGACGTTGCCGAGGAAATCAGAAGCACGATACAATGCAGATAAAGAGCGAACTGAGAAAATATTATCTTGAACTCAGAAGAAGCGTTGACGGCAAAAACAAAAAGGATAATGCTATTTGTTCTTCTGTTCTTTGCTCCGATATGTATAAAAGCGCCGAAAACGTTTTCTGCTATTGCGCCTTGAAAGATGAGGTCGATACTGCGCTTATTCTTAAAAAGACTGTTGAGGCCGGTAAAAGGCTTGCTCTGCCTCGGTGCGACGACGCGCAGGGTAATATGAGCTTTTACTTTATCGATTCCGAAAAACAACTTGCAAAGGGCAGTTTCGGAATTATGGAGCCAAATCCGGAAGTCTGCGAAAAAGCCGCCGATTTCAGCGGCGGGTTATGTATAGTTCCGGGCGTTGCCTTTGACGAAAACGGTTTCAGACTCGGCTACGGAAAAGGCTATTACGATAAATTTTTAATAAAATCCGCTTTATTTTCCGTAGGTTTATGCTATAATATCTGTTTGTGCGGCTCGTTGCCGCACGAAAAGCACGACGTTAATGTTGATTGCGTTGCCACCGAAAGCGGAATAATTTGCCTTTAAGGAGGATGAAAATATGCCTGATTATTTTGAGCCCAACGAATCCGGCACAAATCCTGTTGACGCTGATACGGGAAGCAGGGATATTTATTTTTCTAACGAGGATTACGCTAAGATCATAAGGGATTACAAAAAAACAAACGGTAATTTCCCGCAGGCTACCTTAAAAAACAAAAAGAAAAAGGGCACCACAGTGCTCTCCACCTATATGTTTTTTATTATAGTTTTTTGTGTTTCCGCGGTTATTTCCGTTTACGCTATTTTATGTCTTAATGACCTTTTCGGTATGACTAAATCGAAAGACAGCGTCACGGTAAGCTATAATCAGGAACTTAAATCTCCTTATGATGCCATAGATATTCTTGCTGAAAACAAGCTTATAACCTGCAAAAATTTCTGCAAGCTGCTTGTAAAACTCGAAACAACTCTTTTAAGCAGGCAGACTTCTCTTGACGGACCTTTTGAACCCGGTTCTTACAGTCTGAACGGTAAGATGGGGTTTGAAAATATGCTTATCACAATGCTCGGAAAGGCCGACACCGCCGAAACCGTGAGACTGACCTTCCCCGAAGGATATACAATGGCGGATATAACGAAAAGACTTGTTGACAACGAAGTTATATCCGATAAAAACGCGTTTATTTCAGTTGTCCAAAACACTCAGTTTTCCTATTCACTCGTTTCATCTCTTACCTACAGCGAGACTGTTCCGTTCAGGCTTGAGGGCTACCTTTTCCCCGATACTTACGATTTTTATATCGGCCAAAGCCCCGCCTCGGTCATTGAAACATTCCTAAAAAACACGGAAAATAAAATCACGGAGGAATACCGAAAGCGTGCCGAGGAGCTCGGCTTTACAATGCACGAGATAATTATTATAGCTTCGATCATTCAGGCGGAGGCCGCAAACAACGATCAAATGCCCGTTATTGCCGGAATAATCGAAAACAGGCTTAAGGATCCAACCAACTGGCCGTCACTCGGCTGCCAGTCCACGTCGGACTATATAACGAGCAAGCTTTCATCCGCTATAGGAACGACAGGACATTCAGCGGATTATTATCTCTCGTACTACAACACGCAGATAAGCTCAAATGTTGAGGGCCTTCCTGAAGGGCCAATATGCAATCCCGGCATTGCGGCAATAAAGGCGGCGCTTTATCCGAAAGATACCGACTGCTATTTCTTCTTCCACGATATTAACAGAAATATTTACACGGCGAAAACAAATTCCGAATTTAGATCTCTTATTCAGAAATACGCGCCGTATCTGCTGTGATGAGTATGATTATTCCCGAATTACTGTCTCCCGCGGGCGACGGGCTGAGGCTGAGATACGCCGTTGATTTCGGAGCGGACGCCGTCTATGTTGGCGGAACTTCGTTCGGTATGCGTTCAAATCCCGCGAATTTTGATTCGTTTCAGCTTAAAGAAGCTGTTGATTTTGTTCATTCCCGCGGAAAAAAGCTGTATTTGACCTGCAATACGCTGCCGCGAAACGAAGAAATTCCCGAATTGCCCGATTTTCTTTCATATGCCGCCGAAATCGGTGTTGACGCACTTATCATCGCCGATATGGGCGTTTTGTCCCTCGCGAAAAAATACGCCCCGAATACGGACGTTCATATTTCCACACAAGCGGGGATAGTTAATTACGAATCGGCGCGCGCTTTTTACGAAATGGGAGCCAAAAGAGTTGTTCTCGCAAGGGAACTTACTCTTGGCGAGATCAAATCAATAAGAGATAAAACGCCTGACGGGCTTGAAATTGAAACCTTTGTTCACGGCGCGATGTGTATGAGCTTCAGCGGAAGATGTATTCTATCCGACTATATGGCGGGAAGAGACGCTAACAGGGGAGACTGCGCTCAGCCCTGCCGCTGGAAATACCGTCTGACCGAGGAAACGCGCCCCGGTATCTTTTTCCCAATCGAGGAAGAAGACGGCGGCACTTATATCTTAAATTCACGCGATCTCTGTATGATTGAGCATATACCCGAGCTCATAAGCGCCGGTATAAATTCATTTAAAATTGAGGGCAGGGCAAAGAGCGAATATTACACCGCGGCTGTTACAAACGCTTACAGAGCCGCGCTCGACGGCTATGCCGCCTCTCCGAGCGAAAATTATGTGCCCGACAGTTGGATAATTGAGGAAATGGGTAAAATAAGCCACCGAGAATATTCCACGGGCTTTTATTTCGGAAGAATGAAAAACGGGCAAACGCTCGATAACGGCGGATATATAAGGCAGTGGGACGTTTGCGCTCTCTATAACAGGCAAGAGGGTTCAAGAATTTTTGTAGACCAGCGCAACAGATTTTTTGAGGGAGAAGAACTCGAAATTTTGGAGCCCTTCAAACCGCCTTTCAAAATAAAAGTCTCCGGATTGGTAAATGAAAACGACGGCGAAAAGGTAAGCGCCGCAAACAAAGCCACCGATACATATTCGTTTGACTGCTCTTTAGATATATCGCCAAGCGCGCTTTTCAGAAGAAAAAGAGATTAACTTTAACGCCTCCGTAAATAATATACGGGGGTGCTTTTTTTGAAAAAAAGAATGATCGTTATCGCTGCGGCTTTCGCTTTGGCGTTTTCAGGTATAATCGGCCGTATGGGATATATTGTTTTCAGCGGCGATTACACGGTATCGAGCGGCTACAACAGCTATACTCTGACGATTGACACGCTTTATCCTACGGTTTACGACAGGAATTATTCCAAGCTGACAAATAACTCAGACGCATTGAAAGCGGTGATACGGCCGAACGAAAAGTGCCTTGCCGAGCTCGAAAGGCTTTTTTCATATGAGGAAAGAAGCGACATTATTAAAGAACTGCGCGAGGGATATCCTGTTGTAAAAGACATAAGCTATTTTGAAAAATGCGATAACATAAAAATAATTGAGGTAAAAAAACGGCACAAAAGCGATATCCCCGCCGCAATGCTTGTTGAGGAATGCGAAAAGTATTATTCACGGGAGATAGGCTCAAAAAAGGTAAATTTTACAATAGACGCGAAGGGCAGACTGCTTGAGGGAGACGGCGGAACCGTTACGGACGATAATTATTATTCAGAATACGGCCCTGTTCTTACGATAGATAAGGAAATTCAGAAAACGGTTGAAAACGCGGCGGCGGAAATGGAAAAAGGAGCGGTAGTGGTAGCGGACGTTGAAACGGGCGAAATTCTCGCCGCTTTCAGCAAGCCTTACGATCATCTTTACAGAGCCTTTATGCCGTATGCGGTCGGTTCTGTTTTTAAGCTTGTAGTTTCCGCCTGCGCGATAGAAAACAAAATCGATATTCTATATGAATGCAAGGGCGAAACAACGGTGGGCGACACGGTGTTTTCCTGCCAGAAAAAGAAAGAACACGGTTTGCAGCACATAAAAGAAGCGCTCGCGAATTCCTGCAACTGCTATTTTATAGAACTTGCGCTTAAGCTCGGAGCGCAGAAGCTTACTGAAACGGCGGAAAAATTCGGCTTTGGTCAAGTCTGCTCATTCGGCGAAGAGTGGAAAAAATCAAACGGAAGTCTGCCGTCACTTGAGGAGCTTCAGTCGCCCGGTCAGCTTGCCTTGCTCGGCTTCGGTCAGGGCAGGCTCACCGCTTCGCCCGTTTTCTTTTGCTCTGTTGCCGCGGCAATCGCAAACGGAGGAATTTACAATCCGCCTCGTGTACTTCGCGGCGAAATGAGCGACGGCGGAGCATATACCGAATACGCCGATAATCCCGGCCGCCGCGTCATTGAAAAGGAAACGGCGGAAAAACTGCTCGAATATATGCGCTACGTTGTAACAGACGGCACCGGAGCCGCGGCGGATTACAACAATTCCTCCGCGGGGAAAACGTCTACTGCGCAGAGCGGAAGATACGACGGCGACAGAGAAATCCTTAACACCTGGTTTGCGGGAGTTTACCCATACGAAAAGCCGAAATACGCCATAGTCGTTATGACTGAGGACGGAAATAGCGGAGCGGGGGATTGCTGTCCCATTTTTCGTACAATAGTTGAAAATCTTTGAAAATAATGGTAAAATATTTTCGAGGTGATACTATGCAGACTTCTAAATTAAAAACTCTTATGATTTACAGGTATCTTGAAAAATACTCGGACGACGAAAATCCTGTTTCAACGTCCGAGCTTATTTCAATGCTTGCGGAAAACGGAGTTAAAGCGGAAAGAAAAAGCATTTACGCCGATGTTCAGGCGCTTAAGGCCGTCGGGTGCGATATTATATCGGTGCGTTCCCCGAAAAGCGGTTTCGTTATGGCCTCGCGCGATTTTGAAATACCGGAAATACGCTTGCTTATCGACGCCGTTTCCGCCGCAGGATTTATAACCCCGAATAAAACGAAAGCGCTTATCTCAAAGCTTGAAAATCTTCTCTCCGAAAATCAGGTAAAGGCTCTGCGCTCCCAAGTTTACTGCGAAAACAAAAATAAATGCGACAATGAAGAAATTTACTATGTGATAGACGCGCTCGACACGGCAATAAGCCGAAAATCCACCGTAAAATTTACATACAAAAGGCGAAATATCGATAAAGAAAACAGGAAGAGCTACACGGAAAAGAAATTTACCGTTTCCCCATATGCGCTTATATGGAAAGAGGACCATTATTATCTTGTATGTAACGTTTCAAAATACGATAACCTTTTAAATCTTCGGCTCGACAGAATGAAAAGGGTGGAGATTCTTGATGAGCCGATCCGTCCGGTAACCGATTTGCCGGAATATAAAAACGGCTTCGACGTGGCGGATTATACTTCCAAAATATTCAATATGTTCAGCGGGGCAAGGGATACGGTTCGGCTCCGGTGCGCGCTCGATCTTCGCGAACAGATGCTTGACCGCTTCGGCTCGGAAATTCCGTTGAACGCCGTGGATACGGAGCATTTTGAAACAGTAATAGAAGTGTCTGTAAGCGACGGGCTTGCAAGCTGGATAATGCAGTTCGGTTCTGATATTAAGGTGATTGAGCCCGTGTATCTTGCCGATATGGTTGCCGATAAAGCGAAAGCCATTTCCGAAATTTATAAATAAGCCTAATTGTAAACTTATTATGAATATTGTAAATAAATTGTTAATAAAATATTGACCGGCGTAATTCAGGCGTCGTATAATTTTTTAAATAAAATTTTACGGAGAAGAACTTTATGCTGAAATCTATGACCGGCTTCGGCAGAGCGACCTATGAAGCCGACGGATATGTTATCACGGTCGAAATCAAATCGGTAAATCACAAATTCTTTGAATTTTCCTGCCGAATTCCTCGGCAGTACGCTTTTCTTGAGGATAAGCTCAAGGCGTATGTAAATTCAAGAATATCGCGCGGTAAAGTGGATTGTTTTGTTACGGTAGAAGCTCTTGAAGCCGATAACACCGAGGTGGCGGTAAATCATTCCCTTGCGGGCGCGTATATCGACGCTTTGCGCGAGATAAGCGAGGGTTACGGCCTTAGAGAGGATTTCGGGGCTTACAGTATAGCTCATTTTCCCGATGTTCTTGTAGTCAGAAAATCAGATGAAGATGAGGACAAATTATGGAGCATTGCCGAAAAAGCCGCCGAGGACGCTGTAGACAGATTTATCGAAATGCGCGAGGCCGAGGGCGCTGAAATGAGGGAGGATATTCTTTCCCGTCTCAATTTTATTCTTGAAACCGTTTCTTTTATAGAAGCGCGGTCTCCCGAAACGGTCAGAATTTACAATCAGAAACTTATAGACAGGGTGCATATGCTTTTGGGCGACGCTTCGCTTGACGAGAGCAGAATCTTGCAGGAAGTAGCAATTTATGCCGATAAGGTGGCTGTTGCCGAGGAAACCGTTCGCCTGCGTTCGCATATATCGCAGTTTAAAAAAATTCTCGATTGCGGAGAGCCTGTCGGCAGAAAGCTCGATTTTTTGGTTCAGGAAATGAACAGGGAGGCAAACACCATAGCATCCAAGGCTTGTGACGTTGATATAGCCTCAAAAGTGGTTGACGTTAAGGCTGAAATCGAAAAAATACGCGAGCAAATTCAGAATATAGAATAAGGTGGCCGTATGAATTTGGTTAATATCGGTTTCGGCAACCTTGTAAATGCCGACAGAATAATTTCAATAGTCAGCCCCGAGTCCGCTCCGGTAAAGCGAATCGTTCAGGTCGCAAAAACAAACGGCAGTCTGATAGACGCAACTCACGGCAGAAAGACTATGAGCGTGATAATTACCGATTCGGATAACGTGATTTTATCTTATTTGGATATTAAGCAGATCGCGGTTCGTTTCGGCGCGGAGGTGCGAGATGGGAAATAAGGGTATGATTGTTATTCTTTCCGCTCCGAGCGGATGCGGAAAAGACACCGTTTTTAAGGAAATAGCTAAGCGGAGAGACGACGTTTGCGAATCTGTTTCCGCAACGACACGCGCTCCGAGAGAAGGCGAAATAAACGGCATAAACTATTACTTCATTTCAAAAAGCGAATTTGAAAGAAAGATAGAGAACAACGAGTTCCTCGAATACGCGAATTATGCCGACTGCTATTACGGAACTCCTGCCGCTCCCGCTCTTGCCAACGTTGAAGCCGGCAAAATATGCTTTCTTATCATTGAGCGCAAGGGCGCGCAGAAGGTGATGAAGCGCTGCCCCGACGCGGTTTCTATCTTTTTAATGCCGCCTGATATGAAAACGCTTGAGCAAAGGCTCAAAAAGCGCAATACAGAGAGCGACGACGCGATTTTAAACAGAATGAAAATAGCGCGGGAAGAAATCAAATCTTCCGGCGAATTTGATTACATAGTGGTCAACAACGAGCTTGAAAAAGCCGTTGATGAAATAAACGAGATACTGACCTCGGAACTTAAAAAACGAAATAATTCACTGTAAATTTTAAGGAGAAATGATTATGTTTAATCCCGATTTAAAAAAACTGCTTAAGGGCTGCAACAGCAGATACAGCCTTGTTATAGGAACGGCGAAAAGAGCGCGCGAGATACGCGACGACGCCGTTAAAAGAGACGTTTTGCTCGATACAAAAGCCGTTTCGCTTGCTATTGACGACATTTACAACGGCAAGTATGTTATCGAGGAGCCGGAAGAACTCCTTACTGAAGAAAAATGAACAGGCGTATTGCCACCGTTGCCGTTGAGAAAACTTTTTTTAACTCCGAATCCGATTATGACTATTACGTTCCCGAGCATCTTATAAAATCAATCATCGTTGGAACGAGAGTAAAAGTGCCGTTCGGAAAGGGCAACGTAATAAGAAACGGTATTGTAGTTAAGCTTTTTGACGCGATAAACACCGAATTAAAGGAAATTTGCTCCGTATGCGGAAAATCGCCCGTTCTTACCGAGGAAATGGTGAAGCTTGCTCTTTGGCTAAGGGAGAGATGTTTTTGCACTACCTATGACTGCCTTGCTCAGATGTTGCCGCGCGGTATTGATAAAGTTGGTGACAAAAGCAAAAAAACAGTCCGCCTTACCGTTGAGTCCGAGGACGAGCTGCCTAAACTTACTCCGAAGCAAAAAACGGTTGCCGATTTGCTTTTTGACGTGGGAACGGCTGCGTTGAGCGAGGTTTGCGAGTTTTGCTCCGTAAGCGATGCGGTTGTAAAAAATCTCGCCAAACTCGGCGTATGCGAAATTTTCGATAAAGAGGTTTACAGGTCGCCATATTCCGCTTATCCTCAGGGAATACGAGACAACATCTCGCTTTCCCCCGAGCAGAGTACGGCATATGAGCGTTTCGCCGAAATGATGGATTCGGGCGGAGGCACAGGTCTGCTTTACGGAGTTACGGGCTCCGGCAAAACTCAGGTCTATCTGAGCCTTATAGATAAGGCAATCGATATGGGAAAAGACGTTATCGTTATGGTGCCCGAAATTTCTCTCACGCCTCAGACGCTCGCGATATTTCAGAAAAGATACGGCAACAAAACAGCGGTCTTTCACAGCGGTCTGTCACTCGGTGAGCGAAGCGACGAATTTAAGCGCGCCGACAGAGGCGAGGCTAAAATAGTTGTTGGAACGCGAAGCGCCGTTTTCGCTCCGCTGCACAATCTCGGCTTAATCGTTATGGACGAAGAACAGGAGCACACCTATAAAAGCGAACGCACACCGAGATACCACGCGAGAGACGTTGCCAATTTCAGATGCAGATATAATAACGCTCTTTTTCTTATGACTTCGGCAACGCCGAGCGTTGAGACGTACAGCGCCGCCGTGAACGGTAAATACGTTTTGTGCGAGCTTAACGAGAGATACGGCGCGGCTCGCCTTCCCGAAGTAATTACTGTTGATATGAAAGCCGAGGCAAAAGCGGGAAATAAGACTCTTATTTCCAAAACACTTGAAGAGCTTATCCGTAATAATCTTGAAAGGCAAAAGCAGACTATTCTGCTCATCAACAGGCGCGGATACAATACGTTTATCGCCTGCAATTCTTGCGGCCACATTGTAACATGCCCGAATTGCAGTATTAGCCTGACTTATCACAGCTACAATAACAGGCTGATGTGCCACTATTGCGGATATACGAGGCCGCTTGAAAATAGATGCCCCGAGTGCGGGGAAAACAGCATTCGCTACAGCGGCTACGGAACCCAGAGGATTGAGGACAGTCTTAAATATCTTTTCCCTGACGCGCGCGTTCTTCGTATGGATGCGGACACCACTTCGGGCAAATTCAGCCATCAAAAGCTTTTTGACGCGTTTTCAAGAGGGGATTACGATATTCTTTTGGGAACGCAAATGGTCGCTAAGGGGCTTGATTTTCCGAACGTAACCCTCGTAGGAGTAGTGAATGCCGACAATTCGCTTTATGACGAGAACTACACTTCAAACGAGCGTTCATTTGATCTTATAACTCAGGTAGTCGGAAGAAGCGGCAGGAGGGACGAGCGCGGCGTTGCCGTTATCCAAACTGTAAATCCCGCAAATCAGATAATCGAATACGCTTCGGCGCAGGATTACAAGTCTTTCTTTGAAACCGAATCGGCGCTGAGAAGAGCGCTTACTTACCCTCCGTTCTGCGATATATATTCCGCTTCTTTTACAGGTGAGGACGAAAGCAAGGCGTTGCTCTGCTCAAAGGCGTTTTTCGATGTACTGGTTGAACTCAGCGAAAATGAATTTAAAGGGGAAAAAATAATCGTTCTCGGGCCGAGTCCCGCGAAAATCGGAAAACTGAACAATAATTACCGGTACCGCCTTGCGGTAAAATGCAAAAATTCAAAAAATATTCGCAGAATGTTCAGCGAAATTCTTAAAAGAGTGAATAAAATAAAAGAGTGCAAGGGAGTAACGGTCAGCCTTGACCTTAATCCCTATGAGCTTTCGTAGGAGAATAAAAATGGCTTTAAGAAATATTGTTAAAGTGGGAGATCCCATACTGACAAAAACAAGCAGAAAAGTTGAAAAATTTGACGAACGGCTCGCAACGCTTATCGACGATATGATTGAAACCCTATATAAATACGAGGGCGTCGGTCTTGCCGCCGTGCAGGTCGGCGTATTAAAAAGAGTGGTCGTTATTGATATAGGCGAAGGCCCCATGGAACTCGTTAATCCCGAGATAACTCTTGAAGAGGGCGAACAGCGCGAAAAGGAAGGATGCCTTTCTCTTCCGGGTAAATGGGGCACTACTCTGCGGCCGATGAAAGTTCAGGTCAAAGCGCAGAACAGATGCGGAAAATGGCAGGTATTTACCGGCGAAGGATTGAAAGCGCGGGCTTTCTGCCACGAAATCGATCATCTTAACGGCATACTTTTCACCTCTCACGTTATTGACGAAATCACGGAGGAATAATGAAAATTGTTTTTATGGGAACGCCGGATTTCGCGGTAACCGTGCTTGAGGCGCTTATAGATGCAGGTCACTATATTGCCGGCGTTTTTACTCAGCCCGATAAAAAAACGGGCAGAAAGCAGATATTAACCCCACCTCCCGTAAAAATCGCGGCTCAAAAATCGAATATACCGGTATTCCAACCGAATACTTTTAAAGACGGCGCCGCGTTCGAAATAATAAACGCGCTCTCTCCGGAAATAATAGTTGTTGCGGCATACGGAAAAATACTTCCGAAATCCGTGCTTGAATATCCGAAATACGGGTGCGTATGCGTTCACGCCTCTTTATTGCCCGAATACCGCGGAGCCGCGCCTATACAGCGGGCCGTTATAAACGGAGAAACGCAAACAGGCATATCGATTATGCAGATTGACGAGGGTGTTGACACGGGCGACATTATCCTTACGGAAAAAACGCCGATAGGCATAAATGAAACTTCCGCCGATTTGTTTGCCAGACTTTCCGTTATCGGCGCGAACGCGGCGGTCAAGGCGCTGTCGCTGATTTCTTCGGGAAAAGCCGTAAGAACTCCGCAGCCTCAAGGCGATTTCGGATACGCTAAAATGATAGATAAGTCTATGTGCAATATCGACTGGAGCCGCAGCGCTTTTGAAATCCACAATCTTATACGAGGGCTTCAGACTCAACCTTGCGCTTCAACGTTCATAAACGGAAAATGCGTTAAGATACACAAATCCGTTTTGTCCGATAAAACGGGCGCAGGCGCGGGTAAAATTACAGACAATAAAAAAACCTTGACCGTTTCCTGCGGTGACGGAAAGTGCCTGGATATTCTTGAGGTTCAGCCTGAGGGAAAAAAGAAAATGGATATTAAATCCTTTTTGGCGGGAAACAAACTTGAAATAAATCAATTTATCGGAGAATGATATGGGAATTTATTTTGCTTACTATTTAACGGGCTTTATTATGATACCCGTGTTTATATTTGCTCTTATATGCCAGCATAAGGTAAATTCAAATTTTTCAAAATACGGCAGAATACCTAATTCGAGGGGAATGACGGGCGCGGACGCGGCTTACAGACTTCTTCGGCTGAACGGAATTACCGACGTCCGCATAAAGCGCATATCGGGAAATCTTACCGACCACTATAACCCGAAAACAAAGGAAATATGCCTTTCGGACGGCGTTTTCGGCTCGTCGAGCATTGCCGCCGTAGGAATAGCCTGCCACGAGGCCGGCCACGCCTGCCAGCACGCGCAGGGATATTTTCCGCTGAAAATCAGAAATTTTATTATTCCCGTAACCCGTTTCGGTTCCGCTCTCGGAATACCGCTCGCGCTGCTCGGAATGTTCATTTATTCGGAGCCGATGATTTATATCGGTATAATACTTTATGCGTCGGTGGCTGTTTTTCAGCTTATAACGCTTCCGGTTGAATTCAACGCCTCGTCGAGAGCCTTGGCGGTCATAAGCGAAAACGGCTTTCTTTCCAACGAAGAATACGTCGGAGCAAAAAAGGTGCTCAGAGCGGCCGCGCTGACATACGTCGCGGCTCTCGCTTCCGCTCTCGCGACATTGTTAAGGCTCCTGATTTTGGCTAACAGAAGAAGATGAGCAAACCGAGGCAAACGGCGTTTGAAACGCTTTACAGAATATTTTACGGCGGCGCTTACTCAAATATTGCCTTAAACAGCGCTCTCACGGGCGAAAGCGAGCATAAGGCTTTTATTACCCGCCTCGTTTACGGCGTTGTTGAAAAAAAGATTACGCTTGATTATATCATTCATAAATATTGCGCCAAGGTTAAACCGAAGGTTCTTATTATTCTGAGAATGGGGATATATCAGCTTTATTTTATGGACGGCGTGCATTCGGGCGCCGCCGTAAATGAAGGCGTTAAGCTTTCCGAGGAAAACGGTTTAAAAAGTTATAAAGGGCTTGTCAACGCCGTTTTGAGAAAAGCCGCTTCGGAAATGCTTGATCTTGATAAAATCGACGATCTCAGTATTAAATATTCGGTTCCTCAGCCGCTTTTGAATATGTGGTTTAAGGCTTACGGCAAGGAAAAAGTTATATCTTTTCTGCCGTTTTTATCCGAAAAAGCTCCCGTTTTCGCTGTTCCTAACAGGCTTTTTGTGAACGCGCGAGGGCTTATCGAGGAGCTTGAAAATGAAGGCATAGCGTGCGAAACCGCCGGAGACGGGGATTTAGTGAGGATTTTGTCAAATATTGAGCTTGGAAAATGCAGAGCGTTTAAGGACGGTCATTTTTACATAGAGGACATTTCTTCCTATAACGCGGTCAAGGCTCTTTGTATCGAAGAGGGAGACGTTTTGCTCGATATGTGCTCCGCACCGGGAGGCAAGGCATTTACCGCCGCTCAGATGATGAACGGAAAAGGGCGGATATACGCGCTTGAACTTTATGAAAGCAGACTGAATCTTATTAAAGAAAGCGCCGAAAGATTAAAACTTTCCTGCGTTATACCTAAAGTAAACGACGCTCTTTTATACAATACGTCGCTCCCCATAGCGGACAAAATAATCTGCGACGTGCCATGCAGCGGTTTCGGAACGATAAGAAGAAAGCCCGAAATAAGATATAAAGAGCTTGACAGTATAAAAGGTCTGCCCGAAATTCAGCTTGAAATTCTGAAAACCTCGTCAAAATATCTGAAAACAGGCGGAAAACTGCTTTATTCCACCTGCACGCTCAATAAAAGGGAAAACGAAAAAGTTGTGGAGAGCTTTTTGCGGGAAAATCCCGATTTTGCCGTTATCGGTGAAGGCACGGTATTCCCTTCGCAAAACGGAGGAGACGGGTTTTACCATTGCGTAATTGAAAGGAACTGAATGAAAAAAGACTTAAAAGCGTTTACATACGGTGAATTGAAAAAAGAGGCCGAAAAGCTTGGGCTGCCGCCGTTCAGAGCTGAGCAGATTTTTATATGGCTGCACAGATACGGCGTAACCTCTTTTGATGAAATGACAAATATTTCAAAAGATCTGCGTTCTGTCCTTTCAGTGCGTTATTACATATCCTCCTGCGTTACGGAGCAAAAATTCGTTTCAAAAAAGGACGAAACCGTAAAATACCTTTTTAAACTGCACGACAACGAGTATGTTGAAACAGTTGTTATGAAATACAGATACGGCTATTCCGTATGTGTTTCTTCGCAGGTCGGATGCAAGATGGGCTGCACTTTCTGCGCTTCAACGCTCGCGGGATTCAAAAGAAATCTCACCGCGGGTGAAATAGAAAGCCAAATCCATACAGCTCAGTCCGATCTCGGGATTCGTATTTCAAATATCGTTCTAATGGGAATAGGGGAACCGCTTGATAATTTTAATTCCGTTGTTGATTTTATTTATAATGTCAACAGCGAAAACGGTCTGAATATCTCAATGAGAAACATTTCTCTTTCCACCTGCGGGATAGTTCCAAAAATTAAAGAACTTATGAAGCTTTCTCTTCCGATAACACTGAGCGTTTCGCTCCACGCTCCGAATGACGGCGTGCGCGGAAAGATAATGCCCGTAAACGGCAAATGGGGAGTGGATGAAATTTTGTCCGTCTGCCGCGAATATTCAGAAAAAACGGGAAGAAGAATTTCGTTTGAGTACACGCTTATAAAAGGTGTAAACGACGGAGAAGCGTATGCCGAAGAGCTTTCCGAAAGGCTCAAAAATATGCTTTGCCACGTCAATCTTATCCCCGTAAACGACGTTCGCGAACGCAAAAATGTTAAAACCGATAAAGAAAATATATATAAATTTTCAGAAATATTGAAAAGTCACGGAATAAATGCTACAATAAGAAGGACGCTTGGCAGCGATATTAACGCTTCCTGCGGTCAGCTCAGAAGAAAGAGAAACGAGGTGGGGCAATGAAAATAGTGGCCAAAACGGATAAAGGCCGCGTTAGGGATTCAAATCAGGACGCTTATGCGGTCGGCGAATTTCCCGATGAAGTCGCTTGGGCGGTAGTTTGCGACGGAATGGGCGGCGAAGCCGGCGGAAACATAGCTTCGGCTCTTGCCGTTAAAGTTATAAGCGACAAAATAAACGCTTCCTACAGAGAGAATATGAAAGATTCCTCAATAAAAAATATGCTCCATTCCGCTCTTGTTGCGGCCAATATGGAGGTCTTCGATATGGCGGACAGTAATTCCGACCTGCACGGTATGGGAACGACGGTCGTCTGCGCCATAGTTAAGGATTCAAAGGCGTTTATTGCCCACGCGGGAGACAGCAGAGCTTATGTTTACGACGGCAGGCTGATGCAGGTAACCACGGATCACAGCCTTGTTCAAAAGCTGCTTGACAGCGGACGCATAACCAAAGAAGAAGCCGAGCATCATCCTTATAAAAACCGCATAACGCGCGCTATCGGCGTTGATAAAAGTATTGAGATTGATTTTGATGAAATAGAGCTGAATGACGACGACGTTCTGATACTTTGCACAGACGGACTTTCAAATTATGTAACCGACGACGAGCTCATCGGCGAAGTGCAGGACGGAAAATATTACGCCTTTGCCGACAGGCTTGTTAAAAAAGCCAATTTCAACGGAGGCGGCGACAATGTTACCGTTGTGGCTATATCAAAATAATCGGAGTTAATATTTATGGAAAATTACGTTGGAAAAAGGCTTGACGGAAGATACGAGATACACGAGATAATAGGCGTTGGCGGTATGTCCGTTGTTTACAAGGCTTACGATAATGTTGACGACAGGATTGTTGCCGTTAAAATTCTGAAAGACGAATTTATAAACGACGATGATTTTGTAAGGCGCTTTAAAAACGAATCAAAGGCGATCGCCGTTCTTTCGCACCCGAATATCGTAAAGGTATATGACGTCAGCTTCGGCAATAAGCTTCAATACATAGTTATGGAGTATGTTGACGGTATAACGCTGAAGGAATATATTCAAAAGCAAGGCCTTATCGCATGGAACGACGCCGTATTTATCGTTACCCAAATTCTAAGAGCGCTTCAGCACGCCCACGATAAAGGCATCGTTCATAGAGATATTAAGCCTCAGAACATAATTCTTCTGCCGTCGGGCAACATAAAGGTCACGGATTTCGGTATCGCCAGATTTTCCAGAACCGAAACAAAAACGCTGACCGAAAACGCCATAGGATCTGTTCATTATATCTCACCCGAGCAGGCAAAAGGTGAGTTTACGGACGAACGCGCCGATATATATTCTCTCGGCGTTGTGTTCTACGAGCTTCTCGCGGGCAGAGTTCCGTTTGAATCGGACAGCGCCGTTTCCGTTGCGCTTATGCAGATAAACGACGAACCGAGAAGGCTGAAAGATATAAATCCCGATATTCCTTTGGGAATAGAGCAGATTTGCATTCACGCTATGCAGAAAAATCCGCTTGACAGGTATCAGACGGCAACGGAAATGCTGCTTGATCTTGAGGACGTTATAAAGAATCCGGACGCCACGTTCGATTATTCTTATTACGTTGACAAACAGCCGACAAAATATATCAGGCGCGAAGAAAACCATTTAAGGCAACGTGAGGACATTGACGATGTTTCCGACGGATATTCTTCAGATGATGAATACGATAACAGGCGAAACCGCAAAAAAGTCGTTGCCGCGACCGTTTTCGGTCTTGTGCTGCTTGTTGCCGCCGTTATCGGGCTGATTATGTTTTTGACCAAGGGCGTTGACTCAAAATATACCAAAATCGACAATTTTGTCGGCCAGGCATATGATACGGTAGTTTCAAATTACGATGAATTCAGTTTTGTCGCCGATTATTTACAGACCTCTGAATACGACGCGGGAACTGTAATTAAACAAGATCCCGAGGCGGGCTCAAGAGTGCTTTCCGGCTCTCAGATAACGCTTACCGTTGCGTCGTCCATAGAAAGCATACCGATTCCAAACTGCTACAATACCTCAAAGGAAAACGCCGTTGAGGGGCTTGAAAGATCGGGGCTTACAAATATAAGAATACTTGAAGTATCAAGCGAAACGGTTCAGGAGGGTTATGTTGTTTATACCGAGCCGAAAGCCGAAACTCCCGTATCCAAAGGCGCGCTTATAACACTTTATATTTCAACAGGTAACAGCACCACAAGCGTAAATACTTTAAAAGTTCCGAGTGTTGTCGGGCTTTCGAGGAGCGACGCTCAGGACTTTCTTAAACGAACAGGATTTAAAAACGTTGTTGTTGTAACAACTGACAGTACTTTGCCGAAAAACACCGTAATTTCCCAGAGTCCAAGCTACGGTTCGTCGAAGCGCGAAGACGAAAAAATTAAAATTTACGTTTCAACGGGTTACACAACGACCACAAAGCCGCCTGAATACAATATCACAGTTTCCGTAAAACTGCCGACGTGTATAAACGAAGACGGCAAGTATATTAAAGACAATATTATTTCCACCGTAAACGGTGTTGAATACAGCAAACAGCAGGTTACTTTGGACGGCTCCGTTATTGAGATAGCGATAGTTCAGGAACAGGGCGAAAACGTAAATATCGTTGTTTTGCTTGACGAAATCGTGGCGCAGCAGAATTTTGTATTCAGCTTAAACGAAAATAAAAAGGCTTCGGTTGATTTCAGTTCCGAATCCTTCTCAAACGAAACAACGGCGCAGAATCCTACACAAGATGAAAATTCTGCCGACACCTCCGAAAAGCCTTCCGATAATTAATTATGTGCAGTTTTAAATCCGGAAAAATAATAAAGGGAATCGGCGGCTTCTACTATGTGGAAGCCGCCGAGGCGGTTTATGAATGTAAGCTGCGCGGAAATTTCAGAAGTATGAATATTACTCCCGTAGTCGGCGACAATGTTGAGTTTTCGATAAATGAAAACGCCGACTGCAGGATTGAAAAGGTTTTTGAAAGAAAAAATCTACTTGTCCGCCCGCCGCTCGCGAATATTGACAGACTTTTTATTGTTTCATCATTGAGAGAGCCGTCAGTCAATGTTTTTATTATCGATAAAATGGCCGCGATAGCCGAGAAAAAGGGAATCGAGCCGATTATTGTTTTTACAAAAACCGATCTTGACGGCGATTACGGTAAATATACCGATATTTATACCAAAGCGGGGTTTAAAACCGTCCATTGCTCAAATTCGGACAGGGGCTCGGCGGAGGAAATCAAAAACCTTATCCGTGGTAAGGTCTGCGCTTTTACCGGAAATACAGGAGTTGGAAAATCATCGCTCCTGAATGTTATTGACAAAAGTCTTTCTCTTAAAACCGGCGAAACAAGTAAAAAACTCGGCAGAGGGAGGCACACCACGCGACACTGCGAGCTTTTCCGCGTCGCCGGAGGCTATGTTGCCGACACCCCCGGTTTTTCATCGCTTGATATGGAGAAAACAGAGATAATACGCAAGGAGGAACTCTTCGACTGCTTCAGGGAATTTGAGCCGTATTTCGGTAAGTGCCGTTTTTCTTCCTGCTCTCATATCAACGAAAAGGGCTGCGCAATTATCGAGGCTGTAAAAAAGGGTGATATATCCGAAAGCAGGCATAGCAGTTACATACGGCTTTATAACGAGGTAAAGGATATAAAGGAATGGGAGATAAAAAAGTAAAATGTGTTATCGTTTCAGGCTCTCCGTCGGGAGACAGCGAATATATAAAAAGAAAAATCGGATCGGGTGATTTCGTTATCGCCGCGGACAGCGGCTATATAACGTGCCTCGGCGCGGGTGTCTATCCTAATCTTGTCATCGGTGATTTTGATTCTTCCGAAAAGCCGCGAGGCGAATTTGAGTTAATAGAGCTGCCGATAGAAAAGGACGATACGGACACCTTTTTCAGCGTTAAGGAAGCGGTAAAACGCGGTTTTAAGGAAATTGAGATATTCTGCGCGCTCGGCGGCAGATTCGACCATTGTTATTCTAATCTGCTTTGCCTTGAATATTGCAGGCAAAGGGGAGTATCCTGCCGATTAGCCGATGAAAAAAACCGTGTTTGCCTTGTGGAAAAGAGAATTTGTATAGACTCGAGCGAGTATGAATATTTTTCCGTTTTTGCCTTTCTTCAAAAAGCGAGCGGCGTTTCCATAAGGGGTGCTTATTATTCTTTAAATAATTACGAGCTTGAGCCATGGGATCAAATAGGGCAGAGCAATCACTTCAAAAACGGGGAGGGAGCGGAAATTTCCGTTGATTCGGGAATTATTCTTTTGATTCAGAGTAACGATTGATCGGCTTTTTCATAGTATGTAGTAAATACAGCCTTGCGAGGTGTTTACTCCTATGAAAAAGATGTGCCGCAGAAATTACTTATGGCTTGCTTTCGGCGTGGGCTGCGTCGTTGCGATATGCCTGCCGACATCATGGCTGCTGAGAATTCTTGCATTTGTAGTAATCATTCTCGGGATTATGTGCTGTAAAAAATGATTTGGAGGAATGATTGTGAAAGTAGTAATTATAAATCCACCAAAGTTTATAGCGCCGATAATGAGAATGATTTTTAAAATAAAAAAAGACGGCAACTGAACACCTATTCAAAAAGCGACGTAAATTATTTACGCCGCTTTTTGTTATATAAGCCTTTTTTTCGGCATATGCTTTAGCAGTAAGGCAGATTGCGAAAGCACGCTTTGCCGTAATAAAAGGAGAACTGCTATGGAAAATGTAAGAGAGATCAAAGAAAAATGCTGCGTTTTTGCGAAATGTGTTGATGTTGACCTTGATTTTCAGGAAAATCTTATGGCGTATAACGAGGATATGCTGAAAATCATACGCTGCAGCATCAACAATTATATCGTTAATACGGATTATTCTTCGGGGGTATTGACCGTTTACGGCAAGTCGAAAATATTTTTGACTTACGTAAGCGAAACTTCGTCTTGCCTGACTACGGCGGATTTTGAGGAGGATTTCAAAAAAAGCATAAATATTGAGGGCGGTTATGAAGAGATATGCTCCGATATACTTGTAATGAACAGATACAGTAATTTCAGAGTGATAAATCAACGCAGGATTGATATTCATAACGCTTTTGCGCTGAACGTCCGCCTCTATGCCTGCACACCTGTAAATATGGTTGAAAACGCCGAAAATATCCTCATAAGGCACGACGGTGTGAATTATATCTCTCTTATCGGTTCGGCCTTCGCAAGGGGAGAATTTGACGAAGAAACGCCAATTCCGTCCGACAGTGATCCCGTAAGAAAAATAATCAACGTATTCTCAAATCTTCACTGCGAGGAAACGAAAATCATAAAGAATAAAATGCTTGTTAAGGCCGTGGCCGAATTTTCTATTCTTTATACTACGGACACCGAGAAAGAAATTATCAGAAAATGCGAAAAAGCGGTTTCAATCAGTAAAATAATCGATATAAACGAAATTGACGAGGGCGACAACGCGCTTGTTGATCTTGCTCAGGGCAATATTTACGTTAAGCCGAAAGCTGATAAAAACAACGAACTGAAAATAATTGAAATCATCGGAGACGTAAATATCGGCGTTTCGGTTTACAGAAAATCCTCCGCGCTTTTGACGACGGACGCTTACGCAACGGATAATGAGATCAATAACGCTATGAGCAAGATATCACTCGCCACAAACGGCGAATTTATAAACGACTCTGCCAGCGGAAAAGCCTCATTCAGATTTGAAAATATTAAAATATCTGAGATTTTGGATATTTCTCTTTGCATTTGCGACGCAAAAAGTCTTGAACTTACGGCGTTTGTCAGAAACACGGACGGCGAACCCGTCTGCATAAGCAAAAGGCAGGATATTGAAACGATAGACGGCAGCGCCGTGTCCGTATTCGTTAAATCTTTTGACTATGTTATAAATTCCGAAAGTGAAATAGGAATACGGTATCTGCTTGAATATATGGCGGTTAAATTTGAGGAAAAAACATTTAATGTTGTTTCGGAAATCAAAAAGACCGATAAGGCGATGCCCGATTCTCCCGCGCTTGTTGTTTATTTCGCAAATCAAAATGAAGAGGTTTGGGATATTGCGAAAAAATTCAGAACCTCCGCGGAACTTATAAAAACCGAAAACGAACTTACTGACGACGTAATTTCGGCAAGACGTATTCTTTTAATACCGGGAATGTAAGGAGTGAGCGATTTGAGCATATACAACGATATTTCTTCAAGAACTCAGGGAGATATTTATATAGGTGTTGTCGGCCCTGTAAGAACGGGAAAGTCAACCTTTATAAAATCCTTTATGGATAATCTTGTTATACCGCGTATAAGCGGAGAATTTCAAAAAGAAAGAGCGCGCGACGAGCTTCCTCAGAGCGCCGCGGGAAGAACGATAATGACGACCGAGCCGAAATTTATTCCGGAGGAAGCCATCGAGCTTTCAATGCAGGATAATCTTCATTTCAGGGTAAGGCTTATAGACTGCGTGGGCTATATCGTTCCAAGCTCTGTCGGTTACATTGAGGAAGATCAGCCGAGAATGGTGCGCACTCCCTGGTTTGAGGAGGAGATACCGTTCAATATGGCCGCGGAGATTGGCACGCAGAAGGTCATCAAAGAGCATTCCACTATAGGACTTGTTATCACAACCGACGGCTCAATAAGCACTATTCCGCGTGAAGAATATGAAGAGGCAGAAGAACGGGTAATAAACGAGCTCAAGGAAATTAACAAGCCTTTTATAGTTGTGATGAACTGCGTTGAGCCCGAAAGCGCAGACGCGGCGGCTTTGTGCCAATCTCTCAGCGCCAAATATGATGTCCCCGTTATTCCGGCAAACTGCCTTGAGCTTGACGAAGACCAAATCAACGCCATTTTGGAAAAGGTGCTTTATGAATTTCCGGTAACAAGCATTTCTTTGAATTTCCCATCGTGGATAAAAAGCCTTGACAGCGAGAATGAACTGAAGGTAAGGCTGTTTTCAACGGTAAAGGAATGCTGCACCGACGTAAGCACCATAAGGAGCGTTAAGCAATTTGCCGAAAGGCTTTCAGAAAATGAGGATATTGAAAGTCTTTCGGTTTCGGATCTCGATCTTTCCGACGGGAGCATAAGCATAAAAATTTCAATAGACAGCAGTTATTTTTACTCCATTCTCTCAAAAGAATGCAACGTTTCCATTTCAAACGAAAAGGAACTTATGAAAGAGATAATCGCTCTCACGGCAATGAAAAACGATTATCTTCGCTTCGCGGCCGCCCTTTCCGAGGTTGATCGCACGGGATACGGCATCGTTATGCCCGATATAGGAGAGCTTACTCTTGAGGAGCCGGAAATAATGAAGCAGGGCGGCAGATACGGAGTAAGGCTCAAGGCGCAGGCTCCGTCAATACATATGATAAAATGCAATACCTATACCGAGGTCGCGCCGATAGTCGGCAGCGAAAGCCAGTCGCAGGAGCTTGTTATGTATCTGCTTCGGGAATTCGAGCAGAATCCCGCCGATCTTTGGAATACGGATATTTTCGGCAAGTCTCTGCACGAGCTCGTAAACGAGGGACTGCACGGAAAACTTGAAAGAATGCCCGCCGACGCGAGAAACAAGTTCAGAGAAACGATTGAGCGAGTTATAAACGAGGGCTGCAGCGGTCTTATCTGCATAATTCTTTAAATAAATAAAAGAGGGTGTACTCACCCTCTTATTTATGCGTAAATCAAAACGAAAACGATAAGCGCCGTATGCAGAATGATCATACACGGCAGGCCAATCATAAAACGCTTATGCTTTGTTTTATGGCGGATAAGCAGCATCGTTATGTATTCCGCTGCCGCTCCGCCGATAAATCCCACAGTAATCAGCAAATCTTCGCGAACTCTGCGGCCGTTGCGCTTCGCGCTCAGCTTATCTGCAACCGTGAGAGCGGCGGCCGTTACGCTTATCAAAATAAAATAAGCAGTAAAAAATCGGGAGGCGCTCATTTTGCTTCTTCCTTAAATTTCTTTAGGGGTTTTAAATCAAAATCGCCGATAGAAAGTTTCTCGCCCTTAACAAAGTTTTTACCGCGCGATTCGTCAACCGTGTAAATCGAAGCGCATTTCGGGCAAACAAGAAAATATACGTTTCCTCTTTTGAAAAAAGGAAATTCAGAAGAAAGTCTGCTTTCGGTGTTGGAAAATACGCTGAATCCGACCTTATTGCCGCAGTTCGGGCATTTGAGCGAAAGCGTTTTTCCGACGTCTTTGATTTTAAGCGCTGTTCCGAGTCTGTATTCCATAAAATCACCTATCTGTAAATATTCTAATAAATTTTAAGAAAGTGTCAAGTATGAAGAAATTTTTAATCTGCTTTTTATCAATACTCCTTATGTTCGGAGGCTGCGCGTATTCCGCCCGGGGCGTTGAAAACGAACATATTGACGCCGTTTACGTTAAATCGGTATGGATGTCATATTACGAGCTCGAAAAATACACGTCAGGCTGCGATACCGCCAAGGAATTTGAAAAGAAAATACGCTCAGCATTTCAAAACGCCAAATCAACAGGTATGAACACGATAACCGTTCAGGTCCGCCCCTGCGCAGACGCTTTTTATAAATCAGATTATTATCCTGTTTCGGAATACTGTTTCGGCGTTCAGGGCAGCGAGCTGAAATACGATCCTCTTATGATAATGGTGGAACAGGCGAGAAAACTCGGACTCAGGATAGAGGCCTGGGTAAATCCTTACAGAGTAAGCCAAAACTCGGATATTTCAAAGCTGTCCGACGGGAATATGGCAAAAATATGGTATATGGATAACAAGAAAAAGTCAAACGTCTACATAAACGATAAAATTTACTATAATCCTGCCTCGAACGACGTTAAGGAGTTGATAATCAACGGCGTAAAGGAAATCGTGCAAAATTACAATGTTGACGCTATTCATTTTGACGATTATTTTTACCCGACGACCAACAAAAAAATAGACGAAAAGGAATATGAGGAATACACGAAAAAGGGCGGGAAGCTCTTGCTTTCGCAATGGCGCAGAGACAATGTTTCGGATCTTATAAAAAAAGTGTATTCCGCTATAAAAGAAATAAATCCCTCCGTAGAATTCGGAGTAAGTCCGCAGGCAAAAATCTCGGCAGATAAAAATACGCTGTACGCGGACGTTGAACGCTGGGTTACGCAGGAAGGTTTTCTCGATTATATATGCCCGCAGGTTTATTTCGGCTTTTACAACGAGGCGCAGCCGTTTATAAGCACGGTCAAAAGCTGGTGCGATCTTGTAACCTCCTGCAAGCTTTACTTCGGTCTCGCGCTGTATAAAGCGGGGCAGGAGGACAGATACGCCTCGCCCGATCAGCCTTACGCGATAAATGAATTTAAAAACAGCAGCGACGTTATATCGCGACAAATCTCATATCTTTATCAGCTTGAAAAACCTCACGGATTCTATATTTTTTCATATAGTTACCTCACGGATAAGGATAACGATTATGTTGTGCGCGAGGTAAAAAATATCAAATCGGTAATTTAGCTTCGCAGTATTCTCCGTTTGATGACGTAATAATTACGTCGATCTCTTTGCCGATAATATTTTTATCGCTTTTAATTATTATAGGAATATAACTTTTAGTATAACCTTTGTAAATTCCGGCTGAGATTTCGTTCTCAAACAAAACGCGGACGGTTTTTCCTCTGAGCGAAGCAAGGCGCTCTGCTCTGATTTTTGATGCCTCGGCGGCCATAATCGCGGCTCTGCGCTCCTTTTCGCTTTTGGAAACATCGTCTCCTTTTTTTGACGCGCTTGTTCCCGCGCGTTCGGAGTAGGGGAAAACGTGAACCTTTTCAAATGAAATACTTTTCATAAATTCAAGGCTTTCGTTGAAATCTTCTTCGCTTTCTCCGTTGAATCCCACCATAATATCGGTGGTTATCGACGCTTCGCAGAATATGTTCTTTATTTTACCGCAAAGCTCTTTATATTCGCCGGCGGTGTAATGCCTGTTCATATTTTTTAAGGTCTTGTCGCACCCGCTTTGAAGCGATATATGAAATTGTGGGCAAAATTTATTTATATGCGAAAGGGTAGTCAAAATATCGTCAGTAATATGGTCGGGCTCAAGACTGCCGAGGCGGACACGCAGTATTTTGCCGTTATCCGCGCATATCTTTACGGCATCCGCGATATTGAAATCCTTACCCTTGCCGTAGGCGGAAAGGTTAATTCCCACCAAAACGATTTCCTTTACTCCGTTCTCGGCAAGAGCGTCTGTTTCTTTTTTTAAATCCTCGAGCGGTTTTGAGCGCACTCTGCCTCTTGAATACGGAATTATGCAATATGAGCAAAAGCGGTCGCATCCGTCCTCAATTTTAACAAAGGCCCGCACTCTGCCGCCGAAGCCGCTTATGCCGCATTCACGAAACGGCTCTCCGCTCTTATGCGGTTCGGCCGCTATTATTCTCTTCTTTTCCGATTCGTATCTGTTTATCAAATCAATAATATCGCCGTTGTTCTTGTTGCCCAAAACAATATCGGCTTCGGTAAGGCGCTCTGCTTCCTGCGAAAATGCCTGCGGCACGCAGCCTGTAAGAATAACGGTTGAGGCGGGATGTTTTCTCTTGAATTTTCTGACGTTCTGCCTCGTTTTCCTGTCGGCCTCGGCGGTGACCGTGCATGAATTTATAATATAGTAATCCGCTTCTTCCTCAGGACTGACGATTTCAAATCCCGCCTTCGCAAGAAGCTCCGATATGTATTCGCTTTCCGTTTGGTTGACCTTGCAGCCAAGAGTGTAAATTGCAGCTTTCATTATATCTTATATCTCCGATGTGATAAGATGATTATATCAAATATACGTAATTATTACAATATTAAACGAATATGATTTACAGGTGATTATTATGAAAAGAGCAGTTATTTTTTTATTGACTTTCGCGATTTGCCTCGTAATGCCGACGTTCGCATTAGCGAAAGAGAAGAAAGAAGAGCAGCCGCTTGAGCTTTCGGCAAATTCGGCGATACTGATGTGTATGGATACGGGAGACATAATTTACGAAAGAAACGCATACGAGCATTGTTCTCCGGCCTCGGTGACAAAAGTTATGAGCATACTTCTCGTGCTTGAGGCTATCGACAGCGGCAAAATTTCGCTTACCGATAAAGTGACGGCTTCCGAAAAAGCCGTTTCGATGGGCGGATCGCAGATCTGGCTTGAGGTCGGCGAGCAAATGACGGTTGAGGAATTGCTCAAAGCGGTCGTTGTGGCTTCGGCAAACGACGCTTGCACCGCTCTCGGCGAATATGTCGGCGGTTCATACACGGCGTTTATAAAAATGATGAACGACAGGGCGAGGGAGCTCGGCCTTGAAAACACTAATTTTGAAAATTCAACGGGACTTGACGACACCGTTACAAATCACTATTCCTGCGCATACGATATCGCCGTAATCGCTAAAGAGGTTATGAAACATAAGCTCATAACAAATTATACGACGATATGGCTCGATTATCTTCGCGGCGGAAAAACCGAACTTAACAATACAAACAAACTTGTTAATTCATACGACGGCATTACAGGACTGAAAACGGGAACGACCTCAAACGCCGGATTTTGCCTTTGCGCAACTGCGCAGAGAGACGGAATGAATCTTGTGGCGGTAGTCCTCGGAAGCGATACGAGCGAGGACAGATTCAACGGCGCTGTAAATCTTCTTGATTTCGGCTTTGCGAATTACGAGCTGATAACGCCGAAGATTGACCGTTCAAAAATAAAAGCCGTAAAGATTAGAAACGGCAAGGAAAAAGAGATTATGCCCGTTTACGCGGAATCGGAAAAAATACTTGTTGAACGCGGCAGCGGAGAAATCACATACGAGTATAAAATAAGCGATGAGCTTAACGCGCCGATTGCCGAAAACGATAAATTAGGTTCGATCATAGTCCGCTCAGGAGACAAAATCATTAAGACCATTCATTTAAAAGCTGACAGAAATATTGAAACTGTAAGTTTTTCATTTATATTTAAAAAAATGTTGTCTCTTATTTAATAAATAACTGTTGATAAAATATAAAAAAAGTTGTAAAATATAACAAAAAGTTTAGTTTTAGGGAGTTGTAATTTTGGAAAAATTAAAACTAATCACCAAATTTGCGGAAAAATTCATTTCCGATAAAGATATTGAAGGTATGAGCGGCAGAGCGGTCGATGCTCTTAAAATTCTTCATTCCGGCAGCGGCGCAGGAAAAGATTTTCTCGGCTGGTTGACTCTTCCCACGGATTATGATAAAGAGGAATTTGAAAGAATAAAAAAGGCCGCCGATTATATAAAAAATAATTGTGATATACTTATCGTTATCGGAATCGGAGGCTCTTATCTTGGCGCGAGGGCTGTTATTGAGGCGCTTAAATCGCAGAATTACAACGCTCTTGCAAAGGATACTCCTCAGATTTATTTTATCGGAAATTCGATAAGCCCGTCGATGATAACTCAGCTTTTGTCCATTTGCGAGGGCAAGGATATTTGCGTAAACGTAATATCAAAAAGTGGAACCACCACTGAACCCGCAATAGCGTTCAGAATATTCCGCGAACTCGTCTATAAAAAATATAGCCGCGAGGAAGCCGCAAAGCGGATTTTCTGCACCACCGACAAGTCAAAAGGCACGCTCAAGGCTCTTGCCGACGAGATGGGTTATGAATCCTTTGTAGTCCCCGATAATGTTGGCGGACGCTATTCCGTTTTGACCGCCGTCGGCCTTTTGCCGATCGCCGCCGCGGGAAATGATATAGACGCGCTTATGCGCGGCGCCCGCATGGCTCAGAATGAGCTCAACGGCGAGGATATAAAAGAAAATGACTGCCTAAAATACGCCGCCGTTAGAAACTGCCTTTACGAAGCGGGCAAAAAGCTCGAATGTTTTATCTGCTACGAGCCGAATATGACTATGTTCAACGAATGGCTCAAGCAGCTTTTCGCCGAGAGCGAGGGAAAGGACGGAAAAGGTCTTTATCCCGTTTCCTGCGTTTTCTCAACCGATCTTCATTCCGTAGGTCAGTTCATTCAGGAAAGCGGCTCAAATCTTATGTTTGAGACGTGCGTGAAATTTGATAAGCCTGCCGACGATTTTGTTATCGCCGCTCAGGACGGGAATATCGACGGACTCAATTTTCTTTCAGGTATGAAAATGAGCCTTATAAACGAAAAAGCGAGGCAGGGGACTTTGCTTGCGCACACCGAGGGCGGAGTTGCCAATATTATCCTTGAGGCCGATGCGATTGATGAGGAAACGATAGGATATTTGATTTATTTCTTTGAAAAATCATGCGCCGTTTCCGGCTATATTCTCGGAGTAAATCCGTTTAATCAGCCCGGAGTTGAGAGCTATAAAAAGAATATGTTTGCTCTGCTCGGAAAACCGGGTTATGAGAATGAAAAAGAAAAACTTGAAAAAGAACTCGGTATATGATAATATAAATATGAAATTATCCATGGAGGAATATTAAATGATAAAACTGATTATCGGCAACAAAGGTTCGGGAAAAACAAAGAAGCTTATTGATTGCGTCAATAAATGCATCGCGGAGTCGGACGGCAACGTTGTTTGCGTTGAAAAATCTCCTAAGCTTACTTACGATATTTCGTCCAAAGCAAGGTTGCTTGAAACAGACACCTACAGAATTAAGGGTCATAAAGCGTTTTACGGCTTTCTTGCCGGAATATGCGCCGGAAATTATGATGTTACCGATGTTTTGATTGACGCGACGTTTAAAATTGTCGGCAGGGAATATGAAAAGCTTCCTCAATTTTTCGAGATGCTTTCAGAGCTTTCCGAAGCAACCGACGTAAACTTTATTTTTACGATAAGCTGCGATAAGGAAGATTTGCCCGTTGAAATCTTCGATTACTGCGAGGAAATATAATCGACTATGCGTTAAGGCGCGGTTTTCCGCGCCTTTTTTAATAATTTGGTATTGACAAAATTTAACCTTATATTTATAATACTAAAAGTGCGGGGCGGGGTGATGCGATGAAGATTGACATTACTAATCTGTTTAACGGATCTAATGAGGTTATCGCCATCGACCGCGGCATAGATCTTTCAAATCTTCAGTACGGCGGTTATTTTCCGATTCAAAACGGCGTTTCGGTTAAAGGCTCTATTTATCAGAATGCCGGAATAGTTTATTTTGAAGCTGCCGTTTCATTCAAATTTAACGGATTTTGCGACCGATGCGCCGAAGATATTGAAAGAAATTATGATTTCAGCATAAAAAGAATACTTGTGTCTTCTCTTGCATATGGCGATGATTACGACGATTATATAGTCGTTGAAAACGGCGAGCTTCTTCTTGAGGAGCTTATCGGCGAGGAAATACTTTTTTTTCTGCCGTCTAAAATGCTTTGCAAAGATGACTGCAAGGGTATTTGCCCACAGTGCGGCAAGAATCTGAATTTGGGAAAATGCGGCTGCAAAAAGGAAGCTGATCCGCGAATGGCGGCGCTTTTCGATTTAAAGCTGCCCGATTAACAATAAAGTAATTCTATTTGAAATAAAGGAGGCTATCAAAATGGCAGTACCGGCAAGAAGAGTTTCATCGGCAAGAAGAAATAAGAGACGTTCAAGCGTTTGGAAGATGGACGCTCCCACGCTTGTTAAATGCCCCAACTGTTCGGCTTATACCGTACCTCACAAGGTATGCAAGAACTGCGGTTATTATAACGGCAAGGAAGTCATCGCGAAAAATTCGTGATTTGCGTTTAATAAATGTCACTCTTTGAGGACGGGCAGAATTTGTCCGTCTTTCTTCTTATAGGGAGTTATAGGGAGGTTTATATGGGAAAGCCGATAGTTGCCGTTGTGGGCAGGCCGAATGTTGGCAAATCCACTCTTTTTAACAAGTTAATAGGAGCGCGTCTTTCGATTGTGGACGATACGCCCGGCGTTACGAGAGACAGGATATACGGCGATTGCGAATGGCAGGGAAGAACTTTTTTGCTTATCGATACCGGCGGCATTGAGCCCGATTCAAACGATTCCATTTTAAAGCAGATGCGCTTTCAGGCGCAGACGGCTATAGAAACGGCAGACGTTATCATTCTTGTGACCGATATAACCGCCGGCGTTCTCGCTTCCGATTATGATATCGCTTCAATGCTTCAGAAAACAGGAAAGCCGGTTATACTCTGCGTAAATAAGTGCGACAGGATCGGTGAACCGCAGCCGGAATTTTACGAATTTTATAATCTCGGAATCGGCGATCCGATAGCCGTTTCTTCCGTTCACGGGCACGGAACGGGCGATCTCCTTGATGAGGTTGTAAAATTTCTTCCCGAAAATCGAATTGAAGAGGAAAACGGGGAAATAATCAATGTGGCGGTAATCGGCAAGCCGAACGTGGGCAAATCCTCGCTAATTAACAAGATATGCGGCGAAAACAGAGCAATCGTTTCCGATATTGCCGGAACAACGAGAGACAGTACGGACACTTTCGTTGAAAACTCTTTCGGCAAATTCAATTTTATCGATACCGCCGGTCTGAGGCGCAAAAGCAAGGTCTTTGACAATATAGAAAGATACAGCGTTTTGAGAGCCAAGGCGTCGGTTGAGCGCGCCAATGTATGCGTTATAATGATAGACGCTGTTGAGGGCTTTACCGAACAGGATTCCAAAGTTGCGGGTCTGGCTCTTGAAGAAGGCAAAGCCTGCGTAATAGCCGTGAATAAATGGGATTCCGTTGAGAAGGACGGCAACACGATGAACGAGTTTCGCAATAAGCTTGCCGATGATTTTTCATTTATGAGCTTTGCGCCGATAATTTTTATTTCAGCAAAAACGGGGCAGAGGATAGACAGGCTGTTTGAAACCGTGGCGTTTGTCCACACGCAAAATTCAATGCGTATTTCCACCGGCAGACTTAACGAGGCTCTTGCCGCGGCGACGGCGAGGGTGCAGCCGCCGACGGATAAAGGCAAAAGGCTCAAAATATACTATTTAACTCAGGCGTCAACCCGTCCGCCCACATTTGTGTTTTTTGTCAATAACGCCGAGCTTTTCCATTTCTCTTATCAGCGTTATCTTGAAAATCAGATAAGGGAATATTTCGGGCTTGACGGCACTCCGATAAGATTTATTATAAGAGAAAGGGGAGAGGGCAAAAAGTGACTGCTTTAAAATTTGCGGCGATTGCCGTTATCTCCTATCTGCTCGGAAGCTGTAACTTCTCGATAATACTTTCAAAGTTTATCGCGAAAAAGGATATAAGGGACAGCGGAAGCGGCAACGCCGGAGCAACGAATATGCTGCGCACATACGGCAAAAAGTACGCTGCGTTTACTATGCTTCTTGATATTCTGAAGATAGTTCTTGCAGTTATAATTGCTTTTCTGATTTTGTCAGCTCCCGTTGCCTTTATTTTTAAAAGTGCCAATGATCCGGCACTTATAAACGAATATATCTTGTATAAGGAATTTTCCGGATTTTTCTGCGTTATGGGGCATATATTTCCGATTTTTTTCAAATTCAAGGGCGGAAAAGGAATGGCTGTATGCACCGGTATGGTGATACTTGTTGACTGGCGCATAGCCTTAATACTCTTTGTTATATTTTGCTTGGTCATACTTGTTTCAAAATGGGTCAGCCTCGGCTCGATTGTGATCGCGCTTTGCTATCCGATACTGATATATCTGTTTTACAGTGATATATTGCTTGTTGTGACCGCAGTTTTGTTCACCGTTACGGTTATTATCGCGCACAGAAAAAATATTGTGAGGATTATTAAAGGAAACGAAAGTAAAATCAGCCTCGGTTCAAAGAAAAAAGGCGGCGAATGATATTCGCTTTAAATAAATCAAAGAATAAAAGAAAAAGCGGTATGGCTCGTGTCATATCGCTTTTCATATATAAAAAAATAAGCACTGATTTCTCAGTGCCGTTTTACGCGAGATAATTATGCTCTTTCAACCTTGCCCGAACGAAGGCATCTTGTGCAAACATAAACTCTTTTGGGGGAGCCGTTAACTATTGCCTTAACCTTTTTTACGTTAGGCTTCCATGTTCTGTTTGCTCTTCTGTGTGAGTGAGATACCTTGATACCGAAGGTCATTTCTTTTCCGCAGTATTCACATTTTGCCATCAGCGAACACCTCCTTAAAATTTGCAACGCAATGATATTAACATAATTAACAGCAAATTGCAAGCATTTTTTGACAATAATTTTAAAAGAATTCATTGTATTATGGAATGCGAAAGGTGATCGCCCCATAGCGGGCGCGCCGATCGCATTATTTTTATGCAAACGGGAGGCTTTGCTTATGGAAAAAGCGGGAAGCAAAGAAACAAATTTCGAGAAGATCACGGCAACGCCGCAAGCGCTGGGCGAATTTCTTCGCGGGCTTCCTATTTTAGAAGGCCCGTGGGACGAAGAATTTCAAAAGCGCTTCTGCCAAAACTGCCGGGCGAGCGGGTTGGAAAGTTGCGAAGACGGTTGCCCGGACGCGGACAAAAGAAACAATCCGGAATGGTGGCTTTCACTTGAAGCAAAGGAGGAAACAAAATGAAAAAGTATAGGTATCTTTCGTATGACGCGCGAAAGATTATCGAAAAGAAGTACAAAAAGGGCGAAAGGCCGGAAGACATTGCGAAGGCTGTCGGTGCTAACACCGCAACAATCTATAACGAATTACGGCGCGGATACACGGGGCAGGAAGACGAAAACTTCCGTCCCGGATATAGTGCGGAAATCGGGCAACGTGTTTTACAAGAGCGATTCAAAGCGCGCGGGAAACGGGGCGGCAAAAGCGGAAAAAAGTGTGAAGCACCGGAAGGCGGTAAAGCGTAATGGCACAAATGGAAAGTACAATCACCGTTAAAACATCAGAATACAGACCGTGCTTCGTAAAGGATCGACGCGCATTATTTCACAGATGGGAAGACAATTCCGAAATATATGCGCCGTCGCTTATGGTCGGGGGTCACGATGGTGGCGTGGTGAAATATACGCTTGCTATTATCGAATACGAGGACGGACACGTCGAGCGGGTTAAGCCGGAAGACGTGAGATTTGCGGACAATCTTATAAAACAATACGCATTTCCCGAACATAAAGAAACGGAACAGAAGGGGCAAAAACAAGAAAAAGAAAAGCGGGGCGTCGTAACAGAAGAAATTCAATGCCCGTTTTGCGGCGGAGAAAACAAAAACGCCGTTGTTTGGTTTATCGAACACACAAAGGAATACTTCGTTTGTTGCCCGATATGCGAAATAGAAACGACGGATACGTTCAAAGCAAAAAACGCCGCGATCAAAGCATTTAGGAGCGGAGAAAACGAAAAACTGTACAAAGGCGGTGGCGGAGAATGACGGTTGACATATTCAACGCTTCCGGCCGGTACGATCTTATTCTTGCCGATCCGCCGTGGAAGCAAAGCAAGGGCGGAAAGAAATCCGTACGGAAAAATTCTTCGGGCAAGCCGCTTGATTATGGGACTTGTACGCTTGACGAAATCGAAAGGCATTTGAAAGTGGCAACGGAATTGACAGACGACAACGCGACCCGTTCTTCGGAGCAGGCACGACGGGAAAGGTGGCAAACAATAACGGGCGCGCGTTTATCGGGATCGAAATAAACGAAGATTATGCAAAAATTTCAGCTGAAAGAACCGGCGTCGATCTTTGTGCGAATTGCCTTTACAACACGAATGATTTTGTTTGTAGACCGGAATGCAGCGGTTGCAATGGCGTTTCAAAATTCACAGGAAG
>CANQGT010000004.1 GCA_947623505.1 uncultured Clostridia bacterium | reverse complement strand
GCGCCTTGAGACGCTGGCCTAGTAACAAAGGCTTATAGCCGAAGCGCGAGCCACCCGTTAGACGGGTGGCAGCGACTTTTATAATTTCGGCGAAAAAAGGCACTCCTGCCGAAAGCCGGGTGCCGATTGGGAAGTAAATGTTTAAAACACGAAATTTTGTGAGATAACAAGTCAAAAGCCGCCGATAATGATGGCGCATATCGGCGGCTTTTGCCTTTGGTGCGAATAAAAGCTAAAAAGGAACTGAAAAAAACAATTCAGTTCCTTTTAATTACAGGCTATTGTAACACTTTTATATATACTATGCCGCGTTGGAAAAAACAGCGGATACTCCCGCAACCATACAGCTTAAAACCATAAGCGCGGCAAGGATTATCGCCGTTATTTTTACCCATCCACTGTGATTCATTTTTATGCCTCCATATATGTATCCGCTATTTTAAGGAGCCTGTCGGCAAGCTCCGTAGCCGCGTTCATATTTTCGCCGACAGCGGTTACGTAAGCCTTTATCTTCGGTTCCGTTCCGCTGGGGCGCACGATAAGACCGTTGCCGTCCTCAAGTTTAAAGGAAAGCACGTTGGATTTCGGCAGGCCGATAGTTCTTTTTTCGCCCGTTTGCGTATTTTCGGAAACGCCCGTTTTGTAATCGTCGAAAAACAAAACCTTTAATCCGCTCATCTCGGTCGGCGGAGCGCTGCGCAGGTTTTCCATTATCCGCGCCATCTTTTCCATACCGGCGGCGCCGTCAAACTGATAGCTTTTCACAATATTTTTGTAATAGCCGTATTCTCCGTAAATATCGTCCATAACCTCAACAAGGGATTTGCCCAGGGTTTTGTAGTATGCCGCCATTTCGCAGATGAGCATAGACGCAACTACCGCGTCCTTATCACGCGCGTGTGTGCCGGCAAGATAACCGTATGATTCCTCAAAGCCCATTATAAACTCATTTTCTTTGCCCTGCGCTTCAAGCATTGTTATGAATTCGCCGATATATTTAAAGCCCGTGAGCACGTTTTTAAATGAACAGCCGTATTTTTGAGCTATTTTTTCGGCAAGATCAGTGGAGACAAAGGATTTTACCGCAACGGCGTTTTCGGGGAGTGTGCCGTTTGCTTTTTTGCGGGACAGCAGATAGTTGAGCAGCATCGCACCAACCTCGTTGCCGCTCATAAGCACATATTCCCCGTTTTTATCCGGTACGGCTATGCCCACTCGGTCGCAGTCGGGGTCTGTGGCAAGCAAAATATCCGCTTTTATATCCTCAGTCATTTCAAGGGCGCATTCAAACGCCTGCTTTATTTCGGGATTCGGATAAGGGCAGGTTGGGAAATTGCCGTCCGGCAGTTCCTGCTGCGGCACTACGAAAACCGAATTTACGCCTATTCTGTCGAGAATTTTTCTTACGGGCTTGTTTCCCGTGCCGTTGAGCGGCGTATATATAACCTTTAACCCCGCTTTTTTAACGGCTTCGGGCTCTACGCACTGCATTTGCACCTCGTCGAGGAACGCCTCGACGGTTTCCTCGCCTATGTATTTTATGAGCCCCCGTTCAAGCGCCTCGTCAAAATCCATCATTTTTATTCCGGAGAAATAATCCACCTTTTGAATAAAGGCGTAAGTCTGAGCCGCCTCTTCGTCGGTCATCTGGTATCCGTTGCGGTCATAGCATTTGTAGCCGTTGTATTTCCCCGGATTGTGCGACGCCGTAAGGATTATTCCGCCGTCCGTATGGTATCTTCTGATTGCGAAAGAAAGGCAGGGCGTCGGTTCCAGCTCGTCGAAAAGATAGACCTTAACTCCGTTCGCCGCGAGAATTTTCGCCGCTTCTTTCGCGAAAAGCTCGCTCTTTATCCTTGAATCGTAGCCTATGGCAGCGCTGGGATTTTCAAATCGGGAATTGAGAAAATCCGCGAGGCCCTGCGTTGCCCGGCCGACGGTGTAGATATTCATTCTGTTTGTTCCCGCGCCGATAACGCCTCTAAGGCCGGCCGTGCCGAATTCAAGGCATTTATAAAAGCGTTCGTTTATTTCTTCCGCATTTCCCCTTATCTCCTTAAGCTCGTTTATAAGATCGGGGTCTCCAACCGCTTTTTCAAGCCATTCTTCATATAATTTGCTAACGTTCATAAAATCCTCCTGTTTCATTATTCTATTTTAATATTATTAAAATCTGTTGTCAATATCAACGCTATTTAGTATAATTAAATTATCTTCTTTTAGTTTATAAAAAGGAGGCTCGCGAATGTTCGCAAAAGTAAGAAGTCTCGGCCTGTTCGGAATGGACGCTTTCTGCGTTGTTGTGGAGGCGGATCTCAGCAACGGCCTGCCGCGGTTCGACATAGTCGGACTGCCGGACGCCGCGGTAAAGGAAAGCAAGGAAAGGGTGCGCTCAAGCATAAAAAACTGCCGTTTTGATTATCCCGTTTCCCGAATCACCGTTAATATCGCCCCGGCCGACGTAAAAAAAGAGGGGCCGATATACGATCTGCCCATCGCGATAGCAATACTGAAGGCCGCGCGGCAGATAAAGGCTGATCTGAGCGATTACGCGTTTGTGGGCGAGCTTTCGCTTGACGGCGAGATCCGCGCCTGCGCGGGTGTGCTGCCGATGTTGCTCAAGGCGAGAGACGAGCATATAGGAGCGGTTTTCGTTCCCGCCGAGAACGAGACGGAGGCAAGCGTTGTAAAGGGCATAGACGCTCTGCCGGTGAGGACGATCTTTGACGTTATAAATCATTTGAGCGGAAAAAAGCCGATAGCTCCATGCCATAAAGAGACAGAACTTCTCGAAACTCAGGACGAAACGCTTGATTTCGCCGACGTGAAAGGGCAGAAAAACGCGAAGCGCGCTCTTGAAATCGCCGCGGCGGGAGGCCATAACTGCCTGCTTATCGGGCCGCCCGGCACGGGCAAATCGATGTTGGCGAAAAGGCTGCCGTCTATACTTCCGCAAATGACCTTTGAGGAGCAGCTTGAAACGACAAAGCTCTATTCGATAGCGGGCGAGCTTCCGAGCGGAGTTCAGCTGATAACGAAAAGACCGTTCAGAAGCCCGCACCACACCGTTTCCGCGCAGGGGCTCACCGGCGGAGGGCACAACCCGCGCCCCGGTGAAATAAGCCTTGCGCACAACGGGGTTATTTTTATGGACGAATTTCCCGAGTTTGACAGGCGCGCGAAGGAATCCCTGCGCCAGCCTCTTGAGGACGGCGTTATCACGATAACGAGAACGGGCGGCACCGTCTCGTATCCGTCCGATATAATGGTCGTGGCCGCGATGAATCCCTGCCCCTGCGGTTATCTGGGGCATCCCACGCGGGAATGTATATGCACCGACGCCGCCAAAAAGCGTTACCGCGATAAAGTAAGCGGCCCTATTCTTGACAGGATAGACCTCCATATAGAGGTTGAGCCGGTGGATTACGAAAAGCTTTCTTCCAAAGGCAGGGAGGAGAGCTCGGCGCAGATACGGGAGCGCGTGAACAGGGCGAGGAAGATACAGCGCGAGAGGTTCAGCGGCACGGGCATAACCTGCAACGCGAAGATGACGCCGAAAATGACAAAGGAATACTGCATTTTGACTCGGGACGCGTCCGACCTGCTTAAAATGAGCTTTGAGCGGCTCGGCCTTTCGGCGAGAGCATACGATAAAATTTTGAGGATCGCCCGAACGGCGGCGGATATTGAGGAAAAGGAAAATATAGAATTTGCCCACGTGGCGGAGGCTATACAATACAGAAGCTTAGACAGAAAATATTGGGGTGAATGATTATGAATGAAAAAATCAAAAAAACAATGGAAAATCTTGAGAAAAACGGCATAAAGGCTTTTTTCGTCGAAACGAGGGACGAGGTGGTGCCTCTCGTTAAAACGCTTGTTCCGAGCGGAAGCCGTGTTTCAAACGGCGGCAGCGTTACGCTTAACGAAACGGGCGTATCCGCTCTGCTTGAAAGCGGGGAATACGATTTTATAGACAGGCGCGGCCTTGAGGGCGACGCTCTGAGGGAATGCTACGCCAAAGCCTTTTGCTGCGACGCGTTTTTCTGTTCGTCAAACGCGGTTACCGAAAACGGCGAGCTTTATAACGTGGACGGCAATTCAAACCGTGTTGCCTGCATAGTTTTCGGCCCGAAGCAGGTTATAATGGTTGTCGGAGTAAACAAGATTGTTTCCGATTTAGAGGCGGCGATAAGGCGCGTTAAAGATACGGCCGCACCGAAAAACGCGAAGCGCCTCGGCTGTAAGACTCCATGCGCTGTCACGGGCAGGTGCATAAGCCTCAACGCGGAAAATCCCGAAATGTGCGAAGGCTGCAAAAGCCCTCAACGGATTTGCTGCAATTATGTCGTGTCCGCTCAGCAGAGGTTTAAGGACAGGATCAAGGTAATATTCGTAAACGAAGATCTCGGATACTGATAAATAACCGCAAATTTGGGAGCGTATGCTATGATATCGTTTTATAAATATAATAAAATTGATATTCTGCGATATAATTTGAAAATGCGCGGTTCCCAAAAACAGTGAATGCAAACAAAAAGACGGCCGTCGGAAAGAAATTCCGACGGCCGCCGCATTATGCTTGTTTTATTTTTCAACATCGTCAACGGTGAAGACGCAGGCGCCGCCGTATCCGAAATATTTTTCAACTATCGGCGTAAGCGTATCTCCGTCGCCGTAATCGGGAGAAATCATTTCCTTTACCGCCTCATTGAAGCCTTCGGAAAAATCCTTTGACGGCGCGAACTCAAAAGCATATTTGACGGTGCCGAGCACGCTCGGCAATACCGTGTATTTTTCATAGCCTTTGCAGTTGTAGAAGCTGAAATCATCGGTAATTATCACATCGGCGGCTTTACTTTCAAGAGCCTTAAACGCCTCGTCTTCGGAATTGTAAACCGTAACGGACGCAAGACTGTTTTTAACAGCCGCGTTTTCATCAAGAGCGGCAGCGGCGGCGGACGATACCACTCCGGCGTTTAAGCCGGAAATATCCGCGAAGCTTTTAACGGAACTGCCCGACGGCACAACGGCTATGATATTGTTTTCTATAATATTTTGGCTCCAGTGAACGTCCTTATTTACGGTTCCCGTATCCTTTTGGGTTCCGCCGCACATAATTATGGCCGAATATTCGTTGCCGTTTGAATCGGTGTAGCAGGGAGTTTCGTTTAAAACATATCCCTCGTCTACCTTAACGAATTTATAATCCTTGTATTCGCCCTTAAACGATTCAAAAATATTTTGGATAACCTCAACGTCAAAGCCGGTCAAAACGCCGTTTTCATCTGTATAAATAAACGGGGCGTTTTCCTCGGTGTAGGCTATCAGCATCGTATCTTCCGTTATTTCGTCCGTTTGAGCGTTCTGATTTGAACAGCCGGCAAAAACGGCGCTTACCAACATAGCCGCAAGCAAAACAGCGGCAAATTTCTTTATGTATTTCAAGGCGGTTCCCTCCGTTTAGGTTTTATAACTTAATTATATCTTTACCTGTTTCAATTCTATATCATATTTACGGCAAAGTCAATAACAAGTATTTTTCCGCCATCATTGACAAAATTTAATTATGGTATTAAAATATCTAAAAAAGTTAAAGAGGCGAAAAAATGCTCACTCTCGATAAGGTTTACAAGGCTTCCCGCGTGCTTAAAGAAATCGTGAGGGAAACCGATATGATATATGCCCCCAATATCAGGGAGGGCGCAAATATTTATCTTAAAACCGAAAACCTTCAGGTTACCGGTTCTTTCAAGATAAGGGGCTCTTATTTCAAGATAAGCTCGCTCAGCGAAGAAGAAAAGGCAAGGGGCGTTATCGCCTGCTCTGCGGGAAATCACGCTCAGGGAGTGGCGCTCGCGGCAACGAAAAAGGGGATAAAAAGCCTTATCTGCCTTCCGGACGGCGCGCCTATCTCAAAGGTTGAGGCAACAAAGCGCTACGGCGCGCAGGTATGCCTCGTAAAAGGCGTTTACGACGACGCATACAACAAAGCGCTTGAGCTTCGCGACGAAATGGGCTACACGTTTATCCATCCTTTCAACGACGCGGACGTTATAGCCGGCCAAGGCACCATCGGACTTGAGATACTCGACCAGCTGCCCAATGCGGACGCTGTTGTCGTTCCGGTGGGCGGCGGCGGTCTTATTGCCGGAATCGCTTACACCGTAAAGCAGATAAATCCCTCGTGCAAAGTCTACGGAGTTCAGTCTGCGGGAGCGGCGAGTATGAAGCATTCGCTTGAAGCCGGAGAAATAACAACGCTCAACGGTGTGCAGACCATTGCCGACGGCATCGCCGTAAAAACACCGGGTGATCTCACGTATGAGCTTGTGAGCAAATACGTTGACGGTATATTTACGGTTACGGACGATGAGATCGCCCTCGCGATACTCACGCTGCTGGAGCAGCAGAAGCTTATCGCCGAAGGGGCGGGCGCGGTCCCGGTCGCTGCGGTTTTGGCAGGAAAAATACCCGATATAGACGGCAAAAACGTCTGCTGTCTTGTTTCCGGCGGAAATATAGACGTTACGATACTTTCGCGCGTTATTGAGCGAGGACTCAAAATGAGCGGCAGAAAGGCGAATATAACCATCGCCCTTTCCGATAAACCCGGCCAGCTTTCCGACGTTTCAAGAATAATAGCCGAAACGGGCGCCAACGTTACCAGCGTTAATTACGACAGCACGGATCTGGATATGAATATAACGGACTGCTATTTGAAGATAGGCGTTGAAACAAGGGATTACGCCCATATAGTTTCCATAAAGCAGGCGCTCAAGGCCGCGGGCTTTGAGGTTTGCGACTGATTATTTCGTGAAAAGGCGGAAAAGAGCCGATTTCGGGCGATTTTCCCCTATCGGCGTAAGCCGTATTTTTAGGGAGGTGAAATTATGGATTATGTATCTACGCAAAACGCTCCTAAGGCAATAGGGCCTTACAGTCAGGCGATCAAGGCAAACGGATTTCTTTTCACAAGCGGCCAAATCGCGATAGATCCCGAAACAAACGAGGTCAAGGCGAAAACGATAGAGGAGCAGACAAGGCGCGTGTGCGAAAATCTGAAAGCCGTTTGCGAAGCTGCCGGCACAAGCCTTGAAAAAGCGGTAAAAACGGTTTGCTTTCTTGCCGACATCGACGATTTCGCGGCGTTCAATGAAATTTACGGCGCGTATTTTACCGGAAAACCCGCAAGAAGCTGCGTTGCGGTAAAGGAGCTTCCTAAAGGAGTGCTCTGCGAGGTTGAGCTCATCGCCGAGCTTTAAAGCCGCCGCAAACGAAAACACAAAAAATATAAGGGGTGAAGTATATGGACAATAAGGCTTTCAACAACATTTCTTACGGACTTTTTATACTGACCGCAAGAGAAAACGGATTTGACAACGGCTGCATTATCAACACCGCCATGCAGGTGACAACTGCGCCGAATCAAATATCCGTAACAGTAAACAAAAGCAACAAAACGCACGATATGATTATGAATACCGGCCTTTTCAACGTTTCGGTTATTTCCGAAGAAGCCGATTTCGGGCTTTTCAGGCATTTCGGTTTTCAAAGCGGAAAAGATACGGATAAATTCGCCGATTTTTCACACGCTTTAAGAGCCGATAATTTCCTGCTTTACGTTACGGAGGGCACGAACGCCGTTATCTGCGCGAGAACAGTAAAAGAGATCGATCTCGGCACACACACAATGTTCATCGCCGAGGTGACCGACGCAAAAATGCTTTCCGATACGCCGTCCGCAACTTATTCGTATTATCACGCGAATATAAAGCCGAAACCGGCGGCTGCCAAAGCAAAGCAGACTGTTTGGCGATGCAGAATATGCGGCTATGAATACGTCGGCGAGGAACTACCCGAGGATTTCATATGCCCGCTGTGCAAGCATCCGGCTTCGGATTTTGAAAAGATAGAGGCATAAAGTAAAATCATACGGCTGAAATCAACTTAAAACAAAGCGCCGTTTTTCGGCCTTGATATAATCCCCATAGAGCAGACACTTGAAAAAATAAAAACATTTCAAGGCCGCTCTATGGGGATTATTTATGCCGAGGATAGGACACAAGCAAGAGATATAGCAAGGAGTTAAAAAAGCGGTAAATAGCATATATGTAAAACAAATCTTCCCTGTGCAAGCGAATAATTTCACCTTTCTTCGCCTTCCCTGTGTAAGGGAAGGTGTTGAGCGTAAGCGAAACGGAAGGGTTGTAGTGTTTTGTTACAACAGCGTTATTGTAACTAATCAACCCCTCAGTCTGCCTTGCGGCAGCCGGCTCCCCTTGCACAGGTGAGCCAAAGCGGTTAAAGATTGTATCACCAACCCCTCAGTCTGCCTTGCGGCAGACAGCTCCCCTTACACAGGTGAGCCAAAGAAGTAAAAGAACATATATGTAAAAACAAGCCTTCCCTGTGTAAGGGAAGGTGTTGAGCGTAAGCGAAACGGAAGGGTTGTAGTGTTCTGTTACAATGGCGTTATTGTAACCGACCAACCCCTCAGTCTGCATAAATGCAGACAGCTCCCCTTGCACAGGAGAGCCAAAGAGGTAATAACAATTCTTATTTATGCCACGCCTCGGCCGCGGCGATCGCCGCGCCCAAAGCTCCGCAAAATTCCGGATGCTCCGGAACGATTATTTTTGTGTTAAGCTGTTTTTCAAGCTCGGAAACAACGCCTTTGTTATTTGCCACTCCGCCCGTCATCATCACGGTGCCGAGTTCCTTAACGCAGCCCGCGAGCGCCTTTGTTTTTACGGCAACGCTCTTGTTAAGGCCGTGAACAATATCCGCAACAAGGCGGCCGTCGGCGATCAATGAAACGATCTCGCTTTCCGCAAAGCCGCCGGACCCCCTTTGCGTGGCAGGTTATTTCGGTTATGCTGTCGCCCGCAAAGCCGATATTTTTTCTGCCGTAACCGGTTGCCATAATAAAAGCGGCGTCATTTTTTCGCAAACCCGATTTTTCGAGAGCTTTTTCCGCTCCCGCCGCCGCGTTTGCTCCCGTGCGGACCATAACGCTGCTCACGATATTCAAATTTTGGTCAAGCGCTACAAGCTCCGTTGTGGTGGAGCCGCTGTCTATGCCAATAAAATATTTTCCCGTGCGCTTTGCGTCTGTTTTTTTGCCGGCGGGTTTTAACACGGTCTCCGCGAATCCCTCAATTCTTGTCAGCAGCTGCCCGTATGATTGATTTGTATAATCGCTTTCTATTCTTATTATCGGAGTTTTAAGCCCTTTCAACTTTGAAAACTCAAAATCATAATAGTCGCAGAATTTAACTGTGCTGTAAATGATACCGACGCAGTTTTCATTTTCAAGCAAAGCCTCCCTTGCTTTAATGTTTTGCATACGCATACAGGGAGTTTGAGATATCAGCGCCTTTGCGTATTTCAGTATAATATCGTCAACGGAATCGTTTTCGTCCGCGTCCGGAATAAAAACCTCGCGTCCGGAGGCGCAGGTCAAATCAAAAATTTCCGTACCGCCGAAGCAGGCTTTTGCCGCGTCGATAAGCGTTTTGCCGCATCTTGCCCCGATAACGGCAATAAATTTGCCTTTAGGCTTTTCACGCCCGCTTTTGAATGACGATAAAAACAGCTTTTTGTTAAAGCTTTTGCCGCTGAATTTTTCGTATTCGCCGATAAATTCGAGTAAATCGTTTTTGAATTTTTCAACGGCGCACACCGTGCCGCAAGAGGGCAGATCGATGCAGTATGAAAATCCGACGCTTTCGTTTTTCAATGAATCAAAAACCCTTCTTGAGCTGTCGCAGCAATTCATAAAAAGCAGGCTGTCGTATTCCCCGCTATGTATGTTTTCAAGCATTGCTTTGGAGTGAGAGCACATATTCTGATGCATTCTGCCCGATGCGTAGTCAAAATTTTCGACTTCACCGTTCATCAGCTCGTATTGCTCGTCAAATCCCGCTAAAATTTCAACGGGCGCGTATTTGCAGTTATATCCCGTCATATTTTATTCTCCAATAATTCAAGAAACGCTTCCATTCTTGTAACGGTCTGCCCGTCGTTTACGTTTTGCGAATTGCAGCCGTCGCCGTCGAGAACGAGGGTCGGAATGCCGTTTTTTTCAAGAATCTCCTTTGCCGTCGATGAGGTTCCGGCAGTCTGCTTGCAGCCCCAGTGGCAATACCACACCACCCCGTCGGCATCCAATTCCTTCGCGTATTTTAAAACGGCGCTTATTCTCCTGTCCCCTCCGCCGTTTACGGTGTTTTCCAAAAGCCTTGCCGCCATAAACCGATAAGGATCTTTTTCGCCGATGTCAACATCGAGGGCGTCAAAAACCATATCGCAGGCCACTATCTCGCATCTTTCGGTAAAGTTTATCAAAAAGCGAAGAGCGTCCTGCCAATAGGGGAGAGTGTGAACCCAAAGAATGCGAACGCCCTTGCGGATTTTCGGGCGTTTTCGTAATTGCTCTATCATATCATCGCTGTATTTTTCCGCCTCTTTTGTGCCGAGCATAATATGAGTGGCGAAAACGGAAAGCATTTGCGAGGTCATTTCGTCGGATAAATATCTGTCTTTTCTCAATTGCAGTATTTTTCTGAAATTTGCGATCGTTCTTTTGCTTCTTTCAACCGTCTCCTCAAGTCTGCCGCCGTCAAGCCTTAAACCGCTGTTTTCCTCGATAAAACCTACCGAATCGCGCAGTTGTTCCTCCACATAGCGCAAATTGCTTTCGCTGTATTTCATCGGAACGTCTATCATAAAATGAGCAACATTGTAAAATTCCGCGATGCGCCTGAATGACAGATTATTGACGTCGCAGGCAAGGCTTGTGTTTATAATGAACAGAGGTTTGGGCAGCACGCCCGATTCCGCGAGGCCGATAAACGCCTTATGGTATGAGCAAAGCGTTTTGGGAACGCCGTTATTTTCCGCAGTTTCAATAAATATTCTTTCGCTTCCCGCCGCGGCGAGGTAGCAGGCAAGCGCTTCGGGAAACATTTGATATATCCCCATGGCGTGCAGTATCTCGCAGGGGAGATAAAGGCTTACGATAGCGGAGTTATCGGGATTCCTCAACGGCTTTATCGCCGCGTCGGCGGCCGCCCACTGCATATATTGGCGCGCGGGCAAAAGCTGCCTGCTCGGAAAATATTTGCACTGAAGTCCGGCGGCGCTGTAGACAAATGAAAGCTGTTTTAACGCCTTTTGCGGATTTTTTTGAGTTAATCCGTAAATATGATTTCCGAAGATTTCTGTTGCTTTATTCATAACGCACCATCAAAAATAATAAACAAATTTTTGCCTGCTTTCGGCCGCATTTGATGTAATTTTTAAATTTACATTACGCCACAAGTATATTACGAAATCAGCGCGGTGTCAATATTTACACCGATAAAACTTTGTGTTACTATATATCTAAGGGGAAAACCGATGTGTATATCTGCCGATTTTCCTTAAATTGAAATATGGAGGCCGCCGTTATGCATATAAGCACAAAACTGTCAATCGCCGTTCATTGCCTTATTCTGATAAATGAATACGGCGATAAAATAAAGCTTACAAGCGAAATGATGGCCGCTTCCACCGGCTGCAATCCCGTTACGGTGCGCGGAATTATAAGCGCGCTGAAAAAGGCGGGCATATTATCGGTTAAATCCGGAACGGGCGGCACAACGCTGAATTGCCCGCCCGAAGAAATTGATTTGTATAAAGTTTATACCGCTATAGAACCCGACGCGATGAAAAAACTGATAGGTATTCATAAAAAGCCGTCTCCCTTGTGCCCCGTCGGAAAAATAATTTATAAAGTGCTGGATGAGCCGTACACAAAAATAAGCGAAGATTTGTCCTTGAGTCTGAAGAGCATAACAATGGAAGAAATTATAGAGCGGTTCCATAACGAAAAGCAATAAATTTTTCGGCGGTTTTTAGTATTAAAATAATATTTGCCGAAAAGATAAAAGTGCCGCGGGTGGATTTTACCCGCGGCTTTGTTTCTGAAGAATACAAAGGAGTGTTTTGTGATTTTGTGTGAGCCTTTATTTTTTATATCCAATATGAATATGATGCCTCGCCTTTATTTATAAATACCTCAAGCGCTTTTTCGTCACGAAGTATGTGAACATTTTCCACAATGCCATCGTAGCGCAATTTATGAAGCCTTTTTGAATCCAGCATTATAACCTTATCCTTATAGATCTTTACTAATTTATCCTCATCGCTCAGCAGATGATGTACCTGCTCGACGGGGAATAAGCGGATTTTGCCGTCGGTAATTTTCACTTCTCTCGGAATAGTCAACGCTCCTGCGAAAGTGAGCTTTGGGCTCGGCTTCTTTTCCCAATTATAAAACCACGCTATCAAAATTCTTCGCCCGTTATTGTCCTGAAAAGTCTGAGGCGCGTAAAACTGCGGCCCGTTTTCGGGTGACTGAAAGGATTTGGGATAAAATTTTTCCCCGTCAAAATCCCCTATAATAAATTGTGTTTTGTTCATATCCGGTATCATTTTACTGAACAAAAGCACATAATTATCTCCCATTTTAAAGAAATCGGGGCATTCAAAAACTTTTCCGAAATCCGCGTTTTCGTAAAGAACGCCAATATATTCCCAATCAAGCAAATTTTCCGATTTATAAAGAAGAACTTTTCCGATACCTTCCTTCCCCGAACCGATAACCATATAGTATTTTCCGTCAATAACGGTCACCTTGGGATCTCTGAAATCCGCACTGCCGTCGGTTGGCGGTTTTAAAATTATGGGATTGCCGCCGTATTTTTTGAAATTGACTCCGTCATCGCTCATCGCCACGGACTGAGTTTGACCGTATCTGTCCGACACCGATGTGTAGAACAAATACATAATTCCGTCTTTTCCAACGGCACTTCCGGAAAAGCAGCCGCCGTCATTTTCATAATCCATATCGGGCTTGAGCGCAATCGACAGTTCTTCCCAATGAATTAAATCATCGCTGACGGCGTGCCCCCAATGCATCGGCCCCCATTTGGGCTCAATCGGATTGTGCTGAAAAAACGCGTGATATTTGCCTTTAAAATAAATCAGTCCGTTCGGATCGTTCATCCATCCGTATTTTGGCTCGAAATGATATTTAAACCGTTTCATAATTTAATCCTTTGCCAATCAAATCTGATAAATATCATATATTATAAACCTCTGCCTTTACAGGCATAACTTTCAGCGCGCCGCGGCGGGTTGTGATAACGGCTGATGCGGCATTAGCGAAGGTTATCATATCGTATAATTTTTGCTCGTCAAAGCCGCCGATTCCGTTTTCCAAAACAGCGTCAAGAACGCATGTTATAAAAACCGCCGCAAGCGATATTCCGCTTGCGGCGACAATGGCGCAGATGAAGAGATTCGAACTCTTGAAACGGTGGTCGCCGTTTACACGATTTCCAATCGTGCTCCTTCGGCCAGCTCGGACACATCTGCGTTTTTATTAGGGGCGCTTTTCGCGCCGCTCATATAATATACAGCATTTTTTTTGATTAGTCAAGTGTTTGATAATAAGAAGAAAACTGATTTAGTTTCATTTCAAATTTATCCTTAGCTTGCTCCTTGGGCACTTCAACGGGATAATTCCCTGTAAAGCAGCCGTCGCATACTCCGTGGCAGCCGTCGCCCGCCAACTTACGGGTGGCCTCAACCGAAAGGTACGCGAGCGAATCAACGCCTATGCGGCGGGCTATCTCCTCAACGGTGTCGCATTTGCAGGCTATAAGGCCGTCGCTGCTGTCAACGTCGGTGCCGAAATAGCACGGGAATCTGAACGGAGGTGATGAAACGCGCATATGCACCTCTTTTGCGCCCGCTTCTCTGAGCAGTTTCACTATCCTCGCGCAGGTGGTGCCCCTTACGATCGAGTCGTCTATCATAATAACGCGTTTTCCGTTTATATTTTCTTTCAAAACGTTGAGTTTTATTCTTACCGCTCCGTCGCGCCCGCTTTGGCTCGGCTGGATAAAGCTCCTGCCGACATATTTGTTTTTGATAAATCCCACGCCGTAGGGTATGCCGCTTTCGCGGGAATATCCCAATGCGGCGTCAAGCCCCGAATCGGGAACGCCTATAACTATATCGGCGTCTACCGGGTTTTCCCTCGCGAGGAACACGCCCGCCCTTATTCTCGCGTGGTGAACTGAGCAGCCCTCTATAACCGAATCCGGACGCGCGAAATAAATATATTCAAAAACGCAGAGCCCGCTCTTTTTACCGCAGTGGGCGGTGTTTGATCTTATTCCGTCTGAGCCGACAGTAACTATCTCTCCCGGCCTTATTTCTCTGATAAGCTTTGCCCCAACGGCGTCGAGCGCACAGGATTCGGAGGACACAACATACGCTCCGCTGTCCGTTTTGCCGAGGCAGAGCGGGTGAAATCCCATAGGATCTCTGAAAGCTATCAGCTTTGTGGCGGTCATCACAACGCAGGAATACGCACCCTTTATGTGTTCCATTACCTTTGCGATTGCCTCTTCCGTGCTTTTGCTTGAAAGCCGCTCCTTAACTATCGAATAGGCTATCGCCTCCGTGTCCGAAGTTCCGTGAAATATCGCGCCGCCGAGCTCAAATTCCTTTCTCAGCTCATAGGCGTTCACGAGATTTCCGTTGTGAGCGATCGCGAGATTGCCCTTTATGTGCCGGATAACGAGGGGCTGCACGTTGTTCGGATTTTTTCCGCCAGTTGTGGAATACCGAACGTGGCCGATTGCCATATTGCCGGAGCCGAGCTTTTCAAGATTATCGGCGGTGAACACGTCGGGCACAAGGCCGTCGCCCTTGTGGTGGGTAAAAACGCCGTCGTCGTTCACGGCGATGCCGCAGGCCTCCTGACCTCTGTGCTGCAAGGCATAGAGGGCGATATAAGCCGTTTGGGCAACGGAGGTGGTGCCGTTTTCAAAAATGCCGAAAACTCCGCATTCCTCGTGAAGACTGTTGAACATAGGCGTTTCCCCTTTCGTTTCGTTTTAACGCGATTCAGTTTGCCGTGTAGAGATTGGCGTAAGGCCTTGACGTGGCGGGAACAAGCTTTTTAAACGGCTTTGCCATTATTTCGTCGTAATCGGCTTTAAAGCATTTGCAGTATTTTTTAACAAGCGCGTCAAGCTCTTTTTTGTCCTCATTGCCGAGATTCATAACCTTGATATTCGCAGAAAGATTTTCCTTAGGAAAGGCTCCTCTTACGAATATTTTACCTCCGTGCATTCCCGAGGCGCAGTGTGTGCCGAATATTTTTTCGCCTCTTTTGAGCCCCAGCCCGAGCAGGACTATCGTGCCGCCCGCCATATATTCGCCGAGGAAAGAGCCGGCGCTCTGCCCGATGACGAGCACGGGTTTCATCTGCTCAAATTCTTTCATATGTATTCCGCCGCGGCACGCCACGTTATCCCTTATGAATATCTGCCCGTCGCGCATACCGTAGCCCATAGCGTCCCCGCTGTGGCCGTGAACGATTATTTCGCCGCCGTTCATGGTGTTGCCGACCGCGTCCTGGCAGTTGCCGAACACCTCAACTCTTCCGCCGTTCAGATAACACGCCATATCGTTGCCGGGGGTGCCGTAAATTCTTATGGTTTTTCCCCTGTCAAGCGCGCAGCCTATGTAGCGCTGGCCGTTCACGTTTTTTACGGAAGTCAAATTCTTTTTTGAAAGCTCCGCCTTTATCATTTCGTTTACTTTTTCGTATCTCTCAAGTCCCGCTTCAATGCTCATAATTTCATACCCCCGGTCAATTTTTCCGTTCTCACGGCTTTGTTGAAGATAAAGAGCGAGGGATCGTCCATAATATCTCCCTGAAGCTCCGAAAGATCCGTGCCGTCAGAGATAAGGCGGGTGTAAATGCCCGCGTTTACGCTTGAGTTTATCAGCACAAAACCGACGAGCCTGCCGTTTGCGAATATAAGGCGTTTATACGATGAACCTTCGCGCTTAATCCTGTCGCCGTATATATCGCCCTTTGCGTTTATAAGTCCGCAGGTGCATATCCTGAGGCCGAAAAAGTCTATCGCGTTTACGCTGTAAGTGCCTCCTGTTGTAATATTCCCTCCGGCCATTTGGCTTCCGGCGGCGATACCCTGCTGCACGGCGTTCGGCCAAAGAGCGATGATTTTCTTTGAACCGTCCAGCATATCTACCGAAACGGTGCAGTCGCCCGCCGCGTAAATGTTTTCATCGGAGGTCAGCATGGTTTCGGGATCGGTTATAATGCCTCTGTTCACCTCAAGCCCCGCCTTTTCCGCGAGAGCGGTCTCGGGGCGAACGCCCACGGCCAAAATCAGCAGGTCGCAGGGAAGAACATCTCCGCTTTTGAGTATAACGTCGGTTACGGCATTGTTTCTTACCTTCGCCTCGGTCACCGTGTTTCCCAAATGAAAGCGTATTCCGTTTGCCTCAAGATGGGTCTTCACCGAAACGGCGCTTTTTTCATCTAAAATGGACGGCAGAACGCGCGGAGCGAGCTCAACCACGTCAACGCTTTTGCAGATTTTGGCAAGGCCCTCGGCGGCTTTCATTCCTATCAGTCCCGCGCCGATGACCACCGCCCTTGTTTTGGAATTTGCCGCCTTTTTCACCGCTTTCGCGCAGGCCAAATCAAGAAAGGTGAGAGCATTTTTTCTGCCCTCAACGTTTTTCATGGGCGGTATAAACGGCTTTGAGCCTGTCGCAAGGCAGAGCTTATCGTAGGGATATTCCTTTCTGCCCGCTTTCACGATTTTCTTTTCCCTGTCTATTTTTGTAACGGCGCAGTTTGTAACGATATTTATTCTGTTTTCTCTGTAAAACGCGGGCTTTCGCAAAAGCATATCGCGCTCGGTCACAACGCCCTTGAGATAATAGCTTATTGAGGGGCGGCTGTAAGGCAGATAGGCTTCTTTTGTGAGCACGGTTATCTCGCCCGAGGGATCGGTTTTCCTTATGCTTTCCGCGGCGGCAAGCCCTGCGGCGGAAGCGCCTACAATAACGTATTTCTTCATCATTCCGCGCCTCCCGTCTCAAGCCATACAAGCGCCCTGTTGGGGCAGTTTTTAACGCAGGCCGGCTCGTCGCCCTTGCACAGATCGCACTTTATGGCGATTTTATCCGTTTTAATGCAGCCTATGGGGCAAACGGCGAGGCAGGTCATACAGCCTATGCATTTGTTTTCGTCAACCGAAACTATACCCGTGCGCTTATCCTTGTGCATAGCGCCCGTTATGCAGGCGCGAACGCAGGCGGGATCGTCGCAGTGGCGGCAATTTACGGCAACGGAAACGGCATTGTCGCCGTAAACGGTTATTCTTGAAACGGGCGCGGGCGATTCCTTCTTGAACGCTTTCACAACGTCCTTGCTTTTGCTGTGAGCCGTTTTGCAGTAAACCTCGCAAAGTCGGCAGTTTATGCAGAGATTTTCTCTTGCGAACACTTTTTTCATATCACCGCCTCCTTATTCTCCGGCGTGCTTTACGCCGAGTATTTCAAGCTCTTTTTCATTTAGACCTATGCCGCGAAGCATAAGTCTGTTTCCGCGAAGTGAATCTATTGAGTTAATGCCCATACCGCCCATTATCTCTTTTATCTCGTGATTCCAAGCGTTTACGAGATTTATTACACGCTTTGACGCGATTTCGGGATTGAGACGGCGGGTGAGATCGGGGCGCTGCGTGGCGATGCCCCAGTTGCATTTGCCCGTGTTGCAGGTTTGACACATATGGCAGCCCATCGCGATAAGCGGCGCGGAGGCGATATAGCAGGCGTCGGCGCCGAGAGCTATTGCCTTAACCACGTCGGCGGAACACCTGAACGAGCCCGCGGCAACAAGGGAAACGGTGGAACGTATGCCCTCGTCGCGAAGTCTTTGATCGGCCGCGGCCAAGGCAAGCTCTATCGGAATGCCCACGTTGTCGCGTATTCTTGTGGGAGCGGCTCCGGTGCCTCCCCTGAAGCCGTCTATCACGACTATATCCGCGCCCGCGCGGGCAACGCCGGAGGCTATCGCCGCGATATTGTGAACTGCGGCGATTTTAACGGATACGGGTTTTTTGCCGTCTGTCGCCTGTTTTAACGACCAAATAAGCTGCCGCAGATCCTCTATCGAATAAATATCGTGGTGCGGAGCGGGCGAAATGGCGTCCGATCCCACGGGGATCATACGGGCGTTTGAAACCTCCACGTTCACTTTTTCTCCGGGCAGGTGGCCGCCTATGCCGGGCTTTGCGCCCTGACCTATTTTAATTTCGATGAATTTTGAATTTTCAAGATAGCCTTTATGTACTCCGAAGCGGCCGGAAGCAACCTGAACAACGGCGTATTTTCCGTATTCCTTTAAATCCTCGTGGAGACCGCCCTCGCCCGTGTTGAAAAGCGTGCCGAGCTCCTTTGCCGCCATGGCGAGGGATTTCTGAGCGTTCATACTGATCGATCCGAATGACATCGCCGAAAAGATAAGAGGCGTTTCAAGCACGACCTGCGGGGGCATTTTCGTAATGAGTTTGCCTCTCTTTTTAACTTCTATCTTTTCGGGCTTTTTACCCAAAATGGTGCGAATTTCCATCGGCTCGCGCAGCGGATCTATCGAGGGATTCGTAACCTGCGAAGCGTTTAGAAGCAGCTTATCCCAATATATGGGATACGGCTTCGGGTTTCCCATAGCGGAGAGCAGAGTTGAGCCCGTGTTCGCCTGCCTGCATATTTCCTGCTGATACTGAGGAGTCCAGTTGGCATTGTCGCGGTAATCGCACACGTATTTTTCTATGCGCAGCGCTCCGGTGGGGCACAGGTCAACGCACCTGTGGCAGGCAACGCATTCATTTGAGTTTGAAAGAACGGTCTTGCCGTCGTCATCGTAATAATGGCATTCGTTTGAGCATTGGCGGACGCAGCAACCGCAGTCTATGCAAAGCTCCCTGTTGCGCACAACGGTGAAACGGCGCGGGATATAGTTTATCATCTTCTTGCGCCCTCCTCTTTTTCTATTTCAAGCGGTATGAAAACGGGTTCCGCTCCGCTTACCGACCAAACCTTGTCGGGCTCCGGGCAGATTATGCGTATTGCCGATTCCTCGGAGGCGAAATACGCCCTGCTGCCCTTCGTGGCGGCAGTCAGCGAACGAAGCTTCAGTCTGTCGTTTATCGCCAAAAGCCCTTTGTTTGAGCCGAGAATAACGGAAAACGGGCCGTTTACAAGCGCGGCGTTGTATATTGAGCGAAGCGCCGTGAAATATTCCTTCCTGTCTTTATCCATTCTGTCTATCTCTTCCCATTCGGGAGCGGTAAGAACGTCTGCGGCAACCTCTATGGGCAGCCCGTGGTGGCGCAGCAGATGATCGAAAAGATAAGTTATAACTTCCGTGTCCGTCTGCATCGTGCAGACGTAGCCGAACTGTTCGATATATCTTCTGTTCGTGTCGTAGGAGGAGATTTCGCCGTTGTGAACTATTGACCAGTCGAGGATATTAAACGGGTGAGAGCCGCCCCACCAGCCGGGTGTGTTTGTCGGGAACCTGCCGTGCGCCGTCCATAAATAAGCGTCGTACTGATCGAGCATATAAAATTCACCCACATCCTCGGGGAATCCGACCGCCTTGAAGCAGCCCATATTCTTTCCGCTTGAGAAGATGAAAGCCCCGTCGATGCTTTGGTTTACCTTCATAACGCACTGAACGGTGTATTCCTCCTCGTCAAGGCGCGCTTCTCGCATATGCACCTTGTTCGGCTTAGCGAAATAGCGCCATATATCGGGCCCGTTCGCTATGGATTCCATCTTTTTTGTGGGTATCTTTTCCGAAACGTCAACGTTGAAATGCTTGAACAGAAATTCCTCGCATTCGGATTTTGCCTGCGCTCCGTCATAGAAAACGTGAAAGGCGTAATCGTCGGCGTGGTCGGGATATATACCGTAAGCGGCGAAGCCGCCGCCGAGACCGTTTGAGCGGTCGTGCATAAGCGCTATGGATTTTATTATCTCGGAGCCGTTTATACGGCCGCCCTTGCGGTCGATTATCGCCGCGATCGCGCAGCCGGACGGGATCCTTATCTGCCCTTCTTTAAGCATAAAAACTCCTCCTTAAAGATTAAACCGTTTATATAATTATAAATCCCAAATTTCCTTATATCAATAAATCGGCGCTAATTTCATCATTTTACTAAAAATTACGCGCCCCCGCGGGCTGATATATAGAATATTTCACAAGATTTTTGTTTCTCCGTGAATTTGCACAAGTATTTATTTTAAAATTCTCTTTAGAAAGCGGCAATTTGTAGAAAATTTACAATTATTTGCGTATTTGCCGCCGCGGCAAACCGCCTTAAACTCAATTCCGAAATTTGACAATCGGGCGGGGTGATAATATAATTTTTAATTAAGGGGTGAATTATTTTGGAAACTAAAGTAAAAAAGAAAACAAAAATGCCGAAAGCGGTAAAAGTGCTTTTGATTATATTTATTATAATCGCGCTTATCGTCGCGGGATTCGCGATATCGGCAAGCTGGCATTCCGATCCGAAAAACATCAAGACGTATGAAACCGATAATCCCTATATCGTTGGGAACGGCAACACTCAGATAAGCGCTCACCGAAGCGGCGGCGGAATTATGCCGGAGGAAACCAAGATGGCTTTCGCCAACTGCGCCGAAAATCCGAATTTCAAGGTTGATACGTTTGAATTTGACTTGCATATCACAAAGGACGGCGCTTTGGTGCTGCTTCACGACGATACGCTGGACAGAACCTCCGATTCCCAAACGGTTTTCGGCGTTGAGGGAGCGCGCCCGGAGGATTATACCTACGACGAACTGCGTACTCTGAATATGGGAGCAAAGTTTACCGATGAAAACGGGCAGACTCCCTATGCGCAGTACAGCGGCGATTCGGTGCCGGAAGATATAAAAATACTGCGGCTGGAAGACGTGCTCGATTATCTTATGAGCAAGGGCGATTTCAATTACATAATCGAAATCAAAAACGGCGGCGATCTCGGCAAAAAGGGCGTTGACATTCTTTACGGAATACTCAAGGAGAAAAACCTTTTAAATTCCGTTGTTTTCGGCACGTTCAAAGAAGAAGTTTCGCTCTATGTTGACGAGAATTATCCCGATCTTCAGCGCAGCGCCACAATAAAAGAAGTTCTTTCTTTCTATGCCGCGGCGCTCGGAAAAAGCAAGGATTTCGATCCCGCCTATTCCGTTTTGCAGATACCCTACAATATGCCTTACAGAATTGCGGCAAACCTTGCCACGGCGCAGGTGATAAATTACGCCCACGAAAAGGGGATAGCCGTTCAGTATTGGACGATCAACGACGAGGAGGAAATGGAATATCTTCTCTCCGTCGGCGCGGATTGCATTATGACGGATTATCCCGACGTGCTCTACAGGGTAAAAGCGGAAAACTGATATTTTTAAATCAAGCGGCAGTATCCGATTAAGGATATTGCCGCTTTTTTATATGATAAACGCCGTATGCGATAAGATTTTCGCGCTTTATCAGTCGTTCGCGAGATCGTCCTCGCCCTGAAGAGCGTCGGTTCCCGTCTCTCCCGTGCGAACCTTTACAACGTCTTCAATATCGTAAATAAATATTTTGCCGTCGCCTATATTCCCCGTGTAAAGCGCCTCTCTCGCGGCGTTGATGACCGTAGGCACGGGAACCTTTGAAACAGCCATTTCAAGCTTCATCTTCGGATTGAGGCTCATTTCCTCAACGGCGACTCCGCGGTACATTTTGCTGTGCCCCTTCTGAACGCCGCAGCCCATAACGTTCGTCACCGTCATACCCGTAATTCCTATCGCGTTCATCGCCGCTTTTACTTTCTCAAATTTCGCGGGGCTGAATACCATAACCACGTTTGTCAGCTTGTCGGCGCCGGCGGAGGCGGTGTATGATTCCACGGGCACCGCCTTTTCAACGGAAACCATGGGTGCCGCGGTCGGCGCTGTGTACGATTCCGAAGCGGCGGCATAAGCGAGCGCGGGCATAAAGTCGGCGTATGCCGAGGGAAGGTTGTGCTCCGTGGAGTCAAGTCCCCTGAGCTCCTCTTCTCTTGAAACTCTCAAACCGTTTGTCTTTTTTATCAGGAAGAACACGGCGGTCATTGTAACGGCCGTCCAGCATCCGACGGTCAAAACTCCGAGCGCCTGCTTTCCGAGCAGCGAGAAACCGCCGCCGTAGAAAAGACCGCTGAACGTATCGTTTGACGGAACGCTCGTTGTCGCAAAGAGACCGACGGCGAGCGTTCCCCACACTCCGTTTGCGAAGTGAACGGCAACCGCTCCGACGGGATCGTCAACCTTCAGCTTTATGTCGATAAACTCAACGGCAACAACGACGAGAATACCCGATACCGCGCCGATTATGCAGGAGCCGAGCGCGTCTACAACGTCGCAGCCTGCCGTTACCGCAACAAGACCGGCGAGAGACGCGTTGAGCGACATTGAAACGTCGGGCTTGCCGTTCTTTATCCAAGTGAATATCATCGTTACGCAGGTCGCAACCGAAGGCGCGCAGGTCGTGGTAAGGAATATGGACGCAAGCTGTGAAGCGCTGCCGGCGGCCGCGCCGTTGAATCCGTACCAGCCGAACCAGAGAATGAAAACGCCGAGCGCCCCAAGGGTGAGGCTATGCCCCGGAATGGCTTTTACGTCCTTTTTGCCGGTTTTGGCGTTTTCAACGTATTTGCCTATACGCGGGCCAACCATTATTGCGCCGATAAACGCGGTGAGACCTCCCACCATATGTATCGCGCACGAGCCGGCGAAATCGTGAAATCCGAGGTTCGCGAGCCAGCCGGAGGGGTTCCATATCCAGCCCGCCTCTATCGGGTAGACCACGGCGCTTATAACCGCGCTGTAAATGCAGTAGGAGCTGAATTTCGTTCTTTCCGCCATCGCTCCCGAAACTATTGTGGCGGCCGTCGCGCAGAAAACGAGATTGAAAACGAAATTTGACCAGTCAAAATTCCGATAATCCGTAAACAGGCCGAGGGTCGGAAGCCCGCAGAAACCGCCGAGAACTTCCTCGCCCATCATCAGACCGAAACCCAAAATCAGAAACATCGGCGTGCCGATGCAGAAATCCATAAGGTTTTTCATAATAATGTTTCCGGCGTTTTTGGCTCTTGTAAAGCCCGTTTCCACCATCGCGAAACCGCATTGCATAAAAAACACGAGCGCCGCGCCTATAAGAAACCAAACTCCGAAAACTTCGCTGCCTATGATTTCAACAATATTTTCCATAATTTTTCCTCCTGTAGTCTGTTAAAGACAGAAAATAAATTTTTGCTCAACAGGCGGAATTTAAAACCGCAAATCCGCCCGTAAATATCTTGTTGCAATTTCAATTTGAAATAAAAAAAGAGCGCATCTCACCGCGTAAGCGTGAAATACACTCCGTTGTGTATTCGGATTGCCGGCACGGGCGCACCCGCGCCGGCAAAATATCGGCATTTCTGCCAAAAGAGAGGTTAGGTTAAAATCGCTTTTACTTTTTGAGATACCTGTTTATCTCCCATTCGGTGACCTGAGTGCGGTATTCGTCCCACTCGTTTTTCTTGCCCTCGATATAGGCGTTGAAAACGTGGCTACCCACCGTCTCTTTGATGAACGGATCCGCCTCGGCGGCTTTTACGGCTTCGATGAGGTTGCCGGGCAGGCAGTCGATACCCGCTTCCTCAAGCTGCTTTGCGTTGAGGTCGAAAACATTGTAATCAACGGGAGCGGGAGGAGCCATATTTTTCTTGATGCCGTCAAGTCCGGCAGCAAGGCAAAGCGCCATTTCAAGATAGGGGTTGCAGGTGGGATCGGGGCAGCGAAGCTCAACGCGCGTTCCCTTGCCTCTCGCGGCGGGGATGCGGACGAGCGACGAACGGTTTGAAGCCGACCACGCTATATAGCACGGAGCCTCATAGCCGGGAACGAGCCTCTTGTAGGAGTTCGTTGTGGGGTTTGAAAACGGGGTGATGCCCTTGATATGTTCTATTATTCCGGCGATAAACGAATAGGCCGTTTTTGAAAGGCCGAGCGGATCGGTGGGATCGTCAAATGCGTTGGAGCCGTCCGCGAGATTGTAAAGGCTCATATTCGTGTGCATACCCGAGCCGTTGATACCGAAAACGGGCTTAGCCATAAATGTGGCGTACAGGCCGTGCTTCGTTGCGTATGTTTTTACAACGTGCTTGAATGTCATAACTCTGTCGGCGGTTGTCATTACGTCGTCGAATCTGAAATCTATCTCGTGCTGAGATTCTGCCACCTCGTGGTGCGAAGCCTCGATTTCATATCCCATATCCTCAAGCGCAAGGCAAATGTCCCGGCGGCAGTTTTCGCCCGCGTCTATCGGGTTTAAATCAAAGTAGCCGCCCTTGTCGGTCATCATTGTGGTGGGATTGCCGTCCTCGTCTCTCTTGAAAAGGAAAAATTCAAGCTCCGGGCCGACGTTAAAGCCGTAACCCATTTCTTCCGCCTCGGAAATAACCTTTTTGAGAACGTTTTTGGGATCTCCCAAAAACGGCGTTTTGTTATCCGCCATATATACCGAGCAGATCAAGCGGGCTGTCGTTTTGCCGTTGAACGTTCTCCACGGGAAAATCGACCAAGAATCAAGGTCGGGATGAAGATACATATCCGATTCGTCAATACGAACGAAGCCGTCTATTGAGGAACCGTCGAACATACACTCGTTGTCAAGCGCTTTTTCAAGCTGAGAAACGGTGATAGCAACGTTTTTCATCCAGCCGAAAACGTCCGTAAACTGAAGTCTTACAAATTCAACGTTTTTTTCCGCCGCGTCTTTAAGTATTTCTTCTTTGGTGAATTTACTCATAATTCCTACCTCCGTATTAAAATAGAGAAAGGCGCTCCGAAATATCGGAACGCCTTTGTTCTTACTACATTATCATTATATCTTCGCAGAGGCGAAAAAGTCAACAAAATTCGCCATTTTTATATAATCTGCGGTTTTGCCGGGGGCGATGCGGTATAACTTTTGTGCATTTTATAAAAATTCTTTGGGTATAACTTTGTCAACCAGCTTTGTAAAATATTCAGGTGTGGCTCCCGAGCCGAAAAGGAAGTGAGTTTTGGCAATGTCTTTCGTGTAATCCGAAAGGGCATAGACCGTGAAGCTGTAATCTCCGTTCGTTTCATTGTACCAGCACACGGTGGGAATAAGCTTTGCGGAGGAAACGGTTGTTCCCCGGCGGGTTTTCTCTATTTTTATCTGAGCCATTCCTCCGCAGAGCTGATCGAGCCCCGTCTGATATGATATGAAATTGCCCAGGGAATAATAAACAAGCATTCGGCGGCCTGTTTCGGAATTTTCTATCCATTCCACCTGCTGAAGCACGTGCGGATGGGTGCCTATAACTATGTCAACCCCCAAATCGGAAAAAAACTGCACGTATTCCTTTTGGTATGAAGTCACGTCTATGCTGTTTTCGGTGCCCCAGTGCGGAAAAACCACCACAACGTCGGCCTTGCCGCGCGCTTCTTTAATGTCGCGCGTGATTTTTTCTTTATCCATAATATCAACGCACCACTGCTTATCGTCGGGGGCGAGTATGCCGTTGGTGCCGTGCGTATAATTGAGCAAGGCAAAAACTATATTGTTTTTCTTTATATATTTAATGCTTGAGTAATCCGATTCCGAGGTGTGCGTGCCGAGATGCACAGTATCGGGCCGCTTATCGAAAAAGGCGCATTCCTGCCGTATTCCCTCATAGCCCATATCAAGAGCGTGCTCGGTCGCGCAGGTAAAAAGGTTAAAGCCCGCGTCTGCCGCCGCCTCGCCCACCGCCCACGGCGTATTGTAGAGCGGATAACCCGAATAGTCGAAATCAGAGCCGCCGAGCACCGTTTCCTGATTTATCGCGGCTATATCCGACGATGACAGATACTTTGAGATATTCGCGTAAAAAGAACTGTAATCCTCTGTTCCGTCCTCCGATTGACCGGCGGCGATAAGCTGCTCCTGAATAAGATTGTCGCCGACCGCCGTAAGCGTAACAACGCCGCTTCCCGAGGATTTTGACGGTGCGGAGGGCTCTTCGCTTTTTTCGGTAGTTTGCGCCGTCGGCTTTGTTTCGTCAAGATTTTTTGTGACACGGCCGCTTATTAAAACAGCCGTGAATACGGCCGCCGCGATAATTATCGGTATCAGTATTTCGATAAGTTTCTTTTTGTCGGCGATATTATGAAACAATAAAAACACACTGCCTTCAATAAAATTTCAGTGTAATTTTATCACATAAAATCGAATTTGACAACCGTTAATAAATAAATGCGCTTCATCATTGACAAGAGGAAAAATAAAATGTAATATAAATTAAAAACGCGAAAGGCGGAAGGCGGTATATTATGGGTGCCACGGTTTTAATGTATGTTTTATTTATAATAGGTCTTGTACTTATAATAAAGGGCGGAGACTGGTTTGTTGATTCCGCAAGCTGGATCGCCGAGGTTGCGGGCGTGCCGAAGTTTGTTATCGGCGCAACGATAGTTTCAATAGCCACAACGCTCCCCGAAATGATAGTAAGCATAACCGCCACCGCGCAGGGCAACGTGGATATGGCCGCGGGAAATGCCATCGGCTCGGTTACTGCCAATTCCGCTATGATACTCGGCCTTTTCATTGTCTGTATGCCGTTTGCCGTTAAGCGCAGGGAATTTGCCCCGAAGGCGCTCATTATGCTGGGCACTTCCGTGGCGCTTGTCTTGGGGTGCATATTCACACAAAAAGAGGAACTCACATTTGAGGGCGAAACGAATATGTATTACCACCTCACTTGGGCGGGTATAATCGTTCTTGTCGCGCTCTTTATCGCGTTCTTTATCGAAAACTTCATTTCCCTTAAAAAAGAAAACGTTCAGATAGAGCCGAGCCCCGATAATATCGGCCTCCAGACGGAGGACGGCATTATCCCCACCAAAGCCTCCGCGACGTCAAAGGATTGGGCCAAAAACATAGCCTTTTTCGTACTCGGAGCGGCGGGGATAGTCGCGGGCGCTCAGCTTCTTGTAAATTACGGCACTCAGATAGCCGAAAGCCTCGGTATTCCGCAAAGAATAATAAGCGTTTTCGCAATAGCGATAGGCACTTCGCTGCCGGAGCTCGTTACAACGATAACGGCGATACGCAAAAAGGCGGGCTCGCTTTCGGTCGGCAACATTCTCGGGGCAAATATAATCGATCTTTCGCTTATTCTTCCGATATGTTCGGCCGTATCGGCGGGAGGCGGAAACGGTATGCTCGCTGTTTCGGCGCCGTCGGTTGAGATTGATATGATAGTCTGCCTCGCCGCTATTTCCATCGCCGTAATTCCGACTATTATAACAAAGAAGTTTCACCGTTCGCAGGGCGTGATAATGCTTGCCGGCTACGCGGCGTATATCGCCTACACTTTCTTTGCGAAGTAGCAGGTAAGGCTCACGAAAATAAAGAGTTGTAAAAACAGACAAAATAAAAAACGACCGCAAGTAATCCAAAAGGATAGGCTTGCAGTCGTTTTTTTTGTGCTGTTATCAGTCCGTTTTTCCCATAGCGTCAAGCGGATTCACATATTTGCCCTCAAATTTTGTTTCAAAATGAAGATGGCAGCCGTCGGCGGACTCAAACGGCACCTTGCCGAGCGTGCCGACGCAGGAACCTATAAGGACAGAATCCCCCTTTGAAACATTCACAACGTCAAGGCCGCAGTATTTGGCGACAAGCTTTCCGCCGTGGTCAATCTCAACGGTCATACCGTAAAGGGCGTCGTTATAGACATTTAAAACGATGCCGTCGTTGACGGCGTACACCTCTTCGCCCTCGCTGCCTTTAAAATCGACCGCCGTATGGCTTCTGTAATCGCCCATCGTCGAGTTGTAAACAAGCTCCTCCGTGTAGCCCTTTGCCGCCGTTTCGCCCACCGGATACTTATAAAAGCTCACGAAAGGCGTGTTTGTGTCTGAAAGAGGCATGGAGGTGCTCTGCGTTGTGGTTTCGGGTTTCTTTTCCGTAGTGGTTTTTGAAGTACTTTGCGCGGTTGTATCCTGCACCGTTACGCTTTTTTGAACCTCCGTCGTATCTTCAATGGTCGTATTTTCGTTTACTATATCGTTATTGCCCGAGCGGGTGGAAAAATAAACGATAAGCCCGAGGGCAATAATAGAAATACATATGACGGAAAACAGCGCCCGCATATTTTTGTTTGCTCTGTTTGCTTTTGAATTTGATGACATATAAAACACCTCAAGAGCATTATGCCCACGGCGGATTTATATTATTCATTTTCATTCAAAACGCGATTCATTATTTCAAGCGAATTTCTGACCGTTTCAAGCGGGCTTTCATAATCCGGCTTTACGGCGATATACGCTTTTTTCCCCGCGGAAAGCATAACGCGGCCTTTCATTTCACGGTTCAGAGCCATAACGAATTTTATGTCCGGCTCGTTCATATAAAACAGAACGGAACCGCTTTTTTGCGAAATTTCATAAATTCCGATCGCGGCCGCCTTGTTTCTCAAAAGCGCCGTTTCGATAAGGCCGTATATCGCCTCGGGAGGCGGTCCGAATCTGTCCTTCAGTTCGTCGCATACGTCGTTAGCGTCCGCGTCGGTGCGTATCGCCGCTATGCGTTTATACATTGAAAGCCGCCGCGCGGTGGATGAAATGTAATCCTCGGGTATATGCGCGTCAACGGGCAGATCGATAAGGCATTCCCTTTCCTGCTCTTTTTCGCTTTTTTCGCCTTTTTCTTCGGCAACGGCGTCGCTCAAAAGCTTCAGATACATATCATATCCGACCGATTCCATATGACCGTGCTGCCGGCTGCCGAGTATGGAGCCCGCGCCCCTTATTTCAAGATCTCTCATCGCTATTTTGAAGCCGGAGCCGAATTCCGTGTATTCTCTTATTGCCTCAAGGCGTTTATATGCCGTCTCCGAAAGCTCTTTTCCCCTTGTAAAGGTCAGATAGGCAAATGCCCGCCGCGAGCTTCTGCCTACTCTGCCCCTTATCTGATGAAGCTGGGCAAGGCCCATTCTGTCGGCGTTTTCTATTATAAGCGTGTTTACGTTCGCTATATCTATTCCCGTTTCGATTATCGTGGTGCAGACAAGAATATCGATCTCTCCGTTAAGAAGTCTTCCCCAAACGTCGGAAAGCTCCTCCTCCGTCATTCTGCCGTGTGCGATCCCCACGTTAGCGTAGGGAAGCGCTTTTTTTATTCTTACCGCCGTGTGCTCTATCGTGTCTATGTTATTGTGAAGGTAATAGCACTGGCCGCCCCTCGCGAGCTCCCTTTCCATCGCCTCGGCAAGCACGTCGAAATCGTATTCGATAACGTATGTTTGAACGGGGTGCCTGTCTCCCGGCGCCTCCTCAAGTATGCTCATATCCCGTATTCCGCTCATGGCCATATTAAGAGTTCGCGGTATCGGGGTGGCCGAGAGCGTCAATACGTCCACCCTCGGAAATTTTTCTTTTATTTTTTCCTTTTGCGCAACGCCGAAACGCTGTTCCTCATCCACTATAAGCAGGCCGAGATCCTTAAATTTTATATCCCTGCCGATTATCCTGTGCGTTCCGACAAGCAGGTCTACCTTTCCCCGCTCAAGGTCGGCGATTATCTCTTTCTGCTTTTTGGGCGGCACAAAGCGCGAGAGCATTTCTATTCTTACGGGAAACGCTTCCATACGCGCTTTTATCGTGTTGTAATGCTGCATCGCAAGCACGGTGGTGGGCACCAGCACGGCGCACTGCTTGCTTTCCGAAACGCATTTGAACGCCGCCCTCAGAGCCACCTCGGTTTTTCCGAAGCCCACGTCGCCGCAGAGCAGTCTGTCCATAGGCGCGGGGCGTTCCATATCGCCCTTTATTTCATCCGCGCTGCGAAGCTGATCCTCCGTTTCCTCATAGGCAAAGCGCAGTTCAAAATCGCGTTGCATATCGGTATCCTCTGAAAACGCGTGCCCTTTTGTGCTAAGTCTTTTTGCGTAAAGCGCTATAAGCTCTTTGGCCATATCCTTAACGGAAGCGCGCACGCGCTCCTTGGTCTTTTTCCACTCGCTGCCTCCGAGACGGTTTATTTTTACCCTGCTGTCCTCTCTCGGCCCAACGTATTTTGAAACAAGGTCAAGCTGTGTTACGGGAACGTAAAGCGTGTCTCCCTTAGCATAGGATATTTTTATATAATCCTTTTTGACGTTTTTTATTTCAAGCGAATGTATCCCCTCAAAGATACCGATTCCGTGAACGTTGTGAACTATATAGTCACCCACGGAAAGCTCGTCAAGGGAATGTATCGCGTTTTTAGCGTCCACGCGGCGCGATTTGCTTTTTTTCTGCACCGCCTTGGAATATGTGAACAGAGCGAATTTTATATCCGAAAGCTGAAAGCCCCGGCTGACGGCTCCGCCGGCTACCGAAACGGCTCCGCCTTGAAGCTCGCGCGGCGGTTTTTCAAAGAAAAAGGCGTTGTATCCCTCGTTTGAAAGATCAAGGGCAAGGGCTCTTCCCGCTCGCTGCGAGCCCGCCATAACATATACGGTGTAGCCGCTGTCGTAAAGCGGCTTTATTTCCTCGCAAAGCCGTTTCAGCGTGCCGTCCCATGCGCCGAAGCTCTGCACGATGAAAGAGGAAAGATGCGAAACGGGCGTGTCAAACGAGCCCCTCGGCAGGGAATCGAGATATACCGCCCCGCGTGAATTATACTGCTTTACGAGCTCTTCAAAATCAAGAAAGAATTTATCGAGCCCCTTGCAGAGATCGCCGCTTTCAAGATACCATTTCAGCTGCTCCGCCGTAAGCTTTTGCAGCGCCGTAAAGCGCTCTTTTGTTTTTGCCGTTTCGCAGACGAAAACAAGGCCTTCCGAATAGTCGAAAATGCCCGCGCTCTCGTAAATCAGCGGCAGGTATCTGTCCGCGCTCACAAGCGAACCGCCGTTTTTCAAAATATCCGCGTCGGCGTTTAGGCTTTCACGCGCCTTTACGGCTTTGCCCTTTAACGAAGCGGCGAATTTTTCGATTTTGCCGGCGAATTTTTCGGCACTGCCCGCCAAAACCTCGTTTGCCGGAATTATTTCGGCTTTTTTTACGAAAGCCGTGCGCCGCTGGCTTACAACGTCAAAGGTGCAGACTGAATCCACCGTGTCGCCCCAAAGCTCTATTCTGTAAGGCTCGGACGCGCCGGGCGGAAAAATATCGATTATGCCGCCCCTTACGGAAAACTGTGATACGCCGTCAACCTGATCGTAACGGCTGTAGCCCGCGTCGGCAAGCCGCCGCGCCGTTTCTTGAATATCGATTTCGTCGCCCGTTGAAATTTCAAAGGAAAGGCGTTTCAGCGCCTCGGGCGGCATCGTCATCTGGCACGCGGCGCTCACGCTGCAAACAACGGCGCTGTAATCGCCCTTTGACATTTTTGACAAAACGCCTAAACGTATATGCTCAAACTCGTGCGAAGCGCCTGCCACGCGCTGAAAGGTAAATTCACGCGAGGGGTAAAGTAAAACCCCGTTTTGCAGAGCGGAGAGATCCTCTTTCATTTTCACGGCGGAAGCTTCGTCGGGAGTTATTATCAGCGCGTTTAGGTTTTTCATCTCCGCAAGAGAATGTATCAGGGGAGCTTTGAAAGCGTCGGAAACGCCTATTGCCCCGACAGGCGCGCCGTTGGGGGAGACGCTTTTGACGAGGCTTGAAAACTCATTGCTCTTTTTCAAAATTTCCGAAAAGCAAGACATATTATGATTTTTCCTTTATTTCTATGAATTAAACAGATTCATTGCTTTGTCGATTTCGCCGCCGACGATATAGGGTATTGCCGAAACGGCGTTTTGCAGGGCGGATTTCAGCTGCGGCTCCGAATCCTTGGGAAATCTTGACAGCACCCATTCTATCTGATCGTAATCTGCCGTTGGTTTTTTGCCCACGCCTATTTTTACGCGGGGAAATTCCTCGGAGCCGACGCGGCTTATTATGCTTTTAAGGCCGTTGTGGCCGCCGGCGGAGCCCTTTCGCCTTATTCTTACCGTGCCCAAATCAAGAGTTATATCGTCCGAAACGATTATAATGTTTTCGGGCGGGATTTTATAAAATGCCGCGGCTTCGCCCACCGCATCTCCTGAGTTGTTCATAAAGGTCTGCGGCTTCATCAAAAGGCATTTTTTGCCCGATATTTCGCATTCGCCCGTAAGCGCGTGGAATTTCAGCCTTTTTATGTTTATTCCCTCATTTATCGCCAGCAAATCCATTGCGAGAAAACCGGCGTTGTGCCGCGTCATCTCGTATTTTGCCCCGGGATTGCCCAAGCCCGCGATAATATAATCGGGGCCGCCTTTACCAAATTGTTTTTTCTTATTCAGAAACATCCGCGTCACCGTTTTCACAAACAGTAATTTTTATTTTGTCAGCTCTCTTGCCGTCGGTAGAGATAACGAGAACCGTAAGATTTTTATATTCAAAGCTGTCGCCCTTTTCGGGGATTTTTTCCGTTTTCAGCATTACCCAGCCGTTTACGGTGGTTATATCCCGCTCCTCCTCCGAAAGACCGAAGTATTCAAAGAAATCCTCAAGCGAAGCGGAGCCGTCCACGATATATTCGGTGTCGGATATTTTTTCGATATCAACCGATATTTCATCGTGTTCGTCCCATATTTCGCCCACAAGCTCCTCTAAAATATCCTCAAGCGTTACAATTCCCTCCGTGCCGCCGAATTCATCCACCACAACGGCGAGATGCGTTTTGTTTTTTTGAAGAACGCGCAGAAGCTTTGATATTTTTGTATCGGGCGAAACGGTTGTAACGGGCTTCATTACAGTTCGCAGGGATTTGAGCCCGCGCTCTCTGGCCGCCTCGAAATCGCGGTGATGTATTATACCTACGATATGATCGATATCGTTTATATAAACGGGTAGTCTGCTGTAGTTGTTTTCCCGAAAAACCTTTTCTATATCTGAAAAAGACGCGTATTTGTCCACCGCGGCAACGTCCACGCGCGGAGTCAGAATATCTGAAACGTCTATATCGTCAAACTCTATCGAGGAGCGTATAAGTTTTGATTCGTTTTCGTCTATTTCTCCGCCGGAATGTGCCTCGTTCACATATGTTTTAAGCTCTTCCTCCGTAACGGTGCTCAGCTTGTTTATGCCGAAAAGCTTTGAAAGCAGCTTTGACCAAAGCCTGAAGAAAAAATTGAGCGGACTGAAAAGGATTATGAAAAATTTTATTATCGGGGAAATGATAACCGCATAGCTTTCCGCCTTTTCTTTGGCTATCTGCTTCGGAGTGACCTCGCCGAAAATCAGCACCGTCACCGTCATTACAACGGTTGAAACGGTGGCGCCCCACTGCTCGCCGAAAAAGCCCGTAAACACAAGTGCCGCTATTGAGGTGCAGGCGATATTTACAATATTGTTTCCTATCAGTATTGTTGAAAGCACAACGTCGTAATCGTCCGCGAGGGCAAGAGCCCTCGAAATGCCTTTTTTATGCTTTCCGTTTGCTCCCATCGCTTTTAATTTTACTTTGTTGAGAGAAGAAAAAGCCGTTTCGGCAGAGGAAAAAAACGCGCTGAAAAGAACCAGCACCACCATTGCCGCTATCAATCGGACAGATTCGCTATCCATTTTTAACTCCTTTTTTTCCGTTTTATATAATATGCCCGTTTTAAGGCGTTTTGCTTTGCCGCAAAAGAAAAGCCGCCGGGCGCGCCTTTCGGCACGCCCTGCTTTAAGATTATTTATCAGTCGGCTGTTTTTTCAAATTCAGAAAAATCGCGTTCCTCATCGGATTTTTCAAAATTATACATATTTTCGTCCTTAACGTGTTTTGTTATGTATTCGTTGCGGTCAAAAAGCTCGTCGGCTTTCACTTTCCACGCTTTCGCGGCGGAGATAGTTTTGTCAAACAGCTCATTCGCGCTTTCGGGATGGATCATCTCCGTTGAGTAAGCGCCCGTTTCGTGAACCATTTTGCTTATCGCGCCGGGGTTATCGAGCACGGGGCAGGGACGAAGCATATTGTTGTTGAACGGCTGATTTTTCTTGTATGCCATAAACAGCGGGCTTTGAAGCGCCTCAAGTATCGAATGATCCTTGATATTTACGTTTGAATAATGAACGAACGCGCACGGCTCGCAGTCGCCGTTTGAATTTATATGAAAATAGTGGCGGCCGCCGGCTATACAGCCCTGAACGTATTCGCCGTCGTTCCAGAAGTCAAGCGCGAATATGGGCTTTGTCTTTCGCCATTCGTGCATTTTTTTATACATTGTCGCTCGCTGCTCGGGCGAAACCATAAGGTCCGTAACGGCTCCGTTGCCCGTGGGCATATATGTAAAGAACCAAGCGAACTTTACGCCTTGATCAATAAGCCAATCCATATATTCGTCCGATGAAAGTACGTCGGTATTTTTGCTTGTGTAGCAAAGGGAAGCGCCAAACAATATGTGGCGATCCTTCAGCCGTTTCATAGCGGCGGTGCATTTTTTGAAGGTGCCTTCGCCTCTGCGGAAATCGTTGTCCTCCTCATAGCCCTCTATTGAGAAAGCGGGAAGGAAGTTGCCAACCTCGCCTATCTCGTCGGCAAAGCTGTCGTCAATCAGAGTGCCGTTCGTAAAGCTCATAAACACGCAGTCGGGATTTTCACGGCAAAGGCGCATAAGATCGGCGCGTCTCATCGTGGGCTCGCCGCCCGTGTAGAGATACATATAAGTGCCAAGCTCCTTGCCCTGCCTTATTATTCTGGCAAGGTCGTCATAGGAAAGCTGGCTCTGATAGCCGTATTCCGCCGCCCAGCAGCCCTTGCAGCTGAGATTGCAGGCCGCGGTGGGATCCATAAGTATTCCCCACGGAACGTTGCAGCCGTATTTCTCGATTGCCGCCATACGAACGGAATAGCTGTTGATAGCCACGTTCATCATCGGCGGTATCAGCTTCATAAGAACGTTCAGATCCGTGTCGCACGCGAGGCTTCTGGCAAATTCCATCCAGTTGTTGTTCGGATCGTCAAGAACCTTGTGCAGGCCCGCATAGGTGGATCTGTTTACTCTTTTTACGTCTGCCTTTTCAAGCAGCGAAAGTATTTTCGGAGCGTTTGACATAAAGTCTTTTCTCGCGTACTTAACTGCCTCTTTAACGGCAAACATCATAGCTTTCTCTTTAAGTGAATTCATATCCGTTTCCTCAGAATAAAAAGAAAAATCAAATGTACTGCGTCGGGCGGTTCAAGCGCACGAACGCGATTAACACAAATATAATACTAATAATTCCAAAAGTCAAGGAAAATGCCATTTATGCGATAATTGTTTATAAATTGCCTTTATTTGCCGAAACGGCTTAAAACGGCTCGAAACTCAGAATTTTATAAGAAATTTAAGTCTGTAATTTCTGTCCGTTTTATTCATATATTTCTCGTTGCACTTTGCTCCCCAGCTGTCGTATCCGCCGACTCCCTGCTGGCGCGCCGTAACGCGCACGACGGTTTTTTCGCTTTTCGGAAGCTCTTTTTTGTGCGGGGCGTTTTCAAGCTCAAGCGGCAGATAACGGCTCGCGTTAAATTCCATAACCGGCTGGGCTATAACGGTAAAGGCTCTTTTTTCACCCTCAACCGAGAAATATCTCACTCCCGTTCTGTTGCCGCATTCCTGCGGCTTCAGATAATCGGTGAACATATCGTCCACGGTCGTTTCATAACGCCCTATTTTTGTGCCGTTTCTGCGGTCGATATAATTTTCCTCCGGCCCCTCGCCGAGATAAGTTACTTTTTCAAAATTATACGGCAGTTCAAACAGCATCGAGACCTCGGGGATCTCCGGCAGCCCTTCGCCGGGGAAGAATCTGTAATCCACCTCTATGCCCTTTGAGGTTATCGTGTAATCTATCTCCGCTTTTGATTCGGGCTGAGTGCATATCGTGGCGCGGCAGTTCACCGTCACTTTTTTTCCGCCCTCCGCGATTTTATATCCGTCTATTGAAAATTTGGTGTTGTTGTAGATGCCGGGGGTATATCCCGCGTCTCTCCAGCAGCCGAGTCTGCTGCCCGCTCTGCTGCCGCGGTCGTTATCCGTGAGCGCGCGCCAAAAATTAAGTCGAACGGGCGCGGCCAAAATTTCCTCTCCTCCCAATTTGACGGAGCAAAGCTGATTGCGCTCTCTTTTTTCAAAGCGTATATTTATATCATCGGATATAACGCGCAGCGAGCCGTAGGTGTCCGAAATGATAAGATCGTCGCCCTCTTCAAGCGTTCCGAAGCTTCCCGCGAATTCGTTTATTACAAATTGCTCCTCCGCAACGGTATGGCCGGCTTTTGCCCAAATGCAGTTTTCTTTTGTTTTGAGTTCAAGATTGAGATAGCATTCGTCGTTGGTGAGCCTGTTCAGCTCAAGGTCAATAACCGTTTTCTGCCCCGGGGCAAGGTCTATCTCCACCGTTCCCTTGCGGAAAACGCCCTTATCGGAGCACTGAGTCCAGCAGAGCTCGAATTTGTTGAGATCGGTGAACATAAATTTGTTTTCGACCTCTATAAGACCTTTCTCCGCGTCTATGTCCCTGAACGATACGTTTTGATAAAGCTTTTTTATCTCGCAGAGCTTCGGAGTCGGTCTTCTGTCGCCGAAAAGCAGACCGTTTCCGCAGAAATGCCCGTCGTGGGGGCTCTCTCCGAAATCTCCGCCGTAGGCGAGATACTCTTCTCCGTTTTCGTCGACCGTGAGAATGCTCTGATCTACCCAATCCCACACAAAGCCGCCCTGAAGGCTCGGATACTTATCCCAAAGCTCGGTGTACTCATCGGTGGAACCGCAGGAATTGCCCATGGCGTGGGTGTATTCGCAAAGTATATACGGCCTCGGATCCTCGCCCGATTTCGCGTATTCCTCACAATCCCACGGGCGGGCGTACATATTTGACTGAACGTCCGAAAGCTCCTTTTCGTTCGGATCGCGGTGGCACTCAAAGTGAACGAATCTGCTTGTGTCCGCGTCCTTTATCCAGTCGTGCATTTTTTTGACTACGCTGCCGCCGAGGCTTTCGTTTCCGAGGCTCCAGCAAACAACGCAGGTGTGGTTTTTATCTCTGTTATAGAGCGATTTTATTCTGTCCATACACGCGCTTTCCCATTCTGGGCGAGAATCGGGTATCTGCGGGCTGCCTATTATTTTCGACCAATTTGTGCCGTGAGTTTCCATATTGTTTTCATCTATAACATAAAGGCCGTATTCGTCGCAAAGCTCATACCATCTCGGGCAGTTCGGATAATGTGAAGTGCGCACGGCGTTTATATTGTTTTTCTTCATCTGAACAATATCGGAAATCATTACCTCTTCGGAGATATATCTTCCGGTGCGGCAGTCAAACTCGTGGCGGTTCGTGCCCTTGAAAACAACTCTTTTGCCGTTTATAAGAATCAGACCGTTCTTTATCTCAACCTTTCTGAATCCGAATTTTGAGCTTATGTATTCAACGGGCTTGCCGTTGTATTTAAGCGTTATAACAAGCGTGTAAAGATACGGATCCTCGGCGCTCCACAAATGCGCGTTCGTGACGATGGCCTTGAGATTTGTGATACGGCCGCTTTCCGCGTATCTGCTGTCAAGCGCCACGGTATTGCCGTCGCCGTCGATTATGCTAAGGTCAAGCGACTGCGCCTCGCAGGTGCCTTCCGTTTTTACGAGCGCCTCAAAGTATCCGTCCTTGAATGTTTCGTTCGGCTGAGCCATTATTACGTAATCTTTTATGTATTCGCGCTCCGTGGTGTAGATATACACGTCTCTGAAAATTCCCGCCATTCTCCACATATCCTGGCATTCGAGCCAGGAACCGGTGCACCAGCGGTAGACCTCCACCCCTATAAGGTTGGAGCCTTCCTCAAGATATTCCGTTATTTCAAATTCGCTTCTGTTAAAAGTCGATTCGCTGTAGCCCACGCGTTTGCCGTTTATATAGAGGTAAAACGCCGATTCCACGCCCTCAAAGCATATGATTATACGTTTATCGAGCAGAGTTTTGTTTATATGTATTCTTTTAAGATAACAGCCCACGGGATTGTTTTTCGTGGGGGCGTTGGGCGGGCATATATCTTCGCTACCCTCCCACGGATAGCGAACGTTGCAGTATTGATTTCTGTCGTACCCCTGCATAGTCCACGAGCCGGGCACGTGTATCATATCCCAATTATGGGAATCGTACAGCGGCTGAGCAAAATCGCTCGGCCTGTATGCGTAATTCTTATAGAGCTTAAAGCGCCATTTTCCGTTAAGCAGCTTGCAGCGCGACGAGGCGTATCTTTTGCACGCCTGCGCCTCCTCAAAGCTTTCATAAGGCATAAAGGTGGCATGCTGCGGCAGCTTGTTTACGCCCACGATTTCGGGATTCGACTGCCATTCCGAATAACCGTCTATAAATTTCCTGTCCATAAATCAAATACACTCCGTATTATTTTTTTGCTTTTTCCAATACTTTAAACGAAAAGCGCCGGCCTCTCATCTTCTGTGATATATCCCCTCGTGAAAGCCCTCCTGGCGCAGGCAGACTCCCACGGAACGCAAGAGTATCGCTATATCCATTTTAATACTCCAGTTATCACAATAGAACTTATCGTATTTCATTTTTTTCATAAGGGATATACTGTCGCGCCCTTTTATCTGCGCAAGCCCCGTAAGCCCCGGCCTGAATCGGTAAACATCGTATTCTATCCTTAACCGATGCGCTCTTATTTCACTTGAAATAAGCGGACGCGGCCCCACAAAGCTCATATCGCCTTTAAGAATATTCCAAAGCTGCGGGAGCTCGTCCAAGCTCGTTTTTCTCAGTATCCGCCCGAATTTCGTAATGTATTTTTCGGGATCCTTCAACTCGTTGGTGGGCAGGTTTGGCGTGTTGTTTTTCATAGTCTGAAATTTGTAAATTTTAAAAGGTTTGCCGCGCCTGCCTCGTCTTTCGTGGCTGAAAAAAACGCTTGTGTCCGGCGTAAGAAGATTTATTGAGCATATAACAAGAAAAAGCGGAGAAAGCAATATCAGCGCAAAAAAAGATGCCAAAATATCAAAAAGCCTTTTGAACTTGATAGGCGCGAACCATTTTTTTAAAAAATCCTTCATAGCAATCACATAAAAGAAAAAATATCATCGATAAGCAACGCGCGGCAGGGCGACGCTTCGGCGTTTTCTATTTTAAGAGGCGCGGCGAACAGAAAATAGTCGCCCGCCTTTACGCCGCTGAGGTCGATCCCCTCAAGAACGGCAATATCGTTATACATAAGCTCTCTGTGAACGGCCTCCTCGTTTTCCGCGCTGCCCACGGAAAGCGAATCTATGCCCACAAGCTCCGTTCGGAATCTGCATATCTCGTGAACGGCGTTTTCCATAAGATAACCGCTCCCGCCGCATTTTATAAGCAGTCTTTTGCAGTTCCACGGCATATTCTTTTCAACCCACTGCGCAGTTATGGGGCCTTCGGCGCAGGCAACGGTGCATTTCCCCATAAATTTTTCAAGAGGCATATCGGCAACGCCCAAGCCGTCCTCCAAAAAATGGAGAGGCGCGTCGATATGAGCGCCCGTGTGCAGGCACATATTTATATCGCTCAGATTATATGCGCCGCCCGCGGCCATTTCGCTTACGCGCTTAAGCGACGGCTCCGTGTCGCCGGGGTAAAGCTTCGCTTTCATAATATCGGGCGAAATATCGTAAATAATCATATCTTCCTCAAATCAACATTTTTAACAGCTTTAACGGTAAAAGTCAATAAAAAAATTAAAATTGTCGAAAAATCGCATTTAAACAGACTGATTTCAACTAATAAACATATCAACGGCCGATGAAGTCGGAACCTTGCGCAGAGCGCGGGAAATTTGCGAAAGCAAATTGAAGTTGAGATTGAGGTTATTATAACATACGAAACCCTTATATGCAATTCTTTATGCAATTCTTAATTTATTTTTCACAATCGTGTATTGAAATATTTGAAAATTCGTTATATAATGGCTTTTGATTACATAACAAAGGAGAGCTTGAATATGAAAAAATTACTTTCAATCGCTTTTGCGCTTATTCTTATTGCCGGGCTTTTCTGCGGCTGTTCAAAGCCCGACGCGAGTATGACCGAAAGCAACGTGAAGAAAACGGTCAGCGTTGCTTTCAAGGCTTTAAAAAGCTATGATACGGAAACTCTCGAAACTTATGTGAAATCTTCGACGCTCAGCAAAATACTTTCATTTTCAAAGGGGCACGATCAGTTCGTTACGCTGGGGAAGGCTATTTTTTCAAATCTTTCGTATGAAATCAAAGAGATTGATCTGGACGCTTCCACGGTAACGCTGTCGGTAACGAACAAAGAGTTTACGGAGGCGGCGGGTGATTTTGCCGATAAGCTGCTCAAAGAGTATTCCCTTATGGAACTTCTGCCGAAGCTGAGCGACGACGGCTGGCTCAATGAAAATCTTTCGGTGCTTGTGAAAAGCATCGACGGCTGCTCCATGCGCGAAACGCCCGTGGATATAACGCTTAAAATCAAAGAGGGAGCCGATAATCTTGTGCTTCGCTTTGATGCCGATGCAGAGGACGCCGTTTCCGGCGGCGCGCTTAAAGCGATAAGCGGGATAGCGGGGATATAAACCGTTTCGGTGCGGCAAAAAAGCGTCCGTTTCGGCGGCGCTATCGGAAAAATACACTTTTGAGGTGAACAAATGGCTGGAAAATTTCTTACCGCCATATTCGGGGATTACTCCGAAAAAGAGGTAAAAAAAATCAGAAAAACATCGGATAAGGTGCTTGCGCTCGAAAGCAAATATCAGCCTATGAGCGACAAAGAACTTATCTCTCAAACGGATATACTGAAAGGAAGGCTCGCTCAGGGAGAAACGCTTGACGATATTCTGCCCGACGCTTTCGCGGTGTGCCGCGAAGCGGCGTGGCGTGTTGTCGGAATGAAGCATTTCGAGGTTCAGGTAATAGGCGGCATCGTTCTTCATCAGGGAAGAATAGCCGAAATGAAAACGGGCGAGGGCAAAACGCTTGTTGCCACTCTTCCGGCGTATCTGAACGCGTTGACGGGTAAGGGCGTTCACATAGTCACCGTGAACGATTACCTCGCTAAGCGCGACTGCGAATGGATGGGTAAAATATACCGTTTTTTAGGGCTTACCGCGGGGCTTATCATTCACGAAAAAACAAACGAGGAGCGCAAAGAGGCGTATAATTGCGACATCACCTACGGCACAAACAACGAGATGGGCTTCGACTATCTTAGGGACAATATGGTTCAGTATAAATCCCAAAAGGTACAGAGGGGCCACGCGTTCGCTATCGTGGACGAGGTGGATTCCATACTCATAGACGAGGCGAGGACTCCTCTTATAATCAGCGGCAGGGGCGAACAGTCCACCGATATGTATACCAGGGCAAACGAATTTGCGAGGAGCCTTAAGATGGTAAAAGTCGCCCAGATGGACGAAAAGGAAGATACCGAATCCACTTACGACGGCGATTTTATCGTTGACGAAAAAGCAAAAACGGCCACGCTTACCCAAAGCGGCGTTCGCAAGGCCGAGGAGCGTTTCGGTGTTGAAAACCTTATGGATATGGAAAACACAACGCTGCTTCACCATATAAATCAGGCGATAAAGGCGATAGGCGTTATGCGCCGCGATATTGATTACGTCGTAAAGGACGGGCAGGTGCTTATCGTTGATGAATTTACCGGCCGTATAATGCTCGGCAGACGTTATAACGACGGTTTGCATCAGGCGCTCGAGGCCAAGGAAAACGTTAAGGTTGAGCACGAAAGCAAAACTCTTGCCACAATAACCTTCCAAAACTACTTCCGCCTTTACGGAAAGCTCTCCGGTATGACGGGAACAGCCCTTACCGAGGCCCCCGAATTCAGCGAGATCTACAAACTCGACGTTGTTGAGATACCCACGAACAAGCCGCTTATCCGCGAAGATATGCCGGACGTTATTTTCCAGACGGAGCGCGGAAAATTCAACAACGCAATAGAGCAGATAAAGAAATGCCACGAGGCGGGGCAGCCGATACTCGTCGGCACGATAAGCATTGAAAAGAGCGAGGTGCTCTCTAAAATGCTTAAACGCGAGAGGATACCGCATAACGTACTCAACGCGAAAAACCATGAGCGCGAGGCGGAGATAATCGCCCAGGCGGGCAAGCTCGGCGCCGTTACGATAGCCACAAATATGGCGGGGCGCGGAACCGATATTATGCTCGGGGGAAACTCGGAATTTCTGGCGAAAGCCGAGATGAAGAGAATGCAGTATTCCGATGAGCTTATCGCCGAGGCCACGGGCTTCGCGGAGACGGACGATGAGGAAATACTTGAGGCAAGGCGCACTTTCAGGGAGCTTGAGGCAAAATATAAGGACGAAATAAAGGACGAGGCCGAAAAGGTCAAGGCGGCGGGCGGTCTGTTTATTCTCGGCACTGAACGCCACGATTCAAGGAGAATCGACAATCAGCTTCGCGGCCGTTCGGGACGACAGGGAGATCCCGGTAAATCCCAATTTTATCTTTCTCTTGAGGACGATCTTATGCGTCTTTTCGGAGGAGAGAGAATGAAATCGATAATGGGCGCTCTTACGGAAGACGAAAATATGCCCGTTCCGAGCAAAATGATCTCGAAAACCGTTGAATCCGCCCAGCGCAAGGTGGAAGGGCGCAATTTCGGCATACGCAAAAACACTTTGCAGTACGACGACGTTATGAACCGCCAGCGCGAGCTTATCTATAAGCAGCGCGATATGGTGCTTGAGGGCACCGATCTTTCCGACAGGATAATCGGTATGCTCGATTCAAGCATAGACGAAGCCGTTGCGATTTACTGCGCCAAGGACGCGGACAAAAAGGACTGGAATATCAGCGGTCTTAAAGAAAAATACAGAGGCTGGCTTGTTGACGCGGACGATTTTCAGGATCTTACCGATATGACGGTGGACGATATAGCCCAAATGCTTAAAGACAGGGGCAGAAAGATACTTGACGACAAGCGCGCAATACTCGGCGACGAGATATTCGGCGAATTTCAGAGAATGGTGCTTCTGCGAAATGTCGATACACTTTGGATGGAGCATATCGACGCGATGGACGATTTGAAAGAGGGAATACACCTGCGTTCCTACGCGCAGCAGGATCCAATCGTGGCGTTCAGAAACGAATCATATGATATGTTTGACGAGATGACGGCCGCTATACGCGAAAAAACAGTTGAAATGCTGCTTATGATAATGCCGAAAAGGCGCGAGGACGTTGAGCGCAAAGCCGTCGCGAAAGTAACGGCTGCGTCCGCCGGAGGAGACGACAGCGTTAAGACCGCCCCCGTAAGAAAGGGCAAAAAGGTGGGTCCCAACGATCCGTGCCCCTGCGGAAGCGGTAAAAAATACAAGAAATGCTGCGGTTCTCCCGAAAAACTTGCCGAAAAGGCGTCCAAAGAATAATCGGGCGTTACCGCTTGACTTTGACGAACGGTGGGTATATAATAAATTTGTAAAAAATATCATATTCTTTGGAGGATAGAATTATGAATTTCAATAAAATCGTTAAGATAATTCTTGCAATAGTTGCGATAGCGGGCGTTGCCGCGGCGGCTTATCTTGGCGTAAAGAAGCTTACGGCAAAAAAAGATCCCGCGTATTATGACGACAACGATTTCTTTGAGTGTGACGATGATCTTGAAATCATCGACGTAAAGAACGAAGAGGCTCCCGCTCCTAAGGAAGAGGCGGCTCCCGAAAAAGAAGAGGCGGCCGAATAATCCGCGAGAAAACAGTCAACAATATTATAGGGGAGCAACGGCGGTTGCTCCCCTGATTTTTGAAACGGAGTGTTAAATAATGTATGAAAGCGGTCTTGTGCTCGAGGGCGGCGGCAATCGCGGAATATTCACAAGCGGCGTGCTCGACGCTTTTATAGAAAACAAAATCACGTTCCCTTATGTTATCGGCGTTTCGGCGGGCTCCTGCAACGCCGCGTCGTTTTTGGGGAAGAATCTTCACCGCCAGCACGATATAACAATAAATTACTGCCGCGATAAGAATTATATGGGGCTTCACGCTTATCGGCAAAGCGGCGAATATCTTAATCTCGGCTGGATTTTCGGCGAGCTTTCTTACAATCTTATGCCTCTTGATTATGAGGAATATGAAAAAAGCAATTCCGTTTTGTGCGCCGTTGTCACAAACGCTCTCACCGGAAAGGCGGAATATTTTTATCCCAAGGATTTAAGGGAATTCGGCTGCCTCGTGCTGAGGGCAAGCTGCGCTATGCCGCTTGTTACAAAAGGCGTTGAGCTTGACGGCGTTCATTATTTCGACGGCGGCCTTGCCGATTCAATTCCGCTTAAACGCGCGTTTGAGGACGGCTGCCGCAAAACGGTTCTTATCCTTACTCAGGACAGAAATTTTGTAAAGCCCCCGATAAAAGCCGCGAGACTTATGAAGCTGATATATAAAAAATATCCTATGCTCTCGCAAGTTATAATGAACCGCCATAATATGTATAACGCTCAGCGCAGATATGTTGAAGAGCAGGAAAAAGCGGGCGGGGTTTATGTAATTTGCCCGTCGAGCCCGCTGAATTGCTCCTCTATGGAAAACGACACGGCAAAGCTTGAATCCATTTATCGCCTCGGTTACCTTCAGGGCAGCCGTGAAATCGAAAATGTTAAAAAATTTCTCGCCGAATGATAGAGGCGCGCGGTTAGCCGAGCGCCGATTTGCAAAATATTTCGTAAAAATTAAAACGCGGTTTCAAACCGCGTTTTTAATTTTACCATTCAAGCCTATGTAATCTGCCCTCTTTTGAAAGCTCGGGATAGCCCCATTGCCGCAGCGTTTCATAAACCGCTATGGCAACGCTGTTGCTCAGATTAAGACTTCTTATTATCCCGCGCATCGGTATGCGGACGCATCTTTCGGGGTTCGCTTTGAGAAGCTCCTCGTCCAGCCCTTTCGTCTCCTTGCCGAAAACGAGAAAAGCGCCGTTCGGATAATTTACGTCGCTGTGGCACCGCCGCGCTTTCGTGGAAAAGAAAAAGAACTGCGCGCCGGCGTTTTTCTCAAAAAATTCATCGGAATCGTCATAATAGGTGATGTCAAGCTTATCCCAGTAATCAAGCCCTGCGCGGCGCACACGCTTTTCGTCTATCTGAAAGCCCATAGGTCCCACAAGGTGCAGCCTCGCGCCCGTGGCGGCGCAGGTGCGCGCTATATTTCCCGTGTTCTGCGGTATTTCGGGTTCTATCAAAGCAACGTTAAGCGAGTTTTCCATTTATATAAACTTCCCTGATATTCATTTCATCGTCAACAAAAACGATGTCCGCCGCCTTTCCCACGGCGATCGAGCCGATTTGAGAATCCATACCTATTGCGCGCGAAGGATTTATCGTGCAGCTTTTCAGCGCCGCTTTAAAATCAACGCCGAAAGAGAGCAGATTTTTAAATTCCTCAAAAACGTTCGTTATGGAGGCGGCTATCGTTCCGTCCGAAAGCACGGCGCATTTTCCGCCGTTTTTCACATATACCTGCTGCCCGCCGAGCTCGTATTCGCCCTCGCCGAGTCCCGCCGCGCGCATGGAATCCGATATTACGCAGGCTCTGTTTTCACCGAGTATTTTAAATGTGTTTCTCAGCACGGCGGGGCAGACGTGGCTGCCGTCGCATATTAGCTCGCAGGTTACGTTCTCACTGTCAAGAAGCGTTCCCGCGGCGCCCGCCTCTCTGTGAGTCATACCCGTCATAGCGTTATAAAGATGAGTCGCGTGCGCGGCTCCCATTTCAGTCGCCCGCAGCGTCTCTTTCGCGTTCGCGTTTGTGTGGCCTATCGAAACGGTGCATTTTTCGCTTGCCCGTTTTATAAATCCGTCGCTGTCAAACGCTTCGGGGGCAACCGTTATAAGCTTTATAAGTCCGCCGCTCAAATCGTAAAGCCGTTCAAATTCGGCGATGCTGCCCTCTCTTATGAAATCGCCGTTTTGCGCTCCTTTTTTCAGATATGAGATATACGGCCCTTCCATATTTATTCCGGCTATCTTCGCGCCCGCCTCGCGCCCCTTGTAAGCCCTGCCCGTTTCCATTATTTTCTCAAGCTTCGAAGAGCCGAGCGTCATTGTGGCGGGGCAAAATGAGGTTATCCCATTTTTCGCAAGATACGCGCTTATTTTATCGAGGCTTTCGAACTTAGCGTCGCAAAAATCGCCGCCCATCGCCCCGTGAATATGAATATCCACAAATCCGGGCAAGGCGGTAAGCCCGCTCATATCCCTGCCGTCTTCGGCGATAACGCCGATTTCGGCTATTCTGCCTTTTTCTATTCTGAAATCGGCGGTTTCTTTTTCAAACAGATCATTGTAAAAGCAAACGTTTTTTAAAATCATCACGAATTTTCCTTTAATATTCTGTATGTTATTTCCTCTAACTGTTTATATGTTTCAAGTCCGGAGATCTCCGCCCGGTATTTCGCTCCGCCGCGCAGCCCCTTTGTGTAATACGCGGCATGGTGGCGCGCTTCCCGCATTGCCGTGTATTCGCCCTTGTATTCTTTCGTTTTTCTTATCTGCCCCAGCATAACGGCCATTTTTTCCTCAAGGCTCGGAGGGGGAACGGTAACGCCGGATGAAAGATAAGCGTTTATCTGCCGAAATATCCACGGATTGCCGAGTGCACCCCTGCCGACCATAACGGCGTCGCATCCCGTTTTTTCAAGCATAAGGGCGGCGCTTTGAGAGTCGGTAATGTCGCCGTTTCCTATAACGGGAATGCTCACGGCCTCTTTTACCCGCCTGATTATCTCCGTGTCGGCTTTGCCGCTGTACATCTGCGCCCTTGTTCTGCCGTGAACGGTTATCGCGCTCGCTCCGTTTTTTTCGAGTATCTGTGCAAGCTCAACGGCGTTCACGCTGCCGTCGTCCCAACCTTTTCGTATTTTGGCTGTTACGGGAATGCTTACCGCGCCGGAAACCGCCGCCATTATCTCGCCCGCAAGCTCCGGATTTTTCATCAGGCTCGCGCCGCCGCCGTTCATTGCCACCTTCGGAGCGGGGCAGCCCATATTTATATCTATTATATCCGGCTTAAATTCAAGGCATTTAACGGCCGCCCGCGCCATAATTTCGGGATCGTCGCCGAAAATCTGAGCGGCTTTTACGCCCTCCTCTTCTCCGAAGCGCAGAAGCCCGGCGCTTTTCGCGTCTCCCATAACAAGGCCTTTGGAGCTTACCATTTCGCTTACGGTGCCTGCCGCGCCGAAACGGGCGCAGAGCTCCCGAAAGGCCCTGTCGGCTATTCCGGCCATCGGCGCGAGAAAAGCAAAGCCGCAAAATTCAATGTCTTTTATCTTCATCTTTCTACCTCAAAACGAGTATAGCATAAAACGCAAGAAAAAAGAACCTTGTTTTGCAAGGTTCTTTCAGACTGTCGATAAAGCGGTCTGAACCGCGCCGATAAAATAAATATGCTTGCGTTATCGGTATCACCTACAAAAATTCAGTCTGTATAATTTTTAATAACTACTGCAATAAGAAAGCCGCTTGAATATCGAATTTAAGCGGCTTTCGGCGCTTTCACCTTTCGGCAACTCTACCGTACCTATGTACGCCGACGAATTGCCGAAAGGCGAATTCAGTTCCGTTTCTCGAAGTCTGCCGGCGTGTAGAAATCTGTTTCCCTGACTTTTTCTACACGCTGAAAGAACCTTGTTTTGCAAGGTTCTTTAAAAATACTTTTAGTATCAGTCCGCGCTGTAGGGGAGAAGAGCAATCTGACGCGCGCGCTTGATGGCGGTGGTGAGCTCTCTCTGATGCTTTGCGCAAGTGCCCGTTACACGGCGGGGAAGGATCTTGGCTCTTTCTGAAGTATATTTATTGAGCTTGCTGACGTCCTTGTAATCTATATATTCACACTTTTCAGCGCAAAACTGGCAGACCTTTTTGCGGCCTTTTTTGACAACTCCGGCCTTATTGTATGCCATAATCGGTTTCCTCCTTCATTAAAATGGTAAATCGTCGTCATCGTCAACGATTTCTTCAAAGTCACTGCTGTCCGCCGAGGCATAGCTCGGCGCGGGCTGGCTGTAGGCGGGATTGGTGTTTGAACCGCTTTCCGCTTTTGAGCCGCAGAACGAAACGTTGTTCGCAACGACCTGAAACGACTTTCTCTTGTTCCCGTTACTGTCGGTGTAGCTGTCGGTCTGGATAGATCCCTCAACGGCTATCATCGAACCCTTGTGAAAATAGCGGGAAACGAATTCGGCAGTCTGACGCCACGCGGTAACGTCGATAAAATCAGCTTTTCTCTCTTCGCCCGATCTTTGAAAATTCCTGTCGCAGGCAACCTGAAACTGAATTACCGAAATTCCGTTGGGTGTGGTTCTTAATTCGGGCTCATATGTGAGCCTGCCCATCAAAACAACGGTGTTTATCATAGCGCAGCCCCCTTATTCGCCCTTCGCAACGATCAGCGAACGGAGAACGCCGTCCGTGATGTTGACAACACGGTCGATCTCAGCGGGAAAGCTTTCGTCCGACTCAAACTGAGCAACGATATAATAGCCCTCTGTTTCAAAGTTGATGGGATACGCGAGCTTGCGCTTGCCCCATTCGTCAACTTCGCCAAGAGTGCCATTTGCCTTGATCAAATCGGTGAACTTTGCCTTGAGAGACTCCACTGCCTCCTCGCCCTTAGAGAGTGAGAAAACCAATACGATTTCATACTTTTTTAATGCCATTCCTGTGCACCTCCTTCTGGACTTTTGGCCCGAAGCGTCGCTTCGGGCAAGGATTACCGCCCGTTTCAGGGTAGCGTTTAGATTATAGCAGACAAAAATTTCCGTGTCAAGCCCAAACTTGGCACGGAATTTTTAGAAGTCGTAGGATTACAATAATTGATGGCTTACACCCTAATATGAACAAAACAACCATGTTTCGTGACGGCGGAACGTGACTTGAAGCGGAACCTCATTCCGGTCGGCTCGCGTCGGCTATTGCAATTACTGTCGTCAGCATCTTTTTTTGCTCGGTTGTCGGCGGCTTCAGTTTCCCGTTCTCCGTCAAGTGCTTCAGCACATATAGGACAAACCACGGGTCGGAATAGAAGGCACGCTGCGTTCCGAAAAGCCGCGCCTTGCGCAAATGCGGCGGTGTTTTGGCAAGCAGGGTGTCGGTGAACGCATCTCTGAGTTCGCAAAATTCGTTCCAATACTTCGCCTTAATTTTGCCGCCGATGTCCAGCAGCTTTGATTTGATTTCCGGATTTTCAAGAACAACTGCCTGCAAAACGATTTTTGTGCAGCCGTTTTCGTTCAGTACAGAAATATATCCCCGTTCGGCAAGCCGCGCGTATTCGGCATCGGATAATTCAGTATCATTAAACATCTGTTTCAGAAGTATCAAATCTTGCGTCGAAACCGTTGGGAAGTCCTCGGTTATTCGCTTTTCGGACCATTCACTGTCGCATTGCCAAAGGATCAGATTCTCATAGCTGTTCAAACAGCAGCCGCGGAATTTCCCCATACTGTCATCGTATTTGGGCTTCGGCGCGTTCGGATTAAATACGTCGGCGCCGCAAATATTATGTCCTCCGTCCGGCCGCAACGTTGCCGCCTCATCAAAAGAAACGGTTTCTTTCAACAAATGCTTACCGCTGTTTGCGGTAATATACGGGATAAGCGACCAAAGCAAAAAGTTTTCATCTTTCGGAGGCGTGCCCGTAATTGAAATTTTGCCGTATCTTCCTCCCCAAATGCCGTCGTCATTTATCAGTCCGCTTCCTTTCAAATTATCAAACAATTCATCTGCAAAAAGTGCGGTTGCCTTACCGTACATTTCATCGTGCAGTTTAATAATTTCGTCATCGGGTTCATCAATAATGATATTTGAAATGTATTTGTCTCCCTTTTTCAGTAAGAAACCGTATTCATATAAAAATTCCGCCTCGCTTTCAACATATATGGGCGATACACCGAGTTCATCCGCAATTTCGTTTATAGTTTTATAACCGTTTCTCACCGTATAGGCAATGTTTTGTGACAACGCGCTTCGGAAGAAGGCGGAATTGCTTCCTTTGGTTCCGGGCGAGCCGTTGCAGCATATTCGTGTGAGCCTGATGGGATTAAAATTCAGTTCTCCGTAATTTCGTGTCATTGTAATGCCTCTTTTCAGTTCTTTTTTAGCTTCAAACAAGTGCCACTTGACGGTGCCGACGGGAATGCCCAGCTCCTTCGCAATATCCGCCTGCCTGCGATTCTCGAAATAGTACGCAATTACGATTCTTCTTTGCAGCTTGGAAAGGTACGCTATCTCGGTGTGCAGACGCTGTATCACTTCTTTATTGTCGTCGAAGTTCGGCTCATAGCGCGGATCCGCGATAAGCTCCGCTACCTCATCAACAGAAACGCCGACCTTGCTTTTGGCGGCGTCACGATAGTAGTTGCTCAGCGCGTTGTGGGCAACCGTCCAGATGAACTTTCCCATATCGGCAACGTCATCCTTAACAAGGAGCGCGCGAAACGCTCTTACCGCAATCTCCTGTGACAGATCCTCCGCGTCGTGGATGCTTTTACACCTTTTCAGCGCAAATCCGAATATGGGATTCAGATATTCGGTTAAGGTTTTTTCTACGTCTTGTCTGTTCACTTGTTCGCACCTCGTTGAAAGCTTTCACCCATATAGACACACGAATCCGAAAAGGTTGGCTTTTTTAAAAATTTTATGAAAAAAATAGAGATAATTATATGGTTCATTTATAGCACAAATATAGCGCAAACGCAAAGTCCCCCTCGGCTGTAAAATACTTTCTTGCTTTGCCGTATTTTTAAACTTCCGATTTAAGAAATAAAAGCCGCCGCAAGCGATATGCAAGCTTGCGGCGGCGTGGTGGAGACGGTGGGATTCGAACCCACGAGCCCGTGAGGACTACCTGATTTCGAGTGCGATGCTCTCCGACCGCTTTTCGGGAATTTTCTGTCAGAAACGGTCAGATATGGATCGGCGAAAACCCGCACGGCGGCTGGATTTTTCGGCGGTCGCATTCAAAAAATCGCCCTGTCTCGGCGTTTTCCCGAAATGGGCTCGAATCACGAAAAATTGCGATTTTGGGCAGAACTGGGGGCAGATGGGGCAGAACAAAGGCAGAACGGCAACACACGGACAGCAAACCGACAATTCTGTTATTTTGAGGTGTATTGCAAATGAAAGAGAACGAAGTCAACTGGGATTCCATCCCGGAGGTCATCACAAAGGATCAGCTCTATCGGATCTGCCACATCAGCAAATCCCGGCGCTGTACCTGCTGAAAAGCGGCAAAGTTCCTTGTGAATGGACAGGCAAGAAAACACGGTGCTATAAAATCAAAAAAAGAGGATGTGCTGGCGTACCTTGAGGAGCGAGCCGTTTATCCCGAACTTTATTCCGCACGCAACAAGATGATGGTAAGGCAGTAACTATGTGGCGAAACTCTCCAAAGAACTGCCCGAGGATGTACTCCGGCTAATGCACGACTATTACGCCAAACTACTTAGCAAATATAAGGATGTCGTGACCGTGCAGGAGATAGTCGCCCTGACCGGCTACGCCAAGATCACAATCAATAATTGGTGCAACCGAGGTGAACTTAAATCGTTCCGCAAAGGACAGCTTTTTTACATACCGAAAATCTTTCTCATCGACTTTTTCTGTTCGCTGGCCTTCCGTTCCATCACCCGCAAAAGTCTGTGGCATATCCAAACGTTAAACGATTTTAGCCGGGAAATAAAGCAGAAAAAGTAATGTGCGATTTAAAAATTCGCATGTTCGCACCTGTTTTTAGATTTTGCTATACTGTAATTGAAAGGCAGGTTGTCAACGGCGAAGCAATCTCAACGACTTCATCCTTTGAAGATTTATTAAAGAAATAAAGGAGAATGGACTATGAAATCAATATTTGAACAAATCGGCGGAACATACATACTGCAAGGCGATTACCGATTGCCTAATCTTACTTTACCCGCCGAAGATGAACGCCCTATTAGCGTATGGGGTCAGCGCCGACTTCGATAACAAAAACAACAACACAAAATTCTGTATTACAATTTGCTCACTTCCGGCAAGCTCCATTCCCACCTCGCCGACACCAAAGAACAGGCACAGCAACTTTTTCTCGGTTCGTAAAGGATACGCCGAAAAGGAAGGTGTCACAGAACAATTCAAAGCCGCCGACCAAATGGCATGGGTGCGGAAGATGAACAATATTCGTGAGCGTGTAACTGAAACGGTCAACGCAGAGGCGGGTTCGTATGAAAAAACAAAAATACTATCTGTGATTAACCATCGCTGAACATCACTTTATCATTAAATCCCTTATCGGTTACTGAAACAAGCTCGTATCTCAAGGCAAATACACCGATGGATAATAAAATTTTCAAAATAACAACAGGCACGGGAGTTCACCTCTCGTGCCTGTTGTCAAGGTATATGTGTTTATCTCTTGGTTAGGACATAGCATCAATTTCTTTTTGCAGTTTGGAGATTTCCAATTGCAATTCTTCAACTGTCTTTTTGGGATAGCGTTTTTCCATATAATTGGTTACATTGCCTTTGATGTAATATTTCCAATGTTCAAGAATATCGTTATCCATATATTGAGTTATATCTTCACCTTTGCGATTCAACTCGATATCTGTAGGAATACTGGGTTCAGCGAAGAGCTTCATTTCCACTTCGCCGTTCGCACGCCTGCCTGCATTTAAGTGTTCAATTATTCTATTGAACATCTCTATCAAAAAAAGATATGTCTTTCGATTCAAAGGAAGATCACGGTTGTTTTCAAAAGTAAATTCCAGCTTCCCATTTGTTATAAATTTAGGCATTTCTGAATATGTAAGCGCCAAAGATATATATTCACCAACGCTACGTGTCGCCCAACCTGCTCCACCTTCAAACATACAGAATACCAGTAAGACCACCAATAGTTATAATAACAATAGCTTCCATTTAATTCAATTGTAAGCAAAGCTCGTCTAAGTTTATCAAATTCTAAATTTGAACTTTCCAACTCTTTATTAAAGTAATTCTCAAACACAGTTTGAACTTTTGCGAGGAGATCAAAATCAATTTCGTCTATACTATTTTTATAGTTGGCACATTCTAAAGCAAAAGTAATTCTACCTCTTAAAAGTTCATTATCTTCGGTTTTATGTATAAGCTCTTTATTATCTGGAGTGTTTGTCAAAATCTTTGATTTGATTATTTCCTCTTTGACTTGCTCATGGGCAAAAGCGGATGACACAGGGTTTACACTTAAATAGGCGTAAATATCACCACATCCAGCTGCCAACTCATTTACTAAGTTAATTGCACCGTAAAATGTTTCTGGACTTCTAACAATATCACTTCTTTTACCGTCTGATGTGAGGTCTGCACGAGAAACGATATTGCGAACTACACGCATCCATTCTTCGTATTTAGTTTGATCAATTGTGCTATTTCTCCGCAAATATTCAGTATGAGCGAAGAATAAAACTTTATGTGTATATGAGGTGTTTGTTCCAAGAAAAATTTGATAAAGAAGATTCTTTTCCGGCTCGTGTCTCCACATATCAATTGTTAAGAGGGGGGATGAATCCGAATCAAATAAATCGCAATACAATTCATAGGAATCATATATATAGTTGAAAGTATCCTCATCAATATATTTAATTAGCTCTTGATATGAATTGTTTTCGTTTAACTTTCGGATGAGTTCAATACGTTCAGCACCTTTTAATATTTGCCCTGTAGATAATTTTGCCATAACAATAGTTGTTATGAAATTCATGTGTGCATTATCTACAGAATTGTTTTTCTTAAAGTTTTGCCATAAAAAGTGTGTCCAACGGCCATCAATCTTATATGAAAACTTATCAATTTCGTTTCTTGAAGATTCCCAGCCGTTTTTAGTTGATTTATCTTGCATTTCAGCTTTCAGATTTTCAAACGGAGTCAGCAATCGACCTCGTGCGTTCATTTTGATATATAGATCATCCGAGAGACCGAAATTTTCAAGTATAAGCAAGTGAAAAACGATGTTTTTTCTTTTAACTAATGACTCCCATATATTATCTACATCTTTAAAAACATAATGAATTATATCGATTGTTCTTAACATGGCTCGTATAGTAGAATCGTGTTTCCAAGAAATAAAAAACCACTTTGAATCTAAAATTTGCTCACTAATTGTTTCTGCCGAAGAATCAATAGAAACTGTATTGTCAAACAACGCTTCGCAAAAACGGCGCGAAGATAGTCTTGTTTCATACGAAAACTTTTTGAGGTTTATACGAGCGAAATCATCCGCATTATTTTCTTTTACAAATGCATACCAATGCAATAAAAACAATGTAGTTAAGCGTTGTTGTCCATCAAGCGGAAGAAAAACTTCATATTCAACATTTCCATAAATAAAATCTAAGTTAATAGTTTTATCGTTGACAATGCTATCTTTCAATGCCTTTAAAAAGTTTTCGCATATAGTGACATTTCTTTTTCGACCCTGGGCATAATCTCGCTGAATAATAGGAATTTTTACATTATAGGATTGTACCAATTCATAAAAAGAATATATATCTTTACTCATTACTTAGTCACCTCCAAATAGTTGGTTAATACACGCATTAAGTCTTGCTCATATTTTTCACGATCATCTTGTGTCCAAAAAGAAATTTTAGGAGGATAATCGCTAAAGTATTTGAGAAACACATTCTTTGTGCATATAGGAACAAAACCGCCTGTTTTATCCAACTCAATAATACATTTTCGTTTTAACGGGAATACAGCATTTTTATACCCTTTGTTAGTCTTTTCGTCTAAAAGAGCCAAATTTGATATACCATCCACATCTTCTGTCTCGCTCATATATTTATTAAAATGAACAGTTACGGCGTCAAACAAAGTCGTAAATTCATCTTCGTTAGTGTATGTTTCCTGATTGAGCATATCGTCAATTTGAGAAATCAACCCAGCGGCTTCTTCTTGATCTTTATCTATATAGCATTTTACATCCAACAACCAGTCTTTTCTGTTAGCCGCTGTAATAGAAGCAGAATCTTTTCGTGATGCTATATGTTCTATATTCCATTTATTGAGTTTAAAATCATCAAATGGAAAGTAGGAAGAATCGTGCTCGTTTTGTAACATAGTCAAAATGTTATATAGCAAAAGAACACTTTTTGTGTATTTGTTTTCATAGTCCAAATCGAATAAATTTTGGTTTCTGAAATATTGTTTAATCATTCCATCAATGTGAGCTATGAAATCGCTTTTTCTTAAAGTCGAGGAGCTATCATATAGTTCTTTGACTCTTGCAATTTTTACAGTAAGAATAAAACCAATTTTATGATATAATTCTCGTTCGCTAAACCACTCGTTGAATCTCTGATAATATGCCTGAACTATTTCCCAATATCTATTCATATCATCTTCGGTTTTTCCTGCCAATTTTGCGTAGAAAAATCTAAATGTAGAGTATGGATCAGTATCAGTTGAATCGTTCATAAGATCAAATATGTATTCTATACGATTATCTTCTTTCTTCTCATCACTTAAGAAATACCAAAGTTTGTTATTTTGTAAAGAAGTTTCAATATTATCCCATTCATTAGCGATTTCAATTTGGCGCAATCTCATACGATCAGCATTACCGGATTTAAAATTAGAACTGTTTAAAAATAATGCTTTGATTAATTCTGCGTTGGTAAGGCTAATTTTACCAATATTAAGTCTGGTAAATACCGTTATGGGATTGTCTTCTGTTGTTTCATACCAAATAACTTTAGTATGGAATTTTAGTTTTGATCTATAATCGTTTTTGTCAAACGAAGCATCATTTTCACGTAGATTAAACCACTCATCGATGGTTTGATAGGCTTTGTGCATATAATAGAAATCAATGCAACTGTCATTCTCTTCATCAGGATTTTGTAAAAACTCTCTTGAATCGTTCCTCGTCTGATAATCAATGGAGAACAATTTGTCACGCCTTTTTTCAACAAAATCTTGATTAAGATAGTGTAGTATCAGATAAATAGTAGTAAGTCGTTGCTGACCATCTATAACTTCATATTCTCTTTCTGATCGAGATTTTACTACCACAGGTTGAAGGCAATACCAAGTTTTTTCCTAGGTGTCGGTAATTTCTCTTGGAATGAATTCATTAATATCATTTAACAAATCGTTTACTTCTTGTGCTGTCCAGCGATATCCACGTTGATATGCAGGAATATAAAAAGAATATTGTAATAACTCACCAAGTGTTTTTAATTCTATACTATTCATAGTATTTAGTCCTTTCATTAAACTTACGATGCTTTTGTCTTGAAGGATGTATATTCTTCGTAGCGGCTATATTACATTTATACTTCCCACTTGCTGTAGCGTTTGCCGTCAACTCTGCGGATATATTGTTTCTCTTTCAGAGAGTCTATGATGCGCTTAATACTTCTGACAGACTTTCCTGTTTGCTCTGCAAGTTCGGCTTGCTTAACAGACGGGTTCTTTTTTATTAAATCTAACACGGCAAGTTCTTCTAAAGTACAGTCCAAAGTGTCAATTTGGCACTTTGGCGTTTCGCTCTTGGCACTTTGGAAAGCACTTTCATCCGCAAAATCGACGTGCATATAGCGATTTTTCAATTCGTAATTTGTACCGAGCAGAAGATTTGCGAAAAACAATTCCAAAAATTTTGTGGTGGAATGAATCCCTTTTTGCAGATTGTTATAGTTTGCTCGAACCAAAGCGTTGCGGAAATACCAAGAGTTTTCACGGAACACATCGTTGTTGACACGGAACCCGAAGGTTTTCATGTACTTAATCATAAATACGGCGGTGGCTCTTGTGTTACCCTCGCCGAAGGGGTGAATCTGCCAAATATCCAATGCGAATCTTGCAAGGTGCTTTACCGATGCTTCCACCGACAATCCCTCATAAGAAAACTGTTTTTCGGTGGCAAAATCATAATCCAAGGTGTCTTTTATGCTGTTGAAATCGGCGTAGATAACCGATTCGCCGTTCAGTACCCATTCCTTTTTTGGAAATGTTGTACTTCCGGATTTGTCCGGCGTGGTCGAATACGCCCTCGAACAGTCTGCGGTGAATGGTGATCCACTCAGCTGGAGAAAATTGAAACGCTTTTTCGCCCAACAGTTTTGTAATCCTTGCGGAAACGATGTCGGCTTCCTTTGTTCCATTTTCGATTTCCGTGCGGGTGGTTCTCTGTTCATAATAACTGAAAATGCGCTTCTGCGCCTCATCGATGGTGATTTTGCCCTCGATGTGATCCTTTGCAGTATCCAGCAAATAATCAGAGGTTTTCAGCCCGTCAACCGCCTGCAAGCCGATAGCCGTTTGCCAAGCTTCGCTTTTTTCGGTTCTTTCCGGTTCGCCCTGTCTGATATATTCTTCAAGTTCAAATTGCCAATTCTTATCCGGCATATTTGTTCCTCGCTTCGTTATTGTAATTCTTCCGTCTTAAAGGTCGTATAACCCTCATAGTAGTAGCTGTGGTCGATGCCCTTCATATAGACCTCACGGCTGTTTATTTCGTCTGTAAGCGCACCTTTCAGCAACACTTTGATTTCCACGTCTTTAATCGGGCTTCGATCCATTGCGAGCAGGTAATCTTCTTTATTGACCTTGCTCCAATCGACAACCTTGCCGATTTCATTTTTCAAAATATGGTCAAGCCAAATGCGGGTGCTGCGTCCGTTGCCTTCACGAAAAGGATGGGCAATGTTCATCTCAACGTATTTTTCTGCGGTCTCGTCAAAGGTTGACTGGGGCATTTTATCAATGTTCTCAAGCGCCGCCTGCAAGTACATTACCGGCGCAAAGCGGAAATGGCCCTTTGCCAGATTCAACGTGCGAAGCTTACCAGCAAAGTTGTAAATATCCTCAAACAGGAACTTGTGAATTGCCTGCAAGGTGGAGAATTTACCTGCCGGGAGAGAATCAAGGACACTATTTTCAAATAATTCCACAGCCTTTTTCTTGCTGATACGTTCTTCCTCACGAGCAAGGTCGGCGGAGCTTGTAAGTCCTAATTTATTTTCAAGCGCCATATTGTTCCTCCAAAATCAGATTATAATATTCCTGAAATTAAAACGATTGCAACTACAATAATTAAAATACCTACTAAAAATGTCATACAACCGGCAGCCTGTTGGAATGATTTCCTATGGTTAGAAGTCGGCTGAGAATAAGTGTAAGTATGGGATTCCGGCTTATGAGCTTGTACCGGTTTTTGAGTATGACGAGGCTTGGTGGCATTAGAATATAAAGCGAGAGGATCGATTTGATCCATTATGCGTGAATAAAAATCGCCCAGCCACGCAGTATCATACGGTTCACACATATTTTGCTCGGTACAATCAGGTTCATGTGCTATTTGATTCCTAACTCAACGGTAGTGTTTCAGTTGTTTTAGGTCATCATTCCAACCTCTTACAAGATCAGAACCACGGGGAATATTTATCATTTCATCAATATAAGCGGATATACGCCTATCGTCATTTAATACTTCGCCGCATAGTTTTTCAAGATGTTTATACGATTCAATAAAACCCATATTATACATCTCCGAAAATTACTTATCTGCTGCAACGCCGGATTTCATCCAAACGTCTACTTCGCTGACCTTGAATTTCCAAAGACGACCGATTTTTGAGGCGGGCATATTTCTTTTTTCTATCCAAGCGAGTACGGTGTCACGGCTGACACCGAGGTATTCGCATATTTCTTTCATTGAGTACCAGCGCTCGATGTTAGAATCCATAGTGAAATCCTCCGTTTTAATAAAAGTAGCATTAGTTTTTCTGTAAGTAATCTAATAGCTTTTTTAATTTATTTGCAGTTATCGTTTCATTATAATGCAATCCTTCATATGTAGGATGTAAAACAGGATACATACCTTTGGTTTGCAGAATGAGATGATTATCAATAGCCCATTCAATGATAGCAACTAAAGATTCTCTATCAATCTCTTTAAGCGAAGCATATTCAGTGATGTGGTTCAAACCTGCATCCATAATTTTTTTTGCTTTGTTACCTCTCAACACATCAACTAAAACTGAAACACCATAGTATTTTTTATCACTAATATGCGATAAGCACTGTAATACAGTGTGAAGAACATCGTTTAAGTCTTTTTCGGCATAAAATACAGATTTAATATTTGCTTTTTTAATATTATTTGATTCTGCATACTCAGTTTTAGTTATTTTTGTTTGAGGTTTTGAGCGTTCCGTATTATTCGGCAATATATCCTTGGCTTTTGGAAATGTTTTTGCAGGAGCAGGATCAGGTGAGAGTTTGAACATTTCATAATAGTAAGATGGAGTAATATACCTACCGCAACCGGTTCCGTTTTTATTGTAATTTGTGCACCCTAAAAAATATTGATTTTCTTTGCCGGGTTTCACAATCAAATAACCGTCTCTGCATTGATCGCATTTCATAATAGAAAGTTTTCCGGCTTTGTATTCATTAGTCATAAAGCCGCAAATTTCAGGCTCGTTTGTGCAAATGTATAGTCTAAGACCATAAGCATTTTTGTATCGATATTGCAAAGGATAGCCGCAAATTGGGCAAGTTTTTTTCGCATAATTGTTTTCCGGCGCTTCTTCATTCCAATTTCCACGCAACACTACATTCTTGTAATCTTTTTTTATTTCGAGAAGAAACTCAGAGGGATTTTGTTCGGGAGCAATAAAGAATACACGATTTTTTGTTCTTGTCATTGCCACATAGAAAAGTCTTCGCTCTTCTGCATAATCGATGGAACGATCACCTTTGATAACAAACGAAAGTACAGGATCATCTTCAATTTTCGAGGGAAAACCATAGGTTTCATTTCTGCCGTTCACAACAATAACATTGTCATATCCAAGACCTTTTGATGCGTGTGCTGTCATAAAGATTATGTTGAGTTTGGGATATTTTACGCTTTTGATTTTGTTGCCGCGATCGATATATTCGAATAATCCGGATTTCTCGAGCTTATCTCCATCAAAGCCAAATCGTCCGAGCAAAAGAATTGATGAATCTTCGGGTTTCCCTTCTTCTTTGTTATATTCTATGATTTGTTCAATCGCGACTTCCACAGCGTGCGCAATAGCATAGTTTACTCCCGATTTGTTATTATCATTTGCTTTTTTTCTAGTGGCATCATAGGTGTAAATTATGACCGGATCTGTAATATTTTTAGGAGATTTTAGCTCTTTGGAGATTTGAGCATCATTTTTTTGAATGAAATTACCGGCAATATCGATGACTTCTTGTGAGTTGCGGTATGTTTTTACGATTTTCAGTAATTTCGCATACCCCATTTTTTCTTCAAACTTTGTAAAAAGGGTGATATCTGAACCGCTAAACGCATAGATTGATTGCCAATCATCGCCTACAGCTATAATTTTTGCATCTGTCACATCGGAAAGTGCCGTAACCAAATCAAAGCGCTGACGAGAAATATCTTGGTACTCATCAACTATGATGTACTTAAAATCAAGTTTTTGCTTCATTTCCTTAACTTCACAAAGCAAACGAGCAGATTCGTTAATCATATCCTCGAAATCTACGGCATTATTTTCTTTCAAATAGCGCTCATACTCGAGAAAGCAATCTTGGCAAATATCCAAAAAGAGGTGCGTTCTAACATTTTGTGTGGAATGATACATACGGTTAAATTCATCCGCAGTATATCCGTTAGTTTTAAAGTTTTCGATGAATCTGCAAATAAGATTAACAAGTTTGCGTATATAACGGTTTTCTTCAGATGAGACAAGCTTTTCCATAACTTCTTTATTTGAACGAGGTGTTAAAACAAATCCGTGGTTTTCAAGTTCCTCTTGCAAATGTTCGGTTAAAGATCTTCTGTCTGAGTACTGAGAAAATGTATAGATGAGGGTGGTGCCATGTTGTTGATGAAGACGGATTTTATCTTGGATTGCTTTTTTATATGTCTCTAATTGATCATCACTGTATCGGTCGTTTTTACCGTCTTGAGTGATACCGAAATGTTCAATATAAGCTACCTTTCCGCCCTGACGAATTGCAAAATCCGGAGTATATGGCTTTCTAGCATACATTATATCATAGCGATAGATGGGTTCATATTCATATTCAATTGTGTTTAAATACAAAAAGTTTGCAATTTCAACCTCTTGATGCGAACGCATCACTTCGCTTTGTATGGTTACAGCCTTTTTTGTCCTTATATCCATAACCTGGCGTTGAAATTCATTCAAGTCACTTCGTAATGTTGCAAAATTAGATTTTGCTATTTTATTAAAAAAGTTGTTCAAATCATTGCCTTCGTAAGGAGCATCAAAATAGGAGGCGAAGAACATGATAAGGTTATTGACTAAACTCTCGTTTTTGAGAATTGAATTTTTAAAATAATCCTGAATAACAAAATAGAGTTTCGATGAATCAACAATGTTTAACTTCTCATCCGATTGCTTTCTTAATATTGCATTACCAGTAGAATGGAATGTTGCAATCGGACAATCAATTTTTAAATCTCTGTTAAGTTTATCTCTCAGTTCCTGCACTGCTTTATTGGTAAATGAAACTACAAGTATTTGAGAAGGATCAATATATTTCTTCTCAACCAAATATTTAACTTTTGCTGCTACTGTTGTTGTTTTACCCGCACCTGCACCTGCGATAACAAGACAATAATCCTCATCAGTAAGAATAACACGGCGCTGATCATCGTCTAATTTGATTTTTGGGTCAACATCGTGTAAAATATTGTCCAAATATGTTTTTTCACTTTTCATCGCACGCTTAATGTATTCTTCGTTATGCGCATCGACTTTTGCTTCAAAATTTCTATAACTATTAAGTGTTGTTTCAACAGCGGATACATCTATTTTGTTGCTATCACAAAAAGATTTAAGCATACCGCTATTATCAAGCACAGCGAAATACTCTATCGTTTTCTTATCTTCAAGAAGTGTGTTTCTGTATCCGCTTTTAGGGATATATTGATTTTCGGATAATAGCATATCCATATATTTTTTTAATTCAAAAAGTTTAAGGCATTCGGGATTGCTTGTAGAAGAGTTCTCTGATGTTACTCCTACACTTATATTTTTTTTGAAGAGTTTAGAAAACAGTCCCATAATTACCCTCTCTTTAAAATTGCTATTTAGCATTTTATTTAAATATTTGGATTAGTTATAATTTTACAAAATATATTATATCATTATGTGCACTAAAATCAAGGATTATTGCGGATTTATAAAGGAAATACGGGAAAAATTCATAAATTAATGTAAACGAAAACGGAGCTGTCTTTTGTAACAACTCCGTTCCTAATATTAGTATGTTTAATTATTTTACGAACGACGGTACAAATCGCGGGTGTGCAAATTTGTTGTATTCTTTCTTGTATGTCGCAAAGAGCATTTTCAGCGAAACGATATGCACATTGTCGTAGGTTTTGCTTAACTTCCAAAAACTGTCCGGCAAACGGTTTACGGTGCAGATGTAATACTCGTTTTCGTAAAACGGGGATATTTTCGAGGTAACAGTGTCAATCTTTTATGCGCATTTGGACTATTCCTTGAAGCTCTCCTCGGCGCAGGCAATGGTGAGCGGAATGCCGTTGCCCGAGGCCGGGGACTTCAAAAGCAAATGGAGCGACCTGACCGAAGAATCGGAGGCGGCCGATGAAAAATCCAAAGAATAAGTCTTGTTCTGCCCCCAAAAAATGTTGTTCTGCCCTAAAAATGCGCTGCTTTGAAAACGTCTTACCAAAAAAAGAAAAAGTCCAGAAACCCGCATGGTTACTGGACTTATTGGCGGAGACGGTGGGATTCGAACCCACGAGCCCGTGAGGACTACCTGATTTCGAGTCAGGCCCGTTATGACCACTTCGATACGTCTCCGTATTCAATTCGGCTGCGGTGTTGCCGCAAAACTCAATTCCGGTTCGGGGCGTTATACCGCCTCGGCGACTAATTGTGCTTTATTTTTGCGAATCTTTCATCAAACCGCTATTGAATTGTATCATTTACTTATCTGTTTGTCAATTATCTGTATTGTAATATTTTTTCCCCTGTGGTAAAATTAATTTAATTTTATTACGGAGCTGTTTATTATGGTTGCGATAATCGATTACGGCGCGGGAAATCTTATGAGCGTTAAAAAAGCGCTTGATTTCATAGGCGCGAAGAGCAGTATTACTGCCGACAAAGACGAAATAAAAAACGCATCGCACGTTATTTTGCCCGGCGTTGGCTCTTTCGGAGACGCTATGGCGGCGATGGAGCGCAACGCGCTTACGCAGACGGTAAAGGATGCCGCTCTTTCCGGCAAGCCGTTTCTCGGCATATGCCTCGGGCTTCAGCTTTTGTTTTCGGAAAGCGATGAAAGCCCCGGTATAAAAGGCCTTTCCCTGCTTAGCGGAAAAATTTCGCGTATTCCGAAAAAAGACGGTCTGAAGGTGCCTCATATGGGTTGGAATTCCGTTTCGCTGCGGCAAAGCGGAGGAATTTTTAAAAACATTCCGGACAACAGCTGCTTTTACTTTGTTCATTCTTACTATCTTAATTCCGCCGACGAAACGGCAGTAGCCGGAGTGACGGAATACGGGGTTGAGATTCAGTGCGCCGTGCAGAGGGGCAATCTCTGCGCCGTTCAGTTTCACCCAGAAAAAAGCGGCGAAATCGGGCTGGAGCTTCTTAAAAATTTTCTGCGGTCGGAGGAACGGTAAATGTACGCGAAAAGAATAATTCCCTGCCTTGACGTAAAAAACGGAAGAGTTGTAAAGGGCGTTTCGTTTGTTTCCCTGAGAGATGCGGGAGATCCCGTCGAGTGCGCCGCCGCGTATGACGCGCAGGGCGCGGACGAGCTTGTGCTTCTTGACATCACAGCGACGCACGAGGGCAGGGGAACGATGATAGATATCGTGCGGCGCGTTGCCGAAACTGTCTTCATTCCGTTCACCGTCGGCGGGGGGATAAGAACCGTTGACGATTTTAAAGAAATGCTGAGGGCTGGAGCGGACAAAATATCTGTAAATTCCGCCGCGGTAAGAGAGCCGGATTTGATAAACTCCGCCGCCTTAAAATTCGGCAGTCAATGCGTTGTGTGCGCTATAGACGCCAAGAAACGGGGAAACGGAAGCTGGGAGGTATATCTCAACGGCGGAAGGATACCTGCGGGTATAGACGCGGTGAAATGGGCAAACGAGGCCTGCCGCAGAGGCGCGGGAGAAATCCTTTTGACCTCAATGGACAGGGACGGTCAAAAAAACGGCTACGACAACGAGCTTCTGCGCGCCGTTTCAGAGACGGTGAGCGTTCCGGTTATAGCTTCCGGCGGAGCGGGAGCAAAGGAGCATTTTTACGACGCGTTCACAAAAGGGAAAGCGGACGCGGTGCTGGCGGCGAGTCTTTTTCATTTCAACGAGCTGTCTGTTCCTCAGCTTAAAGATTATCTTGCCGAGCGGGGTATTCCCGTCAGAAAAACGGAAACGAGGCGTTAAATCGCCCGCGATTTGACTTACTGCGCTTTTTAAACGCTTTTTTCGATAATTTTATTGAACAAAAGTAATGCCGGTGTTATAATTTATATGTATATAATCAAGTAATTGGAGTTATCGGCGTGGAAAACGACGGAAAAAAAGATTTCAGAAATAACGACGGCCTTGTGATAGGCAGAAACGCCGTGATGGAGCTTCTTAAAAGCGGGCGTGAAATAGAGAGCATTCTTGTTGCGCGCGGCGAGCTTGAGGGCTCGGTGAACAGAATAATCGCGCTGGCAAGGGAAAAAGGCGCCGTTATCAAGACCGTTGACAGAAAGAAGTTAGATTTTATCAGCGCCGGCGCGAATCATCAGGGGATAGCCGCGAACGTTCCCGCGCATGAATACAGCACGGTAGAGGATATTCTCGAATACGCCGAAAGCAGGGGAGAAGCGCCGTTTATAATTATTTGCGACGGGATAGAGGACAGCCGAAACCTCGGCGCGATAATAAGAACGGCGGAGGCCTGCGGAGTTCACGGAATAATCATTCCGAAGCGCCGGAACGCGGGGCTCAATTTTGTTGTGTCCAAAACCTCCTGCGGCGCGCTTGAATATGTCAAAGTTGCAAGAGTTCCGAATCTCGGCGCGGCCATTGAAAAGCTCAAAAAAGAAAACATATGGATATACGCCGCCGATATGGGCGGCAGGCTTTGGAGCGAAACCGACTTTTCCGGCGGGGCCGCGCTTGTGATAGGGAACGAGGGCAAAGGCATATCGGAGCATCTGAAATCAAAATGCGATATAACCGTAAGCCTGCCTATGACGGGCAGAATAAACAGCCTCAACGCTTCGGTGGCGGCCGGTGTTATAATGTATGAAATAGCAAGGCAAAGACTTAAATAACGGACTGGTATTTATGAAAGACGATAAAGATCTGTCAATTGAAGATATTCTGCGCGAGACCGATGAGATGCTGAAAAGCATCGATGAAAAATCGGCGAAGGCAAACGAAAGCGGCGCAAAGGATATTTACTCTTCCGACGAAAAAGAGGAAGAGGTAAAAACGTTTGTTCCGTCTTCCAAATCCGCCGCGCGCGGCGCCGCTCCCGCCGACGAAAAAGGCGAGCCCCCGACAAAGAGGGTAAAAACCGCGGGCGATAAAACGCGTGCCGTGGATATTAACGCCAAAGCCGTAAGGCAGCAGCGCACGGTAATGAGGGACGATTTAAAAAAGCAGCATTATTTTGAGGATAATTCAAGAAACGGCGCCTATGCTCCCGCTCCGCCGCAGATAATAGAAAAACCCGCGACTATCAAAAGCAAATCGAGATTCAACAAAACATCGGATCTTCAGGAAATACCAACGATAGTGGCGGTGGACGAGCTTGACAGAACGCGCACTATTTTTTCGGACGAGGAATGGAACGAAAAGCAGGATAAGCCCGATGATACCGTCGGGTACAGCGATTCGGACCAGTTTAAGCTCAACGGCTTTGATGATGAAATGAGCGAGGTTCCGACAATCGACGAAGAGCTTGCGGAGGAACAGCTGCGCCGCCGAAGGGAAGACAAAATAAATAAATTCCGCCTTTTCGCTAAAGAAGAGGTTCAAAGCGATGACGGCGGGGAAATGCTGATTATAGAAGGGGAAAACGGCGACTACGGCGATCGGACGGAAACGCTTGAACGGCTTTATAAAAAGAAAGCGGCATACCAGCTTCAGGCCGCCGTAACGTTTATAGCCGAAATTTTGCTCATTCTTCTCAACGCGTTTAAGGATTCGCGTTATCTTCCCGGCTTTTTGGGCACGGACAACGGCTTTTTCATAACGGTTTTGGGAATTTACTGCGCCGTTCTCATATGCAATATTAACACGATAGGCCATGGATTTAATCTGAGGCACGGTTTTAATTATGATTCGCTGATAACAGTTGCCTCGCTGCTTACGCTCGGGCATACCGCCGCCATAATGTTTAATACGGATATTCTTCTTGACGGAGGCTCTGTCTATCCGTGCGCCGCCGTTTTCGGGCTGCTTTTTAGCTGCCTCGGGAAAAAAAGCATTATAATGAGAGTTATAAGCAATTACGATTTCCTTACGGACGGAAAGGATAAATACACGGTCGAGGATATTGTAAACGAGGTTGAGGCGGCCATAATATCAAGAAATCTTCTTGCGGGAGAGCCGCTGCTGAAATACAGTGTAAGGACGGAGCAGCCCACCAGCTTTTTTGAAATTTCATCCTCCTACGAGCCTGCGGACAGAATCTCAAAGGTTTTGGTTCCCGTAACATTGCTTCTTAATATCGCGCTTTTCGGCGTTATAGGAATGCTGCGGCAGAATTGGTATGAAGCGTTTAATCTTTTTATCCCCGGAATACTGATTTCCTGCCCGCTCGCCGCTCTTTGCGCCGATAATTCAGCGCTTTTGGGCGTTTCAAAAAAACTTTTTCAAAAGGGGGCTATGGTGTGCGGCTTTGAGGGGGCGCACTATACCCATAATTCAAACGCTATAGTTATGGAGGCTTCGGAACTGTTTTGCAGCCGTTCCTGCGATTTGCACGGTATAAGGCTTTTCAATAAGGCAAAGGTGGACGACGCGTTGCTGCTTACCGCCGCCGTTATTATGAAAACCAAAAGCCCGCTCAAATATGTTTTTGATGACGTTATTGTGGGAAATAAGGATATTCTTCCCGAGGTGGACGGCGTTTTGTATGAGGATAAAATGGGAACCTCCGCATGGATATATCAGCGAAAGATACTTGTAGGCAACAGAGATCTGCTTATTCATCACGGTATATCCGTGCCCAAAGTCGAATACGAAAACAAGTACGCCAGAAAGGGAAGAAAGGCTCTTTATCTCGCGGTGGCAGGCAAAATCGCTGCTATGTTTATCGTCAGCTATTCTGCCGACGGCGAATTAAAAAGAGAACTGAAAAAGCTTGAGAAAAGCGGAATAACGATTTTGCTTAAAAGCTGCGATCCGTATATAAACGAAGAGAGCATTATGGATATATTCGATTTGCCCGAGGGCTTCGTTAGGGTAATGACTTCCTCAAACGCGAGGATTTTTGAAAAATACAGCGATATGACTGTTGAAAAAAGCCCCGCGTACACGGTTCACAACGGCACGACTCTCGGTTTTCTTTCCTCAATAAGATCTGCCGAAAATCTCGTCGGAACAGAAAATATGATTTCCGTTCTCGTCGCTTTCGGTTCCGCCATCGGCTTCGGAGTGGTGGCGCTTCTCGGAATACTTGACGGTCTCAGTCAGATAAACGCCTTTAATATTATAATTTTTCAGGCGTTCTGGAGTATATTTATCCTTATTGCCACAAGAATAAGGATAAGCGGTCTTTAATTTTTGCGTCAGGCAAAAGCACACGGCCGTAAAAAATTATCAAGAAATTTATTAAATAAAGGAGCGTTTTTTATGAAACTTGAAGGTTCAAAAACTCAGGCAAACCTTATGGCTGCGTTTGCCGGTGAATGTCAGGCGGGAACAAAGTATGCCTATTATGCCTCAAAGGCAAAAAAGGACGGCTATGTTCAAATCTCAAATCTTTTTACGGAAACGGCGCAAAACGAAAAGGAGCACGCCAAAATTTGGTTTAAACTGCTGCACGACGGCATCGCCGACACGGCCGCGAATCTGAAGGACGCCGCCGCGGGCGAAAACTACGAGTGGACCGATATGTACGCCTCGTTTGCCAAAGACGCGAGAGAAGAGGGCTTTGACCATATCGCCTATCTTTTTGAAGAGGTAGCCAAAATAGAAAAGGAGCACGAGGAAAGATTCCTCAAGCTACTCGGCAATATTGAAAACGGACTTGTTTTCAGCCGCGACGGCGACAAAATCTGGAAATGCGGAAACTGCGGGCATATCGTTGTCGGAAGGGAAGCGCCCGAAGTTTGCCCCGTTTGTTCGCATCCGCGTGCATATTTTGAAATCAAAGCAGAAAACTACTAAAAAGCGCCTGCCGCGCCGGCGGGCGCGGCGGGGGAGTTTTTATGCTTTATCAGTTTGAAGATGAAATGACCACTGTTGAATTTGAATCAATGGATCCTCACTATGTCACCGCGGGCTATTTTACGCTCGGTGAATTTAAAGGTCTTTGCGATTCATTCGGATTTTCAAAATCCGATTTGGACGCTTGCGCGAGCGCGTCCTCAAATTTCGGCTCGGCTGTCGGAGTTTATGATGATTACAGCTTTGCCGTGCTTAAAATTACCGACGCGGCCCACGTTTACGGAAAAAAGGACTGCGTCGGGATTTTTATTAAAAAAAATCTTTTTTTGGTAGTGGATATAGAGGATTCGGACTGCTCGACGAGAGACGGCTTCCTGAACGCTCTCGGCAGATATTCCTGCATCAGCGTTACGCTTGAAAAGCTCATTTTCGCGTTTCTTGACGGCATCATCAGAAAAGACGCCGGCGCCATTGAGGAGCGCGCTTTTCAGATAACAAAGCTTGAGGAGCTCGTTTTGCAGGATAAGGCCACCGAAAAATTCAATTTTCTGCTGCTGAATATGAAAAAGGAACTTCTGATACTGCGCGGCTATTATGAGCATCTTACGGATGTGGGCGAGGCGCTGGAGGATAACGACAACGAAATATTTGAGGAAACCGATCTCAGGTATCTCGAAAATTTTACCGACAGGGTGAAAAGGCAGCGCGAGGATATAGATATGCTGAGGAGTTCCGTCGATCATCTTCAGGACGCGTATTCATCTTATCTCGATTTAAAGCTCAATCACGTTATGAGCGTTTTTACGGTTGTCACAACGATATTTTTTCCGCTCACGCTTATTGTCGGGTGGTACGGAATGAATTTTAAATATATGCCCGAGCTTGCCTGGAAATACGGATACCTTTTCGTTATAATTCTTTCGGCCGCGGTTGTCGCCGTCCTTACCGTTATTATGAAAAAAAGAAAGTGGCTTTAGCCTCCTTGGAGACGAAAAGCCGCTTTTTCTATTCATTCAGAAGATACGGATTATAAAGCACAGGCTGAGACTGCGGGCCCCTCGGGCCTCCCTGCAATTTCGGATAGAGCATAACGGGCGGATACCAGCCTCTGTTTCCCCAATTCGTAACGGAATTGCTGTTTTCGTTGTAATAATCGGTATCGAAGCAGCTGTTCCAAACGCTGTTTCCTATGCCTTTTCCCGTAAGCGTGAACGGATCGTAGGAATAAGTCTCAAGAGAGTCGTTTTTCCAAAGATCCCATTCGGTGCCGCGCGAACATTCGTCGGTCAGCTTCGCTATTTTGGCGTCGGCGTAAACGTGGCTGCCGCCGTCCTTCCACATACCGTGGCTTCCGAGGGCGGTGTAAACCTCGGGATGAGTGCCGTCAACAACCGAAACGTCCGTCCACGGGTAAAAGTTTCTGAAGCTGTGCGCGCTGAATTCAACGATTATCGGGCGGCAGTATGCCTTGCCCTTTTCCTCATATTTCATAAGGCGCACCGTGATATGCTCCCAATCGCCGATATGATTTCCGAATTCCATACCGAACACGACCTTTGATTTGTTGTATGGCGTAAAAACATAATAGGAAAGATCAAGATATTTTTCCTCTTTTTCCACGGCGAACGAATAAGCTTTGCAGTTGTCGGCGCTTCCGTAAAGATAATCGCATTTGTAATCGGGGCCGTCAAGCTGAGCGATCCTGTATGTATAACCTCTGTCCGTAAGCACCCGCTCCATATTTTCGGCGGCGTTCTCAACGGTGGACGCGAAATATTCCTCACCTTTCGCCCACCATATCCTCGGCGCAAAGGTTTTAAGAAGCTCGGCCTTTTTGCCGTCCGTCAACGCTCCTGTTTCGATCCCCGTCGTTTCAATGCGCTCCACCTTCATTGAACCCACGGTTTCTTTGAAGCTGCCCTTATAAGCGACTGTTTTTGCCTCTCCGTTAAAATTTTCCTCGGGATATATGATAAGCTTGAAGCCGCTGTCAACAAAAACGTCCGCTGCCTCTATATTTATGCTCGGATAATCGCCCTCGGAAAATTCCCTGTATTCAAGCTCGCCCGTATAAAGGGCGGCGGGCTCGGTTATGGAGCCGCGGTCTTTTTCAAACTGAGCGTAAGCGTTTACGGGCTCTCTTGAATTGAGAGTCAGCTTTGTGCCGCAGAATCCGCCGCTGCAATACCAACCCACAAAATCGTAGCCATTTTTGGTTACCTCTGGCAGTTCAATCTCCTCATATGCCGTAAACTCGGTTTCTTCGCTTTCCGGCATACCGTCCGCCCCGTTATAATTAAGCACAAGAACGCCTTTTTGCCCGGGATCGAGCATATTGCTTTTTCCGTAGTCGTCGCCTGTATAGGCGGAATTAACGGAAAAAGCGTATATGATAAAGCCTATAACGGCGGCAGGCAATATGAGCCAAAGAAATCTTAGCTTGCTTTTCTTTTTCGTTTTCGTTTTTGCCATAATTATCACCCGCATTTCGATAATATCAAAAGGCAGGCCGAAAATCAATGCTTTCGCCTGCCTTTTGACTTGAATACCGCAAAATATTTATTTTAATAGCGATTTATACATCTTTATGTATTCGTTGGCCGATTTTCCCCAGCTCATATCGCAGTTCAGCGCGCGCTCAACAAGCGTTTTCCAATATTCCTTGCTGCCGAACGCCTCAACGCCTCTGTAAATGGCGCCGAGCATATCGTAAGCGTCGTAGGTCTTAAACGTAAATCCGTTGCCCTCGCCGTCGCCGCTGTCCGTAATGGAATCCTTCAGGCCGCCCGTCTCGCGGACTATCGGAACCGTTCCGTAACGCAGAGCCACCATTTGAGAAAGACCGCAGGGCTCGCTTTTGCTCGGCATCAGGAAAAGATCCGCTCCCGCGTAAATTTTTCTCGCGAGATCCGGCACGAATCCGAGGCGAAGCCCCACCTTATCAGGATACTTATCGTGCAGTTCGCGGAAAAAGCTTTCATACTGCCATTCGCCCGAACCGAGGACGATGTACTGAACGTTTCTTTCCCAAAGGCTCTTTTCAAGCACCTCTTTCATAAGGTCAACGCCCTTGTGGCCTACAAGGCGTGTAACTATGCCTATCAAGGGCACGTTCGGGTCAACGGTCAAGCCCATTGATTTTTGCAGATTTTCCTTGTTTTCGGCCTTACCCGAAAAATCCGCGGCGCAGTAATTTTTCCACAATGCGGGATCCGTTTCGGGGTTATAGCTTTCGGTATCAATACCGTTCAGTATTCCGCAAAGCTTCCAGCTTCTCTGGTTTAGAATAGGATCAAGGCCGTAGGAATACCACGGATCGAGTATTTCCTTGGCGTAGCTCGGCGAAACCGTGGTCACTTTGTTGGCGCATTCTATTCCCGCCTTCAGGAAATTTACAAGGCCGTCGTACTGAATAAGGCTGTAATGCTCGGGCGCTATGCCCAAAACGTCCTCAAGAAGCTCGTTGCCGTATTTCCCCTGATACTGAATATTGTGAATCGTGAACACCGTTTTTATGTTTTCAAAGCCGTATTGATTGGCATAATAGCAGCTGTAATAAAGCGGCGTGAGGGCGCTCTGCCAGTCGTTGCAATGGATAATATCCGGTTTCCAGCCTATGGCGGGAATTATTTCAAGCGCGGCTCTCGCGAAAAATGCGAAACGCTCCGCGTCGTCGTAATGACCGTAAATGCCGTCTCTTTTGAAATAATACTGGTTGTCAAGAAAATAGAATACAACGCCGTTGAGCTTAGCTTCAAAAATGCCGCAGTATTGCCTGCGCCAGCTTACGGGCACGGATATTGATGTTAAGAAACGCATCTTTTCCTTGTATTCCGGTTTTATGGATTCGTAAAGGGGCATGACAACACGGCAGCCCACAAGGCGCTTACGAAGCGCAATGGGAAGTGAGCCGGCCACATCCCCAAGACCTCCCGAGGCCATCCACGGATTGGCTTCGGACGCAACATAAAGTACTTTCATTTTTACCTCCGTCAGATCCTCGTGCCCTTTGAAAGGGATACGGGGAAGGTGGGCGCGCCGGAAAGCTCAACGCCCGATTTGATGTTTACGTTTTTATCCGCTATAACGCAGTTCAGCTTTGCGTTTTCGCCTATAACGGTATCCTGCATAAGTATTGAATTTTTTATTACGGCTCCCTTGCCTATCTTTACACCCTTGAAAATTATGGAATTTTCAACGGTTCCGTCTATTATGCAGCCGTCGGCGGCAAGCGAATTCGTAAGATTTGATTCAAGGCCGTAAATGGACGGCATATCGTCTCTTTCCTTAGTGTATATCTGCCTTCCGGGCGAAAACAGCCTGCGTCTGTTTTCACGCTCAAGCAAACTCATTGAAACGTTGTAATACGCCTGAATCGACGAAAGAGTGCCGACAAAGCTGTCGGTCGCGTCGAACGCGCAGATCTTAAGATCGTTGATATTCGCCATTATGATGTTTCTTTGGAAAGAGATTTCGTTTTTTGAATGAGCCGTCGTGATGAGCGATTCAAGCAGATATTTCTTCATCAGAATAATATTGACGCTGTGGAAAATATCTCCGCCATCGTTCCTGTCAAGGCTCATTTCCGAAATACGGCCGTCTTCTTCCACCCTGTCAAAGCAGAGTATGGAGCCTATTCCCTCCGGCATGGACGCTTTTACTCCCACTATGGTGATGTCCGCTCCCGATTTTTCGTGAGCCTCGAAAAGCGCTTCGTAATCGAGCGAAAGAACGTTGTTGCAGTCGCTGAGCACAACATATGTCTGCTTGCTCTGCTCAAGAAAGCCCTTGTTGCCGTAAATTGCGTCTATCCTGTTGCCCCATATCGCCGCCGAGCCCACGTTGAACGGCGGAAGTATAAACAGCCCGTCCGTTTTTCTGCTGAGATCCCACGGCTTGCCCGTGCCCACGTGGTCCATAAGCGATTGGAAATTGGCGTTTGTTATCACGCCGATTTTCGTGATGCCGCCGTTTACCATATTTGAAAGCGGAAAGTCGATAAGCCTGTATCTTGAGCAAAACGGAACGGAGCCCATAGTTCTCATAGCCGTCAGGCCGTCGAGCGCCTCCTCGTGAACATTCGCGAAAATCATTCCTATAACTTTATTTCCGTTCATCAGCTTAAACCTCCTCCTTGGATTTTATCATTACGCCCGGCTCGACAAATTTGCCCGGCGTAACAACCGCATCGGAGCCGACTACGGCTATTCCCCAGTTCTCGGGATTTTCAAGCTGCTCGGGTATCTCGCCGATTTGCGCGTTTTCGCCTATCACGGCGTTTTCGGCGATTATCGAATAATAGACCTTGGCGCCCTTTTTCACCGTGGCTCCCGGCATTATAACGCTGTATCTTACGTCGGCGTCCTCTTCTATCGCAACGTTGCTTGATATAACGCTGTATTCAACGCTGCCCTCGATTTCGCACCCCTCTGAAACCGAGGAGCCTTCGACCTTGGCGTTTTTACCTATATAATGAGGCGGCGCGCTCGGATTGCGGCTGTATATCCTCCAGCTCTTATCGCTCAAATCAAGGTCAACATTAGGATTGATAATATCGAGATTGGCTTCCCAAAGCGAATCTATGGTGCCAACGTCTTTCCAGTAGCCCTTAAACGGGAAAGCGAACATTCTTTCGCCCGAATCAAGCATCGTCGGAATTATATTCTTTCCGAAATCGTTTGACGAGCCCTCCGTCTCCTCATCCTGAATAAGATACTGTTTCAGCTTGCTCCAGCCGAAAACATAAACGCCCATGGAGGCCTTGTTTGATTTCGGTTTCGCTGGCTTTTCGGCAAATTCGTATATTTTGTCGTTTTCGTCCGTGGCAAGAATGCCGAATCTCGGCGCCTCCTCCCACGGCACCTCAAGCACGGCTATCGTGCAGGCCGCGTCGTTTTTCTTGTGAAAATCTATCATTTTCGCATAATTCATCTTGTAAATATGATCGCCCGAAAGAATAACAACGTATTCGGGATCGTATTTCTGAATGAAATTTATGTTTTGATAGATGGCGTTCGCGGTGCCCTTGTACCATTCCGCCCCTCCTATCGCCTCGTAGGGCGAAAGAACGTGGACCCCGCCGTTTATCCTGTCAAGATCCCACGGCTGGCCGTTTCCGAGATAGTCGTTCAATTCAAGCGGCTGATACTGCGTAAGAACGCCGACGGTGTAAATACCGCTGTTTACGCAGTTTGAAAGGGGGAAATCTATTATTCTGTAGTTTCCTCCGTAGGGAACGGCGGGCTTTGCGATGTTTTTGGTGAGAACTCCGAGACGGCTTCCCTGACCGCCCGCGAGCAGCATTGCCACAACGTTTGATTTATGCGCCATTTTTATTCCTCCTTACCTGATTTTTTTAAGAAACACGGCGTTTAATCCGCCCAGCTTTACTCCGATGCTCTGCGCGAAGCCGTGCATGGGTTTTGCCGATGATGTTTTATATGTGCCCGAAAGCCTCGGCTTGCCGCCGCCGTATTTTGAAAGGGCGCTGTCAAAAATAATCTTGTAAGTGCCTTTTTCGGGAACGCCTATGCGGTATTCGCCGTGGGAAACGGGGGTGAAATTAAACATAGCGATGATCTCGTCCCCGCTTTTTCCGATTCTGCGAAACGCAATGGTCGAATTGTCTTTATCGTCGCCTGAGATCCAACTGAAGCCCTCCCAGCTGTAGTCGATCTCCCAGAGCTCCGGGTGCTCGAGATAAAAATGATTAAGCTCTTTTGAAAAGCGTTGAAGCTTTTTATGCTTTTCAAAGTCGAGCAGCAGCCAATCGAGCCCTTCTTCATATGCCCATTCTTTGAACTGCCCGAACTCCTGCCCCATAAACAGCAGTTTTTTTCCGGGGTGAGCCGCCATATAAGAGAGGAAAAGCCGCATTGAATCGAATTTCATATCGTAATCGCCGGGCATTTTTTCGAGCAGGCTGCATTTTCCGTGAACCACTTCGTCGTGGCTTATGGGAAGAATGAAGTTTTCCGAAAAGGCATAGAAAAAGCTGAAGGTTATGCAGTTGTGATTGCCCTTCCTGAAAACGGGATCAAGCGAAATATAGCGCAGCATATCGTTCATCCAGCCCATATTCCACTTGAAATTGAAACCGAGCCCGCCTACATCCGGCGGCATTGTAATCATAGGCCACGCGGTGGATTCCTCCGCTATCATCATAACCGACGGGTGCTCCCTAAACATGGCGCTGTTGAGCGACTTTAGAAATTCCACCGCCTCAAGGTGCTCTTTGCCGCCGTAGCGGTTCGGCGCCCATTCGCCGTCTTTTCTTCCGTAATCAAGATAGAGCATTGAGGCGACGGCGTCAACGCGCAGGCCGTCGAAATGGTATTTTTCCACCCAGTACATGGCGGAGGACATAAGAAAGCTCTTAACTTCGTTTCTGCCGTAGTCGAAAACCCTTGTGCCCCATTCCTTGTGCTCTCCCTTTCTCATATCCGAATATTCGTAAAGGGGCATACCGTCAAATTCATAAAGGCCGTGAGCGTCCTTGGGGAAATGCGCGGGAACCCAGTCCAAAATAACGCCTATTCCGGCTTGGTGGCATTTGTCCACAAAATACATAAGATCTTTCGGCGTGCCGTATCGCGAGGTCGGGGCGAAATAGCCCGTTACCTGATAGCCCCACGAGCCGTCAAAGGGGTATTCCATAACAGGCATCATCTCAATGTGCGTGTAGCCCATATCCTTGACATATGGCACAAGCTGCTCCGCCATATCGCGGTAGGAGAGAAAATTGCCGTCCTCATGCCTTTTCCACGAGCCGAAATGTATCTCATATATATTTACGGGCTTTTCCAAAATATTTCCATTTAAATTGGCGGCTTTCCACTCGTCATCGTGCCATTTATAGCCGTCTATTTCATAAACCTTGGTCGCGTTCGCGGGGCGCGTTTCGCTGTGAAATCCGTAAGGATCGCATTTCGCGAGGGTTCTGCCGTCCTTTGTGCGTATCATATATTTATAGCAGTCGTATATTTTTACGCCGCTTATAATACATTCCCATATGCCGGGAGCTATCGGCAAAAGATAATTTGCCTCCTCGTTCCAGCCGTTGAAATCGCCGGCAAGAGAAACCGCCCGCGCGTTCGGAGCCCAAACGCGAAAGGCAAACATGTCCTCTTTCAGTCTATGTGCTCCGAAAAATTCATATGCCTTATAGTTTTCTCCTTTTTTGAACAGATAAATCGGAAATTGATATTCTTCTTTGATTTCAGCCATTTACACAGCTCCTTTTTCTCCTCTTTTCCGTTTTCCCTAAGGGAAGCGAGCCGACGGCGCCGCCGCCGATATTTTGCTGATTTATAAAATGATTATAACATTCCGCAATGTGTTATTCAAGGCTTTTTTGTCTAAATTGTTTAAATTATATTTTCAAATTTTCTTATAATTGTGCAATATGTTGTAAAAATCGCATTAAAATTTGTGCAATGTAAATTAAAGGAATTTTTCAAAGCCATCGCTATGCGTAAAATGCCCAAAACTATGCGTAAAATGCCTAAAATAAGAAATAAATCATTTGTCTATTGACTGTTGCCAAATATTTATGGCATAATATTATCTATTAAAGAGGAGGAGAGCGCGGTGAAGGATGTTATCGTAGTTTATCCCGTAAGGGAAACGGCAATGTCGATACGCGCGCTTATCGAACGCGGCGGATTTCACGTTTCCCACATCTGCGCGCTCGGCACATCGGCGCTCAAAATTTCGCAGACAAAAAAGCAGGGCATAATCGTGTGCCCGTTTGTAATGCGCGATATGTCCTCCGCTGAGCTGGCAAATTCCCTGCCCGTCGATTTCGACGTTGTTGCGCTTTCAAAAAACGGCACGGAGCAGTATATGGGCAATATGATAACGCTCCCGCTGCCCATTGATTCAAATGTTTTTTTGCAGACGATAGGCTTGCTCGTTTCAAGCAAATCGGGCTTTACGAAGCGCGGCGGCGATGATGACGAATACATTTCAAAAGCCAAGCAGGCGCTTATGAGCCTTATGGGAATGAGCGAGACGCAGGCGCATAAATATCTGCAGCGGGAAAGTATGAAAAGCGGCAAAAAAATCGTTCGCACGGCGATGGATATACTTGAGAGGCTTGCGTAGCCTGTTTTCGGAGATGGTATTATGAAATTCACAAAAATGCACGGATGCGGAAACGATTACGTCTATGTAAACGGTTTTGAGGAAAAAATCGAGGACGAGGCGAAAACAGCCGTTGCCGTTTCCGACCGCCATTTCGGCGTCGGCGCGGACGGCCTCATCATAATAAAACCGTCCGATATCGCGGATTTTGAAATGGTGATGTATAACGCGGACGGCTCGCGCGCCCAGATGTGCGGCAACGGAATACGCTGCGTCGCGAAATATGTTTACGACAACGGTCTTACGGATAAAAAAAGAATATCCGTAGTTTCAATGGGCGCCGTTAAATATATAGATATCAATGTGGAAAATGGCGTTGCGGTTTCCGCGAGTGTCGATATGGGAAAGCCCGTTTTTAAGGCAAAGGATATTCCCGTTGTGTGCGATAAGGAAAATGCAGTAAACGAAAAAATAACCGTAAACGGCAAGGAATATAAGATGACCTGCGTTTCAATGGGCAATCCCCACGCGGTGATTTTTACCGATATTCCCGTCGCGGAGCTTGAGCTTGAAAAAATCGGCCCGGCGTTTGAGCATCATCCCGCGTTTCCCGAAAGGGTAAACACCGAATTTGTGAATATTAAAGATAGAAAAAATCTTGATATGCGAGTTTGGGAAAGGGGCACGGGCGAGACTCTTGCCTGCGGCACAGGCGCCTGCGCCTCTGTTGCTGCGGCTGTAATAAACGGTCTTGCCGACAACGAGGTAACGGTTCATCTTTGCGGAGGCGATCTTGAGATAAGCTGGAACGGAAACGAGGAGGGCAGCATCTTTATGACGGGCCCCGCAACGACCGTTTTCAGCGGAGAAACAGATTTGTAATCCATAGGAGGTCAAAATATGAAAATCAACGATAATTTTTTAAAGGTAGAGGGCTCGTATCTTTTCGCCACGGTCGCGAGAAAGCAGAGGGAATATCAGCAGGCTCACCCCGATAAGGAGATCATACGCCTTTCGATAGGAGACGTTACAAGGCCGCTGGCGCCCGCCGTTATAGAGGCGATGCACAAGGCGGTAGACGATATGGCGAAAGAGGCCACTTTCAAAGGCTATCCCCCCGAATACGGCTATGATTTTATTCTTGAGGCGATTCGCAAAAACGATTATGCCGACAGGGGAATAGATATAAACACGGACGAAATTTTCCTCTCTGACGGCGCGAAATCCGATTGCGGCAATATCGGCGATATTTTCGGCGTTGATAATAAGGTTGCCATTTGTGATCCCGTTTATCCCGTTTATCTTGATACGAACGTAATGGCGGGCAGAAGCGGCGACAAGGGCGCGGACGGACTTTACGAAAATATCATATATATGCCTTGCACGGCCGAAAACGGCTTTATGCCCGATCTTCCGAAAGAAAAGGCCGATATTATATATCTTTGTTTCCCGAATAATCCCATAGGCACGGCGGCGTCAAAGGAAGAGCTTGAAAAATGGGTCGATTACGCCCTGAAAAACGGCTCCGTAATACTTTACGATTCGGCTTACGAGGCGTTTATAACGGACGGCTCGCCGAGGTCGATTTATGAAATTGACGGGGCGAAAAAGTGCGCCATAGAGTTCCGCTCGTTTTCAAAGACGGCGGGCTTTACGGGCGTTCGCTGCGGCTATACGGTCGTTCCGAAGGAGCTTGTTTTCGACGGAGCGAGCCTAAACGCCATGTGGGCGCGCAGGCAGGCGACAAAATTCAACGGCGTAAGCTACATAACGCAGCGCGCGGCCGAGGCGGTTTACAGCGAAGAGGGAAAAAGGCAGACAAAGGAAACGATAGAGTATTACCGCAGGAATGTGAAAACCATTTTTGACGGGCTCACCGAGGCGGGCTTTAAATGCTACGGCGGCGTTAATTCTCCCTACGTTTGGCTCGCGGTTCCCGAGGGTATGACCTCGTGGGAATTTTTCGACGATCTGCTTGAAAAATGCAGCGTGGTGGGCACTCCCGGCTCCGGCTTCGGTCCGAGCGGAGAGGGCTATCTCAGGCTCACGGGCTTCGGCAATTACGAAAAAACGATTGAAGCCGTTGAAAGAATAAAGGCCGTTTACGGCAGGAAGTAATAAAACAAAATTCAGGAGGATATAAAAATGACAAAAACACAGCAGCTTTACGAGGGCAAGGCAAAAAAGGTTTGGGCAACGGACGACCCCGAAATCGTTATCGTCGATTATAAAGACGATGCGACCGCGTTCAACGGAAAGAAAAAGGGCACGATAGTCGGCAAGGGCGTTGTGAACAACAAAATGTCCAACTACCTTATGCGTATTCTTGAATCGAAAGGTATTCCCACGCATTTTGTAAAGGAGCTTTCCGATCGTGAAACGGCGGTCAAAAAAGTCTCCATAGTTCCGCTTGAGGTTATAATCCGCAACCGCGCGGCAGGCTCCATATGCAAAAGGCTCGGCCTTGAGGAGGGTATGGATTTTGTTGCCCCGTCTATCGAGTTTTCATATAAATGCGACGAGCTTGACGATCCGCTTATCTCCGAATATCACGCCATTTCCTGCGGCTTTGCCACAAGGGAAGAGGTCGATACGATAACCGATATGGCGTTTAAAATAAACGATGTGCTGAAAGAGTATTTTGCCTCCATCGGTGTTGAGCTTATAGATTTTAAGCTTGAATTCGGCAAAACTTCGGACGGCGGCATCGTTCTCGCGGACGAGATAAGCCCCGATACCTGCCGCTTTTGGGATATTAAAACGCACGAAAAGCTCGATAAGGACCGCTTCCGCCGCGATCTCGGCGGAGTAGAGGACGCTTACGCCGAAATGATGAAAAGAACAGGACTTGATAAATAATGGCAAACGATACATACAATTCACCGTTCAACGCCCGATACGCGAGCAAGGAGATGCAGTATATCTACTCTCCCGATTTCAAATTCAAAACGTGGAGAAAGCTTTGGATAGCTCTCGCGGAGGCGGAAAACGAGCTTGGGCTCAATGTTACGCGCGAGCAGATAGATGAAATGAAGGCTCACGCCGAGGATATAAATTATGAAGTGGCAAGGGAATACGAAAAAAAATTCCGCCACGACGTTATGAGCCACGTCCACGCTTACGGAGATCAGTGCCCCAAGGCAAAGGGAATAATCCATCTCGGCGCGACAAGCTGCTATGTGGGCGACAATACGGACGTTATAACGATGCGCGAGGCGCTTTTGCTGATAAAGAAAAAGCTAATAAACGCCATTGCCCGAGTAGCCGATTTTGCCGATAAATACAAGGCTTTGCCCTGTCTCGGCTTTACCCACTTCCAGCCCGCCCAACCCACCACGGTCGGCAAGCGCGCCACGCTTTGGCTTATGGATCTTGTAATGGATTACGGCGAGGTCGAGCACGTTCTCGATACATTGATGCTGCTCGGCTCAAAGGGTACGACCGGTACTCAGGCTTCGTTTTTGGAGCTTTTTAACGGCGATCACGAAAAATGCAAGGAGCTTGACAGGAAGATCGCCGAAAAAATGGGCTTTAAGGCGTGCTTTCCCGTAAGCGGGCAGACGTATGCGAGAAAGCTCGATACGATAGTTTGCAACTGCCTTGCGCTTATCGCGCAGTCCTGCTGTAAATTTTCAAACGATCTGCGCCTTTTGCAGAATTTAAAGGAGATAGAGGAACCGTTTGAGAAAAATCAGATAGGCTCTTCCGCCATGGCATATAAGCGCAATCCTATGAGGAGCGAAAGAATAGCCTCCCTTTCGCGTTATGTGATGATAGACGCCCTCAATCCCGCTTGGACGGCGTCCGCCCAGTGGTTTGAGAGAACGCTTGACGACAGCGCAAATAAGCGCGTTTCCGTCGCCGAGGCTTTCCTTGCCACGGACGGCATACTCGATCTTTATATAAACGTCACGAGCGGACTTGTCGTTTACCCAAAGGTCATTGAGGCGCGCCTTATGAGCGAGCTGCCTTTTATGGCAACCGAAAATATTTTGATGGACGCCGTTAAAAAGGGAGGGGACAGACAGGAGCTCCACGAAAAGATACGCGTTCACTCGATGGCGGCGGGCGCGGTCGTCAAGAAAGAGGGCGGCAAAAACGATCTTGTGGACAGGATCGCCGCGGATCCCGCCTTTATGATGACCAAGGAGGAAATAACGGCGGCAATGAAGCCCGAAAATTTTGTCGGCAGAGCCCCTCGGCAGACCGAGGACTTCCTCAATGAAACGGTGAGGCCGATACTTGAGGCGAACAAAGAGCTTTTGGGCATAAATGTTGAAATAAACGTTTAACGTAAAAAACGGTAAAATCAAAACGGCAGGATTTCCTGCCGTTTTGATATAACCTTTTTGTGTTTTACAGAGACGAAAAAGCGTTTAGAAGTCTTGCGTATTCGGCGTCGGTTATCGTAAGCACGGAACCGTGGCGCGGGCGCAGATGATCTATTGAATGCCTGCTTTCTTCCACCTCTCTGAAACGGATCATATCCGTTGTTTCCTGCATAAAATAGCCGCCGTCTCTGAATCTGTCGGCGATGAGAACATATTTGTCCGTGCCGAGTATCGGGTATATGCAGTTTCCCTCAAGCGCGGAGCTTGAAACGGAAACGATATTGTCGTCCGGCTCGAAATAAGGGCCGTCGGGCTTGTCGGCAACGGCATAGCACACGGCGCTTTTTGCTTCGTCGGCCTGATAGAGATAATATTTTCCGTCTTTTTCAATGATGTCCGCGTCTATTCCCGCCAAGCCGCTTTTCGGCGCGAAAAGCAGCTTCGGGCGCGTTGTGAGATTGATAAAATCCTTTGTGTACGCGTGCCATATCACGGTCGCCGGCGCACCGCCGGCGTTGTGATGAGACCAGTATATCATATATTCGTTTTTGAATTTGTCAAATATGATTTCGGGCGCCCAAACTCTGTCCGCGTCCCTTGTTTCCTCAAATTGCGAGAAATCAATAATTCGTTCGTTTTTCCAATTTACAAGATCCTCGCTGTTCCATATCACCGCCGAATTGTTGCTGCACCAGCCGTCCTCGCTGCGCATATCGGTTGCTATTATATGAAAGAAACCGCCCTTATCCCTGAAAATAAACGGATCGCGGCAGCATTTTTTGCCGAGAGTCTGAGATATTACGGGGCGGTTGCCGTTTAAAGCGAAAAAATTATAACCGTCTTCGGAAAGCGCGAAATGAACGCTTTCATCCTCAGGCCGATTTCCGGTAAAGTAACAGAAGAGATATTTTGTGTATTTTTCGTTTTTCATATGATTTCACCGCGGAAATTATAACAGAATATTTAAGACTTATCAACAATATTGTAACAATAATTGAAGTTTTTTAGTTATTCCATTATTATAAATATGGAGAAAACGGCAGAATTTTAAGGAAAAAGGGTGATTCGGTGGATACAAGAGAATATTTTGTTTATCTGCTGTCTTGCCATTTGAACGGCGTTAAGCCGAAAGGGGAAAGGCGCGGCGATTGGCAGCAGATCTATGAGTTTTCCGAAAGGAATAACGTAACGGCAATCATCGCGTATGAAATAAATCTGCTTGCCGAAGACTGCCGCCCCAAGGGGGAAATTTCTGAGGCGTTTCGCAAAAGTCTTGACCGCACGAAAGATGATTTTGACGCAAGGCTTTGCTCCCTCGCCGTCTTTATGTCAACGCTCACTAACGCGGGGATCCCGCATCTTATAATCAAAGGCACCTCGATAAGGCCGCATTATCCCGTTCCCGCTTTGAGAACGGGGGCGGATATAGACGTTATAGTGCGCCCGACCGATTATATGCGCGCCGTTGAAGTCCTTAAAGAAAGGGGCCTTGAGGAAATACGCGTTGAAAGCAGCGAGGCGCAGATGCGAATATCGCAGGATATTTTTGAGATACGCACCGAGCTGGAAAACATAAACATACAGAGCAAAATCTATTTTTCCACACCGTTTGACGATATAAGCGAGGCCATGGGCTGCACATATAAGCTGAAGCCCATCTATCATCTGCTTTATGTAATTACCCATATAGCGCACCATCTTCAGACGGGCGGAGCAGGCATAAAGATGATAATGGATACGGACGTTCTTATAAGAAATTATCACGAAATAGACCTTGACGAGTTCCTCACTCTTTGTGAGAATATCCATATAGGAAAAACAGCGTCCGCGCTTATAGCGCTCGCGAAAAAGTGGTTCAATACACCCGCGGCGCTTAATTTCACTTTTGAGGACAGGGATATGAATCGGCTTTATTCCCGCCTTTCAAAAGCGATAATCGGCGGTAAGGTGTTCGGCGCGAAAAACACGGGCGAAGAAAGCGAGAGCAAAGCTAAGAGCTTTTTGTTCAATCTTTTCAGAAGAGCGTCTTACGGCGAACCGGAGGAATTGACGGAAGCCGAGAAAGATATTTACGGTGAATTGGGTTTAGAGCCGAAAAGATAAAGATAGAATATAAAGAAGATCGGGCGAAAGAATGTGCGTTTCACAATTCTTTCGCCCGAATTTTATTTTATAAATTTAACCTTTCAGGGCTTTCGTTCTTCCTCTGCCAAACAATTTCCCGCCGTTTGTTTTCATTTTTCATTTCCGCTTTGCCGAGTTTTTCACTATTGCGTCGCAAAAGGTGCGGAAAAATCTGTCAATGCTCGTCGCCCATAACGGCTATGGCGCATTTAATGCCGTCCACGGCGGCGGAAACGATACCGCCCGCGTAGCCGGCTCCCTCTCCGCAGGGATATACGCCGCTTATATTGCATTGGCAAAATTCATCGCGTAGTATTCTTACGGAGCTTGAGCTTCTCGTTTCGGGCGCGGTAAGCACCGCGTCATATGTGTTGAAGCCGTTTAGCTTTTTATCCATTTCAACTATTGCCGAGCGCATCGTCGCCGTGACCTTCGGCGGCAGGCAGCCGTCAATGGAGGTGAGGGTAACACCCGTGGGGCAGGTGGGATTCACGTTTCCGAGGGATTTGCTCTCTATCCCCTTGAGAAAATCGCCCACAAGCTGGGCGGGCGCTCTGTAATCGCCGCCGCCAAGCTCAAACGCGGCGTGTTCTATCGAGCGCTGATAGTATATGCCCGAAAGCGGATGCTCGCTCGGAAAATCCTTGGGCTCAATGCCCACAAGCAGCGCGCTGTTTGCGTTTTCGCCGTCTCTCGCGAGGTCGCTCATACCGTTTACGATAACGCCGCCTTTTTCGCTCGCGGCCGCAACGACCGTTCCGCCGGGGCACATACAAAAGGTGTACGCTCCCCGTTCATGCAGCCCATGGCAGGCAAGCTTGTAATCGGCCGCTCCGAGCTTTGGGTGCCCCGCGAATTTGCCGTACTGCGCCTTATCTATAAGGCTTTGGGGGTGCTCTATGCGCGCGCCCACCGAAAACGGCTTTTGCATCATTTTTACGCCCAAATCAAACAGCATTTCAACGGTGTCCCTCGCGCTGTGCCCTATCGCCATAATCACGCTGTCCGCTTGCATATCTTTTTTTACACCATTTTGGGTGTACGTTATGCCATGAACGAAGCCGTTATAAACTATCAGCTTTTCAAGCTTCGTTTCAAGCCAAACCTCGCCGCCGAGGCGCTCTGTTTTTTCGCGTATGTTTTTGACCACCACGGCAAGCCTGTCCGTCCCTATATGGGGTTTGGAGGAATAGAGTATTTCCTCAGGCGCTCCGGCTTCGTACAGCTCTTCGAGCACCTTGCGTATATACGGGCTTTTGATTCCCGTTGTGAGCTTGCCGTCCGAAAAGGTTCCGGCTCCGCCTTCGCCGAACTGCACGTTCGATTCCTCGTTTAGCTCGCGCTCTTTCCAAAATCTGTTTACGTCCTTTTTGCGTTCGTCGATCCCTTTGCCGCGTTCAAGGATTATCGGGCGCATACCCGCTTCGGACAGAATGAGACCCGCCAACATACCCGCGGGGCCGAAGCCTACTATAATCGGGCGGTAAGGGGAACTCCTTTTGTTTTCGGGCAATTCACAGATATACGGCTTTGCAAGGCTCACCTTTTGCGATTTGCATTTTGAAACGATTTGCTTTTCGTCAAGGGAAACGGTCAGGTCAACCGTGTATGAAAAGTGTATATCATCCTTTTTTCTCGCGTCAACGCTTTTTTTGAATACCGTGAGCGAGGTAATGTATTTTTTGTTTATTTTAAGCAGCCTTGACGCCTTTTCGCGCAGCAGGCTCTCGTCCTCGTCAAGGGAAAGCTTTATTTCACTTATTCTTATCATTTTTTATTTTCTCCGCTATCTGTTTCGCGGCGCCGATGCCGCTGCTCCACGCAAAATCAAGGTTGAATCCTCCGCAGGGGAAATGCCTGTCCAGCGCCTCGCCGCAGGCATAAACGTTCTTCGCGAATTTTGATTTAAAGCCGTCAAATTCCGAAAGCGGTATTCCGCCCGCGGTGATCTGGGCAAAATCAAACCCCTTTGTGCCGGTGATTATAAGCCGCCAGCTTTTCGCGTATTCGGCGGTTTTTTCAGCGTCGCCGCGCGCCTGCTTTAAAAGTATGCCGGAAAGCTCCCCGCCGAGCAAGCCCTCAAGACCGCCGAATTTTTCGATATGGGCGCAAAGCTCGCCGCGGCTCATTTCTGGAACCAAATCGAGCACGGCAACGCATTTTTCCGGAACGTCGCGGCTGAAATTCTCGGACGCGATGTGCGAAAGGTTCATAACCGCTATTCCGGAAAGCCCGTAATCCGTAAAAAGCACCTCGCCGTACTCGCTTCCGGCGTTTTTTCCGGCGAGCTCTATCGATACCTCGCATTTTGCCCTTGAGCCCTTTAACATTCTCGGGTATCTGCTTGAGGAGACGAGCTGAACGAGCGCGGGATACGTTTTTGAGCAGGAGTGGCCGAGCGCCGTAAGAAGCGAATACGAGCTGCCGTCGGAGCCGAGATTTTTCTGCGCCGTTCCTCCCGCGGCTACCACAACGCTGTCCGCCTCAAAAACTCCCTTTGAGGAAATTACTGCGGGGCCGCCGTCTATTTTCTGCGCGCGGCATTCGGTTATTATTTCAACGCCGAGTTTTTCGCAGGAGTTGAGCAGAATATCCAAAACGGTTTTCGATTTGCGGGAATAGGGGTATATCCTGCCCTGCTCTTCTTCGCAGGTAACAAGGCCGAGTCCCGCGAAAAAATCCTTTACCCGCGAAAAGCCCTCGGCCGATGAATTTGTTAAATTGCATCTGCCGTTGCCGGTGGCAAGGATTTTTCTTCCCGGGGCAGAAAGGCGCTCAAGCACGATAACCTTTTCGTCGGGAATATTCTGTTTCAGGCTTACGGCGCAGGCAAGCCCGGACGCTCCGGCGCCGATTATAATTGTGGTCATACTATCACCGAAATACAATATATATGTGTGTTTTTATTATAATAATATAAATCGAGGATAATTGCAAATTTTTTGCGGAATTTGCTTGACTTTTTCGGGTGGCTTGTGATATAGTATGTTTACCTCTGAAAGGGGTTAATTTTTTTGCCCTTTTCCTGCCCGCTTTTGCGGCTTGCCGTTCGTTCGGCAGAGGGAGATCAAAAATCGAAATTTAAACGGAGGCGTCGAAATGAGAGTTAAGATCACTTTGGCTTGCACTGAATGCAAACAACGCAATTACAACACGATGAAGAACAAAAAGAATACTCCGGACAGACTTGAAATGAACAAGTATTGCCCATTCTGCAGAAAACATACTCTTCACAGAGAGACGAAGTAACGGAGGATAGCAATGGCGGAAGAAAAAAAGAAGCCCGAAAAGGCAGAAAAAAAGAAAAAAGCAAGAAAGAATCCGTTGAAATCCGTTGCCTCTTTCTTCAAAAGCGTTAACTCGGAGCGCAAAAAGGTAGTTTGGCCGACCGCGAAAGAAACGCTCAAGAACGCGGCGATAGTTTTGTTTGTAACGATCATAGTAGGCGTTGCGATCTATATTGTTGATACAGGTCTTTCACTTGGTCTTAAGGGAATTAAAAATCTTGCTCCCACCACCACAACGACTTCCGTAAGCGATTCGGCTGAGGCGGGCTCCGAAAGCAATACGTCGCAGGCGGGTTCGTCAACTGCCGCCGATTCTGAAAGCGGCACGGGCGCGTCGTCAACAGGCAGCACGGCCGCCGGCACAACCGCAGCAGGCAGCACGGCAGCGAGCAGCGCCGCGAACGAAGGAAATTCCGAGAGCTCGTCGAAGTGATTGACGCGGGCAGGCTGAATTTATTTACGGAGGCTTAAATCCATATGGAAGAAGCTAAATGGTATGTTGCACACACGTTTTCGGGCTATGAAAACAAGGTGGCGAGCAATATTCAGACCGTTGTTGAAAACCGCAATCTCCAAGATTTGATTCAGGAGGTTTCAGTTCCCACAGAAACGGTCGTGGAAATCAAAGAGGACGGCAAGAAAAAGGAAGTGGAAAGAAAAATCTTTCCCGGCTATGTGCTCGTTAAAATGGTAATGAACGACGACACGTGGTATGTTGTCCGCAATATCAGAGGCTGCACGGGCTTTGTTGGCCCCGAAAGCAAGCCCGTACCCCTCACCGACGAGGAGGTAAAGAAGCTCGGCATCGAAAAGATAAGCGTAGAGGTATCTTACGCGGCGGGCGATCTTGTAAACGTAATAGACGGGCCTCTCGAGGGCTTCTCGGGCACCGTTGAATCCGTTGACGTCGGCAAAAACAGCGTTCTCGTTTCCATTTCCATGTTCGGCAGGGAAACGTCCGTTGAATTTGAGCTTGATCAGCTTGAAAAGATCAAGGATTAACATTAAGGTAATACGCAGTATATCTGCTTATTGTTCACCGCTTTGCGGTGAGTGGGAGGGAATTGCTTTCCCGCCAAACCACATTTTTTAGGAGGAAATTTATTTATGGCTCAGAAGGTAGTAGGTTTAATCAAACTTCAGATCCCCGCAGGCAAAGCAACGCCGGCGCCCCCGGTAGGCCCTGCGCTCGGTCAGCACGGTGTAAACATTATGGCGTTTACGAAGGAGTTCAACGAAAGAACGAAGAACGACGCCGGCCTTATCATTCCGGTCGTTATCACCGTTTTTGAAGACCGTTCATTCACGTTCGTAACGAAAACGCCCCCCGCGGCGGTTCTTATAAAGAAAGCCTGCGGGATCGAATCCGGTTCCGGCGTTCCGAACAAAACCAAGGTAGCAAAGATAACAAAGGCTCAGGTTCAGCAGATAGCCGAAACGAAGCTCCCCGATCTCAACGCGGCAAATCTTGAGTCCGCAATGAGTATGATAGCAGGCACCGCGCGCAGTATGGGCGTGGAAGTTGAAGACTGATTCCCCGTGTGGGAGGAAAAATCCGATTAACCACTGGAGGTAATTTATTATGAAACACGGAAAGAAATATACAGACAGCGCGAAGCTCATTGACCGTTCGGCATTATATGAAACCGCCGAGGCGCTTGATCTCGCGGCAAAAACGGCAACGGCAAAATTCGATGAAACAATAGAAGTTCACGTTCGTTTGGGCGTTGACTCCCGCCATGCTGATCAGCAGGTTCGCGGCGCGGTTGTTCTGCCTAACGGAACAGGTAAGGACGTAAGGGTTGCGGTGTTCGCGAAGGGCGATCTCGCAAAGGCCGCCGAAGAGGCGGGCGCTGATATCGTGGGCGACGCGGATCTCGTAACGAAAATACAGGGCGGTTGGATGGAATTTGACGTTGCCATCGCCAGCCCCGATATGATGGGCTTTGTAGGTCGCTTGGGTAAGGTTCTCGGCCCCCGCGGGCTTATGCCCTCGCCCAAGGCCGGAACGGTAACTATGGACGTTGCCAAGGCCGTTACGGACGCTAAAGCCGGTAAGATCGAATACCGTCTCGATAAATCAAATATCATTCATTGCCCGATAGGCAAGGCTTCATTCGGCACCGAGAAATTGCTTGAAAATTTCAATGCGCTGCTCGACGCGATAATCAAGGCAAAGCCCGCCGCCGCTAAGGGGCAGTATATCAAGTCCTGCGCGGTAGCGTCAACTATGGGCCCCGGCATTCGCATCAATCCTAACAGGGTCGGCTCCGGCGCCGCGGCGCAGTAAATTCAGGTATTGACAAGGCGCTTGCCTTGTGTTATAATACGTTCGCTGTTCAACCAAAGACAGCAGGTACCTTTTCGGTGTAAGTTTATCGCCTGCCGAGGAATGAGCATTTTCGGTAATATATAATATTGTTATATATATTAGAAATGTTGTGCATTCCTCTTTCGGAATGCACTTTTCTTTTTGGAAACAGCCTTAAGTCCGCTCTTTCGGGCGGCAAATAAGTATGGAGGTACGGTTAATGCCAAGCACAGCAATTCTTGAAAAGAAACAGGCACAGGTTGCCGCTCTTGCCGAGAGAATCAAGGGCTCCATTGCAGGCGTTGTAGTCGACTACAAGGGTATCACCGTTGAGGACGATACTAAGCTGCGCAAAGAGCTGCGCGAGGCGGGCGTGGAATACACGGTAGTTAAAAACACGCTCCTTAAAAGAGCCGCGGACGACGCGGGTCTCGGCGGTCTTGACGATGTCCTTGAGGGCACAACGGCGCTTGCAACCAGCGCGGACGATTATGTTGCGTCGGCGCGTATTCTTCAGAAGTTCGCGGACAATCACAAAAACTTTACCCTCAAGTCAGGTTATCTTGACGGCGCGGTTATCAGCACGGAAAAGCTCCAGTCGCTTGCAAAGCTTCCGTCCAGAGAGGTTCTTCTCGCAACGGTTTGCAGCGTATTCAGCGCTCCGATAGCGGCATTCGCAAGAGGTGTTAAAGCCATTGTTGACAAGGGCGGCGCGGAAGAATGTTTAAAAGCAAAAACCGCGGAGGCTCCGAGTGAGGAAGCTCCCGCAACCGAAACGGCCGAATAATCGGCAAAAATTAAATTTTATTTGGAGGAAATAAAAATGGCATCAGAAAACGTAACTAAGATCGTTGAAGAGCTTAAAACTCTTACCGTTCTTGAGCTTTCGGAGCTCGTATCAGCAGTAGAAGAAGAATTCGGCGTAAGCGCTGCCGCGGCAGTTGCAGTTGCCGGCCCGGTAGACAGCGGCGCTCCCGCAGCCGAGGAAAAGACAGAGTTTGACGTTGTACTTACAAGCGTAGGCGCAAACAAGATCGCTGTTATTAAGGCTGTTCGTGAGGCTACAGGCCTCGGACTTAAAGAGGCTAAGGCTATCGTTGACGCCGCGCCCGCAACCGTTAAGGAAGCCGTTCCCACTGCCGACGCAGAGGCTCTTAAGGCCGCTCTTACCGAAGCCGGCGCTGAGGTTGAGCTCAAGTAATTAAATAAAAAAAGCAAAAAGTCGGTGATTGCTCACCGGCTTTTTTGTTATGATCGGCGTTTATTCCATTTTTTCTCCGTCCTGAAGAAACGCGTAGCGCACTTTCATAACGTCCGTGTCAACGCCCTTGTAATTTTCGATATAGTCAAGCATCGGTTCAACCTTGTCAAACACTTCGATAAGCTCAAGAGAATCTCTTTTTATGAAATTCTCATCGACCGAATGCTCAAGCATATCTATCATTTTGTCATAATATCCGCAAACGTTGAATATGGCTATGGCCTTGTTGTGCCTGCCAAGCTGCTTTAATGTGTAGACCTCGAAAAACTCCTCAAAGGTGCCTACGCCGCCCGGAGCGATGATGAAAGCGTCGGCGTGATCCTCCATATAGGTTTTTCTCTCGCTCATCGTTTCCGTGTGCTTGAATTTTGTGCAGTTGTCAAACAGCAGATTGTGTATTTTCATAAAGTGCGGGGCAACGCCTAAAATATAGCCGCCGTTGTCAAATTCGCCTCTGGCGGAAGCGCCCATAACGCCGCAGTTCCCGCCGCCGAAAACAAGGCCGATATTCCGCCTTGCCATCTCGCTTCCGAGCTTATATGCCGCGTCAATATATTTATCGTCGATAATATCGCTTGAGGCTCCGAAAACGCAAATGTTCATTTTATCACCCTTTTTATTATTTCGCTTTCGGGCGGTATATTTCAAATGGCGCGCGTTCGGCTGCCGCCTTAAATATTTTGCCGTCTGAGCGAATATATTTTGTATTTTTATTATATCAGTCTGCCGTCTTTTATTCAATAAAATTATTTTAAGGATAAATTTGCTTGAAATAGCTTAAACGGAAGTATATAATATATGTAAATTTAAAGCGGGGAGGTTTCTTTGTGAAAGAATTTATGGACGCGGATTTTCTGCTTGATACCGATACGGCAAAACGCCTTTTTCACGATTACTGCGAAGATTTACCGGTGTGCGATTATCACTGCCACCTCAGCCCCAAGGAAATTTACGAAAACGCTCCTCCCAAGGATATTTCGGAGCTTTGGCTTGCGGGCGATCACTATAAATGGCGCGCGATGCGCTCCTGCGGAATCGGTGAGGATTACTGCACGGGGAACAGAACGGGCAGGGAAAAATTTGAAAAATTCGCCTACGCCCTGCAATACGCGATCGGAAATCCGCTTTATCACTGGGCTCATATCGAGCTGAAAAAATATTTCGGGATAACGACTCCTCTTTGCTCCAAAACAGCCGACGAGATATACGACAGGGCAAATAATATAATTGCCGAAAATGATTTCAGGCCGCAAAGCATTATCTCCCGCTCAAATGTTAAGGTGATATGCACAACGGACGATCCGACCGACGATCTGAAATATCATAAACTGCTTAAAGACGCGCAGGGCTTTGACTGCAAGGTGCTGCCGACTTTCCGCCCCGACAAGGCGCTCAATATGAATCTTTCCGGCTTTGCCGAATATATAGCTCTTCTCGGCAAAACCGCCGGAATTGAGATAAAATCATATAAAGACGTTATCGCCGCGTTGCTCAAACGCGCCGATTATTTCAAATCTGTCGGCTGCAAAATATCGGATCAGTCCTTCGACTATGTTCCGTATAAGGAGGCCGAGGATCGCGATATAAACGCCGTTTTTGAGCGGGCGATGAACGGCGGGAGCGTTTCCCTTGAGGGAACGGACGCGTACAAAACGAAAATAATGCTCGCGCTCGGTGAAAAGTATCACAAGCTCGGTTGGGCAATGGAAATCCATATAGGTGCAATGAGAAACAACAACACCGCCATGTTCGCGGAAAAAGGCGCGGATATAGGTTTCGATTCCGTGGGCGACCGTGAAATTGCCTACCCGCTCAGCCGTTTTCTCGATGCGCTTAATGTAAAAGGAAAGCTCCCAAAAACAGTGCTTTTCAATCTGAATCCAAAGGATAATACCGTGCTTGCGACTATGCTCGGCAATTTCCAGAGCGATGAGGCGCAGTCCAAGCTCCAGTTCGGCCCCGCCTGGTGGTTCCTTGATACTATGGACGGAATGACCGAGCAGATGAAAACTCTCGGCAATCTCGGCATACTCGGAAAGTTTATAGGAATGGAGACGGATTCGCGTTCCATAACTTCCTACGGCAGGCACGATTATTTCCGCCGTATCCTTTGCAGGCTCGTCGGCAGATGGGTAGAGGACGGCCGGTACGCGAACGATACGGAGATACTTAAAGAAATAGTGCAGGGCATCTCTTATTATAACGCTATGAATTATTTTAAATTTTGATATTTGGAGGACGAAAAATGAACTTGAATTTAAGACCTAAGGAAGAATGCGCGTTTGACGAAATATCCCTCGGAGAAATAATGCTTCGCCTTGACCCCGGCGAGGGCAGGATCAAAACCGCCCGCTCATTCAAAGCATGGGAGGGCGGCGGCGAATATAATGTTGCCCGCGGTTTGAGAAGATGTTTCGGAATGAAAACAGCCGTCGCAACGGCGTTTGCAGAAAACGAGATAGGCCGTTTGCTTGAAGACCTTATTCTTCAGGGCGGCGTGGACACTTCTCTCATAAAATGGGTTAAGTACGACGGTATCGGTAGAACAACGAGAAACGGCATAAATTTCACGGAAAGAGGCTTCGGTATCAGGGGCGCCGTCGGCGCTTCGGACAGAGGCAACACCGCCATAAGCCAGATGAAGCCGGGCGATTTCGATTGGGATTATATATTCGGTACTCTCGGCGCGCGCTGGCTTCACACGGGCGGCATATTCGCGGCGCTTTCCGAAAGCTCGGCGCAGGTCGCCATTGAGGCGGTCAAGGCGGCAAAGAAATACGGCACGGTCGTTTCCTACGATCTCAACTACAGGCCGTCGCTTTGGAACGATATAGGCGGTCAGGCGAAGGCGCAGGAGGTAAATAATGAGCTTGCGAAATATGTTGACGTTATGATAGGCAACGAGGAAGACTTCACCGCCTGCCTCGGCTTTGAGGTTGAGGGCAACGACGCCGAACTCAAGGAGCTCAATATGGACGGCTATGTTAAGATGCTCGGCGAGGTATGCAAAGCGTACCCGAATTTCAAGGTTATCGCCACAACGCTTCGCACCGTAAAAACCGCCACGGTCAACGACTGGAAAGCTATCTGCTACGCGGACGGCAGGGTTTATAATTCCATCGAATTTCCCGGACTTGAGATATTAGACAGAGTCGGCGGAGGGGACAGCTTCGCTTCGGGGCTTATCTATGGGCTTATGACTTATGGTGACGCGCAGAAAGCCGTAGATTACGGCGTTGTTCACGGCGCGCTCGCGATGACCACGCCGGGAGATACCTCGATGGCTTCGCTGAAAGAGGTCGAGGCAAAGGTAAACGGCGCGTCGGCCAGAGTTCAGAGATAATAATTTTTTACGGTTTGCCAACTGGCGGCCGAATAAATTTTGGGAGGATAATAAAATTATGGCGAATAAAATCGAAACACTCGCTAAAATTCAGGAGGTCGGCATTGTCGCCGTTGTGCGCGCCACTTCTGTTGAGCAGGCGGAAAAAATTACGGACGCCTGCATTGCCGGCGGCGTTGCGGCAATAGAGCTTACCTTCACCGTTCCGCACGCGGATAAACTTATAGAGGCTATGAGGTCAAAATACAGCAGCGGCGAAATAATTATCGGCGCGGGCACCGTTATGGATGCCGCCACCGCGAGAATAGCCATTCTTGCCGGCGCGGAATATGTTGTGGCTCCGTATTTTGATCCCGAAACGGTAAAGTGCTGCAACAGATACGGCATACCGTCTATGCCCGGAATATATACGCCCACCGAGGCCGTTGCCGCTATGGAATGCGGAGCCGACGTGCTTAAGGTATTCCCCGGCGATATAGCGGGCCCCTCGTTCATTAAGGATATACACGGGCCGATACCGAATGCGATAATGATGCCTTCCGGCGGCGTTGACGTAAACAACGTTAAGGATTGGATAAAGGCGGGCGCTATCGCCTGCGGTGCGGGTTCATCGCTTATCGCCGGCGCGAAAACGGGCGATTACGATAAGATAACCGAAACGGGCAAGCTTTTTGTTCAGCGCATAAAAGAGGCAAGAGCCGAAATGGCAACGAAATAAAACACGGAAATTTATCGTCTTCCTTTCGCAAAGAAACGAATTTGTTAAAGCAATATAGTAAAAAAATATTCCCCAAACGGTTTAATACCGCTTGGGGAGTTTATTATTCTGCGTTTTTACAGCATCGGAATGCTTTGGATTTGCCTGTCAGCTCCAAATGCTGTAGTTCTCGTGCACATATGCCCTGTCTAAACCGGCAAGGATTTTAGCACACTTAATGAGTTGTTTAAGCATATCTATATCCCTCCTTAACTCATTTTCTGCCCACATTATAGCACGCGCTTTTTAAAAGTCAACACTTATTCTTCAAAAAAGGCGATATTTGTTAGAAATAGCCAAAAAATACGGCCATATTCAATGAATTATGGCCATTATTTTATGCAAATTATATAAAAATAAAGTCGAATTATTGCACGGATAGTTATTCAAATTAAACTTTATCGACGGCTGCCGCGGAAACAAAATTTTTCTCTGTTCCCGCGCAAAAGCCGCCTTTGCATTCTATTAAAAAAATCATTTTGTGTGCTCGTCAAGAGTGAGCTCATAGGCGGGAAGAAATTCCTTTCTGAAATATTCGACTTCGGGCATATCGATATTGTCAACGATTTCACGCCGGCTTTTCAGCGCGATCTCAAATTCCCTGTTGCCCATACGGCATTCCTCTATACATTTGATAAGCGCGCCTATTTTATCCGCCGCCTTAACTATTTTCCAAAGCTCTTCGTCGCTCTCCCGCTTTTCAAAAAACGGAGCGTAATCCTCTTTAAATTCATCGGGGAGCATGGCGATAAGCCGTTCGCCGGCCTTTTTTTCAATATCCTTGTAAACGTTCTTTATATTCTCGTTGTAATACTTAACGGGGGTGGGCATATCGCCGGTGATAACCTCCGTTGTGTCGTGATAAAGAGCGAGAACGGCGCATCTTTCGGCATTTAGGCTTTTGCCGAATTTTTTATTGCCTATTACGCAAAGCGCGTGGGCTATAACCGCAACGCCGTGGCTGTGCTCCGCTATATTTTCCTTTGCGGTGCTGCGCATAAGCGCCCAGCGGTCAATCAGCTTCATTCTGTTGACCATTGCGAAAAAATTGCTCATTTTCATTCCTCTTTTGAAGATATATCTATTCCGAGCTCCTCAAGCTGTATGCCGTCTATGGCGGAAGGCGCTCCGCTCATAAGCTCGCTGGCGTTCTGAACTTTCGGAAAAGCCGTAACGTCTCTAAGGCTTTCCGCGCCGCAGATAAGCATTGCGAGCCTGTCAAGCCCTATGCCCATTCCGCCGTGGGGCGGAGCGGCGTATTTATATGCCTCAACGAGAAAGCCGAATTTTGCGTCGATTTCATCTTGCTCCATACCCAAAAGCTCAAACATCTTGTTTTGCAAAGCGCAGTCGGTTATTCTCATTGAGCCCGATGAAAGCTCAACTCCGTTGAGCACCAAATCAAACGCCTTGGCGCGGACGGAAGCCCTGTCGCTTTCAAGATACGGAATACATTCCTCAAGCGGCATCGTAAACGGGTGGTGCATGGCCACCCATTCGCCACTTTCCTCATCATATTCGAAAAACGGCATTTCCGTTATCCATAGGTAATTCCATTTTCCGCTCGGTATTATATCAAGCTCTTTCGCAATGGCAAGGCGCAGAGCGCCGAGAACGGAGAGCGCAAGGCTCGTTTTGCCGCAGATTATAAACACGCAATCGCCCTTTTCGGCTCCAAGCGATTCAAGAAGCTCCTCCTGCTCGCCGTCTTTAAGAAATTTTCCGAAGGAGCAGGCGGGCGCGTCCTCCGCCCAGCGGATATAGGCAAGACCTTTTGCGCCTATGCCCTTTGCGTATTCCGTTAGCTTGTCAATTTTTTTTCTTGTGTAAACCGCCGCGGCGTTTTTGGCGACTATCGCCCTTACGCTGCCGCCTCCGTCTATGGCGGAGCGAAAGACGGGGAAATCGGTTTTATCCGCCCAGTCCGAAATATCGTGTATAAGCATACCGAAGCGGGTGTCGGGCTTGTCCGAGCCGTAGCTGTTCATAGCCTCGGCATATGTCATTTTCGGCAGAGGTGAGGGGATATCGATATCCAAAGTTTCTTTCATCAGCTTTTTGATGAAGCCCTCCGCCGTCTCCATAATATCGTCGGTATCAACAAAACTCATCTCAAGATCGATTTGGGTGAATTCGGGCTGGCGGTCGGCGCGCAGATCCTCGTCCCTAAAGCATCTCGCGAGCTGGATATAGCGATCAAAGCCCGCTACCATAAGCAGCTGCTTGTAGATTTGCGGGCTCTGCGGCAGGGCATAGAATTTGCCGTTGTGTATTCTGCTCGGCACAACGTAGTCCCTCGCTCCCTCGGGGGTGGATTTTATCATCATCGGCGTTTCGATCTCTATAAATCCGTTTTCATAGAAATACTCGCGGGCTATCCTCGCGATTTTATGCCGCATTATTATGTTTTTTGTAAGCTTTTCGTTTCTAAGGGCAAGATAGCGGTATTTAAGAGTAGTTTCGTCGCCCACCGAATCGGTTTTTGAAATCTCAAAGGGCGGAGTCTGCGCCTTTGAAATTATGCGGAGTTCGGTCACTTCCACCTCGATTCCGCCAGTCGGAATGTCATCGTTTTTGCTTTCGCGCTCCTTTACAACGCCCTTTAAGGCAAGCACGTATTCCGAGCGCACGGACTGCGCCTTTTCAAAAACGCCTTTGTCCGTCCTGTCGTTAAAAGAAAGCTGAACAACGCCCGTTCTGTCCCTCAAGTCTATGAAAATAAGGTTGCCGAGGTCGCGCCTGCGCTGAGCCCAGCCGAAAAGCGTAACCTCTCTGCCCGCGTCCGAAAGGCGCAGGGTGCCGCAAAAATCGGTTCTTTTAAGTCCTCTTATACTTTCCATTATTCTTTATCTCCCACATTGAAAAATGATCCGAAATCAAACGCCTCGCCGTTTATCTCAATATCGGCAAGCTGCTCCGAAAGGGTTATATTGTAGTAGCCGCTTACAAATGTGTCAAGGGCTATTTCCGTCTCCTCGCCCGTCTCCATATTTTTCAGCTTTGTTATTCCCTCGTCAACCTCATTGTCGCCTATCACGGCGATGAATTTCGCTCCTAACTTATCGGCGTATTTCATCTGCGCGCGCAGGCTTCTTTTATTGAGGTCGTACACGCAGGAAAATCCTTCGGCGCGCATATCCTGCGCAGTTTCAACGGCCTTCAGCACCGCTTTTTCGCCAAGCGCGGCGATGAAGAGATCGGGCGTTTCGCTTTTCGGAAATTCGCAGCCCTGCGTTTCCATCAAAAGCAAAAGCCTTTCAAGCCCCATACCGAAACCGAGCGACGGGGTGGGCTTGCCGCCGAGTTCTTCTATCAGTCCGTCGTATCTTCCGCCCGCGGCAACGGCGGCCTGCGCGCCTATCGAATTTGAAATAAATTCAAAAACGGTTTTCGTGTAGTAATCAAGGCCGCGCACGATTTTGGGATTAACGGTAAATTCTATATTTTCGGCTTTCAGATATTTCTGCACCGTTTCAAAGTGCTCTCTGCATTCGTCGCAAAGATAATCAAGCACCGACGGCGCGGACTTTGCTATTTCGGCGCATATCGGTGATTTGCAGTCGAGTATGCGCATGGGATTTCTCTCAAGCCTGTCCCTGCAGGTGTCGCACAGTTCGTCCTGCCTTGCTCTGAAATATTCCTTTAACGCCTTGTGATATTCGGCGCGGCATTTAGGGCAGCCGATTGAGTTTATCTCAAGGCTGAGATCTTTAACGCCGAGCTCGTCAAAAACGGATTTCGCGAGAGCGATTATCTCCGCGTCTGCCAGAGGGGAGGCCGTGCCGAAGCATTCAACGCCGAATTGGTGAAATTCCCTGAGCCTGCCCGCCTGCGGCTTTTCGTATCTGTAGCAGGACGCGAGATAGCATACCTTTTGGGGAAGAGCCTCGTTGCTGAGCCCGTTTTCAAGAAAGGCTCTTGCCGCGCCCGCCGTTCCTTCGGGGCGCAGGGTTATGTTTCTGCCGCCCTTATCGTCAAAGGAATACATTTCTTTCTGCACTATGTCGGTAGTATCGCCCACTCCGCGCTGAAAAAGCTCCGTGTTTTCAAAAACGGGCGTGCGTATTTCTTTGTAGCCGAATTTTTGCGCCGTTTCAAGCACGGTGGCCTCGATATACTGATTTTTGTGAACGTCTTTCGGCAGCACGTCTTTTGTGCCTTTTATTGCTTTTGTAATCAATTTTTAACTGCCTCCTGTTTCAAAAAAAGAGCGGGCATACGCCCGCCCGCGAATTTTTACAGTTTATGAGCTGTAACGCGGATTGACTATCTTTCTCCACTCAAAATCTCCGCGCTCAAGCCCTCTGATAAGCGCCTCCGAAGTGGCAATGTTAGTGGCGTATGGAATATTGTGAACGTCGCAAAGCCTTAAAAGATCATTGTCGTTCGGTTCGTTCGGCTTGGGATCAAGCGGATCCCTGAAGAAAATCAGCAGGTCAATTTCGTTGCAGGCTATTCTGCTGGCAATCTGCTGGCCGCCGCCCTGGCTTCCCGCAAGAAAGCAGTTTATATTCAGGCCTGTCGCTTCACGGACAAGCTTTCCCGTGGTGCCGGTGGCGCACAGCTCGTGCCTGCTCATTATCCCGCAGTAAGCAATACAAAACTGAACGAGAAGTTCCTTTTTTGCGTCGTGCGCTATCAGTGCTATATTCATAAAATCCTCCGATCGGGTAGTGATGAAGCCGCTTAACGCTTCAAATAATTTAAAGGTAACATAAAAAATATAACATAATTATAAACTATATTCAATAAAAATTTTATATATTATAACAAAATATTCGCCGCATTCGCCGAATATCGGCCGCCGTTACTGAATTATTGCGCCCGGGCTCTGCGCGGACGGCATATCCTTGCCGCTTTTGTAATAATAATCGAGTATTGCCGCGGTTATTGACGCGGTTGAGGTACCCGAGCCCGCCAGCTCAATAGCAGAGGCAACGGATATTTCGGGATTCTCATATGGCGCGTAGGTGATAAGAAAGCCGTTATTGTCTTTAACGCCGTTTCTTTTTACTTGAGACGTACCTGTTTTGCAGGCGACTTTTATTTCAAAATTTCTGAAAACGGGAGCGGGGGGCCCCTGAGTAGCCACCATTCTCATTCCTTGTTTAACTATGGCAAAGGTGCCGTTTGAAATCGGCAGTTCTTCGGCAACGGAAATATTCGTTTCGTCAACGGAGCCTGTTGAGGAATTAACTATGGATTTTACGAAATGCAGCTCATATCTCGTGCCGCCGTTGGCAATCGTGGCGCAGTAATTGGCAAGCTGCAAAGGGGTGAAAAGATTTAGAGATTGCCCTATGGCGCTTTGAATGGTATCGCCCATTTGCCACACTCTGCCAAGTCTCTGCGCGCTTTCCGGCCCGGCAAGCACGCCAGATGCTTCGCTTATCTCAACGCCGGTTTTTTCACCGAGGCCGAACATAGAGGCGTATTCGTTCATTTTCGCTATGCCGAGCTTGTCGGCGCAATTATAGAAGAAAATATTGCACGAATCCCTCAGCGCCTGCTTCACGTTTTCCGTGCCGTGGTAGGCAAGGCATTTGAAGGGCTGGTCATAGTATTGAAACTTCTCTCTGCACACGAAAGTGGTGTTTTCCGTTATAACGCCTTCCTCAAGCGCGGCGCAGGCCATAGCGGGCTTGAATGTTGAGCCGGGCTCGTACTGACCCTGCGCGAATCTGCTCCACATCGGCTGCCTTGAGTTTTTCGCAAGCTTTGAGTAATTATCGTAATAGTCAAGTATATTGTACGTTGGGTAGGAAGCCGCCGCAAGCACCTCGCCGTTGTGAACGTCCTCTACCACGACCGCGCCCGCGCCTCTGTAAAGGCTTATATTGTCACACGTTTTTTTAAGCTCTTTCTGCGCAATGCTCTGCATTTCCTTTGATATTGTGAGCACCACGGTGTTGCCTTTTACGGGGTTTTTTGTAACCTCTTCCGATACGTTCCCGTCGCTGTCTATCGTAATCGTCAGCTCGCCGGGGGTTCCTCGAAGCTCGTCCTCCATGGCGGCCTCTATGCCGTTGCCGCCTATAGTGTCAGAAATACCGTAGCCCTCGTCTTTCAGCTTTTCGTATTCGGACGCGTTTATTTTTCTTACCGTGCCGAGAATATGGGGAGCGAGCGTCGGATCGGGGTAATCCCTTGAGGAAGTTGCCCTTACGTTTGCCCCGAGATAGCTTTCGCTGTCCTCTTTTATGGCGGCCACCGTTTCGCTGCTCACGCTTTTTGCAATCGTAACGGGGTTTTCTATCGAAAACATATTCAGCGTAAGCTCATATCTCAGCGCGCCGATTTTCAGCGCGTCGCCCGCCGAATATCCGTCAAGGCCGTAAAGCTCCTTCATAACGTCAAAGCAGTTTTGAGCCGTTGCGTATTTCTGCACGTTGAAAGCACCCGGCCCTTTCATAACCGCCACCGCTTCCTCATCGTCGGTAAAATCCACTTTTCCGTTTTTTATTGTAAGAGGAAGGTTGTTTATATATTCCTCACCGTTTTTTTCAAACAGCTTTACAAGATTGTAGAGTATTCTGTTTCTTTTCTCGTTTTCGCTCCTTGGCGGGAAATATGCCGCGTCAAGAATTATGGAACTGTCCTGTTTATTGGTGACGAGGATATTTCCGTTCCTGTCCACGATATCGCCGCGGGCGGCCTCGATCGGTATTTTGTAGGTGCGCACGGCGCTGTTTTTTGCAACGTAATAATCGTGGTTTACTATCTGTATATCAAAAAGTATGTAACCGAATCCGAGTATGACCGCCGCCACAAGCAAAAGAGCTATGGCGGAACGGATACTGCTGTGTCTGCTTTTCATGGCTCTCTCCTCTCTGCGAAATCAGTTTAAGGATTTGACGGGGCTGTTGAGGCGCCTCTTCACGGGCGTTACGCAAAACCATATAATCGGAAAAAGCGCCGCCGTGTAAAAAGCGCTCGGGAAATAAAAATATATAATGCTCAGTTCCGCTCCGTTTACCCCCTTTATCACGATGAAAAAGAGCCAGTACATAAGGGCGTAGGCAAAAGCGGAAATTGCCGAAAAAACCAAATTCGCTATAAATGTGTTTCTCAGTATAAAAGTTACAAGCGTGGAGCTTATGAGGCACGACACGCAAAGAAAAACGGCGTTGAAACCGAGATGAACGGAGGTGGTAGCGTCCCAAAGAAGCCCTCCGAACAGCCCCATAGCGGCGGCGAGACCCTCGTCCTCGCCCATTCCGAGCGTTACGCAGACGGGAATGAGCAAAAAGCATCTTGCGCCCGCTATTTCAAAAGTAAATCCGGGCGTGCTCTGTATTACCGCGACTAACGCGATGATTATAAAATAGACGGCGGTTTTTACGTTCCTTTGCCTTGAAGTGATATTCATTTATCGCTCACCGCCCCGTGGTTTATAAGGACAAGGCAGTTTGAAATATTGTCAACGTCAATCCCCGGCTCTATCGAGGCATAGTAGGAAACCGAGGAGGGATCCTCGTCCACCTCGTCCACCGTGCCGATTATGATACCCTTGGGAATACTTCCGCTTATGCCCGCGGTAGATATTATTGAGCCGTGAGAAACGGCAGTCTGCGACGTAAGATTTGCCATCTTGCATTTGCCCTGAGCCGCGAGCGCGGCGTCGCCCGTTATATAGGAGATTTCTCCGGAAACTATCTCGTAAACCGAAACGGAAAAGTCGGGATCAAGTATGGTTTTAACAACGCTGTAGCTCGGATAAGCCGCGTCGACAGTTCCAACCAAATAATTTCCGTAAAGCACCGCGTCGCCTTTTTTTATCCCGCTCAATGAGCCTTTATTTATCGTGTAGGAGCCGAAAATATCGGCCGCGTCGCGCCCCGTCGCTTCGGCCTCAACAAAGGTGAAGGACGGATTTTCGCTCTTCAGCCCGAGCGCGTCCTTATACAGCGCGTTCTGCTTTTTCATATTTTCAAAATCATTCAGTTGGCTCTGAAGCGAGCCCACCTGCTTTTCAAGCTCGTCTATTCTTTCAAGATATTCGGCGTTGCCGCTTGCCTCGCCGAAAACGCCCTCAACGGCGTTTGAGATTTTTGCCGCCGCCCATTGAGCCGGAGCGAAAACAAAGCCGATTATTCCGGATTGCGCCGTTTCGCTGCGCCCGTTAGCGGCGCAGATAAGCGCGCCTGCCAGCAGCAAAGCGATTATCGCGATTATGATTTTAAACCGCTTGCTTTTTAAAAGGGTTTTCATCTTGCTTTTGCCTTTCTTAGCTTTGCCGCCGCGCCGATTGCCACCGCGTCAAGAGGTATATCGGTGGTGTGAACGGCTATGTTCGTTTCCTTTTCTATAAGCTCCGGAAGACCTCTGAGAAGCGAAGAGCCTCCGGTGATATATATGCCTCTTTCAATTATGTCCGCGGCAAGCTCAGGAAGAGTTACCTCAAGCGTTTCGCGTATCGCTCCGATTATTTCGGAAACCGGCGCGGAAAGCACCTCGCGTATCTGCGCCGAAGTCACCTCTATCGCCTTGGGAAGACCGTCCGTAAGATTCCTTCCGCGAACGCCCATCGCGCCCTCCCCCTCATACGGAGCGGCCGAGCCGATGTTCAGCTTTATCTCCTCGGCGGTTATCGCGCCGATAAGCAGATTATGCGTTTTTTTCATATAATTTATTATTTCCTCGTCAAGCGCGTTTCCGGCAACCCGTATGCTCTTTCTCGCGGCGATCCCGCCGAGAGAAATAACCGCCACGTCGCAGGTGCCGCCGCCGACGTCCACTATCATGGAGCCTCTCGCCTCGTTTACGGGAAGCCCGACTCCGAGCGCGGCCGCCATAGGCTCCTCAATGAGTTCCACGTCCTGCGCTCCCGCCGAGCGCGCCGCGTCCTCAACCGCGCGTCTTTCAACCTCGGTAACGCCGCTCGGAACGGATATCACCACTCTCGTTTTTGTAAAAAAGGAGCGCTTTGACGAACGGTAAATAAAATCGTGAAGCATATCGGCCGTCATATCGAAATCCGCGATAACGCCTTCGTTAAGAGGCTTTATCGCAACTATCGAGCCGGGGGTTCTTCCTATCATCATTTTCGCGCTGCTTCCCGAGGCGAGAACTCTGCGCGATTTTACGTCCACCGCGACTACGGAGGGCTCCCGCAGTATTATTCTGCCTTTCCTGTCGCAGATAAGTGTGTTTTCCGTGCCAAGGTCAATACCTATATCTCTTGTTAATATCATAAAATTCTCCTGCCTTCAGACTGTCGGATTAAATTATAATCAATTTAAAAATGATAATTTACAATCTATTATATATTATTTAAAAAGTCTTAACAATAGAAAAATCCAAAATTAACAAAATATTTTGTCGCAAACGGCGGGGCGAATCCGGCTTTCGGCAGGAGAGTGAGCGGCGACGTGTTTTCGCAAAAAAATCCCTCCGAAAAACGGAGGGAAGAACCGCGGCGTTCGGCATATTTGCCGGCGGGCGTATTCGGGCGGCGGGGAAACGGAGCGTGTTAAGAGAGTTCGGTGGTAAAAACGTAGCCCTGCTCTCTTATATTGTCCGTAACCGAGCCGAGAATATCGGCGTTCGTTTTGCTTACGGCGTGCAGAAGAATGACGGCGCCGTTGTGAACCGACGAGGTTATAAGGTTAAAGGCTTCTGTCGGATCCGGCGGGGCGCTCGTGTCCCAATCAGCGTAGGCGAAGCTCCAAAAAATCGTTTCGTAGCCGAGGCTGTTCGCGAGCGCGAGTGTCTGCGCGCTGAAAGCGCCTTCCGGGAAACGGAAGTATTTCATTTGGTAGCCGAAATTTTTTTCAACGTAATCGTGGAGCAGCGTTATTTCGTCCCTTGCCGTTCCGAGGTCTACGGTGGTCATATTATAGTGCCTGTAGGAATGGTTTCCTACGGTGTGTCCCTCGTCTATCATTCGCTTAACGATCTGAGGGTTTCGCTTTACATAATCGTAAGTGCAGAAAAAAACGGCTTTTATGTTTTTTTCCTTCAGCGTGTCGAGTATCTGCGGAGTATATCCGTTTTCGTAGCCCTCGTCGAATGTCAGGCAAATCTTTTTTCCGTCCTCCAAAAGCCATTTTCCGCCGAGCTCCGAGTATTTTTCCTGAAGTGTTACGGGATCCGTCGGTCTTTTATGGTCTTTGATGTTCCCCGGTCCCCACGTTATCGGAGAGGGATCGTATTCCGAAAGAGACGCTCCTATTTCTGTCGGCTTAACGGTCGTTTCGGAAGCAACCTCGGTGCTGCTCGGCGGATCGTCCTCCTGCTGTGTTATCCGCTCTTTGCCCGCTTGCCCGCCGTCGGCCGCGCAGCCGCAAAGCAGCAGTGCGAGCGCAAAAAGCAATGCAATGGTTTTTTTCATAATTATATATTAAACTCCTTCCGCTTTTATTGTAAGCGAAAGGAGCGTTTTTTATTATTGGCAGATTTTTATTGACAATTTTTTTGCTCGAAAAAAGGTAAAATAAACAAATGGGGTTTAAATCTGCGCGTTTTCGGTGGCGGCCACGCTTTTTTGCTTCAGATAAGCGTTTATAAAGCCGTCTATATCTCCGTCCATAACGGCGTTGATGTTGCCCATTTCAAATCCCGTTCTATGGTCTTTTGCCATTGTGTAGGGCATAAAAACATATGAGCGTATCTGGCTGCCCCAGGCAATCTCTTTTTGGTCGCCCTTAATATCGTCTATGCGCTCAAGATTTTCGCGCTCTTTGATTTCGATAAGCTTTGATTTCAGCATTTTCATCGCCACCTCGCGGTTTTGGTGCTGAGAGCGCTCAATCTGGCAGGAAACGACTATTCCCGTAGGTATATGGGTAAGGCGCACCGCCGAAGAGGTTTTGTTTACCTTTTGGCCGCCCGCGCCGGACGCTCTGTAAAAATCGGTTTTTAAATCTTCCTCGCGTATTTCAACGTTTACGTCGTCGTCGATTTCGGGCATCACTTCAAGCGATGCAAACGACGTGTGCCTTCTGCCCGAAGCGTCGAACGGCGAAACGCGGACAAGGCGGTGAATGCCCATTTCGCCCTTGAGATAACCGTAAGCGTTTTCGCCCTCTATCAATATCGTGGCGCTTTTGATTCCGGCAACGTCGCCCTCAAGATAATCGAGTGTGGATACCTTGTAGCCGTGGCGTTCGCCCCAGCGGTTATACATTCTGAAAAGCATTTCCGCCCAATCCATAGCCTCGGTTCCTCCGGCCCCGGCGTGAAAAGTAAGCAGCGCGTTTTTGCCGTCGTATTCTCCGCTTAGCAGCGTTGTCAGTGTCATTTCCTCTATTCTTTTTTCGATTTCCGCAACGGAATCGGTGCAGTCCGCCAAAAGGCTTTCGTCGCCCTCCTCGTTCGCGAGCTCAATCATAACAAGGGCGTCGTCATAATCCGATTTCAGGCTTTCGTAATTCGCCACTTTCGTTTTGAGAGCGCCGGTGCGTTTCAGGATTTTTTGGCTTTTTTCCATATCGTCCCAAAAACCGGGGGCGCCTGCCTGCTCCTCAAGCTCGGCAATCTCGTCCTTAACAAGATCTATTGCCAAAGCCTCTTTAAGATTCTGTATCGGCTTTTCACATTCAAGCAGACGGAATCTGAGATTTTCAAATTCAAGCATTGTTTGTCTCCTTTTAAAAACGCTTTCAAAAAACAAATTTATAATAAACAAGGGTATTATATACAACTTGCCGGCTCTTTGCAAGCCAAAGCGTTAAAATTATATTTACATTATTTTAATCACTATGTTGATTTTTTATGATAAAAAAAGTATAATCATATAGTGGAAGTATATTTTTACGGGAGATTGAAATGTTTTTATACGAAAATGAAATATGCCCTGTTTGCGAAAAACCGTTTCAAGAGGGCGACGATGTGGTTACCTGCCCCGATTGCGGAACGCCTCATCACAGGGAATGCTACGATAAACTCGGCCGCTGCGAGAATCAAAACCTGCACGGCACGGGATTTGTTTATAAGCGCGCCGACACGCAGGAAACTAAACAGCGTGAATCTTTCGAGGCTCCGGAGATAAATTCCCGCGAGGAATATTATATTCCGCCTGAAGCGGAATCAACGGGCGATAAAGCGAAACCGACGGAAATTTCCGAGCCGCCGTCAGCCGAGAGCGCGCAGGATTTCGAAAGCAGGGAAATAGACGGCGTAAAATTGAAAGATATAAGCGCGGTCATATCGGTAAACACGGAAAACTTTATAAAAAAATTTCAGAAAAAAGGCAGGCTCGGGTGGAACTGGAGCGCTCTGATTTTCGGGCCGTATTATTTCTTCTTCAGAAAAATGCATATTCAGGGTATCGTTTTGCTTGCCGTTGAATACGCTTTGAGGCTGATGGTGTCCGCAGTTTACGCTCCGGCTTTCAGCGCCGTTGCGGATTTGCTCAGCAACGTAAGCACACCGGCTCAGTATTATGAAGCGGCGCAGAAAATGACGGGGCTTGAGGAATATGCCCAAATCGTAATGGCATCCGGCATAGTTTTTGCGGGAATGCTCATAATTCATCTGTTCAGCGCCCTTACGGCGGACAGGTTTTACCGCCGAAAGGTTATCAACGTAGTCCGTTCGGTAGACGAAAGATTAAAGGCAGGCGGGGAATTTGCCGTAAGCCCTATGGCGGCCGTTGACGGAAATATGAGCAAAAGTCAGATGAGGAGGCTGTTTCTCGCCCGTCAGGGAGGAATAAGCACTCTCGAGCCGCTGCTCGCGATGATAGCGGTTCAGCTCTTTTTGAGTTTTATACAGGTATTTTAATTTTAGGAGGATATGATTATGAAAGTAAGAAAAGCGATAATACCGGCAGCGGGTATGGGCACAAGAGTTCTTCCGGCTTCCAAGGCCGTGCCGAAGGAAATGCTCAACATTGTTGATAAGCCTGCTATCCAGTATATTGTTGAGGAGGCTTTCGCTTCGGGAATCGAAGAGGTTCTTATTATAACCAACAGAAACAAAGGAGCGATAGAGGATCATTTTGACCACGCCTTTGAGCTTGAGTACAAGCTGGCCTCAAATCCGAGCAAAAAAGCCATATACGACAGTGTCGCCGCTTGCTCCGATTTCGGAAATATCTATTTTCTCAGGCAAAAGGTAACAAAGGGGCTCGGCCACGCCGTTCTCTGCGCCAAAAATTTCGTGGGCGATGAGCCTTTCGCCGTGCTCTACGGCGACGACGTTATTATTTCCGACGTTCCCGCCACAAAGCAGCTTTGCGACGCCTATGAAAAATACGGCAAGGGCGTAGTGGGCGTAAAAGAGGTGCCCGGTCTTGCCATAACGAAATACTGCTCCCTTAAAACGGAGCATATCGAAGGCAACTGTTACAGCTGCACCGATATGATAGAAAAGCCGAAGCCCGAGGAGATAATGGGCAATTTCTCAATACTCGGCAGGGTGGTGCTGCCTCCCGAAATTTTCGGCATTCTCGAAAAAACGCCTCTCGGAGCGGGCAATGAGCTTCAGCTTACCGACGCGATGAAAACGCTTGCGCAAAGCGAAGGCGTTGTCGCGGTGGAATACGAGGGCACACGTTATGATATGGGAAATAAATTCGGCATTCTTCAGGCGAATATAGAAGTGGGTCTCAAGCACCCCGAAACGAAAGACGAACTTTCGGCGTTTATCAAAAAAATAGCGCGGAGCATCGATTGACGCTGCTCTGCAATCGGAGGAACGGTTTTTGGATAATTACTACTATCAGCCGCCGGGAGCGGGCGATTCCGGCTCCGGCGGAGATTTCGGCGGGGATTCGTCGGTTTTGCGCAGAGCGTACTTTTTGGAAAAAGCGAAGTATGAACGGCGCGAGATAAGAAAGCTCGGCAACAGCGTCGGACTTGCGGCAACGGCGTATATCATTGTGCAGTTGATTTTTTCTTATGTGATAATGCTCGTCCCCGAGTTGTATGACAAATATCAAAATTCGGCGCTTTTTCAGATGTCCTCAACGGCAATATTTGTCGAGCTGTTCGCCACTCTGCTGCCGTTCGCCGTTTTGGCTTTGGTCAACAAAAAAAAATATGAAACGCCGCTTATTCCGGCAAAGCGTCTGCCTTTTTCGACGCTTTTGCTTTGGACGGGATTCGGCCTCTTCTGCTGCCTTTGCGCGGATTATCTCATTACCGTGATAAACACGCTGTTTCAGTCGATAGGTCATTCTCTTGAAAGTCCCGAATATTCAAAGCCCGATTCCGCTTTTGCCGTTGTGGTCGTAATCCTTTGCAACACGATTATTCCCGCGATATGCGAAGAATTTTCTTTCCGCTGCTGTACGCTCGGCCTGCTTAAAAAATACGGCAAGGGCTTCGGCGTGCTCGCCGTGTCGATTATGTTCGGCCTTTTTCACGGCAACCTTATTCAGTTTATTTTTGCCACGTTGGTAGGGCTGATTCTCGGCTTCGTTACCGTTAAAACGGATAGTATTCTTCCCGCGGTACTGATTCACGCCATCAACAACATCCTCGGTGTTTTGGGCGATGCCGTATCGTTCTTTTTCAATGAAAAGGCGGAGTCGGTCTCCTATTATTTTTCAACGCTTTTCTGGATTATTTTCGGTGCCATATGCCTTGTTATACTTGCCGTAAAAGGGCAGTTCAGGCGCGGCGAAAGCTCCAAGGAATTTGTTCCTTTCGGAAATTCGGTTTTTAAAAAGCTTGTTTCGTTCTTTTTTGTTCCCGGAATGATAGTTCCTTTCGCTTTCCTGCTGCTTTCAATTTTTTCAAGTATTAAATGAATGATTTTATGCAAAGGGCAATAGAGCTTGCCCGTATCAGCGCCGCCGAGGGCGAGGTGCCGGTAGGCGCGGTCGTTGTTAAAAACGGCGTTATAGTGGGAGAGGGCAGAAACAGGCGCGAGCTTGGAAAAAACGCGCTTTTTCACGCCGAAATTCAGGCGATAGACGAGGCTTGCGGAGCGCTCGGAGGTTGGCGTCTTTGGGAATGCGATATTTACGTTACGCTGGAGCCGTGCCCTATGTGCGCGGGCGCGATAATAAACTCAAGGATAAAAAGGGTTTTTTTCGGAGCGAGAGATCCGAAAGCGGGCTCTTTCGGCTCCGTCGCGGATTTCAACGCGCTGGCCTATAACCACAAGCCCGAAGTAAACGGCGGTATATGCGGCGAGGAATGCGCGGCTCTGCTTACGGATTTTTTTAAGGAACTAAGAAAAAAGCAATGATTTTGCGGCGGTAACTTTCCGCCGCTTTTTTATAATTCATACTATCTTTTTACGACTTGATATGGTATTCTTTAATTAACAAAGCATAAAGGGGTGTTTTTATGAAAAAGCTTTTTATCGCCTACACCGCAAACGGCGCGTCTTTCACCGATGAAAGCGGGCAAACCGATCATTTCACCGTTGAGGAAGAGAGCGACGGCGGCAGGACAAGGCTTTATATCAACGCGAAAGTGCCTGTTTCACTGCAAAAATTTCAGGTGTTTTTGCCTTACGAATTTAAAAAGGAACAGCGTATTTTTGTAAACGGTTATCAGTCCTGGACGGACAGCAGAGAGTATTCTTTGGACGAGGAGATGACGGAGCTCAGCAGGTTTACGGAGCGCTATGTCAAATATCCTATCGTAAAGCGCATAGGACTCGGGAAATCCGGCGACTATATCATCTGCGATTATCCTCGGCGCAAGGGTACGTTTTACGGCTTTTCCTACGGATATGTAAGAACGGGCGAAAGAGTGGAGATATTCGGCTCGCTCAGTGAGCGCTGCGGTTTCACCGTCGTTCGGTTTGAGGCATGCAATTCGCGCGTTGTGATTGAAAAGGATTTGGAGGGAGTAACTTTCAGCGGCAGAGCGCTTTTGGCCGATTTCGCGGTCATCGGCGGAGAGTATGACGAGGCTTTTGACAAATATTTTGAGATGATGGGCGTAAAATGCCGCCAAAGCAAAGCAAAGTGCGGCTACACCACCTGGTATAACTATTACGGCTCGATAACGCAGGATATTGTTATGAGAGATTTGGAATCTCTTTCCCGCATCGGCAAAAAGATTGATATTTTTCAGATAGACGACGGCTATCAGAAAGCCATAGGCGACTGGCTTGAGACAAAAGGCGAAAAATTCCCCAACGGAATGAAAGCCGCCGCCGACGCCATACACGAAAAAAATATGCTCGCGGGGCTTTGGCTTGCTCCGTTCGGGGCTACCGCCGGCTCTTCCGTATATAAAAACCATAAGGATTGGCTTGTAAGGGACGAAAAAGGCAAGCTATACGTCGCGGGGCCGAACTGGGGCACCTTCTACGCGATTGATTTTTATAACAAAGAGGCGGCCGAATACATAAGGAACTTCTTCAGGGTAATTCTTGATGAATGGGGCTTTGATATGGTGAAGCTCGATTTTCTCTATGCCGCCTGTATGCTGCCTATGCACGGAAAAAGCCGCGGCGAGATAATGTGCGACGCCATGGATTTTATAAGGGAGTGCGTCGGCGATAAGCTTATTCTCGGCTGCGGCGTGCCGCTTATGCCGGCTTTCGGCAAGGTGGATTTTTGCCGTATCGGCGCGGATGTTGATTTGTGCTGGAAACGCAAAAAGCACAGGATAAGGGAAGACGTGAGCACGCCGAATACCGTCAACTGCACGGTGTTCCGCCGCCACCTCAACGGCAGGGCGTTTCTGAACGACCCCGATGTATTTCTCCTGCGCGACGGCAATCTTAAAATGAACCCGGAGCAGAAAAAGCTGCTTGCGAAGATAAACGGCCTTTTGGGAAGCCTGCTTTTTGTTTCCGATAATGTGGACGATTACAGCGAAGAGCAGATGAAAATTTTTCTTGACACGATAAGCGAAAAGGACGTAAAAATAAAGAAAGCGCAGTTTTGCGAAAAAAACATAATAGAAATCGAATATTTGCTTAACGGCAAAGACGGTGTGCTTAAATTTAATTCCGAAACCGGTGAAACCGTAAAATAAAAAGGAAAATATGAAGTATGGCTAAAATAAGTGTCGGCTCGATTTTGAGCAATTTGAAAAAATACTGGAAAACTCCCGCCGAGGGGAAATATATCGCTTACAGGGAATTTGCCGCTTACAGCGTGGGCGGCATAGGCGTAAACACAATAAATGCGCTTTTCGGCTATGTAGCTCTTACCGCGAACTGCCTGCTTATAGGCTCGGCTTACGGAATTAAACCGACGCATCTTGCGTATCTCAGCATTATAATGGGCATAATCAATTTGGTAAAAACGCCGTTTATCAGTATGCTTATCGACAATACCAATACACGTTACGGAAAATTCCGCCCGTATCTTCTTTATACAGGAGTGCCGACCGCGGTGTTGCTTTGCGCTATGGCGTTTATTCCGAATAATCTGAATTATAATGTTAAAGTCGCGTTTATCGGGATAGTTTACACATTTCTTATGCTCTTTCAGGCGCTTTATTCTCAGGCTTTTACGAGTCTTGCTCAGGTGCTTACGCCAAACGGGGATGAGAGAACTTCGCTTTTGTCGATAAGTATGTTTATATACAGCCTCGGTCCGTCGATAATCAATATGTTTCTTCCGATACTCGCGGGGCTTACCGGCGGTATGACCGATTTCAGAACATACAGGATTTTCTTCCCCGTATTTTCGATTTTGGGCGTGGCCTTGGGGCTTATAACGTTTAAGGGAACCGAAGAAAAAATAGTGGTGCCGAAAAATTACGTTGCAAAAATCAAATTTTCAAACGGTATAAAGCAGGTGGCCAAAAACAAATATTTTTGGCTGATAAATTTGTATTCGATTTTGGGCAGTCTGAAATACGGAATAGGCTCTATCCTTTCTTGGTATTGTGTGTATCAGCTTAAAAGCGACAGTCTGCTCGGAATAATGAACGCTGTTATAGGCACCGCCTCCGTTCCTCTTATGCTTCTTGCCCCCGTTTTGGCTAAAAGGCTCGGAAAAAGAAACGTTATTTTGTGGACAAGCGTGCTTCGATGTGTTTTCACCGTGCTGATGATGTTTACGATCAACAACACCGTTCTTTTCCTTATCTGCCTTTATCTCGCCACCGTTATGATGGGCGGCGATTCGGTAGTTACCACGTCGATGACCGCCGAAATATTCGATTATCAGCAGTGGAAAACGGGCACGAGAATAGAGGGCTTCATAACTCAATTCGGCGGTATGCTTGTTGCCGCCGCAGGTATGGGAACAAGCCTTATTCTGCCGTATTTTTATGAGCATTACGGGCTTCAGGAGGATTATACCGTGCTCTATGACGCCGCGGTGAGAACGCCGATTTTCAACGTACTTATAATTTCCTCGCTCATAAGCTGCGTGATAAGCGTTATACCGATTTTGTTTTACGACCTCAAGGAAAGCGATCACAGGAGGATAATCGAAGATTTGAAATCGCGCGCCGACGCGAAAATAAATTAAAAATATAGAAAATAAAATTCTCAACCGCCGGTTGAAAACGCTCGTTTATGCGGTTATTGAAGCAAACGGCGTGAACGGATATAATAATTTCAGAAAAGCGCTTTTACTAAAATTATTAAGGTGATTTTTATGGAATTACAGATAGGAAACAGGATCCGCGAACTTCGTAAAGCGAGCGGTATGACGCAGGAACAGCTGGCGGAGCAGATAGGAATTTCTTTTCAAGCGGTCAGTAAGTGGGAGAATAACATCGCCTTGCCGGATATTTCGCTTGTGCCTGCGCTCGCGCGGATTTTCGGAGTAACCACGGACGAGCTTTTTGCTTACGATCTTACGGAAATGCGTGAGGAAATAGAGCGATATGTAAGAGAGGCGGTCAGGCTGCGCGAAAGCGATCCCGCCGAGAGTCGGCGTATATTGGAGGAAGGCTTGCGAAGATATCCCGACAATGACGTGCTTTTGAATAATCTGCTGTATGTGCTCGATTGCTCAAAAGCTCCCGATGAAACCATACGCATTGCGAGCCGCCTTGTCGAAAAAACGAGCGAGAGCGCCATTCGCTGCGATGCGCTCAGGTTTTTAGCGTATGCATACAAAGCAAAGGGCGATACAAACAGCGCTGTAAAGGCGCTGGAGCAGGTTCCCGAAATATATTTTTCAAAGCTGTCGGAGATGGCGTTTATCCTGTCTGGCAAAGCAAAATACGATGCCGCCGAAAAGCAGAAATGGCTGTCATTTGAAACGCTGCTTCAGATGATGCAAAAGATTGCGGAATGTTACGATGCCGATGGCAAAACCGACGCTGCCGCCGCCGAGATCGAACGCGCTCTCGCGCTTATCGCGGCTATGGAGGAAGAAGAGAAAATACGGGATTTTTCAAATTATATTGATTTTTTTGAAAGGGAATTAAAACAGATAAAAGATAAATAGACAATATCCTTGAGCCGCCTTGAAGCGGCTCATCTTGATTTATAGGGAGCCGAACCCGATATGTCCCACGGCGGTTATTTAAAAGCAAAAGACACGGCGAAGCCGTGCCCATGGATTACTCGTTAGCAATCTGTATGAACGCCCCAAAGAAAAAGCAGCGTTTATATAACGCCTTGTAAATCGGGCGTTCGTTAGCTTTAAAATATCCGTTTTATCGGAATTTTAAAACCGCTTTACTTCATAGATTCCTCGTAGGACTTGATCATTTTCTTAACCATCTGACCGCCTACCGAACCTGCCTGCTTAGAGGTAAGGTCACCGTTGTAACCCTGCTTGAGGTTAACACCAACTTCACTTGCAGCTTCCATTTTGAATCTGTTAAGAGCCTCTTTGGCCTCGGGAACTACGTTCTTGTTTGACATTGAATAACACTCCTTTTTCATTTTATTTCAAAAGCAAAAAGTATCGATTGCAAACGCAATGGATTCTCATCGCTCTTGCAAGTATATTGTTAGCCGTTATTCCTCATTTAAAATTGAAAAATTTTAGCAAAACAGATATTAAAACGCATACGAATGCGATGAAATATCTTTATTTTATTTTTCATTATATTTTGTAAATATATCGAGAAATCAATAAATAAAACTGTCGCAAAGCGAAAGCGGATATTTGATATAAATTCTGTTTGAAATTGATTTACAGATTTAACAATTCAAATAAGAATACACATCAATTAAAATATTTTATCAATAATTCGGCGTATTGCCAAAGTGACGGCGATTCAAAACGGCAAAAATAACTATGGTACGCCAATCTTTGCATTCTTGCCATATCCATTTACAAAAGTTTATAAACTTCGTTTTAAGTTTATTAAATAAATTTTTTATCTTCTCCATTTTTTCACACACTGCGCTTTGGCAAATTCCCGTTTATCCGATTACTTTTGCATATCGCTATTACTTTTGACTTTGAATGTGCCCATCCTATGCTTTAAACGTCCGCACATCTCCGAGCAGTTTTATTTTACCGTTATCAACAAGTACAGCGCCCTTTTTTAACGCGGTCGCGTACACAGTTTTTCCTCTTTCCTTTAATACGCGCCGAATAGCGTCATTTTGCGCTTTGGCGCCTTCGTAATGAACTTCCAGATAAAAACCGTTTAAATACGAAAGCCCCTCGTAGTAATTAAATTGAGGATAATCTTTATCGGGGGATAAGTGATATTCCGATAATTGAATAACAGCGCCCGCGCTGTATCCCATAATGATTCTGTTATGATTTTTTAACGCGTCCGTCAAATAAAATTCTTTTATCCTGTCCATCATTCTGTCGGGTAAACCGCCCAGAAAATACACGATATCCGATTGTTTTATTTTCCGCACGGCAGATTCTTTCGTGTCGGTAAAGTAGTTTATAAATGAAATATTATTTTCGGATATACCGTAGGCGGCAAATCCGCTTACTATGCCGTTATAATATATACCGCTATCTTTACCGTATAAATTTTTCCAGTCGGTCAGAGATTTAACTTCTGTATCACGAAACGAGAACGCTACGACGGCAACCTTGTGTTCCGGCATTATGTATTTTTTCAGCTCATCATAAAGATAATCGGCGTTTATTTCATATCCCTCAAGCAAAATATTTATCATTTATATCACCAAATATAATCTTTTCACAAATTTATTTTTATGATACCATATCCATATGATAATTACAATGTATAGCTAAGGAGACAAGAATGAACAAATTATACAGAATGACAAATGAAGAATTTGAACGAGAGAAGATATTATATAGATATAGTGATGTTAAATATATTGTTATGGACGGAAAAGGGATCGATACCTACGAGCAATATTTTGACAAGATATGGGAACTGTTCGATTTCGGCGAAATACCGGACGGCTGGAAAAAAGATTATTATACCGAAGATGATTTTTTGACCGAAATGGATGAATTGATTGAACAAAAATATATTTTTATAATTAAAAATTATGATAAATTTATGGTTGATAATGATGCTGTTAAAAAAAGAATTGAAAACTACTATGAAAACTATTTGCTTCCTTTTTGGGACAGCGAGGTTGAACGGGTCGTTGTAGGCGGCAAGCGCAAAGATTTTAATATTTATTTGGTATCAAACGAATAAACAGATTGGCAAATCTATTGACAAATTCAAAAATTAGTGCTATTCTTTAATCAGTTAGTAAAAACTAACTGATTTTACCGAACGCTTTATTTATATATTTATTTATCTTCGTCAAGGGGGGACTTTTAAATGGTAAAAATGATATTGGAAATAGACGGAATGGCATGCTCGATGTGCGAGGCGCATATTAACGATGCGGTGCGCAGAGCGTTTAAGGTAAAAAAGGTGAACTCTTCCCACACAAAAAGAAAAACCGAAATCATTTGCGAGAACGAAATACCGACGGAAGAACTGCGAAAGGTCATTGAGCCCACAGGTTACGGATTGCTTTCGGTTAAATGCGAGCAATACGATAAAAAGGGCATTTTCGGCGGCAGAAAATAGAAACCGAAAAGGACGCGTATCTGTAAAGCATTATCACTTTACAGATGCGCGTTTTTTGTATTTTCCGTTATCCCTTGACTTTGAATAACGGCGGTATTATAATTAAAACGATGAATTAGTTAACTGCGTTTATCAATTAGGGGTGGTATATTGAAAATCTTATGTGAAAACGGCAGGGCTTCCGTTTGCTATGGAGGAAAAATCCTTTGTGAATTTAAAGAGGGCGATGAATTTTGCAGGCTCGGCAAGGGCTGCAACACATATTCTATGAGCCACGGCAGTTTTAAAATCAAGGAAAAGATTTTCTCGTCATCTGTTTTCAGTATAAAGCGTCTTTCATTGAACGGCAATGAGCTCACCGTAGGTCTCGACTGCGGAGAGTTTATAATAAGCACAGGTGTAAAGATGTTAACCTTTACACCTCGTATTTCCGAAGAATTTAACAGAATGTGGATAAATCTGCCTGCCGAATCCGATGAAAGGATATACGGCTGCGGTGAAAATTTTACGGAATTTAATCTTCGCGGAAAAAAGGTCAACGTATGGGTTGCAGAACATATAAACGCGCTGCAAACGGCGAAGAAAATCGTTAAAATCGCTTTCGGCGTTCGCAACACAACGAAAAAGCAAAAATTCGGGAATTATGAAACTTATTACGCGGAGCCCACTTTCATCAGCTCGCGAAAATATTTTTTCCATTCCGCCTCAACGGCGCGGTGCGAGTTTGATTTTACAAAAGCCGACGTTCATATTCTCAAAACCGATTCGATAGCGCCTTTCTACATAGGAGTGGGCGAAAGCTTTGAGGAGCTTGAAAGCAATCTCACTTCTCTGCTCGGCCGCCAGCCGCGCCTGCCCGATTGGGTGTTTGACGGAGCCATACTCGGCATACAGGGCGGCACGGATATTATGATGAGCAAGGTAAAAGCCTGCCTTGACGCGGGCACGGCGGTGTGCGGCGTGTGGATACAGGATTGGGAGGGCAGAAGAGTTACCGCAGTCGGAAAACAGCTTCAGTGGAACTGGCAGTGGGATAAAGAGCTCTACCCGGATCTCGATAAAAAGATAAAGGAACTGAATGAAAAAGGCATACGGGTGCTCGGATATATCAATCCGTTTCTCGCCGTGGAGAAGCCGCTCTATAAAGAGGCTCACGAAAAGGGCTATTGCGTAAAGAACAGGGACGGCGGGGATTATTACGTCACCATAACCACTTTTCCCGCCGCAATGGTCGATCTTACGAATCCGCAGGCGTATGAATGGCTGAAAAATATAATCAAAAGGAATATGATAGATCTCGGCTTTTCCGGTTGGATGGCTGATTTCGGCGAGTATTTGCCTACCGACTGCGTTCTTTTCAGCAATGAGGACGCGCGGCTAAAGCACAACGTCTGGGCGTCGCTTTGGGCGAAACTCAACCGCGAGGCGGTGGAGGAGAGCGGCAAGCTCGGCGAAATAATGTTTTTCACAAGGTCGGGCTTTACCGATACCAAAAAATATTCAACGATGATGTGGAACGGAGACAACCACGTGGATTATTCGATAGATTTCGGATTGCCGAGTGTTATCCCCGCGGCGCTGTCGCTGACGTGCTGCGGATTCGGGCTCAGTCATTCCGACGTGGGCGGATACACCACTTTTCTAAGTCTTAAGCGCACGCCGGAGCTGTTTATGCGCTGGGCGGAGATGAACGCCTTTTCGCCGCTTATGCGCGGTCACGAGGGGCTTAATCCCGACGTCAACGCACAGTTTGACTATGATGATCGGGTACTTTCGCATCACGCGAAAATGAGCAGAATACACAGGGCGCTGAAGCCGTATCTGAAAGAATGCGACGCTGAAAACGCCGAAAAGGGAGTCGGAATCATAAGGCCTCTGTTTTTCCGCTATGATGAGGAAAGGGCTTACAGCGAGGCGTATGAATATCTTCTCGGCGGAGATATTCTTGTTGCCCCCGTGCTTAAGGAAAACGCCGAAAGCAGGCGGGTATATCTTCCGAACGACGAGTGGGTGCATCTTTGGAGCGGAGTTCTATATCCCGGCGGTGAATACGAGATAGCGGCGCCGTTGGGGGAGATACCCGTTTTCATAAGAAAAAACGCCGAAAAAAGCGAAGAGCTTTTAGATATAAAAAATGCTTGATTTCAGGAGGAAAGCAAAATGAAATATTTTCTTGACAGCGCAAAAATAGACGAGATAAGAGAGGCCTACGATACGTTCGGTATAGACGGCGTTACAACAAATCCGAAACATATTATGGATTCCGGCAAGCCGTTTTACACGGTCATCGGCGAGCTCGCCGAGTTTGTTAAGGAAAAGGGAATCGGGGGATGGGAAAAATTCCCCGTGTCCGTTGAGATAAATCCCCACCTTGACGACGCCGATGAAATGGTGGCGATGGGCGAGACAATAGCGGCGATGAGCCCGAATTTTGTAATTAAAATACCGTGCACGCAGGCGGGTATAACCGCGGCGAGGCGGCTTGAGAAAAAAGGCGTGAGAACAAATCTGACGCTGGTGTTTTCGCCGTCTCAGGCGATAATCGCGGCAAAAAACAATTCGCTTTTTGTTTCGCCCTTTATCGGCTGGAAAGAGAACAGCGGCGAGGACTGCGTGAAGTATATCAACGATATAGTTAAGATTTACGGGAATTACGGCTTTCTCGGCAAAACGCAGATAATCTGCGCGGCGGTAAGAAACGGCAAACAGGTTGTGGACTGCGCCGTCGCGGGCGCCGATATAGTCACGGCGGGGCTTCAGGTGTTTAAGGACAGTTTTTATCATCCGTTCACCGATTACGGCCTTGCGAAATTCCAAAGCGCGTGGGACAATACCGTTACCGAAGAATAAGGAGAAGAAAATGAGGATAGGTTTTATCGGGCTCGGAATTATGGGCGAGTCAATGTGCGAAAACATCATAAAAAAACACGACGACGCGGTTTTTGTAAACGACCTCAACAGGGCTCAGGTCGAAAAGCTCGCCTCACTCGGAGCGGTCGCCTGCGAAAATAATTCTCAGGTGGCGGAAAATTCCGATTTAATAATCACTATGGTGCCGAAGTCGGAGCACGTCAAAGCCGTTTATACCGAGATACTCCACGAAATAAAATCGGGTATGATCTGTATAGATATGAGTACGATAGATCTCGCGGTTTCCGTTGAGGTTTCGCGAATAATAAAGGCAAGAGGCGCTCAGTTCGCGGACGCGCCCGTCGTTAAATCAAAGCCCGCCGCGATAGACGGCACGCTCGGCGTGCTTGTCGGCTGCGATGAGGAGCTGTTTCCCGTTATAGAACCAATACTTAAATATATGGGCCGCAACGTGATAAGAATGGGCGAAAACGGCAAGGGGCTTGTTATGAAAATATGCCACAACGCACTTTGCGCCGAAATTCAAAACGGAGTGAACGAAACGCTTTTGCTTGCGAGAAAGATGGGCATATCCGCCGAGGATTATCACACGGCGATATCCTACGGCGGCGCTCAGTGCTTTTATCTTGACGCGCAGTGGAAAAATATCGAAAGCGAAAACTGGACTACCGCGTTTTCACTTGAAAACGAAAATAAGGATCTCGGCATATGCTCCCGCCTCGCGGAGCAGGCTGATATCCCGATGCCCGGAATGGAGACGGCGAGAGAGGTTTACCGCAAAGGAATGGAAGCGGGCATAGGCAAAGAGGACTGGCGCGCCACCTACAAGGTCGTAAGAGGGGATTACAATGCTTGAGCGCCTCAACGCCGTAAACGACGTTAAGATCTTCTCCGTTTTTGACGAGGAGTTTAAAACCTACGGCAGAATACACACGGGGTTTGATTTGTCCGAGCTTTCGGAATATATGGAAAGCGAAACGAAAATCCCCGAAAGCGGAAATATCTATGTTCCGTCGGTAGAAAAGATGGAAAAAACCGCCGTCCGCAGTGAAATCGAAAAATCAATATACGGCGAAATGCCGATACAGATAGGCTACTGCAACGGAAAAAACACCACCTACAACGGCTTTGAATATCACAAATGCAGTGAGGTCAATATTGCCGTAACCGATTTTATGCTTGCTTTAGGCCATATTTGGCAGATAGAAAACGGCAGATTTTACGTCGGAAACGAAAAGGTGTTTTTCGTGTCTAAGGGAACCGTTCTCGAAATGTATCAGACAACTCTGCATTTAAGCCCGTGCTCCGTCAGCGATCACGGCTTTAAAGATATAGTAATACTCTTAAAAGGCACGAACACGCCGCTTGAGCGTTGTAAAAATACCGTTACCGAAGAGGACGAAATGCTTTTGATGAAAAACAAGTGGGTGCTTGCGCATAAGGACAGGGAGCCGCTTGTGAAGCAGGGCGCCCATATCGGGCTGATAGGGGAAAACAAAAGGCTCAATTACTGAAAACAGGTGAAAATATGAAATTTGAATGCGTTTATATACCGATAGGAGTGGGTACTTTCCATTTGGAATCCGCCCAAAAAGAATACGAAAGCTCCGTTTCGGCGTTAAAAGAAATTCAGGCGGATATAAAATATCCCGAAGAAATGCTGCTCACAATCGATAAGCTTGAGGCGTTTCTCGGCACGGTTTCGCCTGATCTTGTAATAGTTCAGAATGTGACTTTCGCAAACGGAGCGTACATAAGCGAGATAGCGCGGCGGTTTGACTGCCCCGTGCTTCTCTGGGCGCTGCGCGAGCCCGCCGTTGACGGCGGCAGGCTCAGGCTCAATTCGCTTACCGGCGCGTTTTCAGCCGGAAACGCGCTTTCGGCGCTCGGCAGGCGTTACGGCTATGTTTTCGGCTCTCCGAACGAGAAAGCCGTGAAAAGTAAGATAAATTCTTACATAAGCACGGCGCGGCTCAAAAAATCAATGAAAGGTCTGAAACTGCTTCAGATAGGCCACACCCCGCAGGGCTTTGGCTTCGGCAGGGCGGGCGACAGTGAGATGCTTAAAAATTTCGGCGTCACTCTTGATTCGATAGAGGCGAGGGAGCTTATCGACAGGGCAAAAGGCTATACCGATGCAGATGCCGCAGATTATCTTGAAAAGGCGCGCGGCTGTATCAAATGCCTCTCGGATATCCCCGAAAAGAACGTCTCCGATTTTGCGAAGCTGTATAAGGCGTATTACGAATACTGCGCGGAAAACGGCGTGGGGGCGATAGCTTCACGGTGCTGGCCCGATTTCTTTACTTCATACGGCACGCCCGTCTGCGCGGTGCTGGCGATGCTAAACGATATGAATATCCCCTCCGCCTGCGAGGCGGACGCTTACGGCGCTCTGTCAATGTACGCGGCTCAGTTTCTTACGGGAAGCCCCGCGTTTTTCGGCGATCCCGTTTCTATGGACGAGGCGGAAAACACAGTCACCTTTTGGCACTGCGGCACCGCCGCGTGTTCGCTTGCGAGGCGGGATACGGGGGCTGTTGCGGGAGTTCACTGCAACAGAAAGATCGGCCCCACTCTTGAATTCGGCTGCAAACCCTGCGAAAAGGCAACCGTTTTAAGAATAGGCAAAAAGCCGGACGGCGCTTTCAGAATATTCGTCTGCACGGGTGAAATACTCGATAAGCCTAAGCAGTTTACAGGCACGTCGCTTGTTGTGAAAACCTCCGCGCCGTGCGCCGAAATCATAAGCAAAGCCGTTATCGGCGGCTGGGAGCCGCATTTCGCAGTCGGCTACGGCGATATAAGCGGCGAGCTTGAGGCACTTGGCGCTATGTTTGGTATAGAGGTTGAACGCTTTTGACGGTAAATGAAATAATTTTTGAAATTGTAGTTTTTCTTTCAAATATCATACAGTGCGTAACGGGCTTTGCGGGCACGGTTTTGGCAATGCCGTTTTCGGTTATGCTCGTAGGTTACACCTCGGCAAAGCCGATACTTAACGTGCTCGGAATAGCCGCCTCGGCGGGAGTGCTTTTACAGTGCCGAAAAAGCGTAAACAAAAAAGAACTGCTTAAAATCATTCTCGTTATGCTTGCGGGAATAATCGCCGGAACTTTTCTGTCGCCATATCTTGCCGGCAGCGCGTATGTCACTTACAAAATTCTCGGCGCAACGGTTATAATATTTTCGCTTGTAAACGGTTACAGATTCATAAAAAAGAAAGACGGCGCTTCGTTAAATACCTTTTCGCAGTATGCCGTTCTCGCGGCGGCGGGAGTCGTACACGGTGCTTTCGTCTGCGGCGGGCCTCTGCTTGTCACTTACGCCTCAATGAAGCTGAGGGACACGCAGGAATTTCGCGCCACGCTTTCGGCGGTATGGATAGTTTTGAATACGGCAATACTTTTCAGCGATATATCAAGCGGATATTTCACGGCGAAGGTCACCGCTATGCTCGCCGTTTCGCTGGCGGTTCTCGTGTTGGCCGTTCTTCTCGGAAATTATATTGGCAAAAAGCTCAGTAAAAATGCGTTTTTGGCGCTTACATATATTCTTATGCTTATAAGCGGCATATCCCTTTTGGTGAAGTAGAGGTGGGAATTTGCAGGGACTTAATCTTAAAGACATAAAACGCTCAAACAAATCTTCGGTATTATATCTGCTGAACGGTATGCCGAATCTCAGCAGAAAGGATATTGCCCGCCTGCTGGAGCTAACCCCTGCGGCGGTGACGAAGATATGCACGGGTCTTATCAGGGACGGCTTTATCAGCGAGCAGGGCGAAACGGATGATACGGCCGCGAAAGCCGGAAGAAAAAAGATACCTCTCAGCCTTTGCCTAAACAGATTTTACGCGGTAGGAATAAACGCTGAGGTGGACAAAATAACCGTCTGCGCCGTAAGGCTTGACGGAACTCCCGTAAAAAGCAAAAGCCTGCCTCCCGAAAGCTCTGTTGACGAAATCGTTGACGTGGGTAAAAGCGTTCTCGAAAGCTGCGGGGTTGACAGAAGCAGATTTCTCTGCGTTTCGATATGTGTTATAGGTTCGGCAGATGATAACCGATTCGGAATGTGGGATATTGAGGAGATGAAGAAAAAAGCGCGCGGCGCGATGAGGCTTCCCGTTGTTGCAGAAAACAATATCCGCAGTTTTGCTCTCGCGCAGATGATATACGGAAAAACAAAGCCCGAAAGCGCCGTTTTGTTTTTAAAATGGGGGCCGGGTATCGGCTCCGCCATCGCGTCCGACGGAAGGATAGTAACGGGAAACGACGCGGGAATAGCCGAAATAGGGCATTACATTATAAGAAAAGACGGCAGAAAATGCCGCTGCGGGCGCTACGGCTGCCTTGAAACAGAAGTCTCTTCGATGACGATTTTGAGGGAGACGGGCAAAAGCGCTCTTGACGAGGTGACGGAAAGCAAGGATCCCGACGTGGTGAATCTTATGGATATAAAAACCGATATGGTGGCTTTGGCTCTTACAAACACCGCAACCATACTCGACGCTAAGGAGATAGTGCTTTTCGGCTCCGTTTTCAAAAACGGTACGGTTGCGGAAAAGCTGACAAGGCAGTGCCTCAGATATAATGTCAATTTCGATAAGGATATAATCAAGCTCTCAGAGCTTAATGATAAAATATCATATATAGGCGCCGCGGCGCTCGCGGCAAAGCATTTCTTCTTTGAAAAACAAAATTAAGAAAGGGGTTTATTTTATGGAAGAAAAAATGCAGACTCACGGAATAAAATTCAAGGACAAGATAGGCTACGCTCTCGGCGATATGGGCGGGTTGCTGTCTTTCTCGCTGATCGCGGCGTTCCTTAATATGTTCTATACGGACGTGCTGCACATATCCGCCGGCAAAATCACCGTGCTGATGATAGTGGCAAGGGTATGGGACGCTTTGAACGATCCGATGTGGGGAGCTTTTATAGATTCAAGAAAGCCAACCAGATTCGGGCGCTTCAGGCCTTACATAATTTGGGCGTCCTTCCCGATGGCGCTGGGCGCGTTCTTAATGTTCTTCAAGGTGCCCGGTCTCTCGGAAAATCAGTATCTGATTTATGCTTATATTACTTATATTTTCTACGGAATGATGTACACCGGCGTAAATATTCCCTACGGCTCTCTCGCCTCGGTCATAACCGATGACGAGATCGAGCGTTCGTCTCTTTCGATGTGGAGGTCGATAGGCGCCGGCGTGGGCGGGCTTCCCGCGCAGATACTTCTTCCGCTTATGGTGTATTCCACGGTCGCCAACGCGGACGGCACGAACGCGAAGGTGCTCGATCCCACTAAGCTTTCCGTCGCGGTAGGCTGCCTTTCCATACTGTCGGTAATGATTTTCGTTTTGCATTTTAAACTCACCAAAGAAAGAGTTCAGCTTCCGCCCACTCAGAAACAGAGCGATTTCAACGTGCTTCAGACGGTGAGCGTGCTTATAAAAAACAGACCGTTTATAGTACTTTGCGCCGTGTCGATGCTGCTTATCTGTTTCCAAATGTACACGCAAACGGTTTATAACTATCTTTTCAAAAACTATTTTGAAAAACCGGGTCTTTACAGTATAGTTACCATATGCACTTATCTGCCGATGGCTATGTTCCTCCCGTTTATGGGCAAGCTCATAAAGAAATTCGGTAAAAAAGAGATTTGCGCAGCGGGCCTCGGCTTTGCCGCCGTCGTAAATATCATAATGTATTTTATAGGTTTTACTCCCGCCGCCGAAAATCCGTATGTGTTCCTTGCTCTAACCTTTTTCTCAGGCGCCGGGCAGACTTTCCTTGTGCTTGAGGTATGGGCGCTTGTAATGGACGTTATAGACTATCAGGAATTTCTTTCCGGCAGGCGCGAAGAGGGCACTTCCTACAGCTTTTATTCTTTCACAAGAAAGCTGGGGCAGACCATTGCCGGCGCCGGCGCCGCGGCGATACTCGGTTGGATAGGCTACAACGGCGAGCTCGCCGTTCAGCCGAAAGAGGTTTTGCCGAAATTATACAATATCTCAACTCTTATTCCCGCCATCATACTTATAGTTATGTTTGTGCTCATAGCGTTTTTCTACAAGCTCTCCAAAAAGGAACTTGAAAAGCTGCATCTGCAAATGGAAGAGCGGAGAAAGAGCAGGGAGGAGAATGAATAAGTGAAAGATAATAAAATACACGTTGCCTACGGCTTTCACGTTAACTGTTATCATTCTTACAGGGGCGATACGAACGACAGTCTCGGCTTCGGCTCCGATATAAGGATAATGCGAAAAACCATTGATATATTAAATAAATTCAACGAGCAGGGCATTCCCGTGAAAGGAACGTGGGATACGGAAAATTTCTTTTCCCTTGAAAAGATACTGCCCGAATATGCCCCCGATATAATCGAGGGAATGAAAGAACGCGTTGATAAATACGGCGACGAAAATATTATTATGGGCTACAACAACGGCGCGCTCTCCGCTATGACGGAGGATGAATTTTGCGCCTCCGTTGAGCTTGCCGTAACCAATCCCGCCGGCTCGGGTCTTTCTGATATTTTCGGAAAATGCGAAAAAATCGTGAGACCGCAGGAGGTTATGTTCACCCCGTCTCAGGTTACGCTTTACAACAAATTAGGTGTAAAAGCGCTCTGCCTTTATTACAGCTGTGTACCCTTTGACGCTTTTCGCACGATAATTCCCAAACTGCCGGACGAGATAGCGTTTAACCCCGTAACTTATACTTACAAGGGCGAAAGTATGACGATAATACCCACCTACAGCAATTCCGACGTATGCGACGCCGGCTGTCTGCGGGCTTGGGTGAAGGAACTGCACGCCAAACAGGCGAGCGGTGAGATAAACAGCGATTTGTTTATATTCATAAATATGGACGCCGACGGTATGTTTTGGGAGACTATGGGGCTCGGCCCGCTTACAGGAAAAATCGCGAATACGGACGGCATACACGGCCTTGTAAAGGAAATATCGGATTTGCCGTACATTGTTTACGATACTCCCGGCGGTTATCTCAAAAATCATAAACCGTTGGGAAAAATCGAATTTACGCAGGATACCGCCGACGGTAATTTCACCGGATACGCTTCTTGGTCGGAAAAACCGTTCAACAGAAAAATATGGACTTCTCTTGAGCGGGCGAGGGCCATGGCAAGGCTCAACAGCCGCAGGGATAAGGATTCGCCGTCTTTTAACGACAGAGTTTTGCTGCTCTCCACAACTCATTTCGGGCTTGCCACGCCCGTTTTGAACATACAAAGGGAAAAAGCCGCGCTCGGCCTTGCGCAGAGGGTGGTGGATTTTGAAAAAGCGGCGCTTCCCAAAAGTGAGAAAATCACCGTTTACAATATAACGAAATCCGATTTTCAGTGCGTTCAGTTAAAGCTCGGCGAAAAGCCCGAAAGCGTGTCTGAATTATCGGTAAAAGGACGGGGGCTCACCGATTGGGCTCTCATACCTATGGACGGCGACAATTCCTCCGTCTTCGCGATTATGAGATTTAAGGAAATCGCCGATAAATACGAAATAGAAATAGTGAAAAACGGCAGGCGGGCAAAAAGGGAATTTTCAAATATCGTGTCAAGCGGCAGGCTGACGATGAAATTTTCCGTGCACGGCAATCTTTTTGAGGTGTCGTCGGGCGGAAAAATTCTCGGCAACGACGAATTTCTCAAAAGCTTTATCACCTACGGGGGCAAGGATTACTTTTTTGTAAACAAAACGGCATCGGCGCTTGAGTGCGCCGGAAGCGCCCGCGGAGTGCGCGTAAGCGGCGAAATTCATTTGCCCGGCGAGATACGCGGGGGAAGCTTTGAGTATGATTTCTTTACCGTAAAAAGCTCTGACGCGGTTTTCGCGAGGATAAGCGTGCAGTATCCCTATACTCCCGAAGAAACTTCCATATCCACCGAAAATTCCTCGCTCGGCAGATTTTCCGATATGAAATGGATACAGACGGTTCCGTTTCAGATAACGCCGAAGCTTTCGGGCGACGTTTCGGTTGTGAAGCGCAATTTTATGGACGATATTTCAACTTTCAGAACGCAAACTTTCCCCGAATGCGATGAGAAAAACGCCGCTCTTGCCTCTTTCAATCATCAGCTTACGGGCGGCCTTGTCGGGCTTACCGATGAAAACGGCGGCATTTTGATTGCAAACGCGCGGCAGGTGCTCAATTCAATGGCATATTGCCCAATGCGTCTTGAAAATGATAAAACTGTTCGTATGAACCCGTTCGGCACATATTACGGCAGCCAGCGCCATCACTGGGGCAGGGCGAAAGACGAAATCCTCGCCACCTACACTCTCGTGACTCCGCAGGGCAAATCCATAGCGCCGTCGTATAACGGCAGCTCCGAAACGGCGATGATAGCGTTTTACGCCGTCGATTCCCCGCTTCCGAGCGGCAAGACGCTTGAAGAAATAAAGGCGTTTGCGGACGGAGCGGTAGTATCCGCCCCCGAAGGCGCGGCGGCTCAGGCGTTTTACGGAGATAACGTAAAGCTGAAAGAGCCGAACGCCGACGGCGTAAGCGAGAAAAATCTCAAAAACCCGATACTTACGGGTATAAGCGGCAATATGATGAAATATATCACAAGAGGTTCGCGCGCTATCGGGCATATAATCAAAACACAACTTAAAAGCAGAGGGTGAAAAGATATGTCTTTAGTTCTTAAACTTATGGGTGAATTTTGGAAAAGCAACTCAAAAAAAGACGCGAAGCTGAGAGCCACCCAAACAGAACCGCAGGGTATTGAGCGGATATACGATATACCTTATATTGACGATAAGGATCCGCGCCATATGCTTGACGTTTATTATCCCGAAGGCTCGGCGGGCAGGCTGCCGGTTATAATTGATATTCATGGAGGCGGCTGGATGGCAAACGACAAAAGCTTTAACCGGCTTTACTGCCTGCATCTTGCAAAAGCGGGATTCACCGTTTTCAATATCAATTACAGACTTACTCCCGCCGTAACGGTGGTGCAGCAGCTTCAGGACTGCGCCAACGCGCTTAAATGGATAAGTCTCAATATGGGCTCGTATCCCTGCGATACCGAAAACGTTATACTCACGGGTGATTCGGCGGGAGGCCAGCTTGCGCTTTACACGGCGGCGCTCATAAGCTCCGAAAAGCTGAGAAAAATTTTCAAAACGGCAGATTTCGATTTGCCGCTCAAAGCCCTTGCGCTCACCTCGGGCGTAAACTATATGAATAAATGCGGTGTTATGGGAATATACACAAGACCGATGTGGGGCAAGGATTACAAAGATCACGAATACGGCGCTTATATGGATTTTGACGATATAGCGCCTTATGCCGAATTTCCGCCTACTTATCTTGTAACAAGCTCGGGCGATATGCTCGGCAGGGCGTCCACGCTTAAAACGGCCGCTAAGCTCAGAGAAATCGGCGTTGAAGTAATGCTTGATGATTACGGTAAATTCGACGGCAGGGATCTGCCGCATGTGTTTGCGGTGCTTAGGCCCGAAAGCAAAGAGGGCGCGCAGCAGATAGGCAGAATGACGGAATTTTTTAAAAAGCGAATGTTCGCTTCGGAGCATTAAAAAACGGCTCGGATTTTCGGTTGCCCCATATAAAACAGCAAAAGCAGACGGATCCCGTCTGCTTTTTTATATAACTATGTAATGTTCGTATTTTCAGTCGCTTTTTATGATATTCCGAAGAATGATTTTCTCCGCTTTTGTCGGTATCTCCCTGAAATTCAGCTTTTCATCAGTAAAAATCGATGAAATTATCTGCCCCGTAACGGCATTTGAAAGAAGATCGGTTATAAATTCAACCACGTCGCTCTCGGAGTTTAAAAGCGAGGGATTTTTATTTACGAAATATGTAATGTATTCCGTAACGCTTTTTTTCAAAACGGCGGCGGTGCAACCGAAATACGATGAGGAAAGGCATTTTGTAAGAAAAAATTTGCTTTCCTCAATGAAATCAAAATAGACTTGAGTAGCCTCTCTTATGTCGCTTGTGTTTTTAACGCTTTCAATGCAATTTTCCGTGCTCTGCCTGATACCCCATTTTATCATAGCGGGTATATCTGAAAAATGATAATAAAATGTCTGCCTGCTTATATTGCATTCTTTAACAAGCATAGTTACCGTTATTTTGTCAAGCTCATAATCCTTCAGCAAAACGGAAAAACCTTTAAGGATTTGATTCTTTGTCGGCTTCGGCAAAACAGTCTCCTCCCGTTCATATTAAATTGCCTGTGAAAATTTTATCATATATTTGATATAAATTCAATGCTATTTTACCGATTTGGCTCCCGCACATTTCCCCATATTTTTCCTCTTTCTCCGCCTTCCCTGTGTAAGGTTATGGCAAGCGAACAATCCCACCTCTCTCCGCCTTCCCTGTGTAAGGGAAGGTGTTGAGCGTAAGCGAAACGGAAGGGTTGTAGTGTTCTGTAACAACAGCGTTATTGTAATTGACCAACCCCTCAGTCTGCCTTACGGCAGACAGCTCCCCTTGCACAGGTGAGCCAAAGAGGTTAAAGATTGTATCGACCAACCCCTCAGTCTGCCTAACGGCAGCCGGCTCCCCTTACACAGGAGAGCCAAAAAGGTTAAAGATTGTATCGACCAACCCCTCAGTCTGCCTAACGGCAGCCGGCTCTCCTTACACAGGTGAGCCAAAGAGGTGAAAGAACGCTTCTGTTAAAATGAGCCTTCCCTGTGTAAGGGAAGGTGTTGAGCGTAAGCGAAACGGAAGGGTTGTAGTGTTCTGTAACAACAGCGTTATTGTAACTGACCAACCCCTCAGTCTGCCTAACGGCAGACAGCTCCCCTTACACAGGTGAGCCAAAACGGTTGAAGATTATATTGACAACCCCTCAGACTGCCTGCCGGCAAAATATCATTCATTGATTATTTTAAACAGTTCTCTTATGCGGTCGATTTCGCCAATAAAGTAGAGATAGCCGAACAGCGCTTCTATCCCTGTCGCCGTATGGTACTCCGCCGAAGTCGCGCTTTTGGGCAGGTGACCTGTTTTCGCGTTCCTTCCGCGTTTGAACTGCGCGGTTTCCTCTTCACTCAGAATATTTCTGATTTTTTCATAAGCCTGAGTTTGGGCTTTCGCCGAAACGTATTTTACGCTTTCGGCGTGCAGGTCGTTTACGGGGCGGTTTGCCGCGCACACAAGCGTTTCGCGCACCATCATTTCGTAAACGCAGTCGCCCACAAACGCAAGATTGAGAGGACTGAGCTTTTTTGGCTCAACATTCATTTCGGTAAATCTCATAGACGATTAAGGCACATATTCAAATTCGATATCGTATATCGAAACAGTGTCTCCCTCCTGAATCCCTTTTTTGCGCAGCGCATCGAAAACGCCGCTTTTTTCAAGCACGTTCTGCATATATTGCAAGCTCTCGTAATCCTCAACGTCAACTCCGCGAAGTACTTTCGGGAACCAATCCGCTTCCACTATGAAATAGCCTTTTTCGGGATTTGATATGCGAAATCCGCTGTCCTTTTTTATCAGGCTTTCGATGGGAATTTCCTGCGCCTCGTATTCCCTGATAGGCGGCAAGGTCTGCAATTTATTCCACACGGCGTTCATAAGCTCGGCAGTACCTTCGCAAATGGGAGCGCATATTGAATGGTACTCATAGCCCTGAGCCTCTGCCCACGCTTTGAAATCCTCAATCTGCTCCGGCTCCGCCATATCTATTTTATTTCCCGCCACTATCTGCGGCCTTTCGGCAAGCTCGGGATCGTATTTAGCAAGCTCCCTGTTTATCGTTTCAAAATCTTTTTTCGGATCCCTGCCCTCGTGACCGCTCACGTCGACTATGTGAACAAGCATCCGGCAGCGCTGAACGTGCTTCAAAAATTCGTGGCCGAGGCCGACTCCTTCCCCCGCGCCTTCGATAAGGCCGGGTATATCGGCAATAACAAAGGAATTTCCATCGCCCATATACACAACGCCGAGATTAGGCACGAGCGTTGTGAAATGATAATCCGCAATTTTCGGCTTTGCTTGGGAAACGACCGAAATAAGGCTTGATTTTCCGACGGAGGGGTAACCGATCAAGCCTATGTCGGCAAGAAGTTTGAGCTCAAGGCTTACTTCCCATTCCTCTCCGGGAACGCCGGGTTTCGCGAATCTCGGCGCCTGCCTTGTCGGCGTCGCGAAACGGCGGTTCCCCCAGCCGCCTTTGCCTCCTCTTGCGGCAACGAAGCGCTCAGTTTTGCTCATATCCGCCATAACCGCGCCGCTGTTCGCCTCTTTTATCACCGTGCCGCGCGGCACGCGTATCTCAAGACTTTCGCCGTTTTTGCCGTGCTTCTTGTCCCCTTCGCCGGGCAGACCGTTTTTCGCGGCGTATTTTCGTTTGTATCTGAAATCCGCAAGCGTTGCGAGATTGTCGTCCACAACAAAAACAACGTCGCCGCCCCTGCCACCGTCGCCGCCGTCGGGGCCTCCCGAAGCCACATATTTTTCACGGTGAAAGGCAACAGCGCCGTCGCCGCCGTCGCCCGCCTTTATTTTAATTTTAGCTATGTCAACAAACATATTATCATATCTCCCTCAGCTATAGATATTAGCAGAACGGGTAAAAAAATGCAACAAAAACAAAAGCGGAGCTCCGGCTCCGCCTGAAATAAGTCTTATTTTAAATACGGAAGTATTGCGGCGGTCACGACCTCATACGCGAGAGCGTTGACGTGAAGCCCGTCGTATGTGTATTTTCTTTTAAGAAAACCGAACTTATCGGCAAATTCGCCGGTGAGATCGATAAATTCCGCGTTCTGCATCGCCGCGAGGCCTTCAAGACCTTTGTTGAGGGTTTTTATCGCGCTGTTGCCCCTTCCGCCCTGGCTGTTTATTATGTTGTTTACGGGGTAAACCGCTTCAATAATTATGTTTACCCCGGGGCATTTTTCCCTTGAAAGCCTTATTATCTTTTCCACGTTTTCGATTATGTAATTAACGCTTGCGCCAACTGCCAAATCGTTGGTGCCTATGAGCAGAACGATATTCGTCGGCTCTAAATTCAGCACGGTGTTTTCAAAGCGTTCAAGCAATCTGTTGCTTGTGTCTCCGCTTATGCCGCGGTTATACACAAGCTTCCCCGTTTTTTCGCTGTATTCGCCGAATAATTCCAAATTGTAAAGCTCGGTTATGGAATCTCCCGCAAGCACGGTCTGCCCCTTTTTGCAGTATTTTGTGTTGAGCAGCTCGAAATTCTGAACCTTGTTTTTTTTGTCCGCTCCGTAGGCCGTTCTTTGCTCCACTTTTTTTAAATTCATCTGAATACCCCGCTTTTCGGTGCTTGCCGTGTAAATCTATATTCAGTATAACTTAAAAATTACGCTGTTTCAATATAAAACGGAATATTTCGCCGAATTGAGAAAGGCAGTAGCTTTTCGGGTATTGACGGTTTTGTAATAATTGTAAATAATTTGTAATATTTTGAAATTACTGTTGCAAATCGTATGCTTAATAAATATAATAATAGCATAAGTTAAGAGAACGGGGGTTTTCCAGTGAAACAGAAGATGAAAAAAGCGTTATGCCGGTTGCTTGCCGCGGTAATGGCCGTTTCAAGCCTCACGGTCGCGATGGCGGCCGGTAATTCGGCTGTCGCCGTCGGGGCTCAAGGTGTGGGCGATTCCCACTACTTCTACGATCAGTTAAACGGCAGGGCGCAGAAAATATACGGCGCGCTTTACAGCGCGTATGAAAACGGTGAGCTTGCGGACGGAAAAAGCGGAGTTGACCTTGCCGCCAATGGCGCCGTCACGCAGGCGGAGCTCGGCAATTATTTGGCGGGCGACACTTCGCTGTCGGACGATTATTCCGCCGCGAAGGACGCGTTTGACCTTGACCATTCCGAAGCGTGGTATATAGACAGCTCTTATCTTACCCTTAGGGTTGGTAAACTTGAAAACGGGGAATATTCCGCCGTTTTGGGCATAGGGCGTTCCGATAATTACTATGTTTCAGGCGTTTCGGGCGCTGCCGACGTTCAGGCCAAAAACGAAGCTCTTAACGCCGTTATCGATGAAATAATCGACGGCGCGAATGCCGTAAACACGGAAGGCTACAACGAATCCGACGCTGCGGCCGCAAAGGTGCAGTATGTTCACGATCAGGTTACAAAAAGAATAAGCTATCGCTTTGAAAACGAATGCAAGCCCGAAAATGTGGGCTATATCCGCACGCTTTACGCGCTTGTCACCCACGAGGGCGTATGCGAAAGCTATTCCCGCGCAATGCAGGTTATCCTCACAAGGCTCGGCATACCGTGCGTGCTTATTCACGGCATTCAAAATTCGGGCAACGCTCCTGAAATGCATATGTGGAACGCCGTTAATATCGGCGGCAGATGGTTCGCCGTGGACGCTACCTGGGACGATCCGGTAAGGCTTGACAAAGACGGAAATCCCAAGGTTATCGACGGCAGCGGAAACGACGGCGGCGAGAACGACACGTATCTTCTTGTCGGTATGGACGTTATCGGCGCGAACTGGCTGCCCTCCGGTGTTGTTTCAACGGGAAACGCCGAATTCTCGTATCCCGAAATCGAGGATCGCTCCTTTGACGGTGAAAACGTTTACACGGACGCGGTCGGTCTCCATGTTCAGTACACGGCTATGGCCGATATGGAGGGCGCAGAGGCAGGCCAATGGACGATAGATTATAACGGTATGGGAATGAAAAAAGCCGCCGAGCAGGGATTTTATCTTATACTCAAGATGTATGACGAGCATCCGGACGGCACCTCGCATTATATGGAGGACTGGTATTATGCCGCCGCGTCGCTTGCCATTCTTGAAATGGGCGGCTCAAACGGATTTTTCTATGATACGGACGATTATCTGAAAATGTACACCGCGACCTGCGAATACGTTGAGTTCGCGCTTACTACCCGCAGGCCGGACGGCATTGAAACGTGGTACAATCCGCCGGCTTCAAACGGCCTTTCGCAGGATCCCGAAACGGGCTGGTATCACGGCGACGGCTCCGATATAATCGCTCAGACCGGTCTGCTTTACAATATGAACTCATCTTACGAGGCCGCTCCTTATGTGAGCAAGCAGTATCCCGATCCCACGCAGACAAACAACACGGGGCAGACCTACCGTATGCATATAGAGTTTGACGACAGGCTCTATCATCCCGCCGTTCAGGGGGAAGACGCACCGGCGGCAATTTCAATGGCAGGCTCCGGCGCTCCCGAAACGGAGGATATGAAAAACGCCGCCAATCAGAATGTAGGCGTAAAATACACCTGCTATCAGCAGGACAGAGACGGCGAGACGGTTGAATACGAGCTTGTAGGCGAAGTCAATTTCGATACCGACTGCGATAATTTCGTTGACGGCGATGAGATAACTTGGCTCTACAAATGCGACAATGACGATCCTAACCACGTTCACAGCCCCGAAGACTGCTACATTTACGGCGTTGAATTTGATTACAGGGCAAGCACTAACTGGTCCGACGACACGACTCTCTACGATTTTGAGCTTACGGGGCTTGTCGGCAGCCGTTCAAACCGATTCGCCAATCATTTCAGCTATGTAATGTCCACCGCAATGTGCCCGTATGCTTACAGAAGCCAGGGCATAGATTGGGCGCTTTGGGGGCGTCCCTCGCTGCTTGACAATCCCAACGACCTTGATTTAAGCAAGATGTCCGTTGAGGGCGTTGACGGCTCAAAAGAAAGCCTCGACGAGCTTCAGAAGCAGATGAAGATAGACGATATGAACGGAAAGCTTATGCTTGTTGTTGAGGAGATAGGCACCGAGGACGGAATGAGCCGCGAAAAGTATCGGGAGGTCACCGACGCGTTCGATGAATTTACCGATATCGACGAGAGCGCAGTAAAGAGCAGCTCGATGTATGAGATAAACTTTACCCGTCTTTGCAAAATGACGGTTGCCATGGAGGGCGAGTCCATTCGTCTTCAGGTGGGCTTCCCCAAGGGATATGACGCCGAGGACGCCGCGAACAACACCGTTGTTTTCAAGGCGTATCACTTCACCCGCTGCTCCGCAAATCACCCCTGCGGAAACGAAGATAAGCAGGGCCACAAATACGGCGACGATATAGTTTCGGTTGAGGAGATACCGGTAGCCGTTACGCCATACGGGCTTGTTATACTCTGTAGCTCGTTCTCCCCGTTTGAGCTTGTTGCTTTCGACGCTTCAAAGGTGGATGCCGACGAGCTTGAAAAGAGCAACAATATAGTTGTAAACACGGACGGAAACGGAAAGGTCATTTATAACGGCAAGGATGCCGTGGGCGCAAACGGATTTATTCCCGTAAAGGCGGGTGAGAATTATACCTTTACCGTTCAGCCGAAGGAAGGCTACACCGTTGATGTTGTTTCGGTCGGAGGACTTTCGATTCCGGTGGAAAACAATGAATTTACCGTAAACTACAGTGATCTTGCGGGGCTTAACGACGTTCTCAACGTATCTTTTGTGCCCGCACAGTTAAAGCAGGAGGAAGAGGAGCAGGGAATAACGTCGGCCGTTCCGAATGTTGTTTCCGATTATGAGCCGCACGAGCATATTTACGAGCAGGACAGCGAAAAACCGGCCACCTGCGGCGAAGCGGGATATACCGTTTACAAGTGTACGGTCTGCGGCAGAACGTTTACACAAGAGATACCCGCCACGGGCGAGCATACCTTTACCGAGGATTACGACTGCACCACCGCCGACGTTTGCGAAATCTGCGGCAAGGTCGTAAATCAGGCGATGAGCCACGATTTCTCCGGCGACGCCGAGGCAACGTCTGACGGGCACGTATTCGCCTGCGTAAATCCGAATTGCCGCGCCGTAAGCGAAAGCGTGCCGCACGAGGGCGGAAACGCAACGTGCGTAAGCGGCGGCATATGCGATGTGTGCGGATACGAATATTTGCCGAAAGACGCGTCAAACCACACGGGCGGCACCGAGGTGCGCGGCAAAAAGGAAGCCACTTTTGACGAAGAGGGCTACACGGGCGACGTTTACTGCCTTGGCTGCGGCGAGCTTATTTCCGCCGGTCAAACCGTTGAAAAGCTCACCGAGACTCATAAACACAGCTACGGCGAATGGCAGGTTGACGGCGATCATCATTTCCGCGAATGCGCCTGCGGCGAAACAGACGGCTACGGCGAACACACGTATGAAAACGGCGTTTGCACGGTCTGCGGCGCAAAGGAAAAAGCGCCCGCGGCTGAAAATACACGCCCGGGAAGCACCGTTTCACCGCCCACCGGTGAGGATATATTCCTTGTTTTCTGGCTTGGCGCTCTGCTTACGGCAAGTGTTGCCGCCGTCGTTTATCTTGTTGTTAAAAACAGAAAACGTGCTTACAGACGCTGATAAAATAAAACACCCGATATAGACTTAAACATTCTCTAAAATTCGCTTATATTACAAAATTTTCGGCTCTTCTGCATAAGAAGAGCCGAAATTGTGAGAAACGAAATTTATATAGATTAGGAACGGTAATTATGGACGAGCAAAACATTTTTGATAACGATACTGTTTTCAGCGGATATCAAAAGCTTCGCGCAAACGACGCGAATTATAATATTCAGTTGGAACAGCCGGCTGCGGGATTTATAATTGACACGGTGAGCGAGCCTATTCCAAAAGAAAGTGCGGTTAAAATAATTCCGAATATTTTAATTAAGGAGCAAATCAAACCGACTTTTCTGCTCGTAAAGGCAAAAAAGTAAAACAAAACGCCCTTGTCGCAACTCGATGCGCAAAGGGCGTATTTCGTTTTTATATTCCGAAGAATAGAGGCTTACACCGCGGTTTTCTCTATCGGGTGCAAGCCTTTATAATATTTTGCGTCAGATTTTATCAAGCGCCTGCCTGATATCGGCTATAATATCGTCCGCGTCCTCTATACCCACGCTGAATCTCACGAGGTCGGGGCTTACGCCGCATTCCTCAAGCTGTTCGTCCGTAAGCTGGCGGTGGGTGGTAGATGCGGGGTGCAGGCAGCAGGTGCGCGCGTCCGCCACATGGGTAACGATAGCCGCGAGTTTAAGCGAATCCATAAATACGGTGGCGGCCTGCCTGCCGCCCTTTATTCCGAATGATACTACGCCGCAGGTGCCTTTTTTCATATATTTTTGCGCGAGGGGATACTGCTTGTCGTCGGGCAGCATGGCGCAGTTTACCCAGCTTATTTTTTCATGGGTTTTAAGATACTCCGCCACTTTTTTCGCGTTTTCGCAGTGCCTTGCCACTCTCAGGTGCAGTGTTTCAAGCCCCACGTTTAGCAAAAAGGCGTTTTGCGGCGACTGTATCGATCCGAGATCGCGCATAAGCTGAACGGTTGCCTTGGTTATGTAAGCTCCCTTGCCGAAAGCCTCGGTATATGTTATGCCGTGGTAGCTCTCGTCGGGTGTGGTGAGGCCGGGGAATTTACCGTTCCGTGTCCAGTCGAAATTGCCGGAATCAACTATCGCTCCGCCGATTGTGGAGGCGTGGCCCTCCATATATTTTGTTGTTGAATGCGTAACTATATCACAGCCGTATTCAAACGGACGGCAGTTTATCGGGGTGGCAAATGTGTTGTCAATGATAAGCGGAACGCCGTTCGCGTGGGCAACCTTTGCGAATTTCTCAATATCGAGTATATCAAGGCTCGGATTTGAGATAGTTTCGCCGAATATTGCCTTTGTGTTGGGCTTTACTGCCGCCTGAATTTCCTCCTCGCTCGCGTGTGGGCTTACAAAGGTGAAGTCTATTCCCAGCTTTCTCATGGTGACGTTGAAAAGATTGAATGTTCCGCCGTAGATAGCTGAAGATGAAACGATATGGTCGCCGCTTTGCGCGATATTGAAAACAGCGTAAAAATTCGCCGCCTGACCCGAGGAGGTCAGCATTCCGGCAACTCCGCCCTCAAGCATCGCTATTTTCTGCGCGGCGTAATCGCAGGTTGGATTTTGCAGCCGCGAATAGAAATATCCCGATTTTTTAAGGTCGAAAAGATCGCCCATTTCCTCGCTCGAATCGTATTTGTAAGTTGTGCTCTGCACTATGGGGATAACTCTCGGCTCGCCGTTTTTCGGCTCGTAGCCGCCCTGAACGCAAATCGAATCTATATTCATAATTTTCCTCCCGGTTAAAAGTATTTCGTCAATAATAATTTATCATACGCTCCCGTTTTTGGCAAGAAAAACATATCAGTTTTGAATCAATATCCTCGGCTCTTTTAAAAGGTCATAGCTTACAAGCTCTTTTTCGTCGAGATTTGTTTTGCGCATATCAACGCCGGTAATTGCGCTGTTTTCGTATGTTTTATAGTAGTAGATTCCCTTATCCGTGTTGCAGCAGGAGGCGTATATCGTTATCTCGTATTTATCCCCAAGGCGAACACAGCCGCGCTGCTGCTCAACCGAATCCAAAATATGGAAAAACTGGCTCACGCTTTCGTTTTCGGTATCGCCGCATACGGAATTTAATTTTGTAAACGCCGCTTTAACAAAACGAGATTGAGACGAAAGATCCCCCGGCAGACCGATAGCGCCCATACCGCGGCTGTAAATTTTGAAATCCGTTTTTTTTGAAAAATTATTTTCCGGCGGCTCAACGGAAAGAGCCATATAATTGTTTAAATTGTAAAGCTGAATATCAAATGGCGGGTTGTTTGTAAGCACCCCTATGGGATTGTCGTAAATTTCGAGACCTCTCTCTGTTGACTCAACGGTAACGGAGGCGTTTCTGTCGCTTATCATCCAGTGAAGCGGGGTTGACGGAAGCTCTTTGCTGAAATCCATATTTGCGATCGAAATGTTTTCAAGCAGTCCCTTTGCCTCGTCCAAATCGGCGCACTGCGAAAGTATCCACGGGATAAATTCAAACGGAGCGATGTTTGATTTTCCGGCCTTTTCTTCAAAATATTCGGCGCTGCCGGGGAAATTGAGCCCCGCCATTGACAGCCCCTTTTCATTCACCGCGTCGTAATAAAGCGGATAATTATCCGCCACATATGCCATACCTATCATAGCGTAGTGGCTTTTTACGATCTTTTCTTTTCTGAATATAAGCGGAAAATTTCTCGGCGTTATCGTTACGGTTTCCTTATATGAATATTCAAGATCGAAATTTCTGCCGAAATAGTGATCGGCGGTGTTTAGCGAAACGGCAGTGCACATAAAATATGCCCCTTTCTTTTATTTATCATCGAAATAATTATTAACTCTCGGCGTATATATTATAAGTCGTAAAAGCAAAAAATCAACCCTGACGGATTGATTGTGCGCTAAGTTCGGCATTAAAAAGCACGAACGATTTATCAATGGAGCGGATAACGGGAATCGAACCCGCCTCCTCAGCTTGGGAAGCTGATATTCTACCAATGAACTATATCCGCATATAAGTTATTATATCCGTTTGGGCTTTATAAGTCAATAATTATCTTACGAGCCTTTTCGAAAAAACGGGCAAAAAAACCGCCGCAAGCGGAATAAACTTGCGGCGATGATGTGGTGGGAGTTACAGGGCTCGAACCTGTGACCCTCTGCTTGTAGGGCAGATGCTCTCCCAGCTGAGCTAAACTCCCTCTCAACGAAAATATTTTACCATAAAACAAATAATTGTCAATACTTTCGGTTTAAAAATTAGCGCAAGATTTTTCGGAAAAGCTCCGCGGCGCGGGATTTAAGGCAAATTTCACTTTTATGTTGAAAAAAGGCGTGTTTAGGTTTAAAATTATATTAAAGAATAATGAAGGGAGAAAATTTATGGAAAAGTTGCAGATGACGGAGCTTCGGCACGTTACGCCGGAATCCGTTGGAGTAAGAAGCGGCGCCATTAAGGCTTTTATTGACGAGATAAATGAAAAAAAGCTCGGCCTTCAGAGCTTTACCGTCGTAAGGCACGATAAAGTGTGCGCGCAGGGATTTTGGAAGCCGTACGCGGCGGAATATCCCCACGTGCTTTATTCGATGAGCAAATCGGTAACGTCCACGGCGGTCGGCTTCGCGATAAGCGAGGGTCTTATTTCGCTTGACGATAAGGTGGCCGATTTCTTTCCGGAATACGAATCCGCGAAAAAGCCGAAAAACCAGAAGCTCACAATAAGAATGCTGCTTACGATGCGCTCCGATAAGTTTATCACCGTTGCCGATGAAAAGGGAAACAGGGATTGGATAAAGAGTTATTTTGACGCGGGCTTTATTTCCGCTCCGGACACAAAATTCAACTACATATCCGAAAACACCTTTATGCTTTCGGCAATAATCTCAAAGGTAACGGGTATGAGTATGCTCGATTACCTCTATCCGCGTATGTTCGAGCCCCTCGGGATAGAAAAGCCTTTCTGGGAGGCCGACGGCAAGGGCAACAACGCCGCTGGCTGGGGGCTTTATATGAAGTCTGAGGACTTGGCAAAATTCTTCCTGCCTTACATACACGGCGGGAAGTGGATAGACGGCACACAGCTCGTCCCCGAGGAATGGGTGCGCGAGGCCACCGCGAAGCATACGGATTCGGTCAAAGCGGGATATATCGATTATATGTGCGGCTACGGCTATCAGTTCTGGCGCAACAGCGTTGAAAACAGTTACCGCGCGGACGGTCTGCACGGTCAGCGATGCCTTATGTTCCCCGATTACGACGCTCTTGTTGTCCTGAATTCGGGCGAATCCGAGGATTATAAGATAATGAAAGTATTTTGGAAGCATTTTCCCAAATGCTTCGGCAACGAGCCCCTTGAAGAAAACGAGGCGGAGAACGCCGCGCTTCTTGAGGCTATAGAAAACTGCCATGTGGAGGATCTGCCGGCGGCGCCGAGAAACCGCGAAGCCGAAAAGAAGATAAGCGGCAGAAAAATAAAGTGCAGAACGAATTCCAACACCTCGGTCATCTCAATTTCCGTTCAGCAGATGCTCTTTAACAAACCGGGCAAGATAAGCGAGATCAAATTTGATTTCAACGACGACGGAATGAAATTCACCTGGAGAGAAAAGAACGATGTCAACACGATAGAAGTCGGTATGGACGGGGAGTATAAAACGAGCGAAATGAAGCTTGCCGATCTTCATTATCACGCCTGCTCAAAGGCGGCGTGGCAGCCGGACGGCAGTCTCAAGGTTTGGATAAGACCTGTCGAGACCGCCCATGTCAGAAAATTCACATTTATTTTTAAAGACAACGGCTCTGTCAGGGTAATAAACGAAATGACCCCCACATTCCAGGAGCTTGCTATTTACAATATGACCTTTACGGGCAATCCGATAAAGCATAAGAGCACCGAGGAATTTGTAAAGGGAGCCGTTAAAACCTTCGGTCTGCCGATATTTGAGCCTAATTTCAGCGGTAAATTTGAATAAAAACGCATAATTTAAGCGGTATGCCTATGGCATACCGCTTATTTTACTGTTTGGCTATAAGCATGAAAACCCCCGGTTCTACCGGGGGAAAATAGAGCGCTTTAGTAAAAATAAGAACGCCGAT